>JBOHRL010000091.1:0-116252 GCA_050732695.1 Longimicrobiales bacterium | reverse complement strand
CCTCGAGACCGCGCCGGTGTCGCGTTGACCGCGCTATTCGCGGAAAATGCGACATGTCGGCCGTCGAGACCGCCCTGGTGTCGCGTTGACCGCACGATTCGCGGAAAACGTGACATGTCGGCCCTCGGGCCCACAACGTGTGGGCCCTCGGGACCGCGACATGAGGGCCCTCGGAAAACGTGACATGTCAGCCGTCGAGACCGCTCCGCTGGACCCTGTATGATGTTCGGCGACGTCAGGCCGAGTTGAACCGAGAGGTACAAGCGTTGCGCTCGCTCGTTTCATCTGACGGATCCTGTGACCGCGGTGTGAATGGCGGGCCGAGTTTCATACGGGACCGAAGAGGCAGGCTGGTAAGCACTGGCCGCGATTCGGGACCGGGCGTAAACTCGCCCGATGTTTGTCATCGACCGCCTGATCTTTGTGGGTGCCCTCCTGTTGCTCGTCGGCATTGCGTCGAGCAAGATCTCATCGCGGGCGGGTCTTCCGTTCCTGATCCTGTTCATCGGGATCGGCATGGCAGCCGGTTCGGAAGGGATCGGCGGGATCGAGTTCGCGAACTATACGATTGCGCACGGGGTCGGAACCGTGTCCCTGGCCATTATTCTGTTCGACGGCGGCCTGCGGACCTCGATGCGGAGCATCCGTCCGATCCTCGCGCCGGCGTTGGTCATGGCGACGGCAGGCGTGGTGATCACAGCGGTGATTACGGCGCTGGCCGCGCATTGGGTTCTTCGCCTGCCGTGGCTCGAGAGTCTGCTTCTGGGCAGCATCGTGGGATCGACGGATGCGGCGGCAGTCTTTGCCGTACTCCGCTCGTCGGGGATGAATCTGGAGCCCCGCCTCTCATCATTGCTGGAATTCGAGAGCGGATCGAACGACCCGATGGCCATCTTCCTGACTATCGGATTGCTGGAAGTGCTGTCGGGCGAGATGACGCTCGGCGCGGGGATGCTGGGGCTGTTCGTGACGCAGATGGGAGTGGGAGGGCTGGTCGGTCTTTCGTTCGGCCGGCTTGCGGTTGCCATGATCAATCGCATTGAACTCAGGGCGGCCGGACTCTATCCATTGTTCGCGGCGGCGGCCGGTCTGCTGAGTTTCGGCCTGGCTGCGACGCTTGGCGGAAGCGGCTTCCTCGCGATCTACATTGCCGGCATCGTGATCGGCAGCCACAAGGTCGTATTTCAACGCGGCATCCTGTTGTTTCACGATGGTGCGGCGTGGCTCGCGCAGATTTCAATGTTCGTACTGCTCGGGCTGCTCAGTTTTCCGAGCCGGCTCCTGGATACGGCTGGCCCTGCCCTGATCATTGCGGGGGTTCTGATCTTCATTGCGCGGCCGGTCGCGGTGGCGGCGCTGCTGATTCCATTCCGTTACAACCTCCGGGAGCTTGCGTTCATCTCGCTGGCCGGTCTGAAGGGGGCCGTGCCGATCGTGCTCGGCACGTTTCCATTGTTGTTCGGGATTCCGGGCGGTGAGGGGATTTTCGATGGAGTCTTCTTCGTGGTGCTCGTATCCGCCCTCATTCAGGGCTGGAGCATGCCTGCGGCCGCGCGTATGCTCGGCCTTCAGCGAGAAGTTCCTGCCGTGGCCGCCGCATCTCTCGAGATCACGTCACTGCGCAACCTGACGGGCGACATCGTCGAGTACACGGTGCCCGCGTCCACGCCCATCATCGATCGGACGGTGCGCGACCTCGCTCTGCCGCATGACGCTGTCATAGCGATGATCGTCCGCGGCGATCGGATCATCCCGCCTCGAGGCAGTACCCGACTTCAGGCGAACGATCACGTATTCTTCGTGGTGAATGAAGAGGTTCGCGGACTCGTCGAAGATCTGCTCTTCCATGGTCACGGCGTTGCCGAGAGCCTTGCGGAGGGCTTCGAGTTTCCGATCCGGGGCAGCACGACGCTCGCCGACTTGAAGGAGATCTACGGCGTCGAACTCGATGGCGGGGACGACGGCAAGACGCTGGACGAAGTACTTCGCGAGCGGCTGGGCGAGCACCTCGAAATCGGCCGCGGTGTCGTGCTGGGGCCGTTCAAGCTCAGAGTCCGTGAAATCGTGGACGGGGCCGTTGAAAGCGTTGGTCTACTGGTGGCGACGGCCGACGAGCCGTCCGATCAGCGCGCGTGATAGTCGCCGCTGCGTCCGCCCGACTTGGAAAGCAGTCGAATCGCACCGATCTGCATGCCTTTCTCGATCGCTTTCAGCATGTCATATGCGGTGAGCAGCGCAACGGCTACGGCAGTGAGTGCTTCCATCTCGACGCCCGTCGAGCCGCGCACGCGAACCGTGGCAGTCACGCGGACGCCGGGAATGCTGTCGTCGGGTTCGAGCCGAACATCGATGTTCGAGAGAGCAAGCGGGTGACACAGCGGAATCAGGTCCGCGGTGCGCTTGGCGGCCTGGATGGCTGCAATCTGTGCCACGACCAGAGGATCACCCTTCGGGGTAGTGCCCGCGCGCAGCGCGGCGAGCGTGGCTGGCTGCATTCTCAGCTCGCCGACCGCGGTTGCCGTGCGATCCGTCACGTCCTTGTCGGCCACGTCGACCATGGCCGGCCGGCCGGATGCATCCTGGTGTGTGAGCCGCTGCTCACCGGCTCCGGACGGATTCGAGACCACCGTTGTTTCCTCCGATCCCGAGACTTTGTGCAAACCTACGAGGCGGTACGGGCGCGACAAGGTCAGGCGAGCGAACCTGCGATGGCCAGTCCGCCTGACGTAACGGGCTCGCCGCGAAGTCGGCTGCCGATGACGCGCAGCAAGGCGGATACCGTGAGTTGCGGATTGATGTTGTTCTGCGTGAGTTGGAGCACGCGCTCGATGTCCTGAATCGCGGAGGCGGCGCCCGCGGCTGCACCCGGCAGTTGGGTGGCGGCGCGCTGCAACCATTCGATGCCGTCGCGATTCGTGACGGTGTCGTCGACGCCGGCAGCGACGGCACCGAGATCACGAAGCCAGACGATCAGGAACTGGAGCTGGCTCGTGAACGCGCCGCGCGCACCGGCTGGCGGTTGCGCAAGAGCGGCGACAATGCGGCGTCCGGACCGCTGGTCACACGCGGCCGCCAGCCATTCGCGCGCGATCTGGCGCGCCGCCTCCAATGGGCCGTCCCTGCCATCTTCGCCGGCAAATGCGAGGGCACGGCCGATGGAGCCGCCGGAGAGGCGAGCGATCAACTCGGCACGATCATGATCGATGCCGCGCTCGCGCTGAAGCACGGCCGAGACGTCGGTTTCACCGAGTGCACGCAGCCGGACCGTCGTGAGCCGGGAACGCACCGTGGGAAGGAGCGCATCGGGCTCACTCGCGGTCAGGATCACGGTCGTATCAGGTGGCGGTTCCTCGAACAGCTTCAGCAGGGCGTTTGCCGCCTCGGGGCTGGCCTCCTGAGAAACCAGCATCTCGGCATCGCCGATGAGGATGACCTTGCGCCGCGCCATTGCCGGCCGCGTGCCGGCGACACGGCGAATCACCTGCGCGTGCGCCAGGTAGAGGCCGACGATGTCGGTGGTCGCGCTCGCGTACCACGGGGTGTTGCGGCGTGCCGCGAGCTCGACGGCCCGGGCCTCTTCGAGTGCATCACCCAACCGGTCCGGGCCGCCGCTCACCTTCGGTCGCGGAAGCGGGAAGAACCAGTGGAGGTCGGGATGCTCGAGACGGATCGCCAGGCGGCACGCCTTGCAGGTTCCGCACGGCCCTTCAGGCGAAGGCGTCTCGCACAGCAGGAGCTGGCCAAGCCACAGTGCAAGCCTCTGCTTGCCAATGCCCGAATCACCGATGAACAGAAGGGCGGCAGGCAGTTCATCCCGGCTCACGGCGCGGGCGAGAACGCCACGCTCGCGGGTATGGCCGAGCAGGGCAGGCAAGCCGCTCATCCACCGCTCCGTGAACGAAGCCAGCTCAGCGGATCGACGGGTTGTATCGTGCCGTTCACAGGTTGGCGGACCTGGAACTCGAGGTGCGCGCCTTCGGGCGTCTGTTCGCCACCAACCGTACCGATCTCACTCTGGTTGGTGATGCTCTGACCTCTCTGGACGGATACGGTCCTGAGGTACATGTAGAGCGTGTAGAACCCGCCACCGTGATCGACCATGACCATCGAGCCGTAGCCCGCGAACGGTCCTGCATGCTCGACCGTTCCGGCCTGGACGGCGCGGACCACCGAACCGGCAGGCGCGGCGATCCCGATGCCATTGTTCATCAGCGTATTGCCGTTCGGTTTCCGCTCGGGACCGAAGCGGTATGCGATCCGTCCTTCGACAGGCCATGCGAGCCGGCCGAAATCGCGTGTCGTGATATTTGCGGGCAGCGCGGCGCTGCCGTCACTGGCGCGGCGTCGCTCTTCGGCAATGCGATCGCGCTCGAGTCGTTCGATGATGCCGACGAGTTGCGCTTCATCGCGCTCGGCCTTCTCGATTCGCGACGACGTGCTGGCTTCGGCGTTTTTTACCTGATCGAGCGCGCGCCGGCTCTGCTGCTCGAGGCGACGAAGCTGTGCGGCTTCACTGCTTTTCTCCGCGAGCAGATTCTCGATCTGGGTGTACGTCTGGCGCAGTTCCGCCTCGTTGCCAGAGAGATCCGCCTCGAGTTTCCGGACGTCGTCCAGAACGACTCGATCGTACATCGACATGAGTTGAAGATACTTGTAGCGATTGAGCAGGTCCCCGAAATTCTCCGCGCTGAGAAGGACGCGCACGGTGTGGAGAGAGCCGCGCTTGTAGATCGAGCGCAGTCGCTTGCGCAGCGCGGCAGAGCGATCCGTGTGACGGTCCCGAGCGGCCTCGAGTTCGGCGGTCGTCTGCTCGAGGGATGTCTGGAGGACGGCCGCCTGAAACTCGATCTCCTGAAGCGCGCTCACAGACGCGGCGCGCTGCCTTCCGATGTTGACCAGCTCACGCGATGCATCACGGACGCGTGTCTGCAATCCGGTCAATTCGCGCTGCAACTGTTCGCGCAGGTTCCGGATCGAGTCGAGCCGAAGCTCGCTGGCGCGAAGATCCTGCTGTGCGGCCTGGGCGGCGAGAGCGCGCGG
This sequence comes from Longimicrobiales bacterium, assembly GCA_050732695.1. Taxonomy (GTDB): domain Bacteria; phylum Gemmatimonadota; class Gemmatimonadetes; order Longimicrobiales; family RSA9; genus JBFFZF01. The sequence continues at coordinate 111,212 of JBOHRL010000091.1, read as the reverse complement.
GCCGAGCGCCAGGCTCGCAACGACAACCAGCAGCGCGCTGGACGTTGAACAGCGCCAGGGCCGGCGGCTGCCGCGCTCCGGCCATCGCTGGCCGGGAGGTTGTCGCGCTCGGTGCGCGCACATCATACGGCCACCAGGTACCGGCGCACGGCAATGGCGCTGGCCATGACGCCGACGAGAGCACCGGCGGCGAGGCCGACCATGATCCATTCGAGCGGCAGCCATTCGATCGCGAGCAGCGACCGGGACGCGATCGCGTAGGCGAGCCATGTCCCGCCAAGGGCGAGCGATCCACCCAGAAGACCGGTGAACAAGCCCTCGAGCAGGAATGGCCGCCGCACGAACGATTCGGTGGCTCCGACGAGGCGCATGATCGAGATCTCGTCGCGACGAGCGTAGATCGCCATCCGAATGGCTGCGCCAATGATCAGCGATGCGACGATCGCGAAAGCGCTGCCCAGGATGATGGTTGCGGCGCCGGCGACGCGCCGTAGCAGGAAGACCTTGTCGAGCCACTCGCTGCCGAAGCGCACATCCTCGACGAACGGGTACTGGCGGATGCGACGCGCGACCGCTTCGACCGCTTCTGGCCCGGTCTGGTTCGGCTCCAGCAGAATCTCGAGGGAAGCCGGCAAGGGATTGGTGTCGAGATCACCGAACACGTCCGCGAATTCGGGCAACTCCTCTTTCGCCTTGACCAGAGCATGTTCCTTCGAGATGTAGCTGACATCGCGGACTTCATCGTATGCGGCAATGTCCGATCTTGCGATGTTCACGGCTTCGGGCGCGGCATCATCGCGAAGGTAGGCAATGACCTCGACGCGCGATTCGACGCGTTCCATCACGCGGCGCACGTTCCAGGCAGCCAGCGCGAAGAGCCCGACCAGAAAGAGCGACAGCGCGATCATCATCGAGGAGAGGCCGGTCAGAACGGGCGCGCGCCGGAATGCGCGCAGCGATTCGCGCAGGGCGTAGGCCACGTCAGGCCCGGCCGTTCGCCGCGGAATCGAACACGATGTTCCCGTGATCCAGCTCGATCACGCGGTAGCCCGGATTGCGGCGCACGAGATCGAGGTTGTGGGTGGCGAACAGGACCGCAGTACCAGCGGTATTGATGTCACGGATCAACTCGAACACGCCCTGCGTGGCGCGTTCATCGAGATTGCCCGTTGGTTCATCCGCGAGCAGGACGAGAGGATCGTGCGCGAGGGCGCGTGCGATGGCGACGCGCTGCTGTTCACCACCCGAAAGCTCGGTCGGCAATGCCTCCGTCCGGGCGGCAAGCCCAACATGTGCGAGCAGGCGGCCGACCTTCGAGCGAATGACGGCAGGCCGCGCTCCGGTGACCTCGAGTGCGAACGCGACGTTTGCCGAAGCCGACCGATCGGGCAGCAGGCGGAAGTCCTGGAAGACATACCCGATCTTGCGTCTCAGCAACGCGATCTCACGGGGGCGGATGGTCGCTGACGAGTATTCGCTGACCCGAACCTCGCCCGCCGTGGGCCGGTCCGCCATGTGGATGAGCTTCATGATCGTGGACTTGCCCGCACCGCTGTGGCCTGTCAGGAAACAGAACTCGCCTTTGCGGAGTCGGAACGTGACGCCCTCGAGAGCCGCGCCCCGCGCGTAATCCTTGCGTACGTCGACGAGGCGGATCATGCCCGCGCCGGCGCGCGGTTGCGAGCCACGAGCTGCGCTGCCAGACGGATCGCTTCCAGCATCGATGCCGGATCCGCTCGACCCGTGCCCGCGATGTCGAGAGCAACACCGTGGTCAGGGGACGTGCGCACGAACGGCAGGCCGAGGGTCACGTTCACGCCTCGTCCGAACGACGCTGTCTTGAAGGCCGCCATTCCCACGTCATGATAAGGGGCGACTGCGGCGTCGAATTCACCGCGAGCCGTGCGCAGGAAGACGGTATCGGCCGGAAACGGGCCGCGCGCATCGATACCGGCAGCGCGCAGCGAAGCGAGAGCCGGCGCGTACACCCGCGCTTCCTGATCGCCGAAAAGGCCGCCGTCGGAAGCGTGCGGGTTGAAGGCGCACAGCGCGATTCGCGGGCGCTCCATCGCCCAGCCCCGGCACAACGCATCATGCAGCAGCCGCGTCTGACGGACGAGAAGATCCGCCGTCAACAGCCGGGGCACCTCGGCGAGCGGGACATGCGTTGTGGCCAGCACGACGCGTAACGGTCCGCCCAGCACGGTCTCCTCCGCGCTCATCAACATCGACACTTCGGCGGCTCCGCTCAAGGTCGCGAGCATCTCCGTATGGCCGGCAAACGCGAAGCCGCCCTCGTGGAGCGCGGCCTTGTCGATGGGTCCGGTGACAATGGCATCGACGCGGCCCGTGACGGCCAGCCTCGCGGCCGTTTCGATCGCCTGACCCGCCAGACGCCCGGCAAGGGCGGAATCGCCGCCCTCGATCCATCTGCCTACGGATTGGAACTCGAATGGGAACTCGTCCGCAACCGTGCCGGCGGGCCCGATCACGAGGAATGACGGGGCACCTGAAACTGCGGCGAGGCGACGGACGGAGTTGGCGACGACTTCGGGACCGATGCCGCGCGGATCGCCGAGCGTGAGGGCGAGCCGTGGCGCGAGCGGACTACCTTGCAGGGGCACGCCGGCTCAACCGCCGCCCCGCCTGTCTGGCGGTGAGCGGCCGTCCTGCGTCTCTCCTGACCGCGGCGGATCCCGGATCTCGACGTACGTGCGGCGCCGCAGTTCGCGAAGAATCTCGGCCTCGAGCTTGTCTGCCGCGATCCGGTTCGCCAGGAAATCGCGATAATCGGAGACCGTGCCCTGACGCGCGTCCTGGAGTTCGAGCACCCGCGCCACCCCCCACTTCACGACCGGGCCATCGATGCGGAACGGACCGACGATCTCGCCGCGCGATACACTGTCGAGCGCAGTCGCATACCCGGAATCGAGGCTGTCACGAGGGAACGGACCAACACGCGTCACTTCATCCACGTCGCCGTATTGTCGCTTGAGGGAATCGATGCGGACGCCCGCACGCATCTTCTCGACAACGGTGTCGGCCCGCGTGCGAGCGCGCGCGATGTCCGCCTCCGAGATCTCGGGCCGGATCAGGATGTGCCGGGCCTGGCGTTCCGAACCACGAACGCGCTCGATTCTGATGATGTGGTAGCCGACGAAGGTCTTCACGGGTGGACTGATCTCACCCTGGCGCAGACGGAACGCGGCGATCTCGAACTCCTGTACGAAACCCTGCCCTCGCCGGAACCAGCCCAGGTCACCGCCCTGCTCCTTCGAACCCGGATCCTCGGAGAAACGACGCGCGAGTGCAGCGAACTCGTCCGGATCCTCGAGCACGAGTGCATGGATGGAATCCGCTTTCGTCTTCGCAGCCGCCAGCGCGTCCGGCGACGGCTCGACCGGAACGACGACCTGCTCGAACGTGATCGACGGCGGAATCATCGGGACCTGGCCGAGATTCGCCGCCTCATCGAACATCGCCCGGACCTCCTCGTCCGTGACAGGCGGTGGCTTCCGGCTCTGACGCACTTTCTGCCGGTACTGCGCGATGTACATCTCGCGACGCACGCGGTTGCGTAGCGCATCGCGGTACTCCTGCATGCTCATTCCTTCGCGGCGAAGCGCCTGCTCGAGTGCCGCCGCCGAACCGTACTGCTGCTGCTGAATCTGCGCGATCTGCTGCTCGACATTGCGATCCACATCATCGTCCGACACGACGATCGTCGTATCACGCTGTGCCGCCTGAAGCAGCAGCAGCGTGTTGATGCGGCTTTCCAGCACCTGATCGAGGATCGTCTGGCGTTGCTCGGGACCCGGCTGGCGGCCCTCATTCTCGGTTGCGACCCAGACCGCGAGTCCCTCCTCGAGATCACCGCGCGAGACGATGCTGTCGCCCACCACGGCGACGATCCAGGCCAGCAGCTCGTCCCGCTGTCCACTCGCTCTCGTCGAATCGACCTGTGCCGCACTGCGCTGCGCGACCGTAGACAACGCGGTCATCGCGAGAATCGGGATCAGAACGTTACGTGTGTGCAATGCCGTTCCCTGATGCTCGTCGTTAGCTTACCTCGCCGCCGCCGTGGTGTCGGCAGGCGGTGGCGACGGAATCGAGCCGGCCGGCGCAGTTGGCGGCAGCGGCGGACGCTGTGCTTCAATGCGTGCGACTGCCGCGTCGAAAGAGCGCGGAAAGACTTCGCCGTTGAACTGACTGCGCAACGCATACGAAACCGGACCGAGCGGGTATGCCTGCATCTCGCCCTTGAGCAACCCCTCGAGGAATGCACGGACCTTGCGGTCGATGGCCTGCGGCATCGTCTCGCCTTCCTGCGGCTGGATCGATGTCAGGCCTGCGTTCACGGCTGCAATGCGCATCGAGAAACGCGTCTGTTCGCGCAACGAGTCCGCCTCCGCCTCCGATACTCCCAGACCCTGCCTGGCCGCCTCATTCACGAGGATCTCATTGCGCGCGACTCCTTCCAGGACCTGACCGATCTGGTCATCGTTCGCCGCAACGAACTGACCACGCGTCTGCGCCGGCCATGTGCGCACGACATCGAGAAACTCGTTCGCCGTCAGAGTCCCTTCCTTGAAGCGAACCAGCGAACGCGATGCCGCACGGCCTCGTAACGAAAGATCCGGCGAGCGTACCATCTCCCGCGCGTTCTCCGCAGCGCCCTCCTGGATCTCGATCGCCATCGTGTCCGTAAGGCTCGTGATGTACGCTTCCTCGGCCTTCGTTTCCCGATCCCTCTGCGCCTGCGTGCGAAAGTTGTCCCTGACTTCTTCGAAGGGAGGTTGCCGGCGTTCCTCGACTTTGATGATGTGCAGCCCGAACGGTGTCTCGACGACATCGCTCACCTGACCCGGCTCGAGCGCAAAGGCGACTTCCTCGAAGTCAGGGATCCAGTCGCCACGTCCGTTGAAGCCGAGATCGCCACCCTGCTGCGCCGTCCCGTCCTGACCGTACTGCCTCGCCAGCGCCTCGAAGTCTTCGCCACTCCCGGCTCGTTGCTGCAACGTCGTTGCCAGCGTCATTACACTGTCGCGCACGGCCGGCGCAGCATCCGCCGCAAGGCGCAGCAGAATGTGTCGCGCCCGAACCTGAAGTGACGGCTGTTCCGTTTCATACAACTCGCGCAACTGCTCATCCGTCATCGTCGTGTCCACCTGGATCACCTTCTCGCGCAACTTCCATACAACCTGCTGATCCATGAACGGCCGAAGCAGCGGCTCGAGGTCGACAGTCGTCAACATCGAGTCTCGAGCGGCCGCCGTCGCAAGCAGCGTGTAGTCGACCCATAGATTGGCGAGGGCATCGACGACCTCGCGTTGCGCAGGGACTTCACGGTATGCCGCCACGAGGGACGCGGCCTGATCGACCGTCAATTCATGGCCCGCGGCGCGAGCCAGAACGTCCGTATGCGACGTGACGGCCTGCCCGAAGCTGTCGCAGCCGAGCAACGTTCCGGCGACAAACGCGAGGAGCGTGACCTTGCATCGCATCCAGTGTCTCCCGGGTGAGGAATCTGCATGACAACCGATCAAGCTAATGAATACCGGAACGCGGTGCCACCGGTTCCCGATGAAAGGGACCGCAGAAGAGACGGTTTCCGGGGGCCGGTTCTTGTGGCCATCGAGAATCGTCTCAGGCGGCTGCGCGGTGGGGGAGGAGTTGGGTGAGGGCGAGGGCGACGGTCTCGGTGATGGGGAAAGCGCCGCGCGAGCGGAGCACGAAAGAGAGCGGGTGTGCGCGCTTGACATCGATCTCGACCTGCCGGTCGCGGAACGTGTCCTGGAGGTGAGCCATGCGTGGGATGGCGGCGTCACGGAAGGAGACACGGGCGCTCTGGCCACGGATGGCAATACGCTCGACGGCCGCGGCGGTACCGAGGAGACGGAGGCGTGTGGTGTCGATGAGCAGTTTCGCCTCTTGAGGGGGAGAGCCGTAGCGATCGGTGAGTTCGAGTGCGAGGACATCGAGCTGATCGGGTGATTCGAGGCGCGACAGGCGCCTGTACAGGTGGAGTTTCTGAGCATCGTCAGCGATGTAGAAGTCGGGAAGGAAAGCGGCGCCGTCGATGGACACATCGCAAGGCACGACCTCTTCGGTCACCCCTTCCTTGAGACGACGGATGGTCTGCTCGAGCAGGCGTGTGTACGTATCGAGGCCGATGGCATGGACGAAGCCGGACTGGTCGGCGCCGAGGATGTTGCCGGAGCCGCGGAGTTCGAGGTCCTTGAGGGCAATGGCGTAGCCACTGCCGAGATCGGTGAAGTGTTCGAGGATGCGAAGTCGCCGTTCTGCGTCTTCCTGGACGTTCTCTGGAACGACGAGGTAGCAGTAGGCGCGGTGGTGCGAGCGGCCGACGCGCCCGCGCAGCTGGTAGAGTTGAGCGAGGCCGAAGTAGTCCGCGCGATCGACGATGAGCGTGTTGGCGGTGGGAACGTCGAGTCCGTTTTCGATGATGGCGCTGGAGACGAGAATGCGGATCTCGCCATCGAGGAAACGTCGCATCACGACTTCGAGTTGGCTGCTCGGCATCTGTCCGTGCGCGATGTCCATGATCGTGTCGGGTGCGAGGCTGCGGACACGCGCGGCGGCGCCCTCGATGGATTGGACGCGGTTGTGAACGACAAAGATCTGACCGCCGCGATCGAGTTCACGGTGGATCGCATCCTCGAGGACCTGATCGACCCACGGCAGCACGTGGGTGATGATGGGCATGCGGTCGCGCGGTGGTGTCTGGAGCAGAGAGAGATCGCGCAGGCCGGCAAGGGAGAGGTGCAGGGTGCGCGGGATGGGAGTGGCAGTGAGCGACAGGACGTCGAGATTGTGCTTGAGCGCTTTCAGTCGTTCCTTCTGCTTGACGCCAAAACGTTGCTCCTCATCGACGATCATGAGACCGAGGTTCCTGAACACGACGTCCGGTTCGATGATGCGATGCGTGCCAATGAGGATGTCGATCTGTCCGCCGGCCAGAGCGCCGAGGATGTGTGTCTGTTCCTTCGCGGAACGGAACCGCGAGATTGCCTCGATGCGCACGGGGTAGCCGGCGAGGCGCTGACGGAAGGTGTGCAGGTGCTGTTCGACGAGGATGGTCGTGGGCGCGAGGACGGCGACCTGCCGCCCCTCGAGAGCGGATTTGAAAGCCGCGCGGATGGCGATCTCGGTCTTGCCGTAACCGACATCGCCGCACAGCAGGCGATCCATGGGGTGGCGTGACTCCATGTCGCGTTTTACGTCGGCAGTGGCGTGACGCTGATCCGGTGTGTCCTCATACAGGAAACTGGACTCCATCTCCTTCTGCCATCGGCCGTCGGGGGGGAACGGCGGCCGGGTGGCCATCTGGCGGGCTGCGTAAAGCTGGAGCAGTTCGGCAGCCATTTCCTGGATGGCTTTTTCCGTTTTGCGTCGCAGCGTTTTCCATGTCTTTCCACCGATGCGATGCAACCTCGGTGTGGCGGCATCGTCGCGATCGGGGACCCACCGTTCGATGAGATCAAGGCGATAGACCGGCACACGCAGGATCTCACCGTTTGCGTATTCGATGGCGAGCGACTCGATCTCCTGGTCGGCGACGCGCACATGTTCGAGACGCAGGAATCGGCCGATGCCGTGATCGAGATGAACGATGAAGTCACCGGGCCTGAGCTGTGACAGACTTTCGAGTGCGACGGCGCCGCGGAATCGGCGCGTTCGGCGCAGGCGCCGGGCGCGCGAAAAGATCTCGTGGTCCGTGAGAACTCGAACGGGATGAGGCATGCCCTCGAGAACGAAACCGGAGTGGATGGCTCCGAGCGCGATGGTCGTGCCGGGTGGCAGCATGCCGCGCTCAGCGAGGATCGATTCGAGGCGCTCGATCTGACCTTCGTTATCGCACAGGATCCAGGTTCTTTCCGCGCGTGCAGCACCAGCGCGCAGGAGAGTTGCAAGGCGATCCATGTCGCGCTCGATGGGCTCGGCCGGACGCGCATCGAAACGGAGGTCATGCGGCGGTTCGATCGAGACGATCAGGCGGCCGAAGCTGGCGAATCGTTCGACGGCCTGATCCGGCGGCAGGAACAGAATCTCGGGTGGTTCCGGTCTGCCGCCGCGTTTCCGCTCGAGTTCGTGCAGGTGCCGGACCTGTGTCCATGTGCGTGTGAATTCAGCCGCGCTCTCACCGTCGGCGAGTTCGACGAGGACGGCGTCGCGCGCGACGACATCGAGCAGCGACCGTCGTGCACCGGGCCCTTCGCCGTGATGCTCTGGAGCGAGATCGACCGGCAGGATGTCGACGCTCGAACGTTCACCCGTCGAGCGTTGATCCAGGATGTCGAAGGTTCGAATCGATGCGATTTCATCGCCCCAGAACTCGATGCGCACGGGCTCCGGCGAGCCGAACCCGAACAGATCGAGAATGCCCCCGCGCACGGCGAACTGGCCGACGGCTTCGACGAGGGGCACACGCTTGAATCCCATCTCTTCGAGCTGCCCGGCAAGCTGCGCAAGCCGAATGGTCTGATCCTTCGCCAGCGTCATGCGCAGGTCGGCGAGCCCGGTTGGAATCGCGGCCTTCTCCTGGAGCGCGCGGGCCGTGGTCACGAGGATCCGGCAGCGGCCCGCGAGAAGAGCTTCGAGCGCCTCGACGCGCAGTCCGCCCAACTCGACGTGTTCCTGCTCGGCTTCGTAAGGCAGTGTCTCGAGCTGCGGGAAAAGGACAGCTGCGTCCTCGGAAAGCAGCGCGTGCAGATCGGCTGTCACGGCTTCGGCTTCGGGCGGAGAGTGTGCGACGATGATCCAGATCCGGTGCGTCCTTGTGCGCGCCATCGCGGCAATGAGCAACGCAGGCGACGATCCCGGAAGTCCGCCGATGCGAAGGGCAGTTCCGGCCGGTGGCAGGGAGTCGGCGAGTTTCGCGAAGGCGAGCTGGGCCCGCATCGCGTCGAGAATCTGCGAGTGCATGGCGATCAGTTACCAGTAACGCCGGATACGCGCGCCGAACCGCTCACGCGCGCGGCGGCGGTGCTGTCCTCACGTGCACGTTTTCCGCGCGCGGGTCCCGTCGCGGCGACGAGCGCTTCGACGAAGAGCAGAAGGAATGCCGCGACGAGGAACGGCTGCCAGACCTCGCGGCCCAGGCGACCGCGAAAGATTCGCTCGCCCCAGTCCTGCGGCCGATTGGAAACGATGGGATCCCATCCGGGCAGCGCGCTGCTCAAGCGGCGTTCCGACAGCCGGCTCAGATCGGATTCCTCGGGCGAGGGATTCACGGCGAAGGCAGACAGGATCGAATCCGCAGTCGCAAGACGGTACACGCCGGCCTCTGCACCGAAGCGGAAGCGTGTCCCGGCCGTTACCTGTTCGCGTTCACCATCCGGTCGCACGACGGCGGTGATACGGTCGGGCAAGGCAATCTCGGAGCCCGGCTCGAGCGTTGCGACCGGTGCGCCGGCAACGGTCCACTCCGTGATGATGCGGTCGAGCAACGGCACCATCGCGGCCGAGGTCGGGAGTGTGGTCGCCTCCTCGCTGAACGGCGATGCCAGAAGGATCCACGTGCCGCCACCACGTCGCTGCCCGCGAATCGCCCAGGCGCGGCCATCGGCGAGCCGCAGCAACACGCTGTCGGTCGATTCGGACAGCGGCTCCAGCGCGAGGGCATACAGGATGCGAACCTGTGCCAGCGTGCGTGTCAGTTCATCCGCCAACGCTCCGACGTCGAACCGACCCTCGCCAGTCAACTCGGCCGGTTCGTAACGCCACGGTATGGCCGCCGCTGCCAGACGCCGATTCGCGGCAGGCAACTCGTACAACGAATCCGGTGCGAGGATCACTGCGCTGCGGCCGGGTGGAACCGTTTCGAGTCCCTGTGCCGCGGGCAGAATGAGGACGTCCGCATCGGCTGCACTCACGCGACGAACCCGGCCTGCGTTCTCCAGTGCCGCAAGAGCGTGGCTGGCAAGCGTGAGGCTCGCACTCGATGCGACGCCGGGCGCCGGCCGGACACTCAACGCGAAGGCACGCCGATCATCCGCGCGCAGCGGGTCGGCATCGGTCTCGACCCATCCGCCGACCAGACCCGCGCGGCGAGGCGGGAACGGCAGCAGCACGACGTCGCCGGGCGCACCATAGCCGACCGCGACAACGCGGTCATCGATGGTGAGTCGCACGGCAACCGAATCGGTTCCAGCTGAACCGGCGAGTCGCGCAGCGACGATCGAGCGCTGGTTCTCGGTTGGCGGAATGCCCCCACCCACACGCACGTCGGTCACGCTCAGATTCGATGGCGGATCATCCGCCGGATACCATAGCAGCAGTGGGACGTTCGTCCGAGCCGGCTCATTCAATTCCAGCACGGGCAGGTTGCTCGCCTGGAGGTCGGTCAGAAGGTGAATCTCGGATGCGAGTGCACCGGCACCGGTTTCGAGGACGGAGCGCGCGCGCATCACGGCATCGGCGAGGCGCGCGGCGGCAGCGGATGGTTCGGTATCGCGAACACGAGTCGCCGTGGTTTCTGCATCCCCCGCGAGGGCAGGAGCCCACGGCTCGCCTGCACGGATCAGCCAGAATCGATCTTCGGGTCCGGCGTGTGCGAGGGTCTCGAGGGCACGGTCTTTCAGGATGTCGAGCACGCGCCGATCGCCCGAGACGACACCCGTGCTCATCGAATTATCGAGGACAATGGCGACTGCGGTCGGCTCGTGGCCAGCCCCGGCCGCCCGAAGGAAGGGCCTCGCCGCGGCCAGCGCGAGCAGGGCCAGCGTAGCGACCCGCAGCAACATGAGCAGCAGTTGCCGTAGCCGGATCCTGCGTGCGTGCTCCTTTTCTGCGCGCCGCAGGTAGCGGAGTGCGGGAAAGATGACGCGAGGTCCCTGGTGCCGCTGAAACAGATGCAGAATGAGCGGGATCGAGACAGCGGCGCCGAGTGCGAGGAGTGCCGGCGCAAGAAAGCCCATCAGCCGAGTCGCTCCCGTTTGCGCAGGTACGCGCGCAGGGCAAGCGCCATTGGCTGGTCCGTTTCGACGAGCACGTAGTCGATTCCCTGGGGCACGAGCAGTTGCCTCCACTCGGCGATGGCGTGCTCGACGGCTTCGCGGTATTCGCGCCGGAGATCGGCCACTGTGACCGGCAGTTCTTCGCCCGTCTCCGGATCGACGAAGCGCGCGTCACCGACGCCGGGCAGTTCGCGTTCACCGGGATCGAGCAGATGGAAAACCAGAACCTCGTGGCCGCGATGACGGAGGAAGTGCAGCGCAAGGCGAGTCGTCACGGGATCGACGAGGAGATCTGAAAGCAGGATGACCATGCCACGGCGGCGCAGCCGGGCAGCCACATCGCGAAGCGCTGTACCGGCATCCGTCGGACCCGACGCATCGATGTGTTCGATCGTTCGAACCAACTCGTACCAGTGACGGCGACCGCCGCGCGGAGCGACGCGCGAGCGGATCCGCTGGTCAAACCCGACCATGCCAACCGTATCGCCCTGGCGCAGCAGCAGCATCGCCAGACTCGCGGCGAGCTGCTTCGCATACCAGACTTTCGGCGGCAAGCGTTCCGCGTCAGACGTCCACGCCATCGATGCACTCGCATCGATGAGCAGATACGATCGCAGGTTCGTCTCTTCTTCGAACTGTTTGATGTAATAGCGGTCGGAGCGACCGAACACGCGCCAGTCGATGTGACGCAGATCATCGCCCGGCTGATACATGCGATGCTCCGCGAACTCGACCGAGAACCCGCGGTGCGGCGAGCGGTGCAGCCCGGCCAGGAAGCCTTCCACAATCTGGCGCGCGACGAACTCGATACCACCCAGCGCAGCGAGATCGCGCGGCTCGAGCAGGTCGACCCGCGTCCGTTTCGTTTCCGCCGGTTTCGTAGCGGCCATTCTCCTCTTCGCCTTCTCCGTGGCTCGCGCGGATGTTAGCGGAATGCGCGCTCCGCGGTCAATTTTGTTCGCCCGTCCATCTGATGCCGCTCCACTCGACCGCAACAAGGCCAACTCTGCGTTCAGCGCTACCCGGCCCGCCCCTGTACCGATACCTTCCTGACAGGCCGAACCGGAGAAGGGACGCACGGCATGGTCGACAGGCTGGACGAATGGTTGGCAGGGATTCTCTGCATCGCGCTGGTGTGCGCAGCGTGCACTCGCCCCGACGCCCGTGCGGCCATTCGTGAAGGCTCGCCGCCGCCCGCGTCGGTCGAGACCATTACCACGGATGGCTTGCTGAGTCGGATCCGGTTCCTGTCGAGCGACGGCCTCGCCGGCCGGGCCACACCGAGCCCGGGTCTCGACCTCGCCGCCACGTACATTGCAACGGAATTCGAAGGGATGGGTCTTCTCCCTGCCGGCGACGGTTTCGTCCAGCGTTACGCTCTCGGGCCGGGACCCGATTCGCCCACTGCTCCCAATGTCGCCGCCCTGTTGCCCGGATCGGATTCGCTCCTGCGCGACACGTACATCGTGTTCAGCGCACACATGGATCACCTCGGTACCGGTCTGCCCGATGCGAGCGGCGACTCGATCTACAACGGTGCCGACGATGACGCGTCAGGGACGGCGGCTGTACTCGAGGTCGCGGAAGCCTTTGCCTCGATGCCGGCGCCACCCGCGCGTTCGATTGTTTTCCTGCTCGTCAGCGGCGAGGAGCTTGGCTTGCTCGGCTCGCAGGCATTCCTTGAAAGCAACGCGATTCCCGCCAGTCGCATGGTCGCCAACATCAACATCGACATGATCGGACGTAACACGCCGGATACGGTCGTCACCATTGGAACAGGTTACTCTTCGCTCGGCTCACGGGTCGCGGAGACAGCGCGCGCGAACCCCGATCTTCGCCTCACCGTCATCGACGATCCCTGGCCCGCGGAGCAGTTCTTCTTCCGAAGCGATCACTTCCATTTTGCGCGCGCCGGTGTGCCAGCCCTTTTCTTCTTCGCCGGCGTCCACGAAGATTACCACCGTCCATCGGATGAGATCGAACGCATCGACGCTGATAAAGCTGCGCGCATCGCGCGCCTCGCCTTCCTCCTCGGTGCCACGATCGCGAACGATCCGAATCCGCCCGAGTGGACCAGCCTGGGCCGCCGACAGGTGCTCGGCGCAACCGGAAACTGATTCTCGAAAGGTGCACAAATGGCCGTTCTGCGGAGCGTCGTCCTGCTCGCCGGTGCGGTGAGTTCGCTCCTCTTTCCGGTGTTCTTCGGCCATGCCCTTTCGACGCACGGGACAGGGCCCATCATCGCTGGCGCCATTGCCCTGGTCGCCGGAAGCGGCCTGATTTTCCTGTCCACTCGCATGCCCGGCGGCACCGGCCACGGTCACTGACCGCCCGGCTCGGCTTCAACTTTGCATGAGTTGCCAGACAACAGGATCACCAGAACCCGTCGAACGCATGACGCAGAGCACCGGATCGCGATCCAGAGCCTTGACCCTGATGGCACTCTTCACAGGCCTCCTCGGGACGGCATGTGATCGGGCGCCGACCGGTCTTGACGCGGTCCAGGCCGATGGCCTGCGAAGCGTCATCGAGGCTGCGGAGGCCGCCGGGCCCGGATCGCCCGAGTTCATCCTGCGTGAGCTGGCCTGGAGACTTGCCACGGCTGTCGAGCCCACACCGCACGTTCCCGTCCTCGAGGAACTCTTCGATCTCGCCCTCAAACGCACGACCCGGGAGCGCGGACAGGTCGCCGCCGACCGCCTGCGCTTCGAGCATCGAGCCCTCACCTCCGACGCATGGGGCGCCGTCGCTGCCGGCCACGCCGACCTGGCCAACCAGGGTCTCGTCGACGCGCGCCAGTTCATGGCAATTCGCACCGCGGAACAGCTGGGTGACGATGTCGCCACCGCATACGTCGCAATCATCGGCCTCGCACTTGACCACGTTGCGGCACGCCTCGATCGAATCCGTCCGGCAATGCCGAGCCGCGCTCGGAGCATGCTCGCGTCCGCCCGCAACCTGCACGGTGACGCCGCAGTCGCTCTCCTCAACTCGGATCTGGCTGGCGCCATCAACGTGGCCGCCCACGCCGCCGGCCTGTTGAACGCACTCGTCTCGACGCTCTGACCAAACCCGAGCACAACGCCGTACGGCGACTTGCGCCTTCAGAGCCCGGCGCCTATCCTTCTCAGGCTCTGGAACCGGCACATGTTGATCAGGGCCGGCGCTCCGCCCGTTCGGCGGGACGACGCGGCCCTGTCGTCGTTCATTGCCCCGCGGTCTGCTGGCCGCGGGCGCGCAGGAGTTTCACGATCATGACTACGAAGGGCTTGGACGATGCCGTCGCGGCAGCGACCCGGCTGAGTGAGGTGTTCGGCGAGGCGGGCCGGCTCGTGTATGCGGGCTATGAGATTCAGGACCTCGCCCGGAACACGACGTTCGAGGAAGTCTGTCACCTGCTCTGGTACGGCGAACTTCCCAACCGCGAGCAGTTCGCGAGGCTGAACCAACGCATCAACGAAGGAATGGTCGTCGATGCGCGCGCACTCGATCTGCTCCGGCTCGCCGCGCGCGGGACACATCCGATGGCCGTACTCCGGACCGCGGTGTCGGCGCTGTCGTTCTGGGATCCGGACGCGGAAACGCGGAGTCCGGAGGCCAGCGAACGGAAGGCGATTCGTCTCACGGGCCAGGCGGTCACGCTGTCGGCGGCGATCGCTCGTCTTGCAGCCGGCAAGGAGCCGGTACCGCCGCGTGGCGATCTCGGGCTGGGCGCAAATTTCCTGTACATGCTGAACGGCGAGATTCCAGGTGAGGTGAGCGCGCGAACGATGGACGTCGCGTTCACGCTTCACGCGGAACATGGCATGAACGCATCCACGTTTGCGGCGAGGGTGGCGGCAGCGACGCTGGCGGACATGCATGGAGCGATCACGGCAGCGATCGCAACGCTGAAGGGACCGCTGCACGGCGGAGCGAACGAGGGCGTGATGCGGATGCTGCTCGAGATTGGCGAAGTGGATGCGGCGGAAGCGTGGGTTCGGCAGAAGCTCGAGCGAGGCGAGCGCATCATGGGCTTCGGTCATCGGGTTTACCGGACGCTCGATCCGCGCGCGCCGATCCTGCGGGCCCTGGCCGAGGAGATGATGGCGGAGACCGGTGCAGATGCGCACTGGCTACGCGTGGCTGACCGGATTCAGCAGGTCGTTCGTGCGGAAATGGACCGGCGCGGCAAGAAGATCTATGCGAACGTGGACTTCTTCAGCGCAGCCGTCTACTCGACGATGGGCATCCCGGCCGAGCTGTTCACGAATGTGTTTGCGTGCGCGCGGATGGCGGGATGGACAGCGCACATAATGGAACAGCAACAGGACAATCGATTGATCCGCCCGCGGTCCGAATACCGGGGTCCGGCAGACCGGCAGGTCATCCCGATCGCACAACGGAATTGACGCGGGGAATCGGGCTCGGGACCGGTTCGGACCTGCGGCAGGTTGAGAAGACGGGGCGGCGCACGTCGACGGCATGCGCGGCCCCGTTAAAGTAACGAGTCGACGAGGGGGAGCGACCATGGCGGGAGGTTACAAGCACCTTCGCGTGCCGTCGGACGGCGAACCCATCGCCATCGAGGGCGGAGCGCTGCGGGTTCCGGATCGACCGATCCTGCCGTACATCGAGGGCGATGGCACGGGTCCGGACATCTGGCGCGCCACGCAGCATGTGCTGGACGGTGCAGTAACCAAAGCGTACGGCGGCAGCAGGCGCATCGTGTGGATGGAAGCGCTGGCCGGTGAGAAAGCAGTCGAAAAGACATCGGAGTGGCTGCCGGATGAGACGCTGCGCGCGCTGACCGAGTTCAAGGTCGGAATCAAGGGCCCGCTCACGACGCCAGTCGGAGGCGGCATCCGTTCGCTGAACGTTACGTTGCGCCAGGTCCTCGATCTGTACGCGTGCATCCGGCCGGTCCGCTACATCGCGGGCGTCCCCTCGCCGATGCGCGAGCCCGAGAAGCTGGATATCGTGATCTTCCGCGAGAACACGGAAGACGTGTATGCGGGCATCGAATGGAAGGCGGGCTCACCTGAGGCGGACCGCTTGCGCACGTTGCTCGTGGATGGGTTCAAGGTGAACATCCGCGAACAGAGTGCACTGGGTGTCAAGCCGATGAGTGCGTTCGGCTCGAAGCGTCTGATCCGAGCCGCGATCCGGCATGCGCTTCAACGCGGCCGCAAGTCGGTCACGCTCGTGCACAAAGGCAATATCATGAAGTTCACGGAAGGCGCGTTTCGCGATTGGGGCTACGAACTCGCGCGGGAGGAGTTCGCGGAACGCACGAGTGCCGAATCGGATGCGGCCGCCGGCAACGGGCGGGTCGTCATCAAGGACCGCATCGCCGACGCCATGTTCCAGCAACTCCTGCTCAGGCCGGACGAGTATTCGGTGCTTGCCACGCCGAATCTGAACGGCGATTACCTGTCGGACGCGGCGGCGGCGCAAGTCGGCGGATTGGGCATGGCGCCGGGCGCGAACGTGGGCGATGAGGTTGCCGTTTTCGAAGCGACGCACGGGACTGCACCGAAATACGCGAACCAGGACAAGGTGAATCCGGGCTCGCTGATCCTGTCGGGTGTGATGATGCTCGAGCACCTCGGTTGGAACGAAGCTGCGCAGCGAATCAATATGGGACTGGAACGGACCATTGCACGAAAGACAGTCACGTACGATCTCGAGCGGCAGATGGACGGCGCGACGCTGATGTCGACGTCCCGCTTTGCGGAAGCCATCGTCGCGAACATGTAGCCGGGCGGAGCGGCCATGGCGGAATTGGATCTAAGAATCGAACCTGGCGCGGACGACCTTGCCTCGCCGTTTGTGATCGTCCCTCTTGGCGTGGGTGCCAGTCCCGGCCGGCTGGATGGTGCAGCGAACGGCGTGATCGAGGATGCGCTGAAGCGAGGCGATTTCCGGGGCAGGAAGGACGAGACCCTGTTGCTGTATCCGGGACCGGGCAGCCGTGTGGAGCGGCTCGTCCTGGTCGGAACGGGTGAGGCGAAGGAGGCTTCGCTCGAGCGGTTGCGCCGAGCGATCGGCTGCGGGGTCCGCCAGGCGGAGCGAATCGGAGCGAGTCGTGTATCCGTTTTCCTCGACGGGCTCATTCCGATGTCGGGGGGCGCAGGCGCCGAACGGGTTGCGGCTGCCATCGCGGAGGCGCTGGTCCTTGCAGCATGGGATTTCCGCGATCTCAAGACGGTGAAGGACAAGGAAGATCGCGGGCCGGTAACCGCTGCGACGATCCACTTCGAGGACGAGCGAATTGGCGAGAAGGCACGGAAAGGCGTGACGTATGGCCAGATCGCAGGTCGGGCCGGCAACTATGCGCGCGCCCTCGCGATCCAGCCGGGGAACGTCGTAACGCCGACGTACCTCGCGGAGCGTGCGCGAGAGATCGCCGAGCGGTTCGACATGAAACTGACCGTCCTGGATCGGGCGGCCATCGAGCGTGAGGGCATGAAGGCGCTTCTCGCGGTGGCCCAGGGCACCGACGAAGAACCGCGCTTCATCACACTCGAGTACACGGGCGCGAGCACGGGCGAGGCACCGCTCGTGCTCATCGGCAAGGGCGTCACGTTCGATTCTGGCGGCATTTCGCTCAAGCCGGCCGATCGAATGGAGGAGATGAAGTACGATATGTCCGGCGCAGCGGCTACGCTCGCGGCGATGCACGCGATCGGTGAACTGAAGCTGGCTGCGAATGTGATCGGCATCATCCCGTCCACAGAGAACCTGCCATCCGGCCGGGCCGTCAAACCGGGTGATGTCATCGGTTCGCACCTTGGCAAGACGATCGAGGTGATCAACACGGATGCCGAGGGCCGACTGATCCTTGCGGATGCGCTGTCCTGGGCGCAGCGCTTCAAGCCTGCGGCGGTCCTCGATGCGGCCACGCTCACTGGCGCCGTTGTGGTTGCACTCGGCCAGCATGCGATCGGACTGATGGGGAACAACGACTCACTGATCGAAGAGATCCGCGCGGTCGGGGAACGGGTCGGCACGCGCTGTTGGCCGCTGCCCCTGTGGAGCGAGTACCGCGAGCAGATCGACAGTCCGGTCGCGGACATCAAGAACTCGGCTGGGCGTCCGGCGGGCACGATCACGGCGGGCTGGTTCCTGCGCGAGTTCGCAGGCGATTCGCCGTGGGCGCACCTCGACGTGGCAGGTACCGCCTGGAAGGACGAGGCGGCGCCATACCTGCGCAAGGGTCCGACCGGAGTTCCCACCCGGATATTCATCGAGTGGGTTCGTTCGCGCGCGCACGGTTGAACGGCTCGAGGCCTGTTTCCCTTGCAAGGCGAGCAGGCCAGGTCGCGCTGGTGCTCTTCGCGCTGAGCCTGGTGCCCTTGCAATCCGCAGCGCAGGTGCGCGACACGCTGCAACGTCAGGACACCATCGCCGTGGACACGATCGCGGCCCGGCAGGATAGCGTCGGACCGCCGCCGCCAGTCTTCGTGCCGCTTCCGCGGCTCGATCGCGCAAGCTGGTCATCCGGCGTCTGGCTCTGGGATCAGAACGCGCTGCTGAATGAAGGCGCAGTGAACGTGCTCGATCTGCTCGCGAGAATCCCGGGCGTCCTCTCGCTTCGCTCCGGCGTCTTTCTCCAGCCGGAAGCGGCAACCGCTTTCGGCGGTGGCGGCGCCCGGACGATCGTCGAACTCGATGGTTACGTGTACGATCCGTTGCTCGGGCCAACCATCGATCTGTCGGCGATCGAACTCACGCAGCTCGAAGAGGTCCGTGTCGAACGACGAATGGATGTGCTGCGCATTCAACTGCGCAGCACGGCATCGCGCGATGGCCGGGCCTACTCGCGCATCGAGGCCGGTCTCGGCGAACCGAACGCAAACCTCTTTCGCGGCCAGCTGCTCGTTCCAGACTTCCTTGCCGGCCCGGTCGGGATCGCCGTCGAACGCGTCGAAGTGCAAGGCGCTGCAACGCGACAGCCCGCGCAATCGTTTGCCGGGTGGGTCAAGCTCGGCTGGCATTCGAATGAGCGCGGTCTCCAGTTCGAGTTTCGCAACAACCAGCTCTCGCGCGACCCGGGTTCGCCCGAGCCGCTCGAGCGGAGGCGGCGCGACGTGATGCTGCGCGCACGGAACCGCTTTCCCGCAGACGTCGTTGCCGAGCTTTACGCGGGGCGTTCCTCCGAAAGCGAGGAGGCGATCAATGAACAGCTGCCGGATTCGCTGACTCCCGTTCGCGAGCGCGTCACGACGCAAGCCGGCGCGCGCCTCGGCTGGGGACGCGAGGACATCGCAGTCGATGCGGCGTTCCGCTGGCGCGACAATGATTGGCTGCCGCGGACGGAAGTAGAAGCGAATGCAACGGCAACGCTGTTCTCGCGCGTTGACCTCGATGCCAACGCACACTGGTCACGCTGGCAGAACGGGCTCACCTCGAGTTCATTCCGCGTACGCGCCGAGATCGCGCCGCTGCCATGGGTTCGCGTCTTCGGCGAAGCGACGAGGGGCAGTCGTGGCGCTCCTGCGGTCGAGGACACGATTGCCGTGCCCGCATGGATCGGAGACCGGACCGCCCTGCGGGGCGGCGCCGTCGCCAGTTTCGGTCGCCTGAGCGCGGGCGGCGCTGTGCTCCGTATCACGCAGGACTCGCTCGCAACGTTCGGACTGCTGTCCGACAGCGTCGCGCCAGTGGTGATGGGCGGGGAAGTCACGGGTTGGGAAGCGATGGGCCGGCTGCGTCTGCTCGGTGACTGGCTCGAGGCAACCGGACACTACACGACGTGGCAGACCGGGACGCGCTGGGCGTACCTTCCGTCTTCGAGTTTTCGGGGTGCGCTCGAACTGCACTCGCTGCCCCTGCCATCCGGCAACCTCGAGATCATCGCCCGCATCGAAGCCCTCAATCGCAGCCATCTGCTGATGCCTCCTGCCGCCGGTCAGGAGATCGGCACGGATCTGCTCGCACGCACGGTCTACAACATGTACCTCCAGATCCGCATCATCGATGTCCGCATCTTTGCCCGCCTCGACGACATGACCGGTCAGGACGTCGAGGATGTGGCCGGACTTCCGGTTCGGGGCCCGCGCTTCCTGTACGGTGTGAAGTGGTCATTCTGGAACTGACACCGGAACGGCCTGCGCTGTACCGATTTCCCGGTACGTTGCTTGGGCAGGTTGGCGTCCCTAACATGGATCGCTACGTGGAGACTCGATGATCCGAAGCATGACCGGGTATGGCGAGGCGGAGCTGCAAACGGCGGCGGGCCGACTGCGTGCGGAAGTCCGCACCGTGAATCATCGCTTCTTCAGCGCGAATCTCCGCCTCGCTCGTGGTCTGGAGCGATTCGAGCCACAGGTGCGTGAATGGCTGCGCGCGCACCTGCCTCGCGGCCATGCACACTACGCGCTCCGCCTCGAACCGAACGGAGACCGGGGCGAAGCATCCGGCCTGCGCATCGACGCAGATCGTGCGCGCCAGTACGTGTCGGCGCTGCGCGGTCTCAAGGAAGCCCTCGGTCTGCCCGGCGATGTCGACCTCTCGATCCTCACGCGCTTCAACGACATCCTCGCGTGGGATGAGGAGGAAGTGATGTTGGTCGAAGCCGGTGAAGTCCAGAGTGTCACGGAAGCGGCAGCGCGAGCAACCGTCGCGATGCGCGAAGAGGAGGGCAGACGCCTGGCCGAGGATCTGGAAGCGCGATTACAGGGAATGGAAAGCGCGATGAGCACGGTCGCGAGGCGCTCACCGGAACGACTGGTCGCGGAACGAGACCGCATGCGCCGGGTCGTAACGGAACTCCTCGACGGGATACCACTCGATGAGGAACGCGTAAGCCGCGAAATCGCGATGCTTGCGGAACGCTGGGATGTGAGCGAGGAGCTGGTGCGGTTGCGTTCGCATATCGAGATGTTCCGCACAACGCTTGGCGGCAACACCGAGCCGGTGGGCAAGCGACTGAGTTTCCTGATCCAGGAGATGAATCGGGAAGCGAACACGATCGGCTCGAAAGCGAACGACGCCGAGATCGAGCATTGCGTCATTGCCATCAAGGACGAGATCGAGCGGCTGCGTGAGCAGGTCGAGAATGTGGAATGACCGTTTCCGGCGCCTTTCCTCTGGTCCTGACGGCGCCGAGCGGAGCCGGCAAGACCACGCTCGCGCGTGCCCTCGTGAAGCGCGGCCAGTCCGCGGTGTTTGCACTATCCGCCACGACCCGTCCGCCGCGGCCGGGCGAGCGCAATGGTGAGCACTATCGGTTTGTCGATGACGCAGGATTCGACCGGCTCGAACGCGATGGGCTGCTGCTCGAGTGGGCACGCGTGCACGAGCACCGGTACGGGACGCTGCGCGAGGGGGTCGACGCGGCGCTGCTCGCCGGTCACACGGTCGTGCTGGACATTGACGTTCAGGGAGCCCGCCGCATCCGGTCGCTGTTCGAGGATGCGGTTCTGGTTTTCATACTGCCCCCGTCGGCGGACGAGTTGGAACGACGGCTCCGGGGCCGAGCCGGCGAGGGTACGGCGGACACGGCGATCCGCCTGCGCACCGCGCTCCGGGAACTCGGTGCAGCCGGGGAGTTCGACTACATCATCATCAACGACGACCTGGAAACGACGATCGGGGTACTGGGTTCGATCCTGGTAGCGGAACGGCACCGAACGGACCGGCGGCCGGGGCTGGCGGCGCAGACGGCGGCCATGATCGAACGGCTCCGGGACATGATCGAGGAGAAGACCGCAACATGAGAGTATTCACACCGGATGAGACGGCTCGTCCGACGACGAGCAAGTACATGGGTGTCCTCGTGGCGGCGCGTTATGCGCGCGAGCTGAATGCGTTGCCGCGTGATACCATGCCGACATCGGCGCAGAAGAAACTGACGACGCGTGCACTGGAGGCGCTCGTCAACGGCGAACTCGACTTCGAACTGGTCAAGCGACGCCGTAAGGGAGCTCAGTAGCCGTGGCTGCGGACGCCGCGACGAACGGCCCCGCGCACGGGCTGGAGTCGCGGCGGCCGTGGCAGGGTCGCCGCGTGCTGTTGGGCGTGTCGGGCGGGATCGCCGCGTACAAGGCGATTCAGCTGGCGCGCGATCTGACGAAGCGTGGCGCCATCGTCGAAACCATCCTGACACATTCCGCCCGTGCCTTCGTGGGAGCGATCTCGTTCGAAGCACTGACGGGCCGCCCGGTCCATGACGACATTCTGGCCGAGGGCCACGCGCTGTCGCACATTCGTCTCGCGCGCGAGGCCGACGCCGTCTGCGTCGCTCCTGCGACCGCAGACCTGCTGGCGCGCGCGGCTGCCGGCCGCGCCGATGACCTGCTGACGGCGGTCCTGCTGGCGACGCGCGCCCCAGTCATCCTTTGCCCGGCCATGAACGACGCGATGTGGTCGCACGCACAGACGGTCGCGAACGTCGCGCATCTCGAGCATCTGGGCTACCACATCGCGGGTCCGGCCGAAGGAGCACTTGCACATGGAGAGGGTGAGGGTCCGGGCCGGATGCTCGAGCCAGCGGTCATCCTCGAGCACATCGGTCGCGCGCTCACTCCTGCCGGGCCATTGCGCGATCGTCGTGTCGTCGTGACGGCTGGGCCGACCCGCGAAGCAGTCGATCCGGTGCGCGTGCTGTCGAATCGGTCGTCCGGTCGCATGGGTTACGAGATCGCGGCCGCCGCATGGCGACGCGGGGCGGACGTGCACCTGATCGCGGGGCCGGTCCACCTGCCGGATCCCGTCGGCGTGCAGGTGCAGCACGTCGAAACCGCTGATCAGATGGCGGGTGCACTGCGCGCCGTGCTCCCGGCCGCGAATGTCCTCGTCATGGCAGCTGCCGTTGCCGATTTCCGGCCGGCCTCTGCCGCGCAAACAAAGATCCGGCGGAAAGACGGGCCGGCCGCGATTCCCCTCGCGCCGGCGACCGATGTCCTGGCTGCAACGCGCGATGCACGGCCCGCAGGACTGTTGGCCGTCGGGTTCGCGCTCGAGACGGGCGACGGCCGGGCAAGCGCCCGACGTAAACTCGAAGACAAGGCGCTCGACCTCATCGTCCTCAACGATGCAACGGAAGCGGGCGCTGGTTTCGAAGTAGACACGAATCACGTCGTACTCATCGACCGGAACGGTGTCGAGCAGGACGTGCCGCTCATGCCCAAGTCGGAAGTCGCAGAAGTTCTGCTCGATCGCGTTGCCTCACTCCTCGAACGGTCATGAATACGAATCGAGACGATGTAACGCGATTGCTCCGCCAGGTTGCAGAACTCGGCGGGCCTGACCTCTATCTCGAAGCCACGACGGCAGCCGGGTTGCGCGACATCATCGCCGGGCGTTCGACGCGAGGAACGCAGCCCGCCGCGCTAACGACGGAAGACCATTCCGCCAACGTAGCAGCGCCCGAACCCGCATCGCTTGCGACGCTTCGAACGCTCGAGGTGCTGAGCGCTGGCGCAGCCGCGTGCACGCGCTGCCGGCTGCACGCATCGCGAACACAAGTCGTTTTCGGCGAAGGTCACGCCAATGCGGATGTCGCGATTGTGGGCGAGGCACCGGGCCGCGATGAAGACCGGACCGGCCGCCCGTTTGTCGGCAGGGCAGGGAAATTGCTCGATCTGCTGTTGCTCTGCGTCGGGTTCCCGCGCGAGAACGTGTACATCTGCAACGTTCTGAAATGCCGGCCGCCGGAGAACCGGAACCCTCTGCCCGATGAGATGGATCCTTGCGCGACCCATCATCTCCACGCGCAACTCGCCGCTGTCGCACCGCGCGTTATCCTGACCGTCGGCCGTTTTGCAATTCAAGCACTGCTCGGCACCGATGTGGCCGTCGGCCGGCTGCGCGGTCGAATTCACACGTACCGTGACACGCCGACGATCGTGAGCTACCACCCTGCCTACCTGCTGCGCAGCCCGAATATGGTGCCGGCGGTGTGGGACGACCTTCAGCTCCTGCGCACGGTGCTCGATGAGCAGACTTGAGGCAGGCGCGCCAGCGTGGCGGACATCGGAGCGCCACGCGCCGTATGCGCCCGAGGCAGAAGTCAGTGTGCTGGGTGGCATGCTCATCGACAATGATGCCGTCGCCAAGGCGCTCGAGATCGTCGATGACACGATGTTCTACCGTGAATCGAACCGGCGCATCTTCCGTGCAATGTCGAGGCTCTTCCAGCAGGGCCAGGTGATCGATGCGGTCACGCTCATCGAGGAGTTGAAGAAGACGGATGAGCTGGAGTCCGTGGGTGGGATGCCGTACGTCGGTGAACTGCTGGATGTGGTACCGACGGCTGCGAACATCGAATACCACGCGAAGATCGTTCGTGAACGCGCGCTGCTGCGCCGTCTGATCGAAGCTTCGAGCAGCATCATTCAGGACTCGTACGAGACCGGCGAGCGCACGGTCGAGGAGATTCTCGATCAGGCCGAGCAACGCATCTTCGAAGTCGCGCAGTCCCACGAACGTGGAGGATTCGTCTGGATCAAGAAGATCCTCTACCCGACGTTCGAGAGGATCGAGCAGCTTCAGGCAGCGAAGGGCGGCCTGACCGGAGTACCCACGGGCTTCGGCCGTCTCGATGAGATGACCGGCGGATTTCAGAAAGGCGACCTCATCATCACGGCAGCACGCCCCAGCATGGGGAAGACGGCGTTCGTGACCGGCATCGCGCTGCATGCGGCCATCACGCACCGTGCACCAGTCGCGATCTTCTCGCTCGAGATGTCGAAAGAGCAGCTCGTGCAGCGCATGCTCTGTTCGGAGGCGCTGGTCGATCTGAGCCGGCTCCTGCGCGGTCGTCTGACGGATGACGACTACGTTCAACTCGCGCAGGCAGCGGGGCACCTGAACACAGCGCCGATCTGGATCGATGACACCGGCTCCCTCACGGTCCTCGAGATGCGCGCGAAAGCCCGCCGTCTGAAAGCGGACCAGCCCGATCTCGGCCTGATCGTGGTCGACTACATCCAGCTCATGCACTCGACCAACGGCGCAGAGAATCGACAACAGGAAGTCAGTGCGATCAGCCGCGGTCTGAAGGGTCTGGCGAAGGAACTGAAAGTCCCGATCGTCGCCCTCTCCCAGCTGTCGCGTGCACCGGAGCAACGGTCCGACCATCGCCCCCAGCTCTCCGACCTGCGCGAGTCAGGCTCCCTCGAGCAGGATGCGGACCTGGTGATGTTTCTGTATCGCGCGGAGTACTATGCGGCGGACGAGAACGAACGGCGCGACCTGAAAGGCAAGGTCGAATTGATCATCGGCAAGCAACGCAACGGCCCGACCGGCCGCGTCGACCTCTATTTCCGCCAGGAATGCACGCGCTTCGAGAACGTCTCGGAACGCATCGAGCTGTAGATCGTTTCGACCATGGCCCGCGTACGCACGCTCTTCTTCTGTCGTGAGTGCGGTAACGAGACGGCGCGCTGGGAGGGGCAGTGCCCGGCGTGCGGCGCATGGAACACGCTCGTCGATGCACCGGCTCCTGCCGTACGCAGCAGCGGCGCTCGCCCCATCCCGAGTCAAACGCCAACCGTCGTCCGCCTCGCGGATATCGAACACTCCCGTGTCAATCGCCGCAGGACCGGCCTCTCCGAGTTCGATTTCGTCCTCGGCGGCGGCATCGTTCCGGGATCATTGTTGCTTGTCGGCGGCGAACCCGGCATTGGCAAGAGCACGCTGCTGTTGCAGGTCGCGGCGAGACTGGAGCGCGAAGGCGCTGGCGTATTGTACGTGTCCGGCGAGGAATCGGCGGGTCAGGTTCGCCTGCGTGCGGAACGGCTCGATCCGGCCGCGCTCGATGTTCCGTTCCTCGCCGAGACCTCTCTGGATGCGATCCTCGATGAAGCCTCGAAGCGGAAGCCGGGCATCCTCTTCATCGACTCCGTGCAGACCGTCACGGCAAATGACACCGACGGCGCGGCCGGCAGCATCGCACAACTTCGTGCATGCGCTGCGCGCGTGCAGCGCTACGCCAAGATCGAGGACACTGCGGTCGTGCTGGTCGGGCATGTGACGAAGGACGGAAGTGTTGCCGGGCCAAAGGCGCTGGAACACATCGTGGACACGGTTCTTTACTTCGAGGACGCGCCGGGCGCTGATCACCGCGTGCTGCGCGCTACGAAGAATCGCTTCGGCAGCGCGGATGAGATCGGTGTGTTCCGCATGACGGGTGCCGGTCTCGAACCTGTGGAGAATCCGTCGGCGCTGTACCTCGCGGATCGTGCGGAGAATGTGGCCGGCAGCGCCGTCACGCCCGCAATCGAGGGGACGCGCCCGCTGCTCGTCGAAGTGCAGGCACTGTGCAGTCGCGCGAGTTACGGTGCACCGCAGCGTGTGGCAACGGGTTTCGACCGGCAGCGGTTGGCGTTGCTGCTCGCGGTTCTCGAGAAACGGGCGGGCCTCGCGGCCGGCCAGTTCGATGTCTTCCTCAACGTGGCGGGCGGCGCTCGCCTGATCGAACCGGCCGCTGATCTTGCCGTTGCCGTCGCCGTGGCTTCGAGTGCGCAGGATCTTCCCGTTCCTGCCAACGCCGTCTTCATCGGCGAAGTCGGCCTCGGCGGTGAACTCCGCAACGTCGGGCAGATGGAGCGCCGCCTCGCCGAAGCGGTGCGGCTCGGGTTCGATACGGCCTTCGTGCCTGCGGCGGCCGCTTCGGTCGCGCGGCGAGGCCTTCGCGTCCGCGGCATGCCGGACGTGCCGGCTCTGCTCGAGTCGGTGTTCACATGAGCGTGCGCGTTGCAGTCGTCGTTCCTGCGGCGGGCGCCGGCCGCAGGATGGGCGGCACCGCGAAGGCGTTTGTCGAGCTGGCGGGTGAACCCATGCTGCGCCGCACATTGCGCCCGTTTCTCGCCGAGACGCGCGTGACAGCGATCGCGATTGCGCTGGATGCGGCGACGGCCGCAGCACCGCCGCAATGGCTGGTCACCCTCGATCGTCGCATCACCTTCGTCACAGGCGGTGCAACACGCAGTGCTTCCGTGGCTGCCGCGCTCGCTACACTTGACGACGATGTCGACGTCGTGCTCGTGCACGATGCCGCCCGCCCGCTCGTATCCGCGGAACTCATCGATCGCGTCATCACCGCGGCCGCAGCGGGTCATGCCGTCATTGCCGCCGTACCGGTGACGGACACGATCCAGGAGGTTGATGATGTGGGGCGCATCATTGCAACGCCCGAGCGCGATCACCTGTGGCAGGCACAAACGCCGCAGGCGTTTCCGCGCAGTGTGGTGATGGATGCGTATCGACGGGCGGCAGCGGATGGCGTCATCGCAACCGATGATGCCGCTTTGGTCGCACGGTACGGAACGCCGGTGCGGGTGATCGAGGGAGCGCGCGAGAACATCAAGGTGACGACGCAAGCCGATGTCCGCGCGGTCGAGGCGCTGCTTGCTCGACCATGACTGCGGAGACCGTGGCATTCGCCTCGACCGGGGCGCAGGCAGAAGCGATGCCACGCATCGTCCGCCACCTCAAGCAGGGTGGTCTGATCGCCTGTCCAACCGAAACGGTGTACGGCTTCAGTTGCGCCATCGATCCCGAGCCACTTCGCCGTCTGCGAGAACTGAAACAGCGAGATGCCGGGCAACCGTTTCTGCTGCTCGTGCGCGATGCGAGCGATGTGGCTGGCGCCGTCTGGACCGAGCCGGCGACGCGCCTGGCCGTCGCATTCTGGCCCGGCCCGTTGACGCTCGTGCTTCCGGCATCCAGCAAGCTGCCGGTGCACGTTCGCGGGCCCGGGGGTACAATCGCGATCCGGGCGACGTCGCATGCCGGCATGCGCCTCCTGTTGCGGGCGTGGCGGAAGCCGCTCACATCGACGAGTGCGAACCGACCGAAGGAACCGCCGGCGATCTCCGCTGCCGCCGTTCGCTCAGCACTCGAGGCCGTGCGAGCACCCGGGCACATCCTAATTCTCGACGGTGGCGAACTCCCGCCGTCGGCGCCATCGACGATCGTGGACTGTAGCAAACAGCCGCCCCGCCTGCTTCGCGAAGGCGCGATCGCTACAGAGGACCTCGAGAGAATCATTCATGACCTTGACACCGGACGACATGACCGCAGAGACCGGTAACGTACCAACCACGTACAACCTGTTGTTCGTATGCAGCGGGAACACGTGCCGGAGCCCGCTTGCGCATGCACTGGCGGCGAGGCTCGTCGCTGCGCGCGGCTGGCATGTCAGTGTAGACTCGGCGGGAACTGCGGCGCTCCCGGCGTTACCGGCAGCCGACAACGCGATCGCAGTCGCCGGCGAGAACGGACTCGACCTGCTCGCCCACCGCTCGCAGGCCGTCAGCCATGAACTTCTCGACTGGGCCGACCTGATCGTCGTGATGGGCCCATCGCATTATCACGCGGTGGTCGATCTGGGTGGCGGCGACCGTGTCGCACTCGCCACGGAATTCCTCGACGACCCGGATTCCATGGCTGCCATCGACGATCCTTTCGGAGGCGACCTCGCCGCATATCGCCGAACGTACGAGCAGATCCGGGAAGCCGTGACCCGCGTGCTGGACCGGCTCGAGCCGATTCTGTCACCATGAACGCGAACGCCGGCACGCGCCTCTTCGTGTTGCTCGGTGATCCCGTCTCGCACTCCCTTTCGCCCACCATTCAGAATGCAGCCTTCACGGCTGCCGGCCTGAACGCCGCATATCTCGCGTTGCGTTGCGACAGCGCCGACGTCGCACCTCTCGTCCGCGCGATTGCACGCGCCGGTGGCGGCGGCAATGTCACGATCCCGCACAAGGAGATCGTGGTCGGCGCACTCGACGTGACATCACCCGCCGTTCGCGCTACGCTCGCCTGCAACACGTTCTGGTTCGACGGCGAACGCGTGCACGGCGATAACACGGATGTAGAGGGATTCACAGCGGCGACGCTGGCGCTCGTGCGTTCCATCGACGGCATTCGCGCGTTCGTCGCGGGCGCCGGCGGCGGTGCGCGAGCTGCCGTGCATGCGTTGCTGGAGGGCGGCGCCGATCACATCACGGTCGCGAACCGCGACCTGCACCGCGCGCGCGCACTGGCCGCACACCTCGACGCCACGGGCCGGCGCATGCGCACGGTGGCGCTCAACGACCTCCCCCGCGAACGCTTCGACCTGGTTGTCAATGCAACGTCGCTCGGCCTCGGCGACCGCGATGCCCTGCCTTTCGTTCTGCCGGCGCTCGGCGAGGTCGGCGCCGTGCTCGACCTCGTGTACAGATCCGGCGGCTCGCAGCTCGTGCACCAGGCGGCCGCACTCGGCATTCCCGCGCGCGATGGCCTCGACATGCTGCTCGCACAGGGAGCGGCCGCGTTCGAACGCTGGTTCAAACGACGCGCTCCAGTCGACGCCATGCGCGCAGCAGTCGCGAGCGCTGAACCGGCCTGACGCGATCTGCTCACGCGCGCAGTCACGAGCGCGGAATCGACTTCACGCGATCCGTACCCGTTCAGCGCAACCTCGCGCTACGGGGGTCATCTCGGCGAACTTCGAGCGACCCCATCACACATGGCGCCGCCCTGCTCGGCGGCTCAACCTGCGGTATGAGTTTCGCCCGCGCCCTCATCGATCTGCTGCTCGCACCCGTCTGCCTCGGATGCGGTGAGCGGATCGACTCGCGCGATGCTGCGCGGCTCGTGTGCCGGCGTTGCCGGACTCGACTTCGAGACGTGCCGGTTCCGGCCTGTGCTCGCTGCGGCGCGACGCGTCGCGTAACGGGCCGAACTCACACCGATACGTGTCCGGAGTGCGAAGCCTGGCCAGTCGTGTTGCGGTTCGCGCGAGCAGCATGCCTGCTCTACCCGCCGGCCGACGAACTCGTGCATCAGCTCAAGTATGGCGGCTGGCGCTCGCTGGCCGGTCCAATGGCCGATCGAATGGCCACCCTCCGGCTCCCCGGCGAATGCGATGGGGCACGCCTCTGCATCCCTGTCCCGACCAGCTCACGCCGCGTTCGTGAACGAGGTTACAACCAGGCTGGCCTGCTCGGTGCCGCGTTCGCGCATCGGACCAGACGCGGCTTACTGCCGGCACTGCTGCGGAAGACCGGGGCCGCATCACAGACAGGGTTGCAGCCGGTCATGCGCCGGGCTAACGTGGCGGGCGCGTTCTGCATCGATCCCGGCCTGACTCGCCGAATCGAGAACGCGCACGTCATCCTCGTCGATGACGTTCTGACCACCGGTGCGACGGCTGCCGAGTGCACCCGAACCCTCACCGCGCACGGCGTCCGGTGTGTAACCCTGATCACATTCGCCCGCGCGCTCGACGCGCGCCGGCTCACCGCCAACGGATGGAGTTCTGAGAAATGACGGCCAGGAAGAAGACTCGTGTGGCCATCAACGGGTTCGGCCGCATCGGCCGAAACATCCTTCGTGCTGCGAAGCGGCATGGCGCAGCACTCGACTTCGTCGCCATCAACGACATCACGGACAACCGGACTCTCGCCCATCTGCTGCGCTACGATTCGGTCCACGGCCGCTATCCCGGCTCGGTCGATCTCTCGGACGATGGCCTCGTCGTCGATGCGGATACCATCAAGGTCTTCAGTGAACGCGATCCCGCAAGGTTGCCCTGGAAACAGCTCGATATCGATATCGTCTTCGAGTCGACCGGCCGCTTCACCAATCGCGTAGATGCCGCAAAGCATCTCGACGGCGGTGCACGCAAAGTGATCATCACGGCACCCGCAAAGAACGAGGACATCACCATCGTGATGGGCGTCAATCACGATCGCTATGACCCCGGCTCCCATCACGTCGTCAGCAATGCAAGTTGCACGACCAACTGTCTCGTACCTCTGGTCAAGGTCATCCGCGACCGGTTCGGCTTCGAGTACGGCCTCATGACGACCGTGCACTCGTACACCAACGATCAGAATATCCTCGATCTGCCCCACAAGGACTTGCGCCGCGCGCGCGCCGCTGCACTCTCCATCATTCCGACCACGACCGGCGCCGCCAAGGCCACCGCACTCGTCATCCCGGAGGTCAAGGGGCTCATCGACGGGATCGCGATGCGAGTACCGACCGCGGACGCATCCATCGTCGACCTGACCGCCATCGTCAGCCGCGATGTGACCATTGACGATGTCAATGCCGCATTCCGCGATGCCGCAGCGAACGGGCCCCTCGCCGGGATCGTGGCTGTTTCAGACGAGCCACTGGTGAGTGTGGACTACATCGGCAATCCCGCCAGTTCGATCGTCGATCTGCTGTCGACGAACGTCGTCGAGAAGAGGATGGTCAAGGTCATGTCGTGGTACGACAACGAGTGGGGATACTCGTGCCGGTGCGTGGACCTCGCCGCCCTCATGGGCGCCTGATGCAGTCCGTGTAACCACTTGCAATCTGAAACCTTAGGCGCATCCATGTGCATCCTGTGGCACGGCCTGGCGGGAGCCGCCGGTGCGGCTTCGCGCCGGCCCGAATGTTGACCGTGATCGCCCGTTCTGTTAGCGTGGGAGCGGTTCCGTCTCGGCGCGTGCAGGCAGTTGGCACGGTCCTCGCCCCGGCGAACGGCTTCAGGAGGTGCGCCATGCGAGACGACAGGATGAGCGACCGATTGATCGGCAGTTACCGCTGCCCGGTGTGCGGTCACCGGGACGGAGCGGAGATGGATCCGCGCCAGCTTGTGCGGCGCGTGGACTGTAGCTACTGCGGCGCGTCCCTTGACCTGCGTGCGACGGACGGCGCTGCGCACCGGTTCGCGGCCGTGGTATCGGAAGCACCTGCGGGCGGGTGAGCGGACCGGAGCCAACACATCCGATGGCGAAGGAAGACGGCCACGATGCATTCGACGCGTCGTGGCCGTCGCGCATCTTCGAGACGGCGGACGCCCGGCGTCTGGAACATGCCATGTCCGCCCTGCTGGAATGCGGTGATGCGCGCGTAACGCGACGTTTCGAGGCGCACGCCGGAGTGCGCCTGCACACGCTGGAAGCAGGTGCGGGCGATTCACTGGTCCTGCTGCACGGGGCAGGCGGCGGTGCTGCGAACTGGTTTGCGCTTTTTGCTCCGCTGTCGAAGTCGTTTCGCGTGATTGCACCGGACCTGCCAGGGTTCGGATTTTCGCCGCCCGTGGACGTCAGGCCGCCCCTTGGCTCGTCCATGGCTGGCGTCCTGGATCGGTGGCTCGAGGCGCGCGGTGAGCGGGCGGTCCACCTCGTGGGCACATCGCTCGGTGGTTTGATCGCACTGCGGATGGCGCAGCGATCGCCCGGCCGTGTACGCTCGGTTACGCTGATCGATGCAGCAGGACTGGGGGCGGATCTGCCACTCCTCGTGCGCATGGGTACACTGCCGGGGTGTGCGCGCTTCGTACGGCAGACGAGCCGCGCAGGCATGGCATTCTTTCTGCGCCGCTACCTGACGTCATCGCCGATGCCCCGAGAACGGTGGGAAGCGCTTCTCGAGTTCCTGCATGCCGCATCCGCTGCCGGTGGCGGTGAGACCCTTGCGAGACACCTCCGCCGCTTCGCGACGCTGCGTGGCCAGTCCGAGGTTCTGGGCCGCGACACGTTGCGTTCCCTTGTGGTTCCGATGCTGGTGCTGTGGGGGGAGAATGACCGATTCCTGCCGCTCCGTCACGCGAGGCAGGCGGCGAATGCGGTTCCGCATGCGATGCTGCGTGTGGTTCCGGGGGCCGGGCATTCCCCGAACTGGGAAGAACCGGCCGAGGTCGCGGCCGCAATATTCGAATTCGTAGTCGCGCACGGCGAGTGAGTGTCCGCTTGTTATCGAATCCAGGCGCAGGGTAGTTTTTGCGCCCGGGAAGCATTCCACGGACCCGAAAGAGCACATGCGAAAGCGAACCATCCGCGACCTCGATCCTGCACGGATTCGTGGCAGAGTCATCCTGACGCGCGTCGATTTCAATGTTCCACTCGAGGATGGCAAGGTCACGGACGACACGCGCATCGAAGCGACGCTGCCGACGCTGCGATGGTTGGTGCAGTGCGGCGGCCGAGTCGTTCTGGTTTCGCATCTCGGCCGCCCGAAAGGCAAGGTCGATGATGCGTTCACACTTGCACCGGTCGCACGGCGTCTGTCCGAACTCATTCGTATGCCAGTCCGGTTCGTCGAGGCGATCGCGGGCGAGCGCGTCACATCCGCCATCGAATCGCTGGAGCCGGGTGGATTGCTGCTGCTGGAGAACGTTCGTTTCGATCCTGGCGAGGAGTCGAATGACCCGCGGCTCGCGGAAGCGCTGGCCGCGTTGGCGGACGTCTATGTCAACGATGCATTCGGCACGGCTCACCGCGCTCACGCCTCGACACACGGCGTCGCCGAAGTGATGAAGCGCGCGGGCAAGCCAGCGGTGGCCGGACTGCTGATTCAGAAAGAACTCGAGTTCCTGGGCGGTGCGTTGGACGATCCGCGCCGGCCGTTCATCGCGATTCTCGGCGGCGCCAAGATCTCGGGCAAGATCGATGTCATCGAATCGCTCCTGCCGCGAGCCGATGCGCTGCTGATCGGTGGCGCGATGGCCAATACGTTCTTTCGCGGCCTTGGTCTCGAGACAGGGCGTTCGCTCGTCGAGGAAGATCGCGTGCCCCTCGCAAGGGAACTGCTGCGCCGCGCCGGGCCGCGGCTCCTGTTGCCGGTCGACTGCGTCGTCGCGAAGGAAGCCACCGCCGATGCGACGCAGAGCGTCGTACCCCGCGATGCCGTACCAGCCGATGCACGCATTCTCGATCTTGGCCCGAAGAGCGCTGCTCTCTTCGCGGAAAGGATCATGCATGGTGCCACAGTGCTGTGGAATGGACCGGTCGGCCTGTTCGAGATCGAGCCATTCGCAACGGGCACGCGTGCGATCGCGGAAGCAGTGGCAAGGTCCACCGTCGCCGGCGCAACGACGATTGTCGGGGGCGGCGACACGGCGGCTGCGCTCGAGCAATCGGGAAAGGCCGATGCGGTGAGCCACCTCTCGACGGGTGGTGGCGCTTCGCTCGAGTTCCTCGAAGGCAAGCCGCTGCCCGGCATTGTCGTTCTCGACGACGCCTGACACGCCAGGAGATACAGCCGTGACAACGCTCACGCCGATTCTTGCCGGCAACTGGAAGATGAACAAGGCGCCGCTGGAAGCACGCAGCTTCATTCAGGCGTTCATCGCCGCCTACTCGCCTCGTCATGACCGGAGCGTCTGGTTCTTCCCACCGTGTATCTCGCTCGCTGCCGTTCGCGATGCCGTAACAGCTCGTCAGGATCTCGCGATCGGCGTTCAGAACCTGCACTGGGAACCTGCCGGCGCCTTTACAGGAGAGATCAGCGCGCCCATGGCTGCCGCCGCCGGTGCCGCGCTCGCTCTGGTTGGACACTCCGAACGGAGACACGTTTTTGGTGAGACCGATGAACAGGTCGGGAAGAAGACGATCGCGGCCTTCGCCGCAGGGCTGCTCCCCATCGTCTGCGTGGGCGAAACGCTCGAGGAACGGAAGGCCGGCAGGCTGGAAGCCGTGCTCGGACGACAGCTCGATGCGGTGCTCGCCGTGCTGGGTGAGCCCGATGCGACGCGCCTCGTGCTCGCCTACGAGCCGGTCTGGGCGATCGGGACCGGTGTCAACGCGACCCCGAAGGACGCATCGAACGCGCATGCCTGGCTGCGCGCGCGCGTTGCAGATCGGCTCGGCGATCGTGCTGCCGCTGTCCCCATCCTCTACGGCGGTTCCGTGAAGCCTGACAATGCAGCCGAACTGCTCGCTGCGCCCGATGTGGATGGGCTGCTGGTCGGCGGCGCAAGCCTCGATCCCGCCTCCTTCGCGCGCATCGCCAATACGGACCCGCATTGACACGAAGCGTGCACCGGGCGAGAATATCTTGTGTAGAATCATGGACTTCGCGGGAGTTTCGACGTGTTCGGACTATTCCTCATGCTGCTCGTCCTCGACGGACTGTTGCTCAGCGTGATTGTTCTGTTGCAGGCAGGGAAGGGTGACGGGCTGGCCGCCATGGGCGCGAGCGGCGGCACGATCGCCGACGGTGTTATGGGCGGGCGGCAGGCGGCGACCTTCCTGACCCGTATGACATGGATCTGCGGTGGCCTGTTCCTTTTCCTCGCACTGCTGCTCTCGGTCATGTCGTCCCGGCAACAGACGTCAGACTCGATGCTCCAGCAGGAGTTCACGCAACAGTCACTTCCCCAGCCTCTGGTGCCTGAGGGAGCGCCGCCGGCCGGCGTGACGACGCCGCCACCCGCAACGTCCACGGGCCAGGGCGCGACCGGTCAAACGACGACGACAAATCAATAGGCCGGCGATCGTTCTGCACCGGCCTTGCCGGATCGAACCCCGACCCGCCGCACGGGCCGGGGTTCGGTGTTTCCGGCGAGGCCACGCGGGCCGACCCATGCCTGTGCTTGACGCTCCGGAATTGCGCTGGACATCTTCACGCTGAAGACGATTCGGGGCGGAGCGGTGCAAATCACTGGATTGATGAGAACCTGCGCGACCGCGGGCGCGTCGTCCGCGCGACGCCCGAGATGGTGACGGCAATCCGACCGTCTCGAGTCGAGCGACCGGAGCACCTGCGCCATACGGAGCAGGGTCGTCCGGTCACCATGCTGGAGGCCATCCGCGAGGCACTCTGGGAGGAACTGGAGCGCGACCCTGCGGTTCTGCTGATGGGCGAGGACATTGGAACCTACGGTGGCGCGTTCAAGGTGACGGATGGTTTCGTGGATGCGTTCGGACCCGAGCGCGTCATCGACACCCCGATCAGCGAGGCCGGTTTCACGGGACTGGCGGCGGGCGCGGCGCACATGGGTCTGCGGCCTGTGGTCGAGATGCAATTCATGGACTTCGTGTCGTGCGCGTACGAACCGCTGACGAACTACATCGCGACATCACGGTGGCGCGGAGCGGGCTCGCTGCCGATGGTCGTGCGCGGACCGGTCGGCGGCGGTGTGCGCGGCGGTCCATTTCACTCGCAGAACCCGGAGATGGCGTTCTTCCATACGCCCGGTCTGAAGATCGTGTATCCGTCCACTGCGGCGGATGCGAAGGGGCTGCTGAAAGCGGCGATCCGCGATGATGATCCCGTGCTGTTCTTCGAGCACAAGAAGTTGTACCGGGCTCCGTTCCTGCGCGAAGTTCTGCCGCGCGAGGACAGGGTGCTCCCGCTGGGCCGTGCGCGCTCGCATCGGAGCGGGAGCGATCTGACGATCGTGACGTACGGCATGATGGTTCACGAAAGCGCAGACGCGGCGGACATCCTCGCGCAGGAAGGGATCGAGGTCGAGATCATCGATCTGCGCTGCCTGATCCCGCTCGATGACGAGGCCATCATCGAGAGTGTCAAGAAGACGAATCGCCTGCTCATCGTTCACGAGGACACACGAACCGGTGGCGTGGCAGGCGAGATCGCGATGCGCGTGAGCGAACGCGCTTTCGAGTGGCTCGAGGCACCGGTGCTGCGCGTCACGGCGATCGATGCGCCAGTTCCGTTCGCGGCGTCGCTCGAGGACTACTTTCTGCCCAATGTCGATGATATCGTGGAGGCGGGTCGTTACCTTGCCCGCTACTGAACCGGCAACGAACGGTCGCACGGCGACCCTTTCTCCGTTGGAGTCCAGACCATGGCACGAATCGAAGTCCCGATGCCACAGATGGGTGAATCCATCGCAGAAGGCACGGTCTCCCGCTGGCTGAAGAAGGTTGGCGACGAGGTCGCGAGGGATGAGCCGCTCCTTGAAATCTCGACGGACAAGGTCGACGCCGAGATCCCTTCACCGTCGGCCGGCACCCTCGCCGAAGTCGCCGTCGAGGAAGGTCAGACAGTCGAAGTCGGAACGGTCGTCGCCTGGATCGAAACCGAGAAGAGCGCCGCCACGCAGGCTGCCAGGCCCGCCGATGCTCCGCCCGAAAAGGCGGACTCAGCGAAGAAGCCCGCAGCGGCGAGGGAGAAAACACCCGAACCCGAACCTGAGCTGCCTGCGCCCGTCACGGCGAAATCGGCCCGGGATCGCGATGGGCGAACGGACAGCGCGGAAGAGCGCGTCCGGCAGCGCTCGACGCCAGTCGTGCGCCGGATCGCCGCCGAACACAACATCGACATCGGCGACGTCTCGGGGACCGGGCATGCCGGCAGGGTCACGAAACAGGACATCCTGTCCTTCATCGACGAGCAGGGTGACGAAGAACCTGTGAAAAAGGCGCCGGCCGAGCCCGCGAAACGACCCGTCGCGGCTCCCGCCGATGGCGATGGCTTCTGGTCCGTTTTCTATGGACAGGTCAAACACCCGGAGTTTCCGGTCCGCGCCAACGATGAGGTCAAGCCGATGGACCGCATCCGGCGCCTCACCGCGGATCACATGGTGCGCGCCAAACGCATCGCACCGCACGTCCACTCGTTCATCGAGATCGACTTCTCGCAGATCGATCGCGTTCGCGCCGCATCCCGGAAACGCTGGGATGAGCAGGGTGTGAAGATCAGCTTCACGGCCTTTGTCGCGTGGGCCGTCGCCCAGGTGCTGCCCGAGTTCCCGATGGTGAACAGCACCGTGTCGGGCGATGACGTCATCTATCGCGGTGAAGTCAACATCGGCATCGCGGTCGATCTGAATCCGGGCCTCATCGTCCCCGTTCTGCGCAACGCCGATGATCTCAACCTCGTCGGCATCGGCAAGCGCATCAACGACCTCGCCCAGCGCGCCCGCGATCGCAAACTCAAACCCGATGAGATCCAGGGCGCGACCTTCTCCATTACCAATCCGGGTGTCCTCGGCACCATCGTCGGCATGCCGATCATCCCCGAGGGAACGTCCGCCATCCTCGGCACCGGAGCCATCGAGAAGCGACCCGTCATCATCGAAGTCGACGGCACGGACGTGTTCGCCGTCCGCAAGCGCTCGTACTTCTCACTCGGTTACGATCACCGGATCGTCGATGGCGCGGACGCCGCACGCTTCCTGTCTCGACTGAAGGAAGTGCTCGAGAACTTCCCCGAGGAGAGCTGATGCACTGGCAGTGGCTCGGGCGGGTTCCGTATGCTGACGCGCTCGCGCAGCAGGCAACCCTCGTCGCCGCACGACGCGCAAACCAGGTGCCCGACCGGCTCCTGCTCCTCGAGCACCCTCACGTCATCACACTCGGAGCGTCAGCGCACCCTGATCATGTACTCCTCGATGCCGCCGAACGGCAACTCCTCGGCATCGAGGTCTTCGAGACCGGCCGCGGCGGCGATGCCACGTATCACGGGCCGGGTCAACTCGTCGGCTACCCCATCCTCGCACTGACCGGAGAACGTCGCGATCTTCACCGCTACGTTCGCGACCTCGAAGAAGCTCTGATCCGCACACTCGTGGACTACGATGTGCCCGCACAACGCATTCCCGGTCGCACCGGCGTGTGGGTCGGAACCGAAAAGATCGCGGCCATCGGCGTGCGCGTGTCGAGCGGCTGGATCACATCGCACGGCTTCGCACTCAATGTTTCGACCGATCTGACGTTCTTCGACGCCATCGTGCCGTGTGGAATTCGGCACGCAGGTGTGACGTCCATCACGCGATGCACTGGTTACGATGTTGCAATGTACGATGTTGCGCAACGCGTTGCCGCTCACTTCGATGATGTGTTCGGAACATCTTCGGAATCACTTTCAGCGAAGACATCCCGAAAGACTTGTTGTCCTGTGTGACGCGATGTATCTTCGCTCTTACGTCATTCGGAGTCGCGGTCGTCAACTTCGAATGATCGCTCGAAGGTGACTTCGGTCACCGACGAGGATGCTCGTTCGGGAGTTCGGCCCAGGACGAGCCGGCTGCGAGGTCGCTGGTCGCAGCCAGAAATCCCGAGGATCGAAGGGATCGCCTGAGTCGACGACCGCGCGACGAGGGCAAGGGAGTGGGACAGGTCGCTGCACGTAGCGACACCGAGACAAACATCCCGGTCCCGCCAGCGGAGAGAACGCCCCCAGGATACGATCGTGTCGTACCTGGGGGCTTCTTGCATCATCGTGAACGGCGTTTCTGGGGCTGGTTTCTGGGGCTGGTTTCTGGGAAACGGATGGATGGCACTCTGTCGGATCGCGATGCGGCGACTGTCGAGTCGACCCAAACGTGTGACGCCGGCGACGCGAACAAGAAACCAGCCCCAGAAACCAGCCCAGGAAACGTTACCTCGGGGGGGGCTCCGGCGGGCTCGCCGACTCGTCGAACTCGCGATACCGGTTGTGCAGCCTGCGTTGCTCTTCGAGCCACGTCTCGAATCCGGATTCGCTGAGGCCGTTCGAAGCGCTCTGCTGGCGGGCGGCGAGGACCGCGAGGTCGTTGGCGTACTCGTTCTGCGGGTGGCCGGCATGGCCGCGGACCCATTTCCATTCGACCTCGTGCCGGTCGCGCTCACGCACGAGGGCGCGCCAGAGTTCCTCGTTTGCGATGGGCCCGCTCTTGCGGCGCCAGCCGCGGCCCTCCCACGCAGGGACCCATTCGCGCATTCCTCGCCAGAGGTACTGGGAGTCGGTTGTGAAGAGGACGCGGCACGACCGTTTCATCAGGGCAAGGCCTTCAATCGCGCTGCGCAGCGCCATCCGGTTGTTGGTCGTCGCCGGTTCGCTCAGCCAGTAATCGCGGCGAACCCAGCCGGCGCGCGTCCAGGTCTCGACGAGGCCTGCGGCGCCACCGGGGGAATCGCGGTCCATGAACTGGTTGCCGAGACACGATTCATCGGCAAACACGTAAACGAGGGATCGCATGGGGCGAGAACGTCGCGGCAGGGAGGATGGCACGCAACCGCGAGAACGGACGACCCGACTGGCCCTCTCGAGCGACCCGGCTGAACACGCCGTTACCGGGCGAAATGACCGATTCTTGACTCGCCGTGAGCGACCGCTAAATTCGCATGGCCTTTTTGCTTGCGAGGTTTGACAGCCTGTGAACGACAGTCCGCGCGGGTATCTGCTGCTGGAGGACGGACGCCGGTTTGATGGCGAGCTGGCCGGGGCGCCCACCGACACCCTCGGCGAGGTCGTGTTCAACACGTCGATGACGGGCTACCAGGAGGTTCTGACGGACCCGTCCTATGCGGGTCAGATCGTGGTCATGACCTATCCGCTGATCGGCAATTATGGCGTCGTCGCGGCAGACGACGAGTCATCACGCGCACAGGTTGCCGGCTTCGTGGTGCGAGAGATCGCGGCGCACTTCAGCAACTGGCGGGCGGAGGGCTCGCTCGGCGGTTATTTGCAGGCGCAGGGAATCTCGGCGCTGTCTGGAGTCGACACGCGGGCCGTAACCCGGCACATCCGATCCAGAGGCGCGATGCGGGCGGCGATCGCACCGGCAAACGCGGAGGCCGGCGCTGTTCTCGAACGGATTCTGGCTCACCCGCATATGGAAGGCCTGGACCTGACCTGCGCGGTTTCGACCGAGATGCCGTACGAGGTCGAGCCGTTCGGCGTCGAGCGGTTCCATGTTCTGGCATACGATTTCGGCGTGAAACGGAACTCGCTCCGGCTGCTTGCCGAGCGGGGTTGCCGGATCACGACGCTCCCCGCCGACACAGCGGCCGATGCGATCCTCGAGCAGGAGCCGGACGGCTTTTTCCTGTCCAATGGCCCGGGCGACCCGGAGGCCGTGGATCATGCGCTGGATGCGATTCGCCGGCTAGCGGCTCGGAACGTGCCGGTTTTCGGGATCTGCCTCGGCCACCAGCTCGTGGCGAGGGCGTTTGGCGGAAAGACCTACAAGCTTCTGTATGGCCACCGGGCGGGCAACCACCCGGTCCGCCGCCTGTCTGACGGGGCGATCGAGATCACGGCTCAGAACCACGGCTTCGCGGTCCGCCGGGGCCCCGAGGACCGAGTCGAGGGTGCGGCGTCCCTGCGGGTCACGCACCTGAACCTGAACGACCAGACGATCGAGGGGCAGGAGCATCGAGAGTTGCCAGTCTTCAGTGTCCAGTACCACCCCGAGGCGGCCCCCGGGCCGCACGACTCGCGGTACCTGTTCGACCGATTCGTCTCACAAATGCTGCGAAGCCAAGGAAAGACTTGACTTTAGCAGCGCGACGAAATTAACCTGAACCCGCTTCTCGCGAAAATCTGGCAGGGCACGACGTCGAAAAAACTTGCGGGCCGCGCATTCCTTTTGCGGCCCCGGCCGAATCCTGAATTGGAATACAGGTGCTCGCCGGGGTGTCGTCCGCGGAACGCCTGGCCGAGTACCCGACCGATGACCGATCAGGGGAGGACTCATGACGAAAGCGGACCTCGTCGAACAAGTGGCCGAGGCGATCGGCCCGGGGATCACGAAAAAGGACTGCGCACTGGTCGTCGATGGCCTGCTCAACGCCATCAAGAATGCGATGTCTGACCACGCGCACATCGAGATCCGCGGATTCGGCACGTTCAAGGTTCGCAAACGGCGTTCGCGTATGGCGCGCAATCCCCGCACGGGCGAACCGGTCGAAGTCCCCGCACGCGCTGTGCCCATCTTCAAACCATCGAAGGATCTGCGCGTCCAGGTCTCCGACGGCACAAAGGTGCCCATGGTGTGAAGGACCATCATTCCGGTCATTCGAGCACGCCCCGGCTGATTCCGGTCGGGGCGTGTCCTTTTTTAACGGACCCCGGGTTGCCAGCGTCCAGATCTACGGTGAAAGCGACGGGCCAGCAGCAAATGACGGATGCCGGCCATGACGAGACGGCGCTGATCGATCGGGCGCGCGCCGGTGACCGGGATGCGCAGGAGGACCTGGTCCGGCGCCACCTGGGCCATGTTTTCGATCTCGCCTATCGGATACTCGGCGATCGCGATGCGGCGCAGGACGCGACGCAGGACGCAATGATCAGCGCGCTCGGCGCCCTCGGCCGGTTCCGCGGCGACGCAAGCTTCCGGACCTGGCTGTTGCGAATCACGGTGAATGCTGCGAAGACGCAGTTTCGCCGGCAGTTCCGGCGAAGCGAAGTGAAACTGACATTGGCGTCCGATGTGCGAAGCGAAGCGGCCGATCCGGCGCTTGCAGCAGTTCTGAAGTCAGAGGCGGCGCGCGCATCGGCACAACTTGCGAAACTGCCGCCGAAACAGCGCATGGCGGTGGTGCTTCGCACGTCGCGGGGCTTGAGTTACGCGGAGGTCGGTGAAATCCTCGAGTGTTCGGAAGGGGCGGCCAGGGTGAATTACCATCTCGGGATCAAGCGCCTGAGGGAGTTGTTGCAATGAGTACAATCACGTGTGACGCTGTCCGCGATCGACTGCCCGACTACGTGCTCGATCGGCTTGGACCAGGCGAGGCCTCGCTGATGGAAGCGCACGTCAGGGCGTGCGCGGGCTGCCGCGCCGAACGCGATCTCGTCGGTGCCCTCCGTACAGCGCCGGTCATGGTGCCCGACGGTCTGCACGATCGTGTCATGAGCGCGATTCGGAATCGCCCGGCTCGCCGCTGGAGCGCGAGTCAGCTTGCAATGGCCGCGACCGTCGTATTCGCATTTGCGAGTGCGGGTGTGATCAGCCAGACGGGTTTGCTGCAAGGACCTTCGCCGACTCTTGAGATCCCGGTCACGGTCCCTGTGCTGGATTGGACAGCAGGCGAGCCCGTGCTGCTGCGAGGCGGACTCGACCTCGACATCCTGTCCGAAGATGAACTCGTCAAACTGCTCGAGGAGATGGATTCGTGAAGACTACCCTGTTACTCGTGGTGCTGCTCGCGATTCCTTCCGCGTCGCTTGCGCAGGCCGGCGGACGGGGTGGGGTTCGGCAGATGCAGTCGCGGTCGCAACTCGAGGCGCGCGTATACCAGCGCTTCCTCGAACAGAGCGGCCGCGAACTCGGGCTGAGTTCCGACGAGCGGTCCCGGCTCCGGACCTGGCTCCAGGATAGCCAGGGGAAGCGCCGCGAGCTCACCGACCACGCCGAGGCCATTCGCCGCAGGCTTCTACAGGCGGTGGCCAATCCGCAGACCACGGACGCCGAGTTCGAATCGGTCCTCGCTGATCTGAATGAGTTGCGCGACCGCGAACATGACCTGTGGCGCAGTGATCAGCATGAACTCGCCGAACTGCTGCCTCCGAGGAAGCGCGCTCAATTCGTCGTTCGGCTTCTGCGCTTGCAGGACGCTGTTCGCGATCTGATTCAGCAGCGCGATACCGTAGTTGGCAATGGCATCGGGGCGAGCGAGCGAAGGCCGGGCGAAGTCGAACTCGTGCCAGCCGTAACAGTCGAGGCCGGCAATCCGTTCCTCGGCGCGCCGGCGCCCATCGGTCGAACTGCGACTTCGCCCGAGGCGAGACGTCCCGGGCTGAGGCCACGCCCGTCCACGTTCTGACCCGTCACAACGAGCGATGCACGGGGGCCGCGGGGAACTCGCGGCCCCCGTTTCTGTCTTATCCAGATCAGGCGGTGCAGCTTGCCGCTCCCGAGCCTCGAATCTAACTTTGATCAAGATGCGCATCCGCGTGTTACTCTTCGCGATATACCGGGAACTCGCCGGAACCGCAGAGGTCGAATTGGACCTGCCGGCCGGCGCCACGGCCCTCGACGCGATCGATCGACTGCGTACGACGGGCAACGGCGCCTCGCGCATCCCGGCCAGTCCCGTCATCGCAATCAACGAATCGTACGCCAGCCCTGGATCGCCCCTCGAGGATGGCGACGAGGTCGCCCTGCTGCCGCCCGTTGCAGGAGGCTGACTTGCACGCATGGGTGACGGCGAAACCGATCCACGCGGCGACCGTGCTCGACCATGTTGGCACCGAGGACGATGGCGCGATCCTGACTTTTCTCGGCACCGTCAGGCGCAACAACGACGGCATGGCCGTCCGCGGCATGCGTTACGACGCGTACGAGAGCATGGCACAGCGGACGCTCGAGGAGATCGCGTCCGAAGCGCACCAACGCTGGAACGTGTCGCGCATTGCCGTCGTCCATCGCACGGGCG
This sequence comes from Longimicrobiales bacterium, assembly GCA_050732695.1. Classification (GTDB taxonomy): domain Bacteria; phylum Gemmatimonadota; class Gemmatimonadetes; order Longimicrobiales; family RSA9; genus JBFFZF01. The sequence continues at coordinate 67,423 of JBOHRL010000091.1, read as the reverse complement.
AACTCGACATCGGCGACGTCAGTGTTGCAATCGCGGTATCCGCTCCGCACCGTGCCGAATCGTTCGAGGCGGTTCGCTACATCATCGAGGAACTGAAGAAACGGTTGCCTGTCTGGAAGAAGGAACATTACGTGTCGGGTGAGGAACGTTGGCTGAACGGCGGCGCGCCACCGGCGACCGGAGTTCACGGTGGCTGATCTGCTGAGCCAGGCAAGTGCTGCGCGGCGCGCGGTCGAAACGCAGCGCCAGCGCGGAGACGGGATGCGCGATGGCTTTGGGCGGCGCATCGAGTACCTGCGCATTTCCGTCACCGACAAGTGTAACCTGCGTTGTGTCTACTGCATGCCCGAAGCCGGCCTGCCGTGGCTGCGCCGGGCCGATCTGCTCACGTACGAAGAGATCGCCGCCATTGTCCGAACCATGGCGGGCATGGGCCTCCGTCGCGTGCGCATCACCGGCGGCGAACCGCTCGTCCGCCGTGACCTGCCGGTCCTGATCCGAGCCATCCGCGATACACCCGGGATCGAGGACATCGCCCTTTCGACGAACGCTGTGCTGCTCGACGAACTTGCTGATTCGCTGAAAGACGCCGGCGTGCAGCGCGTGAACATCTCGCTCGATTCGCTGCTGCCGGATCGCGTCGATGCCATCGCTCGGCGGCCCGGTTCGCATGGCCGCATCATGGACGGCATCGCTGCCGCCGAAAAGGCCGGACTGTTCCCGATCAAGATCAACACCGTCGTCATGCGTGGCCGCAATGATGATGAACTCGCCAGCTTCGCACGCGCGACCATCGACCGGCCATGGCACGTGCGATTCATCGAAGTCATGCCTGTTGGCGAGAATCTCGGCATCTCCGCAGACGAGTTCGTTTCCGCCTTCGAGATGCTCAGCACACTGCGCGCGATCGGTGACCTCCAACCGGTGGCCGGACCCGAGGGCAACGGCCCCGCAACCTACTTCCAGTTCGCGGGCGCAGCCGGCACCGTGGGCGTCATTACGCCCATGAGCCACAACTACTGTGAACGATGCAATCGCATGCGTCTCACAGCGAACGGCATGTTGCGACCCTGCCTCTTCGGTTCCCTGGAAACAAACCTGCGCGATCCGCTCCGCGCCGGTGCGCCGATCCAGCCGCTCATCGAAGAGACGCTCCGCATCAAACCGGAACGGCACAACCTCGTGCAGGGAAGCGCCGCCGGGTCTGGCGGACTCCTCGCGCTCTCGCAAGTCGGCGGCTGACGCCCCGGATCCGGCAGCGCGTCCACCATGGCGCGCGGACTCCCTCCACCGTCCTTGCGTCCGCCATCGCGAGCCGCAACGGGTTTGACACCCCGCTGGCTTCGTGCCTACCTTTCGGGCCACTTACGGTATCAAGAGAGCGAATCCAATCCGGAGTATCCACTCCATGTTCAACAGGATCTCTGTTGTCGGCGCGGGCAATGTCGGGGCCAGCGCCGCGCTTCTCGTCGCGCAGAAGCGGCTTGCCCGTCATGTGATTCTGATCGACGTCGTCGAGGGGGTTCCGCAGGGGAAAGGCCTCGACCAGTGGGAGTCAGCGCCGATCGAGGGTTTCGACACGCGCATCGTGGGAACGAATGATTACGCGGAAGCGGCGGGCTCCGACCTCTTCATCGTGACGGCCGGCATAGCCCGAAAGCCGGGCATGTCACGCGACGACCTGCTCAAGACGAACGCCTCGATCGTGCGGGACGTCTCGAAGCAGATCAAGGCAAGCTCGCCGGATGCCATCGTCATCATGGTCTCGAATCCTCTCGATGTGATGGCCTACGTCTGCAAGCAGGAGACCGGCTTCCCGCGCGAACGCGTCATTGGCATGGCGGGCGTTCTCGACACCGCAAGGTACCGCTCTTTCATTGCCCTCGAACTCGACATCAGTGTCGAAGACATTCAGGCTCTCGTCCTCGGTGGCCACGGTGACACCATGGTACCGCTCGCATCGTACACAACGGTGAGCGGGATTCCGCTCCGTCAGTTGCTTGCGCAGTCACGCATCGATGCGCTCGTCGACCGCGCCCGCACGGGCGGCGCCGAGATTGTCAGTCTACTCAAGACCGGAAGCGCCTACTATGCACCGGGTGCCGCCGCCGTCCAGATGGCCGAGGCGATCGTACTGGACAGGAAGCGGATCCTTCCGTGCTCGGCCTGGCTCGAGGGTGAGTACGGCATGAGTGGCCTCTTCCTCGGTGTGCCCTGCAAGCTCGGCGGGAGCGGGCTCGAGAGTATCATCGAAGTGAAGCTCACGGACGAAGAGAAAAACGCGCTCGCGAAATCCGCCGATGCTGTCCGGGAGACAATGTCCGCGCTCGCATGAGCACGACCGCCACACCGGCGCCCGCGCGTGCCGCTGCGCTGTACCGTACCACCGTCGGCAAGAAGATCGCCATGGCGGTGTCAGGTCTGGTCCTGCTCGTCTTCGTGATCGGCCATTTCATCGGCAACCTCAAGGTCTATCAGGGCCAGGAGGCCTTCAACCACTACGCCGAGGGACTTCGCACGTTCGGTTCGCCCTTTTTCGGCAACGGGCAGCTGCTGTGGCTGGTTCGACTCGGCCTGTTCGCCGCCCTCGTCATCCACATCGCTTCCGCCGTGCAACTGGTAAGACGGAGCCGGGCGGCCCGACCGGTACCATATCGCGAATACGAGTCTCTTGCCTTCAGCTACGCATCTCGCACAATGGTCTGGGGCGGCCTCATCATTCTCGCGTTCGTGCTTTACCACCTGCTCCATCTGACCTTCGGGACCGTGCATCCCGACTTCGTGCCCGGTGACGCGTACCACAACTTCATCCTTGGTTTCCGCTCATGGCCGGTCGCTCTGGCTTACATTGCCGCCATGATTCCGCTTGGCTTTCATCTGTACCACGGCCTGTGGAGCGCGCTCCAGACGGTGGGCGTGAACAATCCCCACTACAACCGGTACCGCCGCCCGCTCGCACTTGGCATCGCGCTGGCCGTGACCATTGGCAACGTCACCTTCCCGCTCGCTGTCGCCACCGGGTTGATCGGCGCAGGAGCGTGATGTGGAACTGAACGCGAAGATCCCGACCGGGCCGATCGACGAAAAGTGGGACCGGCACCAGTTCCATCTCAGGCTGGTGAACCCCGCCAACAAGAGAAAATACCAGGTCATCATCGTCGGCTCCGGCCTCGCCGGCGCGGCCGCCGCCGCAACCATCGGCGAACTCGGTTTCAACGTGAAGTGCTTCTGCTTCCACGACAGTCCGCGGCGCGCGCACTCGATCGCCGCGCAGGGTGGCATCAATGCCGCCAAGAACTATCAGAACGATGGTGACAGCACGTTCCGTCTGTTCTACGACACTGTGAAGGGCGGTGACTTCCGGGCTCGTGAAGCGAATGTCTACCGCCTGGCACAGGTCAGTCTTCAGATCATCGACCAGTGTGTGGCACAGGGTGTACCGTTCGCCCGCGAGTATGGCGGCGGCCTTGCCAACCGCTCGTTCGGCGGCGCTCAGGTCTCGCGCACGTTCTACGCACGCGGCCAGACGGGCCAGCAACTTCTGCTCGGTGCGTACCAGGCGCTCGAACGCCAGATCGCGGCCGGCAAGGTCGCAATGTACTCGCGCCATGAGATGCTCGACGTCGTTCTGGTCGACGGCAGGGCGAGAGGCATCATCACACGCAACCTGACAAACGGATCCATTGAGCGATGGGCTGCGGATGTCGTCGTCCTCGCGACCGGCGGCTACAGCAACGTTTTCTTTCTCTCGACCAACGCTCAGGGTTGCAACGTCACAGCCATCTGGCGCGCACACAAACGCGGCGCCGGTTTCGCCAACCCGTGCTTCACACAGATCCACCCGACTTCGATTCCGCCGGCCGGCGAGCACCAATCCAAACTCACGCTCATGAGCGAGTCGCTACGCAACGACGGCCGTATCTGGGTGCCGATTCGGGCCGCGGACAAACGCCCACCAGGCGACATCCCGGAGTCCGACCGCGACTACTACCTCGAGCGCATCTACCCCAGCTTCGGCAACCTCGCCCCACGCGATATCGCTTCACGACGCGCCAAGGAAGTCGTGGACGAGGGCCGTGGCGTCGGACCGTCCGGCATCGGCGTCTACCTCGATTTCCGCGACGCCATCAACCGACTCGGCAAGGATATCATCGCCGACCGCTACGGTAACCTGTTCGACATGTACCACAATATTACGGGCGAAGACCCGTACCGGACGCCGATGCGCATCTATCCCGCGCCGCACTATACGATGGGCGGCCTCTGGGTCGACTACAACCTCATGAGCACGGTCCCCGGCCTGCACGTCATCGGCGAGGCCAATTTCTCCGATCACGGCGCCAACCGCCTCGGCGCAAGCGCTCTCATGCAGGGACTCGCCGATGGCTACTTCATCATCCCGCTCACGATCGGCGACGATCTGGCTGGTGCCCGGCTCGATCATGTGACCACGGATCACGATGCGTTCCGCGACGCCGAGTCCAGCGTCAGTCAACGCGCGTCGCGCCTGCTGCGCACTCGCGGCCGCCGCACCGTCCGCGAGTTCCATCGCGAACTCGGCCGTATCCTCTGGGATCACTGCGGCATGTCACGCTCGGCCGGCGGTCTGCATCAGGCTCTCGCCCGGATTCCTGCGCTCCGTGATGAGTTCTGGGACGATGTCAACGTGCCCGGATCCGCGCAGGACCTCAATCAGTCGCTCGAATACGCCGGCCGCGTCGCCGATTTCTTCGAGTTCGCCGAACTGATGTGTCGCGATGCGCTGCACCGCGATGAATCTGCTGGCGCTCATTTCCGGATCGAACACCAGAGCCAGGACGGCGAGGCCAGACGCAACGACGACCAGTTCGCCTACACCGCCGTCTGGGAATACGCAGGCGATGACCACACCCCCCGGCTCCACAAGGAGCCGCTCCGCTTCGAATACGTGCCGTTCTCACAGCGGAGCTACAAGTAATGGAATGTAACGTTTCTGGGGCTGGTTTCTGGGGCTGGTTTCTGAAGGGATAACGGAGGGATTCTGAGACTCGATCGGGCTGCGAAGCGCGCATCACCATCCTCCCGGACTTTCGCGTAACGTGACGAACAGGTGGAGAGCGCATTGAGCAAACCATGAACCTCACTCTGCACGTGTGGCGGCAGGCAGGACCCGATCGGCCGGGTGCGTTCGAGACCTATGTGGCGAAGGACGTGAACGCGCACATGTCTTTCCTCGAACTCCTCGACCTCGTCAACGAGGATCTCGTCCGAACGGGCAAGGAGCCCATCGCCTTCGATCACGACTGCCGCGAAGGGATCTGTGGCGCCTGTGGCTTCATGATCAACGGCGAACCGCATGGTCCATTGCCCGGCACGACCGTCTGCCAGCTCCACATGCGGCACTACTCCGACGGCGACGAGATTCGCCTCGAGCCGTGGCGAGCCGCTGCCTTTCCCATCGTCAAGGACCTCGTGGTCGATCGCTCGGCCCTCGACCGCATCATCGAAGCAGGCGGTTACATCTCCGTTCGCACTGGCAGCGCACCGGATGCCAATGCCATCGCCATCCCGAAAGACCACGCAGATCTCGCGATGGACGCTGCCGCGTGCATCGGTTGCGGCGCCTGCGTCGCCGCCTGCCCCAATGCATCCGCCATGCTCTTCACCTCGGCCAAAGTCGCTCACCTCGCCCTGCTGCCTCAGGGTCAACCGGAACGGTACCGCCGCGTTATCGACATGGTCGCGACCATGGACGACGAGCGATTCGGACACTGCACCAACCACGGCGCCTGTCAGAACGCATGCCCGAAGAACATCAGCGTCGACACCATCGCTCTCCTCAACCGCGATCTGCTCCGCGCTCGCATGCGCAGACCCGACAAGCCGTGACCGACGCCAGACCGACTACAGCTTCGGCAGCGTCACCCCACGTTGGTCCTGATACTTGCCGCTGCGCGATGCGTACGTCGTCTCCGGCACCTCATCGCCCTGAAAGAACAGGAGCTGCGCAAGACCTTCACGACTGTAGATCTTCGCCGGAAGCGGCGTCGTGTTCGAAATCTCCAGCGTAAGATGCCCGCACCACTCCGGCTCGAGCGGCGTCACATTCACGATGATCCCGCACCGCGCGTACGTCGATTTGCCCACGCACACCGCCAGCACGTCCGATGGGATCCGGAAGTACTCCATCGTCGCCGCCAGCGCGAACGAGTGCGGCGGAATGATGCAATAGTCTCCTTCGATATCCACGAACGACCGCGGATCAAACGACTTCGGATCCACGATCACACTGTGTACATCCGTGAACACCTTGTACGTCTCGCCTACCCGGATGTCATATCCGAACGACGACACGCCATAACTGATTCGACCGTCCCGGACCTGCTCCGGTTCGAACGGCTCGATCATTCCGTGTTCCTCCGCCATCCGGCGGATCCATCGGTCACTTCGGATCGACATGCGCTGCCTCCCTCGTTTCGCGGCCCAAAGTAGGCCGGCCCACTGTCATCGCAAAGCACGTCGTCGCGCGCTTGACACTCGCGGCTGCCGCCCGGTAGCTTTGGGCGGCGGGCAAGTGAACGAATTCACAAAGTCTTCGATCGGACGGCCATGACCGAGGTCTACGTGCCGATCCTGCTTCTCTTCGGCGTCTCGCTGCTGAATGCGGTGGGTATGGTCGTGTTGTCGCATCTGGTGAGTCCGCTGCGGCCGACGCCGGTGAAGATGCAGCCGTATGAATCAGGGATGCCAGCGCTGGGCGACACGCGGGAGCGGTTCAGTGTGAAGTTCTATCTGGTGGCGATTCTGTTCATCATCTTCGACATCGAAACGGTGTTCCTGATTCCATGGGGAGTGCTGTTCCGCCAGCTTGGGGTATTCGGGTTCGTGGAGATGCTGGTGTTCATGGGGGTACTGCTGGTGGGATTTGTGTACGTGTGGAAGAAGGGAGCACTCCAATGGGACTGAATCTACCGACGGTTCCGGGCGGAGAGCCGAGTTATCTTACGACGCGGCTGGACTTCGTGGTCAACTGGGCGCGGCGGAATTCACTCTGGCCGATGCCGTTCGGGACGGCGTGCTGTGCAATCGAGATGATGGCGACGGCGGCGTCGAAGTATGATCTGGCGCGGTTCGGGATGGAGCGGATGTCGTTCTCGCCGCGGCAGGCGGATCTGTTGATTTGTGCTGGCCGGGTGGCGTACCGGATGGCTCCGGTACTGCGCAGGATCTGGGATCAGATGCCGCAGCCGAAGTGGTCGATTTCGATGGGGGCGTGCGCATCGTCAGGCGGTGTATTCGACGCGTACTCGATGGTGCAGGGAATCGACACGATCATACCGGTTGACATCTATATCCCAGGCTGTCCGCCGCGGCCTGAGGGGCTGATTTACGGGATTCTGATGCTGCACGAGAAGATCAAGGGCGAATCGTTGTCGAACGTCGGGCTACGGGAAGAGGAGGCGGATCGCGTGGGCAGGCCGAACCTGCCTGACGCAGTCGTGGAGGAAGTGGCGGTCCCGTTCGGGAACTCGACGCAGCAGAACAAGGTGAGCGGGCTGGTGAATACGCGCGCGATCGCGCGGCCATCGGATCGGCGTCCATGAGTGAGGGCAAGGGATTCGGGGACGCGCTGAGCGACCTCGAGACCGCATCCGGTGCAGTGGGTGAGGGAAGGCCGGGAGTTGCAGGAGGGGCAGCGGAGGCAGCCTCGCATCCGACGGTGGCGGCGCTGCGTGCGAAGTTCGGGCCGGCGATCCTGCACCACGCAGTGATGGCGGGCGATGAGCACGTGGTTCGTGTGCCGCTGGAGCAGGTCGTTGAGATCCTGCGCTGGCTGAAGAGCGACGCGCAGCAGCGCTACGATCTGCTGAAGGACGTGACTGCGGTGGATTGGGGAGGCGGTCGCCCGCTCGAGCTGGTGTACGAGTTGTGGTCGATTCCGAAGCGGCGAGGACTGCGCATCAAGGCGTCGGTTCCGCTGAGCGCACTGGAGGCGGATTCGGTGGCGAGGTTGTACGCTACAGCGGACTGGCTGGAGCGGGAAGTCTACGACATGTTCGGGATCCGGTTCCGCAACCATCCGGATCTGCGCCGCATTCTCATGCCGGACAATTACGAAGAAGGGTATCCGCTGCGCAAGGATTTTCCGTTGCGCGGGCGGTTCACGCGCGCGGAGCAGACACGCCGATCTCTGGCGTTCGCTGTCGAGGAGTACTACACAGAGCGGGAGCTGGCGGTGGCGGAGGAGGCCGAACGTGAGGACCGTGTGCCCGGCGGTGCCGAGGTTGAGCCATGAGTACACGCAGCGTCGAGTACGTCGTCACGCGCACGCCAGAGCTGGGGCCGGGCGGCCAGCTCGTACACGCGCCGGTATTCCCGGCCGGCATCGAGCCGGAGCTGCACGGCGAACACATGCTGATCAACCTCGGCCCGCAGCATCCCGCGACGCATGGTGTGCTTCGCCTGGTCGTCGAACTGGATGGTGAGACCGTCATCAAGTGCACGCCGCACATCGGCTATCTGCACTCGAGTTTCGAGAAGCTGGGTGAGTACCGCACGTGGAACCAGGTCATCCCGCTGACCGACCGGATGGACTACCTGGCGCCGCTCATCTACAACTGCGCGTATGCGATGGCGGTCGAGAAGCTGATGGGCATCGAAGTCACCGAGCGGTGCAAGGTCGTGCGCGTGATCTGCATGGAGCTGGACCGTATCTTCAGCCACCTGCTGTGGCTGGGTACGACGGGGATCGACATTGGAGCGTTCACGGTGTTTCTATGGACGTTCCAGGAGCGCGAGAAGATCTACTGGCTGCACGAAGCGTTGACGGGCGCACGCATCACGACGTCGGCCACGCGCATTGGCGGCATGATGGCGGACCTGCCGGAAGGCTGGATCGACGAACTGAAGACCTTCATGGCCAACCTGCCGCGCACGCTCGATGAAGTCGAAACGCTGCTCACGAACAACCAGATCTGGATTGGCCGCAATCGAGACATCGGTGTGATCGGTCCAGAAGCTGCCGTGAACCATGGTCTGACGGGTGCCAACCTGCGTGCGTCCGGCGTGTCCTACGACGTGCGCAAGGACCACCCGTACTACGACTACGAGACCTACGATTTCGACGTGCCAGTCGGCGAACACGGCGACTGCTACGATCGTTACCTCGTGCGCATGGAGGAGATGCGCCAGAGCCTGTGCATTCTCGAGCAGGCAACAGGCCGGCTGCCGGGCGGACCCATCAACGTCGACGATCCCCGCGTCATCCTGCCCGGCAAGACGGACTGCCTCACGGACATGGAATCCATGATTCATCATTTCAAGATCGTGATGGAGGGCGTCAAGGCGCCGCAGGGCGAAAGCTGGTTCGGCGTGGAAAGCTCGAAAGGTGAACTGGGCATGTACGTCGTGAGCGATGGCGGATCCAAACCCGTCCGCTGGCGCGTGCGCGGACCGAGCTTCATCAATCTCTCCGCATTGCCGCGCCTGGTCGAAGGACACCTTCTGTCCGATGTCATTGCGATCAACGCGAGTCTGGATATCGTGCTGGGCGAGATCGATCGGTAGAGAGGAACGGCGTTTCTGGGGCTGGTTTCTGGGGCTGGTTTCTGGGGACTCATGCAGATCGAGCAACTAGACTTGAACGAGGCAATGGACGGTAAGACGCAGCTGGGGGCGAACCCGGGATGGGCAGGGGAGACGGGAGAATTCGGGCATCTGACGGAAGCGGATGTCCGGGGTTCGGCGTACGTCGGAACGCGGCCCGTGGAAGGCGGGCATCCGGGCGGTGCAGGATCGTATCCGTACCAGCTTGTGCAGCGTTCGCCCGAAGCAGTTCTTTTCGAAGGACCGTACGCGACGCGTTTCGACAAGCTTCTTACCCGCTATCCGGACCGGCAGGGCGCACTGCTTCCGGTTCTGAATCTTGCCCAGGAAGTGCGTGGTTCATTGACATCCGATGCGATGGAGCGCGTGGCCGACCTGCTCGCGCTGCCGCCCGCATATGTCCGGGGTGTGGCCACCTTCTACACGATGTACAACAAGGCGCCAGTCGGGCGGTACCTCGTTCAGGTGTGCACGAACGTCGCATGCAACCTGTGCGGCGCCGATGACGTGGCGGTGGCGTTCGTGCGCGAACTCGGTGTCGAGCCGGGCGAAGTCACGGCGGATGGCCTTTTCACCGTGATCGAGGCCGAGTGTCTTGGCGCCTGCGGCTTTCCGACCGCGGTTCAGATCAACGAGCGTTATTTCGAGAACGTCGAGGTCGATGACGTACCGGCGCTCGTCGAGCGACTTCGTTCAGAAGCTGCGGCATTGGGGGTCACGGCCAACGCAGCCGGTGGCAACGGCGGCCCGGACAGAGGCCGCTGATGGCGTATCCGTATCGCCACGAGCGTGAGACGCGCGTTCTCAGCGAGCATTTCGGCAATCCGGAAGCACGTACCCTGGCGGGCTGGCACAAGCTCGGCGGTTATGCCGCGTTGAAGAAGGCGTTCGAGCTCGGGCCGGGTGGCGTGATCGATGTCGTGAAGAACAGCGGGCTGCGCGGCCGCGGCGGTGCCGGTTTCCCGACCGGTGTCAAGTGGTCCTTCATGCCGAAGGATGACCGCAGGCAGCCGCACTATCTGCTGATCAATGCCGACGAATCGGAGCCGGGCGCGTTCAAGGACCGCGAGTTATGCCGGTGGACGCCGCACCAGCTCATTGAAGGCGCGCTGATCGGCGCGTTCGCGATGCGCGCGCGCCATATTTATATCTACATCCGCGGTGAGTTCTTCGAGCCGGCACAGATCGTGGGTCGCGCGATCGAGGAGGCCTACGCGGCTGGCCTCGCGGGCGGCGACGTCATGGGTTCGGGCATCGCCATCGATGTGACGCTGCACCTCGGTGCTGGCGCTTACATCTGCGGCGAGGAAACGGGGCTGATGAATTCGCTCGAGGGCCGGCGCGGGCAGCCCAGGATCAAGCCGCCATTCCCCGCGGCGGTTGGCGCATTCGGCCAGCCCACGACCATCAATAACGTTGAAACGCTGTGCGCCATCCCGCACATCGTCTCGAACGGTGCCGAATGGTACCGTCAATGGGGCACCGAGAAGAGCCCGGGTACCAAGCTCTTCAACATGTCCGGACATCTCGTGCGGCGAGGTAACTTCGAGTTGCCGCTGGGCTTCAATCTGAAGGAACTGTTGTACGATGTGTGCGGCGGTGTTCGCGATGGGCGGAACCTGAAGGCAGTCATTCCAGGTGGCAGTTCGGTCCCCATCCTTTCGGCGGACGAGATCGACATAGCGCTCGACTACGAGAGCGTTGCGAAGGCCGGAAGCATGCTGGGCACGGCGTCCGTCATCGTGATGGACGACCGTACAAACATCGTGAAGCAGGTCCGCCGCATCGTCGATTTCTATGCCCACGAATCGTGCGGGCAGTGCACGCCGTGCCGTGAGGGGACGGTGTGGATGGCGAAGATCCTGCGCCGCATCGAAACCGGGGATGGCAGGGAAGAGGATCTGGACACTCTGCTATCGCTCGGAACGAACATGACCGGCACAACGATCTGCGTCCTGTCCGATTCGGCGGCCGCCCCGGTCTCCAGCTCGATCGCGAAATTCCGGGGCGATTATCTGGCACTGATCCGCGAGCCCGCCAGGGTCGCGGTCTGACGAGGCGCGCATGGCGAACGACGGGATGAAGGCGCCGGCCGAGACCGTGAAGTGCTCGATCAATGGCATTGCGATCGAGGTGCCTAAAGGAACACGGATCATCGAGGCCGCGGACGCCATCGGCACAGGCATCGCGCATTACTGCTATCATCCGGGCCTGTCGGCACCCGCCATGTGCCGCATGTGCCTGGTCGAGGTCGAAGGCCAGCCCAAGCTCGCGCCCGCATGCGTCACCGCGATCGGTGACGGCAATGTCATTCACACAGAGAGCGAGCGAGCGCGCGAGGCCCGCAAAGGCAATCTCGAATTCTACCTTTTCAATCACCCGCTGGACTGTCCGGTCTGTGACAAGGCGGGTGAGTGCAAGCTACAGGACTACGCCCACCTCGAAGGGCCACGGCACGGTCGATCAATCGAACCCAAACGGGTCTTCGGCCAGGACGACTTCGGCGGCGACATCCTGTACGATGGCGATCGCTGCATCATGTGTACGCGATGTGTCCGCTTCATGCGCGAGGTCTCGCAGTCGGACCGCCTCTGTGTCGTCCAGCGAGGGAACCGGTCCGTCATCGACACCTTCTTCGAGCATGGCGTCGAGGGCGATCCGTGGGCAGGCAACGTTGTCGACATCTGCCCGGTCGGTGCACTGCTGTCGAAGGATTTTCTGCACAAAGCCAGGGTCTGGGACCTCGACAATACCTCATCGATCTGCCCGAACTGTTCACAGGGCTGCAACATCCGGATCGACACGCGCGACAACCAGGTCGCCCGCCTCCGGCCGCGCGCGAATCCCGACGTCAACTCATACTGGATGTGCGATGAGGGGCGCTACGGATACGAGTGGTTGAACCGGACGGATCGCGTCGAGACGCCGCTGATGCGCGAGGACAGCGGCTCACTCGCCGCCCACGGCTGGCAGAGTACGATGCTGCGCCTGGTCGAACGCCTGAAAAACGCGCGCGGCGCACCCGTGCTCGTGATCGGATCGCCCATGCTTTCCAATGAAGCGAACGGCATGCTGGCCAGGCTGGCCACGATCCTCGGCAACGGCAACGCAGAGCGTATGTATCGTTCCGCACGCGCCGCCGACGAAATCGTGTGTGCCGGCTTCCCGAAGCTTGCGCGACGCCGTGATCTTGCCGCGAATGTGCACGGCCTCGACGCGATGGGCTTCCAGCGCGTCGGCGATGATGACGGGGCGGGCGGCATCCCGGCGACCGCCGGGAAACTCGTCATCGTGCTGGGTGATGCGCTCGCGGATGTGCCCGCTGATTTCGCACGCGACGCAGGTCTGCTGCTGGCACTCACGCATTATACGCCGGTTCTGGCCAATGCAGACTTCATCCTGCCGGTCACAACGTTCGCGGAAGAAGATGGCACGTTCACGAATCACGAAGGTCGCGTGCAGCGCTTCTGGCCGGCACTCCAGCCGCCGCCGCTTGCACGTCCGGCCTGGCAGGTGTGCGGCGTCCTGCTCGCCGGGCTCGATGGCAGCGCCGCCCCGGCCGACGCGGCACGCGCATTCCTCGACCTCGGCGCGTGGTGTCCGCCTTTCGCCGGGCTCTCCTACGAGCGGATCGGGACCCTGGGCGCCGTGATCAAGACGGCCGGTGCAGGAGCGCGCTGATGCACGACATCGGCGCGCTCGGTCCCGTCGCATTGCTGATCAGTCACAGCGTGAAGATCCTCGTCGTCTTCACGGTACTGCTGATCACTGTCGCATTGCTGACGCTCGCGGAACGTCGCGTTTCTGCATGGATCCAGGACCGGCACGGCCCGAATCGGGTAGGCCCCGGCGGACTGCTCCAGCCGTTCGCTGACGGGCTCAAGAACGTCCTGAAAGAAGAGACGTACCCGGCAGAGGCATCGCGCGTCTTCTTCATTCTCGCGCCGATGCTGTCGATCGGGCCGGCGCTCGTCACGCTCGCCGTGGTCCCGCTGGCCGCACCGCTGCCGACGCCGTGGGGGCTGGTCGACATGATCATTGCCGATCTGCCGATCGGGATTCTCTACATCCTCGCGTTGAGCAGCGTGGGCGTGTACGGCGTCGTGATGGCCGGCTGGTCCTCGAACAACAAGTACTCGTTCCTGGGCGGCCTGCGGGCGAGCGCTCAGTTGGTGAGCTACGAGGTCGCTCTCGGAATGAGCCTGATCCCCGTCTTCATGCTCGCTGGCAACGTCACGCTGACGCAGATCGTGTGGACACAACAGGAGACGCTCGGCCTCTGGTTCGCGTTCCCGCTCGGTCTCAGCTTCCTGCTGTTCGTGATTGCCGCCTTTGCCGAAACGAACCGGCTGCCGTTCGACGTAGCCGAAGCCGAATCCGAACTCATCACCGGCTACCACACCGAGTATTCGTCGATGAAGTTCAGCATGTTCTTCATTGCCGAGTACGCGAACGTGGTGACGGCCTCGGCTCTCATGGCCACCCTGTTTCTCGGCGGCTGGGACATTCCCTTTGTGACGTTCGACGATATGCGTGTGGCTGCCCCGGGCATCGTGCAGGGCGCGCAGCCCGCAGTGTGGAAGACGTTGCTCACGCTCCTCGTCTTCGGTGCGAAGACGCTGTTCTTCGTCTTTGCGTTCATCTGGGTCCGCTGGACCGTGCCGCGGTTCCGCTACGACCAGATCATGCACCTCGGCTGGAAGGTGATGCTTCCCGCAGCGCTCGCCTACATTGCGCTCATGGGAACGTCCATCCTCGTTCTGGATTCACTCGGCCTCGAGTTCGGCTTCGTGTATGGCCTGATCCTGACGGCGGTCAATCTGGTCGCCACGGCAGTCTTCCTGTTCGTCATTGACCGCAATCGCACGATGGGCGGGGCAACCGCTCGCGGCGCGGCTGCTGCACGCCGGGTGATGCCCGCGGGTGTGAGCGCGACGCGGCTCGGCCGGAGCCCTGTGCACGCCCGCGTCGGCCCGGAGGAGGTCTGATGGCCATTGGAGTCAAGATCGTCCGGCGGCCGGAGGCGAACACGTCGTACGTGCGCGCCTCCCTGCGCGGGATGGCGTTGACGTTTCGCCACCTGGTCCAGCCCAAGGTAACGATCGAGTATCCCGACGAGAAACCACCGCTGCACCCTCGCTGGCGCGGAACGCACCGCATGGCCGTCCACGCGGACGGGCGGCCGAAGTGTGTTGCCTGCGGCCTGTGCCCGACGATCTGTCCGGCCAACTGCATCCGGCTCGTGCCCGGTGAGGATGACCAGGGCAATCGCTACCCGGTCGTATACGAGATCGACGAATTCCGCTGCATCTTCTGCGGCATGTGCCAGGAAGTATGTCCTGTCGAGGCGATTCATGTCGGGCAGGACTACGAGAACTCGGAATACACCCGCGAGCGGTTCGTTTACGATCTCGACCGGCTCATGGCGCAGGATCACCCCGTGACGGATCTGTGGGATCCGTCGGATCCGCGCGGTCAGTGAGCCAACTCGTCTGGTGGGTCCTCGCCTCGCTCGCCATCGGTGGCGGAATCGGTACGATTACTCGCAGGAACCCCATCGCGAGTCTGCTCTTCCTCGTGTTGAGCCTTGCCTCGCTCGCCGGTATATACGTTCTGCTTGGCGCTCATTTCATCGCGGCCGTGCAGATCATCGTCTATTCGGGCGCGATTCTGGTGCTGTTCCTCTTCGTGATCATGCTGCTCAACCTGGGAACGGACTACCGGTCCGATCTGCGCAGCGGCGCCTGGATTCTGGCCGGCTTCGTCAGCGCCGGTATGATCGGCTGGGCGTTGTCGGAGGCGTTCACTTCGGCGGGGCCCACAGCCGCAACCGCGGGTCCGACGATCGATGATGCGGTTCGTGAGCTGAACGCGGTCGGCGCAATTGCACGGCCGTTATACGGCGATTTTGTCATCGCCTTCGAGCTGACCTCCGTGCTCCTGCTCGTCGCCATTGTCGGCGCCGTGCTCCTTGCCAAGCGGAGAGTCTAGGCAATGGTCACACAGTCCCTCGTGCTGGCCGGGATCCTGTTCTCCATCGGCGTCGCCGGTGCCGTTTTCCGGCGTAACGCGATCATTCTGTTCCTGTGCGTCGAGTTGATGCTCAATGCAGCCAACCTCGCGTTCGTCGCGTTCTCGCGTGTGGTCGGCATTGAAGGCCAGGTCTTCGTTTTCTTCGTCATGACCGTGGCTGCCGCCGAGGCCGCCGTCGGCCTCGCCATCGTGATCTCGATCTTCCGGCTTGCCGGGTCCGTCGACATGAAGAACTTCAACATCCTGCGCTGGTAGCGTGGACTACCAACCGTTCGCGATCTGGGCAGTTGCTGCGCTGCCGTTGATCGGGTTCCTGGTCAACGGCGTCGCGGCCTTCGTTGCGCCGCAGCGCAAGGGCTTCGTTTCGATGGTCGGGCCCGGTGTGACCGGCGCCGCCTTCGTGATCGCCGTGGTCAATTTCCTGCGCATGCGGGCCGCCGAGCTGCACGGCCCGGTGCTCGAGACGTTCTGGCAGTGGATGGTCATGGGCGGGCTGCGCGTCGATGCGGCATTTCAGCTCGATCCGCTGTCCATCCTGATGACACTGATCATCACGGGCGTCGGCTTCCTCATTCACGTCTTCAGTGTCGGTTACATGCGTGAAGACCCGGGCTATGCCCGCTACTTCGCGTATCTGAACCTGTTCATCTTCTTCATGCTCGTGCTGGTCCTTGGCTCGAGCTTCCCGCTCATGTTCGTGGGCTGGGAAGGCGTCGGTCTGTGCAGCTACCTGCTGATCGGTTTCTGGTTCAAGGACCGCGAGAAGGCCGATGCCGGCAAGAAGGCGTTCATCGTGAATCGCATCGGCGACTTCGGGTTCATGGTCGCCATGTTCCTGATTTACGCGAACGTCGGCTCTCTCGATTTCGCACCGGTGTTCGATGCTGCACCGGCGACGTTCGCCTATGGCGGCGAGGTCGTCACCGCGATCACGCTCTTCCTGTTCCTCGGCGCCGCTGGCAAGAGTGCGCAGATCCCGCTCTACGTCTGGTTGCCGGACGCCATGGCCGGGCCGACTCCGGTCAGTGCTCTGATCCATGCCGCCACGATGGTCACGGGCGGCGTCTACCTGGTCGCGCGGGCCAGCGTCCTGTTCGCTCTCTCGCCTGTTGCCTGCATCGTCGTCGCCGGGATCGGTGCGCTGACCGCCCTGTTTGCGGCTACGATCGGGCTCGCGCAGTACGACATCAAGAAAGTGCTCGCGTACTCGACCGTTTCACAACTGGGCTACATGTTCGTCGGCGTTGGTGTGGGCGCGTATGCAGCAGGTGTGTTCCACCTGATGACGCATGCGTTCTTCAAGGCGCTGCTGTTCCTCGGTTCCGGCGCGGTCATCCACGCCATGCACGAAGCGTATCACCACACACACAGGCATGACGATGCCCAGGACATGCGCAACATGGGCGGCCTGCGCAGCTTCATGCCCATCACGTGGGTCACGATGTGGATCGCGACGCTGGCGATCTCGGGGGTCTGGCCTTTTGCCGGCTTCTTCTCGAAGGACGAGATCATCTGGCAGGTCGGCGCCCGCGCTGTCGGTCCCTTCGAACCGTGGTTCCGCATCTTCTGGAGCATGACGCTCGTGACCGCGGTCCTGACCGCGTTCTACATGACGCGGCTCATGATCATGACGTTCCACGGCGCGAACCGGACCGGCGAACAGGAGCGCAAACACCTGCACGAGGTCGGCCCCGTGATGTGGCTGCCGCTGGTCGTGCTTGCGGGCCTGGCCATCATCGGGGGTTGGCTCAATGTTCCTGCCGCCATCGCCGACGCTCCGGTTTTCGGTTGGCTGCCGCACTCGGAGTGGCTGCACGAATGGTTGCGCCCGATCACCGCGGCGGCCGATGGCATTGTTGCGGCAGAACTCCCACCGCTCGCCGAGCATGCACCGTTCGGCGGTGGCGAAGTCTTCTGGGCCGCGCTCTCGCTCGCCCTTGCCGTGGCCGTGATTCTGATTGCGGCGAACGTCGTGGGCCGGCGCGAACACCGGCCTGCGTCCGCATCGGCACCGCCAACCGGGTTTGCAAAGGTGCTTTACAACAAGTGGTATGTGGATGAATTCTACGATGCTGTTGTCGTTCGGCCGGTTCTTGCGCTGTCGCGCGGGCTCTGGCGTTTTGTCGATGACACGCTGATCGACGGCATGGTGAACGGCGCGGGCTACGCATCCCGTGCACTCGGCTGGGTCGGTTCGCGGATGCAGACCGGACAGCTCAACACGTACGCGTTCGCCGTTGTCGCGGGCGCGCTCCTGCTCCTCGCCTTCGTGCTGATGCAATGACCGCCTTTCTCGATGCCATCGGCTGGAACGGTTGGGTCCTGCACGTGCTGCTCGCGCTGCCCGTTGCCGGAGCAGCGCTGGTCGGCACGGTCGGCCGCGCACGTGCCAAGGAATGGGCTTTCGCCATCGCACTCCTCGAGTTCCTCGTTTCGCTGCCGCTCTGGTTCGCGTTCAACGCGGGCGCACCCGGGATGCAGTTCAGCGCCGATGCGGCGTGGATCCCGCAATGGGGCATTTACTACCGTGTCGGGATCGACGGCATCAGCCTGCTGCTCGTCCTGCTCACGACGGCTCTCACGCCGATCGCGATCCTCGGTTCGTTCCGCTACATCAGGGAACGGTTGCCCTCGTTCTATGCGATGATGCTGCTGCTTCAGGCCGGCGTGCTCGGCGTCTTTGTCGCGCTCGACCTCTTCCTCTTCTTTGTCTTCTGGGAGGTCATGCTGGTGCCGATGTATTTCATCATCGGCATCTGGGGCGGCGAGCGGCGAGTCTACGCGGCGATCAAGTTCTTCCTCTACACCTCGTTCGGCTCGCTTCTCATGCTGGTGGGCATCCTGTACCTGTATCTCAAGTATCGAGGCCTGACCGGCCAGCTTTCGTTCGCGTACGACGATCTGCTCACCGTGCAACTCACGTTCGGCGAGCAATACTGGCTGTTTGCCGTGTTCGCCCTCGCGTTCGCGATCAAAGTGCCGGTCTTCCCGTTCCACACGTGGCTGCCAGACGCTCACGTGGAAGCACCGACTCCCGGCTCCGTCATCCTGGCTGCGATCCTGCTGAAGCTCGGCGCGTACGGATTCCTGCGCTTCCTGCTGCCGTTCTTTCCGCAGGCCGCGCAGCACCCGACGATTCTCGGGATTCTGTTCGTGTTGGGGCTTGCCGGAATCGTCTACGCCGCATGGGTCGCGGCGGTGCAGCCGGATGCGAAGAAGCTGATCGCGTACACATCGGTCGCCCACATGGGCTTCGTTGTCCTCGGCGTATTCGCGCTCACGCTGCGCAGCATGCAGGGCGCGATGATGGTCATGCTCTCTCACGGTTTGTCGACGGGCGCGCTGTTCCTTCTGCTGGGCATGCTGTACGAGCGCCGGCACACGCGTCTCATTGCGGACTTCGGTGGCCTTGCTGCCGTCATGCCCATGTTCGCGCTGGCTTTCATCTTTGCGGCTCTGACCAGCATCGGGCTGCCCGGCACGAGCGGGTTCATAGGCGAGTTCCTCGCACTCCTCGGTACCTTCGAGCGGCACCCGTGGGTGGCCGTGATCGGTGCGAGCGGCGTCATCTTCGCCGCGTACTACATGCTGCCCATGGTGCAGCGGATCTGGTTCAACGATCTCGACAAGCCGGAGAACCGCGTCCTGCCGGATCTCTCGAAGCGCGAGATCGCCGTTCTCGCGCCACTGATTGCCGGCATGATCTGGATGGGATTCTATCCGAAGCCGTTCCTGGAACGAATGGAGGTTTCGCTGACGGAACTGATCGAGTCGGTCGAGCGCCGCTCGGCGCCGACCATGCCTGCCCTGTTCAGCGCCGATGGCACGAGAGTCGTGCCGGCTGACGACTAGCGGAGGCCGGCGCAATGGAGTTTGCGAGTCCGGGCCAGATCGCTCTCGCCCTGCTGCCCGAGATCGTCCTTTCCATATGGGCAATGCTCGTGCTGCTCATTGACGTCTTCCAGAAGGCGGATCGCGGCGGTGCATCCAGCCCCTCGATCCCGCTCCTGACCGTGTTCGGGGTCCTCCTCACGGCTGCCGCCAACGGCTGGCTCGCGACGGCCGGCGCAGATGGCATCCAGACCGCGTCCGTCGCCATCGATGGATTCCGCATCTTCACGAACTTCGTGTTACTGCTCGCACTCCTGCTCTTCCTCTTCATTTCGCAGCGCTATCTGACCGAAGAGGGCATGCGCCTTGGCGAGCTGTACGTGCTGATGATGTTTGCGACCGTAGGCATGATGGTGTTCGCCGGAACACGCGATCTCATGCTCATGTTCATCGGTCTCGAGTTGTTGTCGGTACCGGTCTATGTGCTGACCGGCATGAACCGGCGCGACATCCGCTCCGCCGAAGGCGCTCTCAAGTATTTCCTGCTCGGTGCGTTCTCGAGTGCGTTCTTCCTGCTCGGCGTCGCGCTCGTATTCGGCGCGACCGGCACGACCAACCTCGGTGGGATCTCGACGTCCGTCGGCATCGAGGGTCTGGGTGCCAGTCCGCTGCTCGTGGTCGGCATGGTGTTGCTGGCTGTCGGCTTCGGCTTCAAGGTCGCCGCCGTGCCGTTCCACATGTGGACGCCCGATGCGTACGAAGGCGCACCCGCCCCCATCGCCGCGTTCATGGCTGCCGCCGTGAAGACCGCCGCCTTTGCTGCGTTTCTGCGCGTCTTCCTCACCGGCTTCCTGGGGCTGCATGAGACGTGGGACATCATCGCAATCGGACTTGGCATCACGACCATGGTCGTGGCCAACCTGATCGCTCTCGTGCAGGGCAACGTCAAGCGCATGCTGGCCTATTCCAGCGTTGCCCACGCCGGGTATCTGCTGGTTGCGCTCGCGGCCGCGAGCACACGCGGCGCCGCATCGTTCCTGTTCTACGCTCTGGTTTACACATTGATGACGATCGGCGCATTCGCCGTCGTCCTCGCGGTGGGTGGTCGCGGCGAGGAACGTCTGGATCTCGATGCATATGCGGGCCTCGGTTGGCGGCATCCCGCGATCGGCACTGCCATGACCGTTTTCCTGTTGAGTCTTGCCGGCTTCCCGCTGACCGGCGGGTTCATCGGCAAGGTGTTCATCCTCGGAGCCGCTGTCGAGCGAGGCCTCGTCCTGCTGGCGATCGTGCTGGTGCTCACGTCGCTCGTATCCTATTGGTACTACCTGCGTGTTGCGTGGTACATGTGGTTCCGTTCGAGCGCCGCTGAGCCGGCCGCGCCACTCGCAATGACCAGCGCGATCAGCGTAGCCCTGTTCCTTGCCGCCGCGGCGGTCGTGTTCCTCGGCGTTTTCCCTGGCAGCCTGCTCGATCTCGCCGAGGCCAGCGCCGCATCGTTGATGGGCGCAACAGCTTTGCCCGGCGCACCCGTACCGTAGCACGGGATGGAGCCCAATGAATCCGCAAATCTTCCGCGAGTATGACATCCGGGGCATCGTCGAACGGGATCTGGCCAGCGACGTTGCTCAGCTGATCGGGCGAGCGTTTGGCAGCGATCTGCGCGAGCGCATGGCGGGCGTTGCGCGGCCGATCGCTGCGGTCGGCCGCGACAACCGACCCAGCTCGCCCGGTCTCGCCGACCGCATCATTGCGGGAATCCGCAGCACCGGCGTGGATGTCCTCGACGTCGGGACCGTCCCGACACCTGTCCTCTACTGGGCGGCCGCAAAGTTCGGCACACACGGCGGCCTTCAGATCACCGGATCGCACAATCCACCGGAATACAACGGTTTCAAGATGATCGCGGGCGGGCGGGCCCTGTACGGCGCAGCCATCCAGGCGCTGCTCGCACGCATCCTCGCCGGTCGTTTCGCGGAGGGGCAGGGCGGCCACGAAACGCGTGATATCATCCGTGCCTACATCACAGATGTTGCCTCACGGTTTCATATCGATCGGCCGATCCGCATCGTGGCAGACTGCGGCAATGGCACGGGCAGCCTCGTCGCGACACCGCTCCTGCGCAGCATGGGCGCGGACGTCGTTCCTCTCTATTGCGAGTCGGACGGCACGTTCCCGAATCATCACCCCGATCCCGTTGTCGATGAGAACCTCGCCGACCTCATCGCGAAGGTGAGGGAAGAGCGAGCCGAGTTCGGTGTGGCTTTCGATGGCGATGCCGACCGTATCGGCGCAGTCGACGGCAACGGCGCGATCATCCGCGGCGATGTCCTCCTCCTGCTTTTCGGTCTTGACGCGCTCGCGCGGCTCGGCGCACCGCAACCGCTCGTCTTTGACGTGAAGTGCTCGCAGGCCGTTCCTGAAGTATTCTCCGCGCACGGCGGCGAACCGATCATGTGGAAGACCGGGCATTCGTTGATCAAGGAAAAGATGAAAGAGAAGGGGGCGCCCATTGCGGGCGAACTTTCTGGCCACATCTGCTTTGGCGAAGACTATTACGGGTTCGATGATGCGCTCTTTGCGGCGTGTCGTCTGACCGAATTGGTTGCTCGCTCGGACCGCACACTCGCGCAGATGGTGAGCGCGTTCCCGCAGTATTTCTCGACCCCCGAGATCCGCGTTGAAGTCAGCGAAGAGGAGAAATTCGATATCGTGAGCGATGCGGTCGCGGCGTTCCGCAAGGATCACGATGTCGTGGCTGTCGATGGCGCACGTGTCCTGTTCGACGGCGGCTGGGGCCTGCTCCGCGCCTCCAACACGCAACCCGTTCTCGTGTTGCGATACGAGGCGAAGACGCCCGATCAATTGAAACACATTCGCGACTCGATGGAGAACTGGCTGCGCGCGCGCGGTGTGACGATGCCTGCGGCGGCTCACTAGCCGATGCTGAAGCGACCGGTCCGGCTGCTCGCCTACGCAGGGCTCACGCTGCTCGTCCTGCTCATTGTCAGTCGTTCGGTCATCGGCCTGTACACCGACGCTCTCTGGTTCAGCGCCGTCGGCTATTCCGATGTATTCCGGACGCGATTGCTGGCGGGCTTGACACTGCGCACCGTGGCCAGCGTGATCGGCGCGGCGATTGTGCTGGTCAATCTGGCACGTGTAGTCCGACACCTCGGACCGGTACAACTGCGGCGGCGGTACGGCAACCTCGAGATTGCCGAAGTCGTGCCTCGATCCTACGTGCGGACGGGCATCATCGTAGCCGCAGCCCTCGCCGGGTGGTGGCTGTCCGGCATCAGCTTCCGGCCCGGCGCCGGAATCTCTGCGCTTGCCGTTCTCCGCGCCGTGCCGTGGGGTGAGTCAGACCCGCTCTTCGGCCGCGATCTCTCGTTCTACGTCTTTTCGCTCCCGTTCTATTCCAGGTTGCTCGACTTCCTGCTGCTGGTCGTGGTCTGGAGCGCCATGCTGACGCTGGTTGGATACGTGCTCGTCGGCGCCGTCCGCGTCCGCAATTCGCGCCTCGAAGTCGAGGAACGACCGCGCAGCCATTTCGCCATGCTGGTCGCCTCTCTTGTTCTGCTCTTCGGCGTGCGCTACTGGCTCGGCCGCTACGGCGTTCTGCTCGATGGCAGCGGCTACGGCGGCGGCATCGGCTACACGGATGTACACGCGCGTCTGCCGGCGTACCGTGCACTTGCGATTCTTGCCGTCGTGTCGGCAGCCGCACTCCTCTGGGGTGCTGCCCGAAGGACGTGGGTCCCTGCCGTAGCTGCGCTCGGTCTGCTGATGCTGACCGGCCTCGGCCTCGGCATTGCCTATCCGGCGATCATCCAGAAGATACGCGTCGTTCCCAACCAGCTCGATCGCGAGGCCGCATACATTGCCTGGCACATCGAGTACACACGCAAGGCGTTCGGCCTCACCGCTCTCGACGAGCAAGCCATTGACACACGCGCCGGCCGGGCGCCGCAATGGGCCGAGGCCGCTCCCGTGCTCGAACGTGTTCCGCTCTGGGATGCCGAACCGCTCCAGGTCTCGCTCAACGCGCTCGAATCGAGCTATCCGTATTACCACTTCCCGAGCGTTCACTTCGACCGCTATGGCGCGGGCGACAGCATCATCCAGGTCGCCATCGGCGTCCGCGAATTCACGCAGGCCGGCCTCACCGAGGATGCGCGCAACTGGCGAACCTTGCACCTCGACACGACGATCGTGCGTGGCAATGGCCTCGTCATGACACCGGCCGCGCGCAAGACGGATGTCGGTGATCCCGTCTTCTGGGTGCGCGGCGTGCCCACCACGGTCACGGGCCTGGCGCCGCCCGGTATGCGCGTCAACCAGCCTGCCATCTACTTCGGTGAGACATCGAGCAACTACGTCATCGTGAGTGCCCCGCCAGGCGAGGATTCGGCGACCGCGGCCAGGACGGGGATTCCGGTAGGCAGCTTCCTGCGCCGCGCACTGTTCGCCTGGCAGATGCGCGATCGCAATCTGTTCTTCACGGGTGAACTCACACCGAGCAGCCGCCTGCTTCGTCTGCGAAGCCTCAATGATCGACTGACGACTCTCGCGCCTTTCATATACTGGGACCGAGCCCCGTATCCAGTCCTTCATGAGGGCCGCATCATCTGGTATGTCGATGGATACACGGTATCTGCCTCGTATCCGATCTCGCGCCCATTCCCGTTGCCCGGCCTCGGGCCGGTCCGGTACGTGCGCAACAGCGTAAAAGCAACCATCAATGCACTCACCGGCGAAGTGACGCTGTACGCCGTCGAACCGGAAGAACCCTTGATGGCGACGTATGCGCGCGCGTTCCCGGGTCTGTTCCGGTCCCTCGACGAAATGCCCGAAAGCATGCGCCGCCACCTGCGCTATCCTGCCAGCCTGCTGCGTACGCAGTCCGACGTACTCGAGGAGTATCATGTCGAGGACCCCGCTGAGTTCTTCGCCGGTCAGAACCAGTGGCAGGTGCCGTCTGAAGGCGGCCCGCAGGGCACAGCGGGAACGCCCAATCCGCCCGTCTACGCGCTGGTCCCTGGAGCCGATGGAATTGTGGCGTTCCACCTCGTGACCGCGTTCATCGCCCGCGAGCGGCCGAACATGACGGCAATCCTGCTCGTCGACAATGCGCCCGAGACATACGGCCACATGTCTCTCCTGCTCATGCCACGGGACGAGCAGGTCGCCGGACCGCGACAGGTGCGCGCGATCGTGGAACAGGACCCCACCATCTCGGCAACACTTTCGCTCTGGCGCCAGAGCGGCAGCGATGTCGACATCGGTCACATCCGCATCGTTCCGATGGACAGCACGATCCTTTTCGTCATGCCTGTGTTTCTCCGCAGCGCGGGAAGCGCGATTCCGCAACTTCAGCGGGTTGTCGTGAGCGATGGCGTGCAGGTGCGCATGGCAGCAACGTTGCGGGAGGCCATGAACGCGCTTGCGGTTGTCGAGTCGGCAACAGCGGATCCCGGTGTGCTGGATCAGCCGCCAGTCGTTACCGACAGCATCGACTGGGTCGCCAGGGCGCTCGACCTCGTCAATGCGGCAGACCGGGCGCTGCGTAACGCAAATCTCGCCGAGTTCGGCCGCCACTGGGCAGAGCTCCAGGACCTGCTCCGCCGCGCGGCCGCAAGGCCTCCTCGATGACGATGCTTGTCGTGCGTTCATGCTTGCCGCCGTCGGGAGGCCGGCCTATCATTCCGCGGCCGCGCAACCCCCGCACGAGAGCGCATCCGAAACCGATGCAGGCATGAACATCCACGAATACCAGGCGCGCGACCTGTTGCGCCGGCATGGCATTCCGGTGCCACCCGGCGAGGTCGTGACGAACGCTGATGCGGCAGCTACAGCCGCCGAACGGTTCGGCGGTACTGTCGTGATCAAGGCACAGGTCCACGCCGGCGGCCGCGGCAAGGCGGGCGGTGTCAAACTGGCACGGACCGCTGCGGAAGCGCGCGAGCACGCCTCGCGCATCCTCGGCATGACCATCAAGGGGCTCGTCGTCAAGAAGGTCCTTGTCACGCCCGCCGAGGACATTGCAAGCGAAGCCTACGTCGGCATCATCGTCGACCGTGCCTCGAAGCGTGCCGTCTTCATGGTCAGCCGCCAGGGTGGCGTGGATATCGAAGAGGTCGCCGCGAAGGATCCCATGGCGATCGAACGATTCTCCGTCGATCCGCGTTATGGCCTGCTCCCGTTCGAGGCCTACCAGCTCGCTACGGCGTTGTACGATGATCTCACACAGCAGCGGGCCTGTGCGCGCATCCTGCGCCAGCTCTATGACGCGTTCACGGCCAGCGGCGCATCGCTCGCCGAGATCAATCCGCTCGTTACCACTGCGGCGGGCGAAGTAAAGGCGCTCGACGCCAAGTTCAACATCGATGACAATGAGCTGTTCCGCCGCCCTGACATCGCGGAACTTCGCGACACCGCGGCGGAACCCGAAGCAGAAACCATCGCGCGCGAGGCCGGTCTCACGTTCATCAAACTCGATGGCGACATCGGCGCCGTCGTCAACGGTGCAGGCCTCGCCATGGCCACCATGGATCTGATCAAGTTCCATGGCGGTGAACCGGCCAACTTTCTCGACATCGGCGGTTCCTCGAACCCCGAGAAAGTCGTGAACGCACTTCGCATCATCACGGCGGATTCGAATGTGCGCGTCATCTGCTTCAACATTTTTGGCGGCATCACGCGCTGCGATGACGTCGCCAACGGCATCGTCGAAGCAACTCGCCGCATCGAAATCAAGGTCCCGCTCGTCATCCGACTCACAGGCACCAACGAGGAACTCGCGTTGCAGATTCTGGAGCGCGCTGGCTACAGCGCGACAACCTCGATGGATGAGGTCGTGCAGAAAGCGGTCGAACTCGCAGGTGCCAGCGTCGAGGTGCGCTGACCATGGCCATCTTCATCGATGCTGCGACTCGCCTCATCGTACAGGGGATCACGGGAAGGGACGGTTCGTTCCATGCCCGTCAGATGATCGAGTACGGGACGAACATCGTCGGGGGCGTGACGCCGGGGAAGGGCGGACAATCGTTCGACGGACCCGGCGGCCGCGCCATCCCGATCTTCGACACCGTGGCTCAGGCCGTCGCCGCGACCCGCGCCAACACCTCCGTGATCTATGTGCCGCCCGCTTTCGCAGCGGACGCGATCATGGAGGCGGCCGCCGCCGGGATCCCGCTCATCGTCGCCATCACCGAAGGCATCCCGGTCCTCGACATGACCCGCGTGAATGCGTACGTCCGCGATCACGGCGTCCGCCTGCTGGGCCCGAACTGTCCCGGTCTCCTTTCGCCGGGCACGTCCAAGGTCGGCATCCTGCCCGGCCACATTGCGACACCCGGAACGGTCGGTGTCGTTTCGCGCTCCGGGACCCTCACGTACGAGGTCGTTTTTCAACTCACGCGCGCAGGCATCGGCCAGACCACGTGCGTCGGCATTGGCGGCGACCCGATCAATGGGACCTCGTTCATTGACTGCCTCGGTTCGTTCGAGGCCGATCCGGACACGCGAGCCGTGGTCATGATCGGGGAGATCGGCGGAACGGACGAACAGGACGCTGCCGATTTCGTCCGATCCCGGGTGTCCAAGCCCGTCGTCGGCTTCATTGCCGGACAGACCGCCCCGCCCGGTCGTCGTATGGGCCATGCGGGCGCTATCATCAGCGGATCCGCCGGCACTGCGGCCGAGAAGATCGAGGCGTTCGGGCGCGCTGGCATCGCCGTCGCGACAAGGCCGTCGGACGTCGTCAACCTCATCGAGAAGGTCCTCTGATTCCGCCCCGCAAGGACAGGCCTCACGGCCTTCTGCGCGAGGACCACGTTCTGGTCCCGCTGACCGCCACGTCCCTCGCCGGCGCCCTGGCCGACCTCGTGCTCCGCCTCGAACAGACCGGCACCCTCCGCGATCCCGATGCCCTGCGTAACGGTATTCAGAACAGTGCCGATCGTGCCGTCGTCGCGATCAGTCCGAACGTGACGCTGCCGCATTTCCGGACCGACAGCGTCGATCGCCTCGTCGTCGCTCTCGGCATCACCGATCAACCCATCCCTGCTGGCGATGCAACTGCGCGCATCGTCGCTCTCGTTCTCGCACCGACCGACGAGACCTCCACTTACCTGCGGGCCGTTTCGGCGCTCGCCCGCGCCTTCCGCCAGGAACACGTGATCCGGAGCCTGCTCCTCGCCGCCTCGCCGGCCGAAGTCCTCGCCATTCCCGAGATCGGCTCACTCACCATTCAGCCGACGATTTCCGTTGCCGACATCCTGCATCGCGAGGCACCAAGGGCTTCCCCCGAAATGAGTATGCGCGCTGCCGTCGATGTCATGCTCCAGCACGGCGCACGCGCACTCCCCGTCGTCGGCGACAAGGACGAGGTCCTGGGCATCGTCAGTGAGTCGGATGTCCTGCGCGGAATGCGCATGACCGGCCCCCGTGAGCGCGACGGCGAGAACCACCATGGACTCGTGCCGCCATTGTCCGTGCGCGATGTCATGACCCGATCCGTCATGTGCATCGCCGAAACCACCGGCCTCGAGGAAGCCGCGAACCTCATGATCAAGAAGGATGTCGAGCAGTTTCCCGTCGTCCACGAGGGTCGCTTTACCGGCCTCGTCACCCGCGCCGACATCCTTCGCAAACTCTATGGACGGTGACCGGGATGGAACGCACACTGGCCATCGTCAAACCCGATGCCGTGCAGAAGGGTCTCGCCGGCAGAATCCTCGCTCAGCTCGAAGAGCAGGGCTTCCGCATCCGCGCGATTCGCATGTTGCGCCTGTCCCGCGACCAGGCCGCCGAGTTCTACGCCGTCCACCGCGGACGCCCCTTCTTTGACTCTCTCATCGCCTTCATGACCTCCGGCCCCTGCGTGCCCGTCCTGCTCGAGCGCGTCGACGCCGTCACCCACCTCCGGACCGTCATCGGCGCCACCGATCCTGCCCAGGCCGAGGAGGGCACCGTCCGCGCCCTCTACGCGGAATCCAAGGAACGCAACGCCATCCATGCCTCCGACTCCGTCGAGAACGGCCAGCGTGAGGTCGGCTTCTTCTTCGCGGACGCCGATACCCTTACCTCGGATTGACGGCTGTCCGTTGACCAGAGCTAGGTTTTTCAGCATCTTACACGACTATGCTGAAAGTCGATCTGGGCCTGCTGGAACGCCATGGCCGGCTTTCGATCGAGGACCGGATCGACCCCGAAGATCCGCTCTGGCGTGAGGTCCGCGGCCGGCCCGCCGGCCCGCTCGAGGTGCGCGTCGTCGTGGACCGTGCGGCCGGCGATGTCCTGGTTCGGGGCAGCGTCTCGGGCGAAGTGAAATCGGAGTGCCGGCGCTGTCTGAAAGAAGTCACGGTCGAAACCGAGGAAGAGCTTGTCCTGCTGTTTCGGCCTGGCCTTTCCGCCGTCGACGCCGAGGCCGATGAGATCTATCCGATGGGGTCACGTGATCGCGAACTCGATCTTGCGCCGGCGGTTCGGGAACACGTGATCCTCGCGCTTTCGCAGGATCCGTTATGCGCTGAAGCGTGTCGTGGCCTGTGCCCGAAGTGCGGGACGAACCTGAATCAGTCCAGTTGTGAGTGCGTGACCGCAGTGGATGCGCGCTGGTCAGCGCTTCGCGGGCCAGCGGGATGAGCAATCGAGGAGGAAGCCTTGGCGGTTCCAAAGAAGAAGATTTCGAAACAGCGCAAGCGGAAGCGGCGCGGCGCCATGAAGGCAGAGATGCCAGCGGTGCAGCGGTGTCCGAAGTGCGGTGATGCGAAGCTCCCGCACCGCGTCTGCCCGACGTGCGGCACGTACCGTGGTGAGCAGGTGTTCGAGACCGAGGAACTCTGAGGACTCGAAGGTGCGCATCGCGCTGGACGCCATGGGCACTGACCGCCATCCGGCGGTCGAAGTCGAAGGCGCAGTGCATGCGCTGCGTGAACTGCCCGACGATTTCGAGGTTGTGTTCGTCGGCGACGCGGGGCGGATCGAAGGTGAGTTGGCTCGTTGGCCCGGCGTGCCCCGTACGCGCGTCGAAGTCGTGCATGCGGCAGAGACAATCGGCCCGACAGAATCGGCGGCGTCGGTGGTCCGCCGAAAGCCCGACTCATCCATCGTCGTAGGACTCGGTCTGCATCGTGACGGCGAGGCCGATGCGTTCATCAGTGCCGGCCCGACCGGCGCGGTGATGGCGGCGTCGCTTTTCGTGTTGCAGCGCCTGCCGGGCGTAGACCGGCCTGCCGTGGCCACGATCCTGCCGACAGCGGGGCCGCCGATCCTGCTGATCGATGCGGGCGCGAACGTGGACTGCAAGCCAGCGCACCTGCTCCAGTTCTCGCGCCTCGGCTCGATCTATGTCGAGGACGCATGGCAACGGCCGGCGCCACGCGTTGGCCTGCTGAACATCGGCGAAGAACCGGGCAAGGGTGATGAGCGGACGGTCGAGGCGCATCGGTTGATTGCGGGCAGCGATCTCAATTTCATCGGCAACGTCGAAGGCCGTGACATCATTCGCTGCCCGTGCGATGTCCTCGTGACGGACGGCTTCGTCGGAAACGTCTTGCTGAAGTTCTATGAATCCGTGACCGCCTTTTTCCACGGCCTTCTGATCGAGAAGTTGCGTGGTGCGGTTTCAGCGAAAGTTCTGGATGACGTTTTTGATTCGTTCGATTACACAGGGTACGGGGGCGCGCCCCTGCTGGGTGTGAGCGGTGTGACGATCATCTGCCATGGCGGATCGCCGCCGCGGGCGATCAAGAACGCGATTCGTGTTGCACGCCAGGCCGTCGAGACGCGCATGCTGGGACACATCCAGCGCGCCGTGGCCGCGGCTGCTGACACGGCAAACGTGTAACGCAACAGGTCCGGATCGCGCCATTCGGGAGAACTCATGAGATCACGCAGTCCCATCGTCGAGATCGTGTCGACCGGCCGTTATGCGCCGGAGCGCATCATGACGAATGCCGATCTGGAGAAGCTTGTCGATACGTCGGACGAGTGGATCCGGGAGCGGACCGGTATTCGCGAGCGCCGTATTGCGCCATGCACGGAGAGCGCGTCGGACATGGGTGCGGCCGCCGCTCGGGTTGCGATGGAGCGTGCGCACGTAGCGCCTGGCGAAGTCGATATCATCGTAGTATCGACGGCGACGCCAGACCGGTTGCTGCCGGCGACGGCGTGCGAGATCCAGGCAAAGCTGGGCGCGAGTCACGCGGCTGCCTTCGATATTTCGGCGGCATGCTCGGGCTTCCTGTACGCGATGTCGGTGGCGGAGGGCTACATTGCGGCGGGGAGGGGCGAGATTGTGCTGGTGATCGCGACCGAGAAGATGAGCGGGATCGTGGATTGGGAGGACCGCTCGACTTGCGTTCTGTTCGGGGATGGCGCGGGCGCGGTCGTGATCCGCAAGAGCAGCAATGGACGCGGCATTCTGTCGAACTTCATGCGCTCCGATGGTACGCTCGCCGAGCTGCTGTGGCGGCCCGCGGGCGGAGTCGTGGAACCGTTGACGCCCGAGCGGCTGGCGGCGAAGGATCATCTGATCAGGATGGCGGGCCGTGAGGTCTTCAAGGCAGCGGTCCGGTCGATGGCGGAAGCTTCCGATCAGGCACTCGCACGCGCTGGACTCACCGGCGATGACATCGATCTTTTCATTCCGCACCAGGCGAATCTGCGCATCATCGAAGCGACGGCGCGCTACGCCAACGTGCCCATGGAGAAGGTCTACGTGAACGTGGATCGGTACGGCAACGTGAGTTCGGCCACGATCCCGATCGCACTCGATGAAGTGGTCGAGCAGGGACGGCTGAAGCCGGGATCGAACGTGCTCATGGTCGCGTTCGGCGCTGGCTTCACATGGGCCTCGTCGGTGGTGCGGTGGTAGCGCTGCTCTTCCCGGGACAGGGTTCGCAGTACGTCGGAATGGGCCGTGACCTGTGCGCCGCTTATCCCGCGGCACGGCGAGTCTTCGAGGAAGCCGATGCCGTGCTCGGTTTTTCGCTCTCCTCATTGTGCACGGACGGCCCGGAATCCGAGCTGACCGAGACGCACAATGCCCAGCCCGCCATCCTCGTTCATTCCATTGCCGTACTCCGTTGCATCGAAGCTTCACTCGGTGACGTGGTGGCCGCGGCCGGCCATTCTCTGGGCGAGTTCAGCGCATGGATCGCGGCCGGCTCACTGCGTTTTGCGGACGGCCTGCGCACCGTGCGGCGCCGCGGCGAGTTGATGCGGTGGAGCGGAGACGAGAGGCCGGGTACGATGGCGGCTTTGCTGGGGCTCGATGACGCGGGCATTGAACGGGTGTGCCGCGAGGCGAGCGAGATGGGCGGCGAATGCGTGCCGGCGAATTACAACGCACCGGGCCAGACGGTCATCAGCGGCGACATCCCGACGGTCGAGCGGGCCATGGAGATTGCGAAGACGGCGGGCGCCAAGCGAGCCATGCGGTTGAACGTGTCGGGCGCATTCCACTCGCCGCTCATGCGTGTAGCACAGGCCGGGTTGGTCGAGCAACTCGGCCATGTCTCGTTCCGGCCGCCGGCGTTTCCGGTCATCTCGAACGTATCGGCGGAGCCGGTCAGCGATCCGGTCGCCGCACGACGCTTGCTCGAAGAACAGTTGACATCTCCGGTCCGCTGGACCGACTCCGTTGGCGCGATGCGCGCAGCAGGTGCCAGGCGATTCCTCGAATTGGGCCCGGGCAATGTTCTGACCGGGCTGCTCCGACGCATCGATCGTGACGCAGCGGGGCAGGCCATCGGAACAGGCGCTGAAGTCGCGGCCTTCCTCGACGCGTAGGGTGGAGGCCGGCGTGGCGGAACTCGACGGGCTGGTCGCGGTCGTAACGGGCGGGAACCGCGGCATTGGTCACGCCATCAGTGAAGCGCTTGCGAATGGCGGGGGCCGGGTCGCCGTCGTCGCGCGAGATGCGGACCGGGCCAGGCAGGCCGCTCTGAAACTGCCCGGCACCGGGCACGTCGGGTTCTCATGCGACGTGGTTGACGCCGTTGCCGTCGATGCCATGGTCAAAGCGGTCGAGCAGGAGATGGGCTCGCTCGACATTCTCGTCAACAACGCCGGCATCACCGCAGATAACATCGTGCTCCGGCTGACGGATGATGCATGGGACCGCGTCCTGAACACGAACCTGAAAGGCGCGTTCCTTACGATCCGGGCTGCGACGCGCGGCATGATGCGCCGGCGCGCCGGCCGCATCATCAACGTGACAAGTGTCGTCGGTATCGCAGGAAACAGGGGACAGGCGAATTACGCGGCATCGAAAGCGGGGCTGATCGGGCTCACGAAATCCGTCGCGAAGGAGCTGGCCTCGCGCGGAATCCTGTGCAATGCCGTAGCGCCCGGTTTCATCGAGACCGAAATGACGGTTGCTCTGGGAGCAGAAGCGCGTGAGGTGATGCTTTCCCGGATCGCACTGGGCCGGCTGGGCTCGCCCGAGGATGTGGGGGCCGTGGTCCGGTTTCTGGCCGGTCCCGGCGCGGCGTATATTACCGGCCAGGTCGTCGTTGTCGATGGCGGACTGGCCGTCTGAACCTCAACCGTGAGGACCGAATGGTAGACAACACCGAGGCGAAGGTCAAGGAGATCATCATCAACGAGCTCGGCGTCGAGCCGGAGAAGGTG
Organism: Longimicrobiales bacterium; assembly: GCA_050732695.1. Lineage (GTDB taxonomy): Bacteria > Gemmatimonadota > Gemmatimonadetes > Longimicrobiales > RSA9 > JBFFZF01. The sequence continues at coordinate 34,330 of JBOHRL010000091.1, read as the reverse complement.
ACCCCGGACGCCTCGTTCGTGGAGGACCTGGGGGCGGACTCCCTGGACACTGTCGAACTGGTGATGGCGTTCGAGGAGGAATTCGGCATCGAGATTCCCGACGAGGATGCCGAAGGGCTCCAGACGGTCGGCGACGCCATTCGCTACCTCAAGGACAAGGGCGTCGAGTGAGCGACACGCTCACTCGTGCGCCGGTTCCATAGAAGTATGAAGACGCGTACCACCCGCGGACACCGTGTAGTGATCACCGGCACCGGCCTGCTCACGCCGGTCGGCAACGACGTTCGATCCTCGTGGTCGGCTCTCCTCCAGGGCCGCAGCGGAGCCGGTCCGATCACGCGCTTCGACGCCACAGCGGATTATGACGTCCGCTTCGCTGCCGAAGTGAAGGGGTTCGAGCCCGAGCAGTATCTCGATCGGAAAGAAACCAAGCGGACCGACCGGTTTGCGCAGTTCGCGATCGCGACTGCACAGGAAGCGCTTCGTCAGGCCGGTCTCGATCCGGCGCCCGATGATTTCGATCGCGATAGGGCTGGCGTCATCATCGGCAGTGGCATTGGCGGCATCGCCACGTTCGAAGACCAGACCCGAACCATGGTCGAACGCGGGCCGAAGCGGATCAGCCCGTTCTTCGTGCCGATGTTCATTCCCGACATTGCGGCCGGTCACGTATCCATGCGTTACGGTCTGCGCGGACCCAACTATTGCACCGTTTCCGCGTGCTCTTCGAGTGCCCACGCCATCGGCGACGCCTATCGTCTCATCGAACGTGGTGAAACCGACGTGATGGTTGCGGGCGGGACCGAGGCAACGGTGACGCCTCTCGCAATTGCCGGCTTTGCGAACATGAAAGCCCTCTCGACCAGGAACGACTCACCGCAAACCGCGAGCCGTCCATTCGATGCGACGCGTGATGGTTTCGTCATGGGCGAGGGCTCAGGCACGCTCGTGCTCGAAAGTCTCGAGCACGCAACCAATCGGGGGGCTCCGATCCTCGCCGAAATCGTCGGTTACGGTCAGAGCGCCGATGCCTACCACCTGACGGCCCCGGCACCGGATGGCGCGGGCGCACAACTCGCCATGCGGGCGGCCCTGCGTGATGCGTGCATCGAGCCGGCTGACATTGCGTACGTGAACGCCCACGGTACATCCACGCCCATGAACGACCTGAATGAGACGCGCGCTGTCAAGGCGGTCTTCGGAACCGCCGCGTACGACACCGTCGTCGGGTCAACGAAATCGATGACCGGTCACCTCCTCGGCGCGGCCGGCGCCGTCGAGGCCGTCATCTGCGCCATGGTTTGCCGCACCGGCGAGATTCCGCCAACCATCAATTTCACGACGCCCGATCCCGAATGCGATCTCGAGTACGCACACGGCGGCCGGCTCGAGCGTCACGTGGACATCGCACTCTCCAACTCCTTCGGCTTTGGCGGCCATAACGTCTCGCTCGTCATTCGACGCTGGAACGGAGCTTGAGATGATCGCGCCAACCGCGCTGCCCCGCATTCAACTCGCCGATGCCGCGCTCGAGACGATTGCTGCGAAAGTCTTCGCCGGCGAACGTCTGAACCGTCTGGATGGCATCACCCTTTTCGATTCGCACGATCTGCTGGCGATCGGTGCCCTCGCGGACTGGGTCAATCGGCGCAAGAACGGGGACCGCGTCTTCTTCGCTGCGAACCAGCATCTCAATCCCACCAACGTCTGCATCCTGCGGGCGACCTGCACGTTCTGCTCGTTCGCGCGAAAACCGAAGGAAGACGGCGCCTACACGATGGATCTCGAGGAGGCGTTTCACGAGGCTGCCGCGGCGCGCGATACGCCCGTTCGCGAGTTCCATATCGTGGGTGGCTTGCACCCCAGGCTGCGCACCGACTACTACGTCGACCTGATCCGCGGATTGAAGGAACGCCATCCCGGCGTCGAGATCAAGGCACTGACTGCCGTCGAGATTGCGCACCTTGCTCGTATCGAGAAGACCGGCATCGAGGATGTCCTCGAGCGGCTGCGCGCGGCCGGTCTCGATACCTTGCCGGGCGGTGGCGCCGAGGTGTTCTCCCGCGGCGTTCGCGCAACGATCGCTGACCGCAAGCTCGCCGCCGAAGAGTGGCTCGATGTGCACCGCCGCGCCCACGCCATGGGCATCCGAAGCAACTGCACGATGCTCTACGGTCACGTCGAAACCAACGCGGACCGCGTCGACCACCTCGACATGCTGCGCGCATTGCAGGACGAGACAGGCGGGTTCCTGACTTACATTCCGCTTGCGTACCATCCCGATCACAATGAACTCGGCGAACAGCTCGGACGGACCGGAACGGCCACGACCGGTTGCGACGATCTGAAGAATCTCGCCGTGGGACGACTGTACCTGGACAACTTCGACCATATCAAGACCCACTGGATCATGAATACGGCGAAGGTGAGCCAGGTCGCGTTGCACTTCGGAGTAGACGATCTCGAGGGTACGGTTCGGCGCGAGCGCATCTACCACGAAGCTGGTGCGACTACGCCCGAAGGGATGACGTTCGACGAGATGATCTCGTTGATTCGCGATGCCGGCAAGCGACCCGTCGAACGCAATGTGCATTACGAAGAGGTACGTTCATGGTAGACCAACCTGCCCCCACCCCGAGCGCCGCGGAGCAGCGCAGGTTGCCCGTGCTGCTGACCATGGCGCCCCGGCGTCGCGACGCCTCGCCAGAAGGCGCGGTCGGCATGACGCGACGGCCGGCCCAGCCCGAGTATGTGCCGCAACCGCTCGCGACGCGTCCCTTCGCACATGACATCGAGGCGTGGCGGGATGTTCTCGACACCACACCAATCCTCGAACTGGGCGCCCGCGCCGATGCACTGCGTCGCGAGAAGCATCCGCACGACATCGTCAGCTACATTGTGGATCGCAACATCAACTACACGAATCTGTGCGTCACGGATTGTCGTTTCTGTGCCTTCTACCGGCGCCCCAAAGACGATGAAGCCTACGTCCTGAGTTACGATGAGATTGGCCGCAAAATCGACGAAGCAAGGGCCGTGGGCGGCGTCCAGATTCTGATGCAGGGCGGCCACAATCCGTATCTGCCGCTCGACTGGTACCTCGGCCTGCTTCGCTACATCAAGGAACAACACACGATCCACGTGCATGGTTTCAGTGCATCCGAGATCGAGATGATTGTCAAGGTTTCGCGACTGCCACTCGACGAGGTGCTGCGCCAGCTGCACGAGGCCGGCCTCGATTCCATCCCGGGTGCAGGCGCAGAAGTGTTGGTGGACGGCGTCCGGGACGTGATCGCGCCGAAGAAGATCGGCTCGAATCGCTGGCTCGAGATTCACGAGACCGCGCACGAGATCGGACTGCACACCACCGCAACCATGATGTATGGTGTTGGTGAGACGTGGGAGGATCGTCTCGAACACCTGCTCAAGGTGCGTGCATCTCAGACCAGAAGCCTGGCGAGAGGGAAGGGAAGATACACCGCGTTCATCACATGGTCGTTCCAGCCGCTTCACACTGAGATGCAGGATTGGAACGTGTCGCTCGGAACAGGCATGGACTACTTGAAGTTGACGGCACTATCGCGGCTCGTTATGGACAACATCGACAACATCCAGGTGTCGTACGTGACGCAGGGTCCGAAGATGGCGCAGATTGCGCTGCGTTTCGGTGCGAACGATTTTGGTTCGCTGATGATCGAGGAAAATGTCGTCAGCGCGGCCGGCACCGATTTCATCATGCCGGAGCCGGAGATGCGGCGCCTGATCGAAGACGGCGGCTTCACGCCGCGCCGGCGGTATCAGGACTATCGACTGGTTGAGGACGGGGATACCGGCTGTCCGTGCTGTGCATGGCGCGACGCCGCCGTGGTTACGGGAGGCGCCAGGTGAAGAAGGTGTTGATCCTGATGGGTTCGGAATCCGATCGGGAGCGTATGGAAAAGGCGCTCCCGATACTTCAGTCGGCGAACATCGCGTGCGAGATCCAGGTGTCGAGCGCACACCGCGAACCGGATCGCACGGCGGATCTCGCGAAGCAGGCCGCCGCGCGAGGATTCGGTGTGGTCATCTGCGGCGCGGGTCTGTCCTCGGCCCTGCCCGGCGTCGTCGCGGCGCACACGACGCTGCCCGTCATTGGTGTGCCACTGTCCGTCGCGCTCGGTGGGCTCGATGCGTTGCTCTCGACCGTCCAGATGCCGCCGGGTGTCCCCGTCGCATGCGTCGGGATCGACAACGCGAAGAACGCCGCGCACCTCGCGCTGCGCATTCTTCAGTTGGCCGGCACGTGAGTCGCACGCCCTCGCGATGAGGGTCGGCGTTGGCTACGACTCACACCGTTTCGCGGTCGGCCGCCCGCTCGTGCTCGGCGGTGTGACCATCGAGCACGAGCAGGGGTTGGCCGGCCATTCCGATGCCGATGCCATTTCGCACGCCGTCATTGATGCAGTGCTTGGTGCTGCTGGCATGGGTGACATCGGTTCGCATTTTCCGCCTGCGGATGTGCGTTGGAAGGATGCCGATTCCATCGAACTGCTGCGCCAGGCTGCGGAGATCGTGGCCGGCGAGAACTACCAGGTCGTGAACGTCGATGTCACGATCGTGACGCAGACACCGCGCATCGCACCGCACATTCCCGCCATGCGCGACCGGCTTGCCTCAGCACTCGGAATCGCTCCGACACACGTCTCCGTAAAGGGTAAGACGAATGAGGGCATGGGCTGGATCGGCCGGGGCGAGGGTGTTGCTGCGATCGCGGTCGCGCTTGTAGACGCCATCGAGTGAGCGGACAACAGACCGTCGGCCGTTCCGTGCGACTCGAGCGAACGCCGGCAGGAGGCGCCTCATCGATTCGATCATCGACTTCCTGACCGGGTTGCCCCCCGCTGCGGTCTATGTGGTGCTCGGCCTCGGTGCAGCGATCGAGAACATCATTCCACCTGTGCCCGCCGACACGTTCGTTCTGCTCGGCGGATTCCTCTCGGCATCGGAACGGGTCTCACCGTGGCTCGTGTTTCTGAGCACATGGGTCGCAAACGTCGCCTCCGCTCTCCTCGTGTACGGCCTCGCCCGGCGCTGGGGTCGCCACATCTTCGACACCGGCCTCGGCCGCTGGCTGCTCAAACCGAAGCAGCTCGACCGCATCGGCCAGTTCTACGAGCGCTGGGGCACGCCGGCCATCCTCGTGAGCCGATTCCTGCCCGCTTTCCGCGCCATAGTCCCGGTCTTCGCAGGCGTGAGCCGGCTCCCGTGGCCGCGCGTTGCGATTCCGCTCGCGCTGGCTTCCGCCGTGTGGTACGGAATGCTGATCGCCGTCGGCAGTCTGACTGGCCGCAACTGGGGGACGATCGTCAAGCTGTTCGATCGCGTCAGCATCGTCCTGCTCGTGATCGCGAGTCTGCTCCTTGCACTCTTCGCGCGATGGTGGTGGCGCACGCGGCACGAGGAACATTAGATGTTCGACGTGGAACTGTTCTGCGATCATCTCGCAGTTGAACGCGGCGTGTCCCAGCGCACTCTTGAAGCATACCGTCACGATGTCGGGCGATTCACGACCTATGTGCGGACGAAGGGCATCGAGCAGCCCGCCGGTGTGCATGCCGCAGACATCCAGGATTATGTCTATCATCTGAAGGATCTCGGATTGCAGGCAGCCTCGATCCGCCGGAACTTGTCGGCGGTTCGCACCTACTTCGCATATCTGCTGGCCGAGGACGTGATCGTTGCGGACCCCACCGAACGCGTGGACTTGCCGAAAACGTGGCGGCGCCTGCCCGGCGCGCTCAGCCGCGCCGACGTCGAACGGCTGCTCGACGCCGGCGATCCCGCTGAACGTCTGTACTGGCGCGATCGAGCATTGCTTGAATTCGCTTATGCGTCCGGCGTTCGAGTGAGCGAACTCACTGGCATCAAGACGCGCGACCTGGATGTCGGCGAAGGCCTTGCCGTCGTGCTGGGTAAAGGCTCGAAAGAGCGCATCGTGCCCGTCGGCCGCGCAGCCCTGCGCGCGGTCGAGTCGTACCTCCGCGAAACACGACCGCGACTGGTGGGCGGACGCGCCGAGTCCATGCTGTTTCTCAACGCACGCGGCCGCCCGCTCAGTCGGATGGGCGTCTGGAAGATCCTCCGCCGCCATGTCGATCGGGCTGGCATCCGCAAACGCGTGACGCCACACACGCTCCGACACAGCTTCGCCACGCACCTCCTCGAAGGAGGCGCCGACCTCGCCGCCGTGCAGGAGATGCTCGGACACGCCGACATTTCGACCACACAGATCTACACTCACGTCGAACGGGAATACCTGCGTGACGTGCACAGGCGATATCACCCACGCGCTTGAAGAACAAATGAAAGGCGGGTGTGGGTGTGGGCGAGGGTGATACAAGGTGGTGGGTGGGGAAACGTCGGGTGCAGAAGCGGGTGGGAACTACGGTTCGAGAATCGATTCGCAGCGGATGCCGAAGCGGGTGGGAACTACTGTTCGAGAAACGATCCATCCGCGCCGCGGATGTCGAAGCGGCGGAAACATTCGGTGGGGACTGCGGGTCTTTCCGCTGCTTCGACCTGGTTCGACGAACGGTGTCGTTTCCGACCAGCGTGTGACAGCTCCCGCCCGGCGAGGAAGAGGTCCACGAATCCATGGTATCGCTGCCGGACGCAGCGCCGTGAGTGATCGAGAGCCCGGACATGTGTCCGTACCGTACCGTACTGTACGCTTTCCCACCCGCTTCTTCACCCGACGTTTCCCCACCCACCACCTAGTATCACCCTCGCCCACACCCACACCCGCCGTCCGCCGTTCGCCGTCCCACCCCCCTCGCGGAAGTGGGGGTGTCGTCTCTACGTTGGCGGCGCGAACTGGAGGAACTGCGGATGCTGCTCGTCATCGACAACTACGATTCGTTCACATGGAATCTGGTTCAGCTCTTCGGCTCGATCGGGGTCGAGCCGGTCGTGCGGAGAAACGATGAGATCGAGCTGGACGAAATCGAAGGCATGGGGCCGCGCTGGATTGTGCTGTCACCGGGCCCGTGCACACCGGCCGAGGCGGGTATCAGCGTCGCGTGCGTTCAGCGCTTCGGGCCGCACCTTCCCATCCTGGGCGTCTGCCTCGGACACCAGTCGATCGGGGCTGCGTACGGCGGCTCGATTGTGCGCGCTCGTCGCATGATGCACGGCAAGACATCACCGATCGCACACACGGGTGAGGCCATGTTCGCCGGCATCCCGTCTCCGCTTCGCGTTGCGCGCTACCATTCGCTGGCCATCGATCGTGCCGGGATGCCCGCCTGTCTCGACGTCCTCGCGTGGACCGGCGAGCCGGGCTGGGAGGACGAGATCCAGGCCGTGCGCCACCGCGAACACCCGGTCTGGGGCGTTCAGTTCCACCCTGAGTCCATTGCGAGCGAAGCCGGCCGACAGCTCGCCGAGAACTTCCTCGCGCTTGCTGCGCGATGAGCCGCTGCAACCGCATCGCGCTTGCGCTGGCCGTGCTCGCGGTGGCCGGGCCCGGCGACACCTACGCCCAACGCGTCGACCTGGCCGGCCGCGGACCCGTCGAGACGGACACACTCCTCGAACGCATCGCGAGAACACCCGGCTGGGTGATCCTCACACGCGACACGACCATCCAGCCGGGCCAGACCTTGAGTGGGCCCGTACTCGCGGCCGGCAACAGGGTATTCTTCGCTGGAACCATCCCCGGCGATCTCGTGATCGTCGATGCCAACGTCTTCGTTCGACCCCAGGCTCGAATCGCTGGAAACGTCATCAATATCGGCGGTGGCTTCTTCCGCGCCAGCGATGCCATCATCGAGGGAGATCTGACCGAATACCGCGATGCATTGTATCGCGTCGTTATTGACGGTGATGTCGCTCGCATCACCGCCATCGAGACCCCATCCCTCATCGATCTCGATGGTTTCCGCGGGCTCCAGCTCCCGCTGTACGACCGCGTCAACGGCCTCACCCTGCGGGCCGGTCTGCGCTGGATCATGCCACGACTCGGTTCTCTCGACCCATCCCTCCGCCTCGGCGCACAATACTCTGTCGAGCGCGAGCGCCCTGGTGGTAACGTCGAGTTCGCCCTGCGCGGCCGCTCCATCGACGTTGCCTTCGGCGCCGAACGAACCAGCTCCACCAACGACGAGTGGGTCCGAAGCGACGCCTTGAACTCCCTTTCCTTCGTCACGCGGGGAAGGGACTATCGCGACTACTACGAAGCCGATCGCCTGTACGCACGCATCACCAACGCATGGACCCGCGGCAGCACGGATTTCACGGCCGGGCTTCGCATCCAGTCAGAGAACGCACGCTCGCTCACCGTGCATCATCCGTGGATCCTCTTCGAGCCCGATTCGCTCAGAACCAACCCCACAATCGATGACGGCCGCATCAACAGCGTCATCGCCACGCTCGGCGCTCGCTGGGACCTGGCCGCGTTCGGCGGCGAGGCCGCCGTCGATTTCGAGGGGGCTGGCAAGGCCTTCGGCGCAGACTTCGCCTTTGGTCGCTTCGACTTCACCGGCAACATCGCCCTCAACACGTTTCTCAACCACACGCTGATCGTGGAATGGCGTGGCCGTGGACCCCTCCCGGGCACCGATTCGCTTCCCCGCCAACGCTGGAGCACGCTTGGCGGCCGCGGCACCCTGTACACGTTCGATCTCGCGGAATTCCGCGGCGACCGGCTCGCTTACGTCGAAACCGAGTACCTCATCCCGATCCCCATCGCGGAAAGTGCGCCCATCATCGGCCGGCCCGCGGTCGGAATCGTGCACCACACGGGAATGGCGTGGACGCACGCCGGACGGCGAGATCTGGAACAGAATCTCGGCCTCCGCCTCCGCCTTCGACTCGTCTGGGTCCTCGCCATGATCAATCCTGATGACACGGACCGCCACGGCATCTACGCCGGTGTGAACCTGCCCATACGGTACCCATGGTGGCCGGACATACAATGAACGGCGGGTGTGGGTGAGGGTGATAACAGGTGGTGGGTGGGGAAACGGCGGGTGTAACGGCGGGTGGGGAGCCGCGGGTCGCGTCGCCTCCGCCTGGTGCTGCGTTGGAGTATCTCCGGTGTCCTGACACCAAAGTGTTGGTCTCAAACCCCTGGTCTCTCCCCACCCCCACCCGAAGCTCCCCACCCCCGCCTTTGTTCACCCTCACCGTTCACCCGCCGTTGCCGTTGATCACTCCATGAGGATCCTCACCGACATCACCACTGCGTTGAGTTCCCGAACCACGCGCGCCTTTTTGCTTTGACATCGTCTGGTGTGCCCGTTATCTTCGAGCGTATTGTTGCGGCGTGAATTTTGCATAGCGCCGCGCCCTTCGGCCGACGCGGATGCCTTGGAAGCACAGACCGTGCTCGGAGTGATCCCGGCGCGAATGGGGTCGGAGCGATTGACGGGCAAGCCGCTCCGGCTGCTCGCGGGTCGGCCGCTGATCGAGTGGGTCTGGCGCAAGGTTTCCGGGTTCGACGCTCTGGACGATTGTGTCGTGGCGACGGACGCAGAGGAGATCGCAGCGTTCTGCCGCTCGATCGGAGCGCGCGTCGTACTGACATCGCGGGCGCACGCGAGCGGAACGTTGCGGGTGGCGGAAGTTGTCGGACTCAAGGCATACCGCGGCTATGGTGTGATCGTGAACGTGCAGGGTGACGAGCCGTTCGTGCGGAGCGTTGATGTGAGGGCGGCGGTGGGGGAGGTCCGAGCGGGTCGGGATGTCGGCACTGTGGCTTCGCCTGTCGGGTCGTTGGCGGCATGGCGAGACCCGGCAGTCGTGAAGGTTACGCGGCGCTCAGATGGCGCCGCTCTGTATTTTTCGCGAGCACCGATCCCGTTCGTCCGGGATCGCGAACCGACGACGGAGGAACTCGCAGGACCGGGGTTCCTTCGTCACATCGGGGTTTACGCATATGCACGGGAAGCGCTGATCAACTGGCCGCGCATGCCGGCCTCGCGGCTCGAAGCGGTCGAGCGACTCGAGCAGTTGCGAGCGCTCGAAGCCGGGCTCAGCATCGGCGTCGCGCTCGTCGAGGAGGCCGAGGGCGGGGTCGATACGCTGGAAGACCTCGCTCGAGCCGAGCGCCGGCTGATGGACGGGATGGAACCGGGACTCTTACCGATCGGAGAACGATGACGGAACCGAGTCGGCCACCCACGAAGTTCATTTTCGTGACCGGCGGCGTCGTGTCGTCGCTGGGCAAGGGAATCACGGCCGCATCCATCGGCAGACTTCTGGTAGAGCGAGGTCTGCGGGTGACCATCCAGAAGTTCGATCCCTACATCAATGTGGACCCAGGCACGCTGTCGCCGTTTCAGCACGGCGAGGTGTTCGTGACGGACGATGGGGCGGAAACGGATCTCGATCTGGGGCATTACGAGCGGTTCATCGACGAGTCGGTTTCACAGGCCAATAACATCACGACAGGACGCATCTATCTCGATGTGATCACGAAGGAGCGGCGAGGCGATTACCTTGGCGCGACGGTTCAGGTGATTCCACACATCACGGACGAGATCAAGAGTACGATCCGCAGGCTCGCGACCAACCACGACGTTGTGATCACGGAGATAGGCGGGACGGTCGGTGACATCGAATCGCTGCCGTTCCTCGAGGCGATTCGCCAGTTCCGCCAGGACGTGGGCAGGGAGCATACGCTCTTCGTACACGTTACGCTCATCCCGTACATCGCGGCGACGGGCGAGTTGAAGACCAAGCCGACACAGCATTCCGTGCGCGAGCTGATGGAGATTGGAATCCAGCCGGACATTCTGATCTGCCGTACGGAGCATCCGCTGGGCGACGGGATGAAGCGCAAGATCGCACTGTTCACGAACGTCGATCCGGCCGGCGTGATCGAGGCGCGTGATGTCGAGACGATCTATGAAGTCCCGCTAGCACTGCACCAGCAGAAGCTGGATGACCTGATTGTCGAGAAGCTCGGCCTGCCGGTGCCTACCGCCGAACTCTCGAAGTGGGAAGAGATGGTCCGGAAGGTGAAGCAGCCGCATGACGGCGAAGTCCGGATTGCGGTCGTGGGCAAGTACACGTCGCTCGTCGACTCGTACAAATCGGTACAGGAAGCGCTCATTCACGGCGGCATCGCGAACGATGTGGGGGTCGCCATCGCGTGGCTGTCGAGCGAAGCATTCGAGGATGGCCAGCCGGCCGAAGTCCTGTCGCGCTTCGATGGTCTGCTCATCCCGGGTGGATTCGGTGTGCGCGGCGTCGAAGGCATGCTGGATGCCGTGCGCTGGGCGCGTGAGAACGATCTGCCCTTCTTCGGAATCTGCCTCGGGCTTCAGGTCGCGGTCATCGAGTACGCGCGGAATGTGCTCGGTCTCGAGCGCTCCCACTCGTCGGAATTTGCAGCCAGTCTCGACGACGCCGTGATCTGCCTGATGGACTCACAGCGCAACATCACCGACATGGGTGGCACGATGCGGCTGGGTGCGTACCCGGCCCGGCTGCGCCCCGGCTCGAAGGCGCATCAGGCCTACGGTGCCCTCGAGATCAGCGAACGACACCGCCACCGCTACGAAGTCAATAACGCCTACCGCGAACGACTCGCAGAACACGGCCTTCGTTTCAGCGGACTGTCCCCGGATAACAACCTGGTCGAGATCCTCGAACAGCCCGGACATCCGTGGTTCCTGGGTTGCCAGTTCCATCCGGAACTGAAATCGCGACCGATGCGTGCGCATCCGCTGTTCACGGCGTTCATTCGCGCAGCGAAGGACCGGGCTCGATCCGCCGGCCGCATCGCGGCCGAGACGCCTGCCGAGGCGACGAACCGTGCGACGCCGAAGCCGGTACGCGTGACGGCCGAGACGTGATCATGGATCCCGTTCGCCTGGACGCGGCACTCCGGCCCGGCGGCGGGTTCTTCCTCTTCGCCGGGCCGTGTCTGCTCGAAGATGATTCGCTCAATCTCGGCGTCGCGGAAATGCTCGCCGAAATCGCTGGTGAATTGCGCATTCCGATCGTTTTCAAGGCTTCCTTCGACAAGGCGAACCGAAGCCGCGCCGGTGCTGCGCGGGGGCCGGGTCTCGAGGAAGGACTGCGCCGGCTCGAACGCGTACGCGACAGCTCGGGCCTCCCGGTCCTGACGGACATCCACGAACCAGCCCAGGCAGCTTCGGCCGCAGAGGTCTGCGCCGTGCTTCAGATCCCGGCGTTTCTGAGCCGGCAGACGGATCTGATCGATGCAGCGGCTCTGACCGGTCGCCCGCTGAACCTCAAGAAGGGGCAGTGGATGGCGCCCGAAGAGATGGCGGGCGCCGTCGCCAAGGCGAGAGCGCATGGCAACAGGACAGTGACCGTGACCGAGCGCGGCACGTTCCTCGGTTACGGCGATCTGGTCGTTGACATGCGAAGTTTTGCGCGCATGCGCGAGGCGACCGGCACGGCAGTCGTGTTCGATGGCACACACTCCGTGCAGCGGCCCGGCATGGCCGGCGGGGCCAGCGGTGGCGACCCGGAATACACCGTGCCGCTGGTTCGCGCTGCGATGGCCGCTGGCGCGGACGGCCTGTTCCTCGAAGTGCATCCGCAGCCGGAGCGTGCACCGTCTGACAGCAGCAACATGCTTCGCCTCGAGCGCCTGCGCCCGCTGCTGCTCGACGTTCTGGCGATACGTGCTGCACTGGGCGAAGCCGCTTTCGAGGCGGCAGGAGCGGGAGCACGATGAAGCCAGTGCTCGATGCCGCGCTGGCCCGCCGCATCAGGATGGTGGCACTCGATGTCGATGGAGTGCTGACCGACGGCGGCCTCTACGTGGGGGCAACAGCGGATGGAACGCCGGTCGAACTGAAGCGCTTCGACATCACCGACCAGCTCGGCATCAAGATGCTCGGCTGGGCGGGGATCGAGGTCATCCTCGTGACCGGCCGTCCCTCGAATGCCAGCCGACTCCGCGCGCACGAGTTGGGCATCGGCTATTTCGAGGGACCGGGCGGCTACAAGGTCGCTGTCCTCGAGCGCGTCACCCAGGAGCGCTCGATCGGCTGGGACCAGACCGCCTGCGTCTGTGACGACCTCGCCGATGTGCCGATCCTTCGGAAAGCCGGTCTCGCTGTCGCTGTGGCGAACGCCGTCCCGGAAGTCCGAGCCACCGCGCACTGGACCACGACCCGCACCGGCGGTAACGGCGCGGTACGCGAGTTCGCCGAAACGCTGCTGCGTTCACGGGGCGAGTGGAACACCCGCGTTGCGCAGTACTACCAGGAACGCGAGAAGGTCTCCCCATGACGTCCGCGTGGCAACGCGATGGTGCATCCGGCATCACGGTACCGGTTTCCGCCATGGATGACACGTCGATTCTCGATGCGGGCCGTCGCGTCATCCGGCTCGAGACACAATCTGTCGCCGCTCTGGAAACGCGCATCGGCGAGGCGTTCACCCACGCCGTGCGCACCCTCTTCGCCACGACCGGGCGTGTCATCGTCAGCGGCATCGGCAAGAGCGGCATCATCGCGCGCAAGATCGCAGCAACGCTCACCTCGACCGGTACGCCTGCCTCGTTCCTGCACCCCATCGAAGGCCTTCACGGCGATCTCGGCATTGTGGGCGATGACGATGTCGCAATCCTGATCTCGAAGAGCGGCGATTCGACGGAACTGGGCGGGCTGGTCGAGTATCTCAGCCGGCGAGGCGTAGCCATCATCGCGTTGACCGGACGGACCGATTCGTTGATCGGACGCGCAGCCAGCATCGTCCTGGATTGCAGCGTAGCGGAGGAAGCCTGCCCGCACGATCTGGCACCCACGACATCGACCACGGCCACGCTCGCCATGGGCGATGCTCTGGCCGTCGCCCTGCTTTCCATGCGCGGCTTCACCCGCGATGACTTTGCGCGCCTGCACCCGGGCGGCGTGCTCGGCACGAAACTCACACTGCGCGTACGCGATGTCATGCTTCAGGTCGACATTCCCTGGCTCTCGCCCGCTGCGTCGATGCGCCGATGCATCGTGCTGCTGGCAGAGAAGCGCGGTACCGTACCCATCATCGATGCCGACGGGCGCATCCTCGGTGTCATCACGGCCGGTGACCTGACCCGGCTCATGGAGAAGACCGATGCGATCTTCGACATCCCGGTATCCGAGGTCATGACACGCACGCCACGCGTCACGACCCCCGAGACCCTGGCCGCCGCAGCCGTCTATCAGATGGAGACCCACGGCATTATGGCATTGCCCGTTCTGGACGACCATCAACGACTCGTTGGCATCGTTCACCTCCACGATCTGATGAAAGCGGGGGCCGCGTGAGTACTCGACGTTGCCGCTTCCGGGCGGCGCTGGTTGTCGCCCTCGCGGCGTGCGGGGAGACGGCGGCGCCGACAGGCGAGGGGTATCAGGACCTGCCGGCGGACCAGGTGCTGACCGGTGTGCATCAGACGTATACATCCAACGGTGTGCGCAGCGCGGTCGGCGTGTTCGACACGGTGTTCCGCTTCACGGACTCATCGATGGTGCATCTGCGTGGCGTCGACCTGCGCATGTTCAATGAGACCGGCGAGCAGACCGCCACGGTCACGTCGACCGGAGGCGCGCTGAATGATGCCACCAACGAGATGACAGCTACAGGGACCGTGGTTCTGATCACGAACGATGGGCGCAAGATCGAGACGGAGATCCTGCACTACGATCCGAACACTCGTCGCATGTGGAGTGACGTCGAGACGAAGTACACGTATGAGGGCCGTGTCCAGATCGGTGACTCGTTCCAGGCAGACGACGAGTTCTCGCGCATCAACATCCAGAACCCGCGCGGTGCTGTCCCGGGGATCCGCATCCAGCGATGACTTCCCGCGTCCTGCTCTGTGTCGCGGTCGTCATGGCCGTCGTTGCGCAACCCGCGCGGGCGCAGGGGGACGACTGCATCCTCAACGAGACACCGGGCAGCCGTGCGACGTACATGAACGCGGGCACGGACAACGCGATGGCGTTCATTGGTGGAGGAGCCAGGTTCACGTGTCCGGACGGCCTGCGCATCCGGTCGGACAGTGTTGCATACTACGGTGCGAGCGGCATCATCGATTTCATTGGCCGTGCCACGCTGCGAGATTCCGTGAACACCCTTGCGGCCCGGCACATCCGCTATCTGACGGACCAGCGCCAGATCGTCGCCACGGATAGCGTCGTGCTCACGGACCTCGAGACGAACTCGGTGATTCGCGGGCCCTTCATGAACTACTTCCAGCGCTCGGACACTCGGCCGGAATCACTGATCCAGCTGCCGACGGGCCGGCCGCACGCGATCCTCGTACGTGCCGCGCGCGCCGACTCGGCACAAGTCGATACGACCATTGTCGATGCGGATGCAATGGAGATCATCGATCAGACCCGATTCATCGCCCGCGGTAACGTCGAAATCGAGCGCGACAGTGTTCGTGGCTTTGGCAGCGAAGCGCACTTCGACCAGGATGCGGGCGACATGGTCCTGACCGGATCCGCGAGACTTGTTTCGCCGGACTACACGATGGCCGGCGACACGATCGAGGCAGAGACGGACCAGAACGAGGATATCCGCGAAGTCGTGGGCCGCGGCCGTGCGCGGTTGAATGCGGAGGATGCGGACGTCGAGGCGCCGCGCGTTCACATCTTCTTCGAGAACGCGGAAGTCTCACGCCTCGTCGCCGTTGCACGGACGGACAGTGCAGACGTCCTGACGACCGGCGATTCGCTGTCGCGCAGGGCGCGCGCGATCTCGGCGGACTTCCGGCTCGAGGCTGACTCGATCGACGCGGTCGCGCCGGCGGAGATCATCGAACGCGTGACGGCCGTCGGACAGGCCTACGGCGAGCGCATCACATCGGATCTCGCAAACGCGAACGTGCCTGCGATCGCGGCCACAGACTGGATGCGGGGCGACACCATTGTCGCCACCTTCGCTGAAGACCCGGAAGCGCCGGTGGACAGCGCGGGCCGGCCACAGCGCGTGCTCAAGCGAGTCGTGGCGGTCGGGACCGGCAATCTCGCGACATCGTTCTACCGCACGTCCGATGAGGAAGACCCGGAGGCTCCGCCCTCGATCAACTACATCCTTGCGATGCGCATCATCGTTGACCTCGAGGCTGGCGAGGTCTCGAACATTCAGGCGGAAGAACAGGTGCACGGCCTCAACCTCCAACCCATCCAGCGCGAGCAGACGGGTGGAGCGGGAACTGCAAACAGAAGGTCGGGACGATGAAGGTGACTGCGTTTGTCGATGGGCTCCGCCCGCACGATGTCTCGCTCGCGATCGCGCTCCTCGAACTGATCCGCCGCGCCGATGCGGACGGCAATGTCGAACGCGGCGAATGGATCGCCGCCGTTCGCGCGGCCCACACGCGGCTGGTGCATTCACCATCATCGGACGCCAATACGGCATCGCCCGCTGATGAACTTGGCCAGTACATCGATGAACACGTGCTCGAACGGCTCGTCGCAGAAGGCATCATCGCCACCGATGCCGGGCAGCGAGCGAGCGGCCGCATCCGCATCGCACCGCACGTCTGGGCGGATCTCGAGCCGGACCGCGTTGCTACGGCAGACCATGTCGAGCGCCGGATCGCCGAACTGATCGAGGGCCCCCAGCGCGATGCCGCACCCGAGGTGAAGCCGCATGGCAGTACTCTGACGACGCGCGGCCTCGACAAGAGCTATCGCCGGCGCAAGGTCGTGGCCGACGTCGATCTGAGCGTACAGCAGGGCGAGATCGTCGGGCTGCTTGGCCCGAACGGAGCGGGCAAGACCACGACGTTCTACATGATCGTCGGTCTCATCTCGCCGGATGCCGGACGCGTTTTCCTCGACGACCAGGAGTTGACGCGTGTCCCGATGTATCGCCGGGCTCGGCGAGGCATCGGCTATCTTGCGCAGGAGCCGTCCGTGTTCCGCAAGCTCACCGTCGAACAGAACATCATGGCGATCCTGGAGACCATGGGGCTTTCCCGCGCAGCGCGGAAATCCCGGCTCGAGGAGCTGCTCGATGAGCTGGGCATGAAGCATCTGCGCAAGGCAAAGGCATACTCTCTCTCGGGTGGCGAACGGCGCCGCCTCGAGATCACTCGCGCACTCGTCAGCCGGCCGAAGTTCATGCTTCTCGACGAACCTTTCGCCGGTGTCGACCCCATAGCCGTCCATGACATCCAGCAGATCGTTGCGGATCTCAGGCACCGCGGCATTGGCGTGATCATCACGGACCACAACGTCGAGCAGACTCTCGACATTGTGGATCGCGCCTACATCATGTATGACGGGCGGGTTCGTGTCGCCGGCACCGTTGCCGAGCTGGTCTGGAACGAAGACGTTGCCGAGATCTACTTCGGCCCGACCCTGACAAGTCGAATGCGCGAGCGCTATCGCCGACCGGAAGCAGTCGCATGACACCGATCCGAACCGGACTCTTTCAGGGCACCCAGCTCAGGCAGGAGCTGAAGATCAATCCTCGTCTCTATCAGGCGATGGATCTGCTGTACATGCCTCTGCTCGATCTCCAGCAGCATATCAAGCAGGAGATGCTGAACAACCCGTTCCTCGAGCTGGAGGAGCCCGCCGTCTCGGAGGAGGACGCGGTCGCGACCGAGGTCCAGAAGGAGAAAGAGGAACACGAGAAGGAGAAGGACGAGATCGATTGGGAGGAGATCCTTCTCGACGGCTTTGACACGGGCGGCCGCCGCGCCGAGTACGAGGAGCGCGAGTACTTCGAACCTGTCACGGTCGACACTCGCGACATCTATGATCATCTGCGCGACCAGCTCCTGCTCATGCGGCAGTCACCTCGCGAAGTCCTCATCGGCGAGGAGATCATTGGCAACATCGATGAGGACGGCTACCTTACGTGCTCGCTCGAGCAGATTCGCCAGAGTCTCAACCAATGGCTCGAAGAGAGCGGCGGTTTCGAGGATGAAGAGGACCCGCAACCGCCCTTCGAGCTGGGCGAAGTCGAAGGCATGCTGCGCACCGTTCAGGGCTTCGACCCGCCCGGCATCGCCGCCCGCAATCTACGCGAGTGCCTGCTGCTTCAGCTGCGCGACGCCGAGCAGGACGATACACTCGCCTATACCATCGTCGACCGTTACTTTGATCAACTGATCAACCACCGCTGGTCCGAGATCTCGAAGGACCTGGGCATCACGCCGAAACAGGTACAGACCGCTGCGGACGGCGTCGCCAAGATGGATCCCAAGCCGGGCCTCAAGTATGCGGCGCCATCCGACAATTACATCGTGCCGGACCTCGTCGTCGAGAAGATCGACGGTCAGTATCTGGTTTTCCTGAATGATACCAGCCTGCCTCGCCTCAAGCTGTCGCGTACGTATCGCGAGATCGCACGTGACAAGAACAAGTTCCGCGGTGAGAACAAGGAGTTCATCTCGACGAAGCTGAACAGTGCGAACTGGATGATTCAGGCAATCGAGCAGCGCCGCCAGACCATGCTGAAGGTGATGAACTTCATTGTCGACCGGCAGCGCGAGTTCTTCGAGAAGGGCGTCCAGTATCTGAAGCCGCTGACGCTGCGCGAGGTCGCAGAGGTCATCAACATGCACGAGTCGACGGTGTCCCGCGTGACGAACGAGAAGTTCGTCCAGACACCGCGCGGCGTCTACCCGCTCAAGTACTTTTTCTCGAGCGGCCTCGCCACGACGTCCGGTGAAGATGTGAGCGCCCGTGGCATCAAGGCAAAGATCCGCAAGCTGGTCGCCGATGAGGAAGCGAAGAAGCCTCTGACCGACCAGGCCATCGTCAATATCCTGCGCGAGGAGGGGATCCAGATCGCCCGGCGCACGGTAGCCAAGTACCGGGACCAGCTGGGCATCCTGTCCGCGCGGATGCGGAAACGCGTCTAGCGCGCCGCGCGGACGCCAACCCGTCATGTCCACCATTCCCGCCACCAAGCCGTCGCTGGCCGGGATCGACCTGTCGCCCCGGGCCCGCCGCGACTTCGCCATCGTGATTCCTGCGTTCGACGAAGTCGAGAACATGGACGAACTGGTGAACGAGTTGCGCGCTCTCTTCGACCGGTTCTCTCTTGCCGGTGAGGTCATTGTCGTGGACGATGGGTCGAAGGACGGAACGGCGGAGCGCGCACGGCAGGCTGCCACTGGCTGGGACCGACTCCGCGTCGTATCGCATCGGACCAACTTCGGCAAGACCGAAGCGCTCGTCACGGGCGCGGCGTCAACACGTGCCCGCTGGATTGTACTCTATGACGCAGACATGCAACACGCGGTTGACGACATCCCTCGTTTCCTCGCCAAACTCGATGAGGGCTGGGACATCGTGACCGGCCGTAAGGTCGGGCCATACCGCAAACGCATCGTGTCCGGTATCTACAATCGCCTGTCGCAACGCATCTTCAAGCTGCCGGTCTCGGACATCAATTCAATGAAGGCGTTCCGCCGCGATGTCCTCGACGAAGTCCGCTTGCGCCATGACTGGCACCGTTTCTTCGTGGTTCTTGCGTATGCGCGCGGCTTTGCCGTCACCGAGATCGATGTTGCACTCCTGCCGCGCAGGCACGGCGATGCGAAGTACTCGGGCCGCGGCCGCATTCTCGTTGGACTGCTCGACCTGATCTCGGTGATGTTCACTCTGTTCTTTGCGCGCAAGCCGTTGCTTCTCTTCGGCATTACCGGACTCACGCTGGCCGGTACGGGATTCCTGATCGGGCTTATCACCATCGTGTTACGCGTTTCGCATTGGGTGTCACCCATCGGGTACCGGCCGCTCCTCTATCTCGTCATCCTGCTCGAGGTACTCGGCTTCCTTCTGTTCGGATTCGGTTTCGTCGGTGAGCTGGTGGCACAGGTGCGAACCGATCTCGATGCGCTCGAACGACGGATGCGCACCGGCCGGCGCGCCGAGCCGGACCGCGAGCCCTGACTGAACGTGGCGGCTGAAACCACACCGGTGACGGCGGCCCGTTTCCTCGTCGTGATCGGAACCCGTCCGGAAGGCATCAAGCTCGCACCCGTTATCAGCGCACTTCGGGCTCGCCGTGAGGTCGATGTGCGTGTGGCGCTCACGGGACAGCACAGCGCGCTGATGGACCAGGTCCTCGACGTCTTCGGCCTCGAGCCGGACTGGGATCTCGGAATCATGCGCGAAGGCCAGGATCTCTATGATGTCGCGCATGCGTGCCTCGATGGGCTGCGCACGGTGGTCAGCGAATGGCGGCCGGACGGCATCGTGGTCGAGGGCGACACCGCGAGCGTGTTCCTCGGCAGCCTCGTTGCGTTCTTCGAACGAATCCGCGTCGTGCACGTCGAGGCAGGGCTGCGCAGCGGCGACGCCTGGCCGCAACCGCCCGCCGCGGCGTTTCCCGATCCATGGCCGGAGGAGATGCTGCGACGCTTGACGGGTGTCGTGGCCGATCTGCACTTCGCGCCCACGCCGCTTGCGAGGAAGAACCTGCTCGCCGAAGGCATCGATCCGGCCCGTGTGTTCGTCACAGGCAATCCCGTTGTTGACGCACTGAACTCAGTCGTCCGACAAGCGTACGACATTCGAAACGCCGATCTCGCAGCGGCCCTCTCGACCGGGCGACGCATCGTGCTCGTCACAGCGCATCGGCGCGAATCGTTCGGGGAACCGATGCGTCACGCGTTCCATGCCCTGCGTGCCGTTGCCGATCGGTTCGACGACGTCGAACTGTTGTATCCCGTGCACCCCAATCCGAACGTGAGATCCATGGCCGGAGAGGTACTGGCCGGGCATCCGCGCATCCGGCTGACGCAGCCATTGGATTACCGCGATCTCGTGCTTGCACTCTCGCGAAGCACTCTGGTAATGACCGATTCCGGTGGCATCCAGGAGGAGGCGCCTGCCTTCGGTGTGCCGGTTCTCGTCATGCGCAATGTGACGGAGCGGCCGGAGGGGGTCGAAGCCGGAGTCGCCGCCCTCGTCGGCACGGATGCGCGCGCGATCGAGGATCTCGCGACAACCCTGCTCGCAACCGGGGACTGGTCGGCAATTCGGCGTTACAACCGGCTTCGCATCGAGGGCGCATCGCCGGCGCGTGCAGCCACTGCTGTCGTGGCTGACACTCGCCGGCCGGACAGCGCCGTGCGTGACGCATTCCCGAATCCTTACGGCGACGGCAGGGCAGGGGAGCGCATTGCCGACGTTCTCGTACATCGGTTCACGGGTGCATTCCGCACCACAGCGGACTGGCCCGGCGCGGGCGAGGAAGCGATCGGAGTGCCGTGAAGGTGCTCATGCAGTGCATCTACTTTCCGCCCGAAGTGGGCGGCCTCGAGAGTCACGTCTTCTACCTTTGCAGGGAACTGGTTACACTCGGCCACGATGTCACGATGGTCACGTCACGCTCGAAACCGGGGGTCCCGAAGCGCGAAACCATGGACGGCATACGCGTCATCCGGACCTGGTTCCCATCACGCAATCCGATCGGCTGGATGGCCCACACCGCGGGTTCGACGGCGGCCTACCTTCGCGAAGCGAAGCAGGCGACGATTCTGCACGCGCAGACGTTCGCGTCGGCGCCACCGGCGATCCTTGCATCGGCCCGCGGCGGTCAGCCGCTGGTGCTGACCCTGCACACGTCACACTTTCTCCGGCTCGCACGAAAGCCGCTGTGGCAACCGGTCCTGCGCCGGCTGATCCGCGCCGCCGACTGGCTGCTGGCCGCGAGCGAGGAGTTGCGCGATGTCGCACTCCGACTGTACCCGCACCCGCGTGCGGAGGCATTGACGAATGGCGTGGATACGAACCTCTTCGTCGCTGTCGAGCCGGCCATGCCGCGCCGCGCGGGAACCTATCGCGTCATCGTACCGAGGCGTCTGTTCGAGAAGAACGGCGTCGAGTACTTCCTGCGCGCGATGCCACGCATTCGGGAAGGCGAAGATGTCGAAGCCCTGATCGTCGGCGATGGCCCGCTGCGGGCGCGGCTCGAACGGCTCGCACGCGAACTGGGTATCGCGAACGTGGTGACCTTCGCCGGCGCCCGGCCGAACATCGAAATGCCCGGCATCCTGTCGTCCGGCGACATGGTCGTGATCCCGTCGCTGATGGAGGCGACGAGCGTTGCAGCGCTCGAGGCAATGGCGTGTGAGCGGCCGGTCGCAGCATCGCGCGTCGGCGGTCTGCCCGAGATCGTCGACGAGAGCGTTGGCACGCTCTTCGAACCGGCAGACCCGGAGGACATGGCGCGGCACGTGCTGTCACTGCTGCGCCGGCAAGACCGTGCGGGCATGGGCGAGAAGGCGCGCGCGCGTGTCGTTCAGCGCTGGAGCCTTGCACGCCTGGCGCGCCGTCACGTCGAGATCTATGAACAACTGCTGCGCGAACGAGGAGCGCCAGCGTGAAACGCGAACACCACGATCGAGCGGGCCGTCGCCTTCAGGACAACGTCCTCGACCGGATCCCGGCCTGGCTGCCGCCAGCGCTCTACCTCTTCGCGACTCTCGTCCTGTTTCGAGAGGTCGTCTTCGGTGCACCGCTGCTCGGCAGGGACACGTTCGCACTCAGCTACTTCGCTCGCGAGTTCTACACGGACTTCGTGCGTGAGACCGGGCGATTCCCGCTCTGGGATCCGTATGTTCTCGGTGGACTCCCATTCGTCGACGGCATGCACGGCGACATCTTCTATCCGCCGTCGCTCGCCATGTTCGTATTCGATGCGCTGCACATGTGGGGCATCAAGATGATGCTGCACGTGTGGTTGGCGGGTGTGTTCGCGTACCTCTTCCTGCGTGAACTGCGTCTGTCGCGCGGCGCGGCGCTCTTCGGCGGACTCGTGTTCATGATGGGCCCCGACCTCGTCAGCCTCGTGTTTCCCGGCGGCGACGGCAAACTGTTTGTATCGGCACTCGCGCCGCTTGTCTTCTGGCTTGCGGAACGTGCGGCCCGGCACAGACGCGCCAGCGACTTCGCCTGGTTCGCACTCGGCATCGCCCTCGTCGTGTTCACCTCGCACATGCAGCTCGCGTATTTCACCGTATGGGGCGTTTCCCTGTGGTTCCTGTTTCGCATTGGACAGACATGGGGCAGCGGTGAGAAGCGCGCCGCTGGCGGATTGCTCGCCATGTTCGCCGTCGCGGGCCTCCTCGGCATGGGCGCAGCAACCGTGCAGTTCATCCCGCCGCTCAACTACCTGAGGGAGTGGTCACACCGGGCCGAACGGACGGTGGAAGCCGAAGGCCAGAGCGGATACGAGTACTCGGCAACGTGGTCGCTGCATCCCGAAGAGGCCGCCTCACTCATCGTGCCCGAGTTCGTTGGCGACAACGCTGCCACGGACGTGCGCGGTGGCGACCGCTACTGGGGCCGCAACGCATTCAAATGGAATCATGAATATGCCGGCCTCGTGCCATTGCTGCTCATTCCGATTCTGTTCCTACGCAGGCGGACGCCGGAAACGTGGTTCTTCGCGTTGCTCGCCGTCCTGTCCGTGCTGTACGGGCTCGGTGCCAACACCCCATTGTTCCGGTTGTTCTACCTGATTCCGGGTGTGAACCTGTTCCGTGCACCGAGCTTGATCATCTTCCTGTACGGCCTTTCGATCGCCGTCCTCGGAGCCATGGCCGTTGACCGGCTTGCCGCGTGGACCACCCAACCAACCGAACAGACGGCGGTCCGCAAGACACTGTGGATCATCGCCGGCGTCTTTCTCGTGCTTGCGCTGCTTCAGTCCGGCGGCATCCTTACCAACCTCTGGCAGTCGATCTCGCCGCTGGGCGCGCGCCGCGCACCCGCTTTGCAGGCGAACCTTGCCAGCATTCAGCTCGGGTTCTGGATTTCGTTTCTGCTCGCCTTGCTCGTCGCTTCACTCTGGGAGGCCCTCTCACGCGGCGCAATTGGAATGCGCGAAGCCGTGTTTGCCCTTGCGCTGCTCGCCTTCTTCGACAGTTACCGGATCGGCCGGCCGTTCGTGCGCGCAACCGTCCTCATGGCGGAGGCACGACTCCAGCAGGATCCGACATTGCTCGTGCCCGACGAGTCGATTCGTTTTCTTCAGGAACGACAGGCAAGCGGGGAAGTCTTTCGTGTGTACGACCTGGGTTATCACCCCGGTATCAACGCGCCGGCCTACGACTTCAACGCGCTCGCGCTGCATCGCATCGAGCAGCTGGGCGGCCACCACGGCAACGAGATCGGCCGCTATCGCGAGCTGGTTGGCGGAGACGCCGCTGTCAACGTTGCCGCGTCACAGCTTCGCTTGCTCAATCTCGCGAATGTCGGTTATGTCGTGATCGGCCAGCGCATCGAGAACCAGGGCGGGCTCGAAGAGGTCTTTGTCGGTTCGCGCTCTGCCGTGTACCGCAACACCGCCGCACTTCCGCGCGTGTATCTCGCCGGTACCGTACAGGTTGTGCCGGACGACTCCGCCGTCCAGCATCTGCTGGCCGCTGAATTCGACATGCGCTCAACCGTCACATTGCCCGAGCCGCTACCCGCGGGAACCGAAGTCCAGGCCGAACCGCAGGGGACTGTCGAATGGGTCGAGCGCGGCACCAATGCGTACACGCTGCGCGTCACGTCCGACCGGCCCGCTCTCCTCGTGATCAGCGAGAACTATTATCCTGCATGGAAGGCGGCCGTGGACGGCGAGGCGGCGCCAGTGCTGCGTGCGAATTACACGTTCCGGGCCGTTCCCGTCGGCGCTGGCGAGCATACCGTCCGACTCGAGTACGACAGTGATACGCTCGACCGTTCCGCCCTCGCCTCCGTCTCGGTTCTGGTACTGTTGCTCGCCGTTGCACTGGCCGGCACGTTGCGGCGACGCCCCGAGGTGGCCGCGTGATCAAGGAAATACGCACACGTACGGCTTACGAAGTCGCTGATCGCTACGATGAACAATACTTCGCTGACCTGGCCGAGCGGTACCGCAAGCGCACGCGCTTTGCGCGGCAGCGCCTTCGCAACGTGTTCTCGATGATGCCGCCACTCGCGGGAACGACGGTGGTCGATCTTGGTTGCGGGATGGGCACGTTCACGATCGAGGCGACCCGTGCAGGCGCGCATGCCGTCGGAATCGACATGGTGGCTGCCGCGCTGGTGGCTGCCGCGCGCGTTGCCGCGGCCGAGGGCGTGCCCGCGCACTTCGTTCGAGGCGATGCAGCCGATCTGCCATTCGATGAGGCCGTCGCCGACGTCGTCATCGCGGCCGATCTCACGGAGCACCTCGACGAGCGGACGCTCCGCCGCGTCCTCGCAGAAGCGCGCCGCGTCCTGCGCACGGGCGGCCAGCTCATCGTCTACACGCCGGAACGCGCGCACCTGTTCGAGCAGCTGCGCGAACGGGATATTCTGCACGATGGCGATCCTTCGCACATCGGGTTGCGGACGGCAGACGAACTCGTGGCGGCGGTGCGCGCGGCTGGACTCGTGCCTCAATCCGTGCGCTTCCTGCCATCCCATCTTCCGGGCTGGAACGTGCTCGAGCGCGTGCTGAGCCGATGGGTGCCTCTGCTTCGTCGCAGAATCGGCCTGGTCGCGCGTGTGGAGGCGCAGTGATCGGACCCTGTGAGCGGAGTTGCCGACTCGCACGCACGACGGCGAGGTGACCACGATCGTGACCGAGCCCTCCGTGCGGTCGGCCCGCCTCCGGTGGGCATCCAGGCTGCTGCAACTGCTTCTTCTCGCGCTCATCGCGTGGGGAATCATCCGCGCCGTTGCACCTCACACCGAAGGATTCTCATGGACCGCGGTCGCGGACGCGCGGCCCGCACCCGGCCGGCTCAGCCTGTCCACCATCCTGCTGGTCATCGTGTACGTCGCTCACGCGCTGCTCTGGCGACGTATCATGCGCGATCTCGCAGTCGGGCAACCGTCCACCGCAGCCACGATCCGTATCTATTTCCTTGCCAGCCTCGGGCGCTACGTTCCCGGCAAGGTGTGGCAGCTCGCAGGTCTGGCGTTGCTCTCGAAACGCGCCGGTCTGCCGGCCGTCGGTGCAACCGCATCCGCGTTGCTCGGTCAGTTCGCCTTCCTCGCCACGGGCTGTCTGTTCCTCGCCTTGATGCTGCCACGATGGGCGGAAGGCACAACTGCTCGCATTGCGGGCATTCTGCTCGTCGTACTCGCCGGCCTTGGCTGGCTGGTCATCGCAACGCCGGCCGGCGGACGCGCCCGTGCGTGGCTTCGCGCTCGCGCCGGATCCATCGGCGGCGAGCAGTTCACAACCGCGCTCGACCTCGCAGAACGCATTCGCGCCCGCGACGCAATCCTCTGGGGTGTCTGGTATGGACTGACGTGGGCACTGCTCGGCCTCGCGTTCACTCTGTTCGTGACCGCCTTCGTGCCGGGCGCCGCAGCCGATTCACGCCAGATTGCCGGCGTCGTCGCCGCCTCCTACCTCGCCGGATACCTCGTGCTTCTCGCACCCGCCGGCATCGGCGTACGCGAAGGCGCAATGACCGGGCTGCTGACTGCAATTCCCGCGATCCCGCTCAGTGCCGCCGTAATGATTGCCGTCGTCTCACGCATCTGGTTCACGGCTGCCGAGCTGCTGCCGCTTGCCGTGATTCCGTTCACGAATCGGAACACCGCGTGATGGCCACCGCGCGAACCGGTGCAGGACGCGCCCTCGTGATCTCGCCAACCTACAATGAACGCGAGAATCTGCCTCGTCTCGTGCCGGCAATTCTCGCAGAAGATTCACGTCTGGACATTCTGATTATCGACGATGCTTCGCCGGATGGGACCGGTCAGCTCGCGGACGAGATGGCTGCACAGGAAACGCGCCTCAACGTTCTCCATCGAAATGGCAAACACGGCCTCGGCACCGCTTACCTCACCGGATTCCGGTGGGGGATCGAGCGTGGCTACGAGTTCCTTTTCGAGATGGATGCCGACCTCTCTCACGATCCGGCGCACCTGCCGCAGTTCCTCGAAGCACTCGAGGACTACGATGTTGTCCAGGGCTCGCGTTACCTCGAAGGTCGCGTCACCGTCGTCAACTGGCCGATCACGCGCCTGCTGCTCTCGTATTTCGCCAATATCTATGCCCGCATCGTGACCGGTGTGCCCATCGCCGACGCGACCGGCGGCTACAAGGCCTTCCGTCGCAACGTACTCGAGGCGATCGACCTCGATCGCGTCGGATCCGAGGGGTACGCTTTTCAGATCGAAATCACGATGCGCGCCTGGAAAAAGGGATTCCGCATCGGCGAAATCCCCATCGTCTTCGTCGACCGCGCCGTCGGCGAATCCAAAATGTCAAAACACATCATTCGCGAGGCGATCTGGCGCGTCTGGAAGCTCCGCTTTCAGTCCATGTTCGGACGCTTGTAGCCCCGCACACGCATGCCGATCCGCGATCTCCTCTGGGCTTGTCCAATCTGTCAGACCTTCGCTTCGCTTCGCGCTGCGAAGCGCCGCCGCGATGTATGCATGACCTGCGGCACCACGTTCGAACGCGCCGAACGCGCGACCATTCGCGCCACCCTGACGGACGGCTCCACCCGCACCCACGAGGCCCGCGGCTGGGACCGTCTCATGCCGCCCATCGAGTCGCGATTCCCGCCAGGCAGCACCGAAGTGCTCGGGCCCGAACCCGTCCGTATCCGAACCGTGTCCGGCTTCACACCCGTTTTCGCCGACGGTCGGCTCGCAGGCTGGACGGAACGACAGTCGCCAAGCGTACGCGGCACCGCCACGCTCTCCCCAACCGAACTCATCCTGGCACGTCCCGACCATCGCTACGAAGCCACCAGACTCGACGCCATCACCTCCATTCAACCAAGCTCGAGTACGCTCCAGATCGGACGCCGTCACCGGCATGTCCTGTCGCTCCGCTTCGAATCCGCTCCCATCCGTCTCTGGGAAACCGTCCTCCAGATCCGCGTGGCCAGCCTCTACCGCCAGGCAGGGAGGGGAGAAGTCACGGAATTCCAACCGGCAATCCGCGTCCGCACATGACGCAGCCGCGACCGCACTCGAATGTGCCTCCTCAGGTCGAGACGCCCAGTCCCATTTATCGCATCTGCCAATGGATCGTGCGCACGAGTTGGCGAAAACTCGCTCGACTCGACATCCTCGGCCTCGAGAACGTTCCTGACACCGGCCCCTTCCTCCTGGTCTCCAACCACCAGAGCGACCTCGACCCGCCTCTCATTCATTCCGTCATCTCACGTCCCGTGCACGCCGTCGCCAAGAGCAATCTCTTCACCGTCCCCGGCCTCCGCTGGCTCATCAGGCATCTCCACACCATCCCCGTCCGCCGCTATCAGGTCGATCCTCAGGCCGTCAGGTCCGCCCTCAGATTGCTCCGCGAGGGGAAGGCCGTCGCCATCTATCTCGAAGGCGAACGCAGCTGGGACGGACACCTCCAGCCCTACAGGCCCGGAACCATCCGCCTCGCCCTCAAAGCCGGCGTGCCCATCATCCCCGTCGCCATCCACGGCTCCTACCACGCCTCACCTCGTTGGGACTCCCGCATCCGGCCCGTGACCGTAACCATCCGCTTCATGCCGCCACTCCATTTTCCCACCCTCGACCGGCGCTCCGATCGCGAACGAGCACTGCCCGCCGCTGCGGCTCGAATCATGGCCGACCTCGCCTCAGCCATCGCCGACCTGAGCCGCTCCGAGCTCAACCGGTGACTTCGCGATGACGGCGCCTCGTTGAAAGGGCTTGTTCGGTAAGTCGTTGATCGGCAGTCGAATACGCCACGTTGTCGGCGCTGGAGATTTACATAACGTGTATTATGCGCATTGCCCGGCAACCGGCTGTCTGCCCAGAAGTTTGTGAATTCATGGCTGAGACTTGCGCGGTGGTGACTTCGATAAGTGACTATACT
Source organism: Longimicrobiales bacterium (assembly GCA_050732695.1). Lineage (GTDB taxonomy): Bacteria > Gemmatimonadota > Gemmatimonadetes > Longimicrobiales > RSA9 > JBFFZF01. The sequence continues at coordinate 5,578 of JBOHRL010000091.1, read as the reverse complement.
GGAGACAGTTATCTTCCGTTAACTGAGATTCCACATTACTTGTAAAAACGCGGAATGTGCCCATCCAGGTCCGTTCTGCCCCCAGGAACTGTTTCGTTGCGGTTGATTCTGGAGTTCCATCGGATCCAGACATCGGTCGGTCGGCGGAGTTCTGATCCGGAATCGTTCGGGCGGAATGTTTTTGGGGATTCCGTTCGTCGTTTCACGTCGGAGGTGTCGCGGGGGCAGTGGCCGAAAAGATGCCGTGTCCTATTTTTCGTGGATCAGGAATGACGCGAGTTTCTGGAGGGAACGGTTATGGCGAGAGCGCTCTGGAAGGGCAACATCAGCTTTGGGCTTGTGAGCATACCGGTCGGACTGTTCCCGGCCGAGCAGTCGGAGGAGGGACTATCGTTCGCGCAGCTGGACCGGCGGACGATGAGCCCGATCGGGTACCGCCGATACAACAAGTCGACGGGCGAGGAGGTGCCGTGGGAGGAGATCGTAAAGGGATACGAGCACGAACCGGGCGAATACGTGGTGTTGACGGACGAGGATTTCCAGAAGGCGAACGTGAAGGCAACGAAGACGGTGGAGATCATCGACTTCGTGGATATGGATGAGATCGATCCGATGTACTTCGATCGGCCCTATTACCTTGCGCCCTCGAACACGACGAGCAAGGGCTACGCGCTGCTGCGGGAAGTGTTGCGGCGGACGGGGAAAGTTGGAATTGCGCGCGTGGTGATAAGAACGCGCGAGCATCTGGCGGCGGTGATGACGCGAGGCGGGATGTTGTTGCTGGAGATCCTGCGTTTTCCGTACGAGCTGCGGTCGGCCGAAGGTCTGGAGGTACCGGGCGATGATCTGAAGGACCTGGGTGTGACGGAGAAGGAGCTGAAGATGGCGGAGCTTCTCGTGGACCAGATGGTGGAGGAGTGGACGCCGGGAAAGTACAAGGACACGTATCGTGACGATCTGCTGGCGCGGATCAAGCAGAAGATCGCAGCGGGCGAAACGGAGGCGGTGACGCCGGAGGCGACGGAGGAGGAAGAGGAGGCGACGGAGGGCGTGATCGACATCATGTCGCTGCTGAAGAAGAGCGTGTCGGCAGCAGGCAAAGGGAAGGAAGCGGAGAGGCCGGAAGCGAAGGCGAAGAAGGCGGCAAGCGGCGAGAAGCGGGCGCGCAAGCGGAAGACCGCCTGAGGTGTGGGAACCGCCTGCCCGGCCGGTGGAGCGGGATTGAGCCATGGCGCCGCTTCCGACGGTTCCGGAGCCGGAACTTGCAACATTGGTTGCGAATCCGCCGGCTGGTGACGATTGGCTGCACGAGATCAAGTATGACGGGTACCGGCTCCTGTGTCGCGTGGAGGGGGATGACGTCCGGCTGATCAGCCGGAATGGAAAGGATTGGACGGCTCGGTTCCGGGCCGTCGTGGACGCGGTGCGCGCCCTTCCCTGCCGGCGGGCGCTGCTGGATGGCGAAGTCGCGATTCTGCGACAGGACGGCCGCACGAACTTCCAGGATCTTCAGAACTACCTCGGTGCTGGCGGGCGGGGCGCGCTTCGTTACTTCCTGTTCGATCTGCTACAACTCGAAGACGAGTCATGGATGTCTCGCCCGCTGATCGAGCGTAAGCGAAAGCTGGCCGCATTGCTGGAGGACGTCGCGCCGCAAGGCATCGTTCAGTTCAGTGATCATGTGGAGGGCAATGGTCCGCGATTCTATGCGAGCGCGTGCGGCATGGGGCTCGAAGGCATCCTGTCGAAGCGCAAGGACTCGAAGTACCGGCCGGGCCGAACGCGCGACTGGCTGAAAATCAAGTGTCTGAATGAGGATGATTTCGTGGTGGGCGGCTACACGGAGCCGGGCGGCGCACGGGAAGGGTTCGGAGCGCTTCTGATCGGTGGTTACGATGCGGAAGGCTCGCTCCGGTTCGGCGGTCGCGTCGGCACTGGCTTCACGGACTCGACCTTGAAGTCGATCTACCGGAGGCTGCGCTCACTCGAAACCGAGACATCCCCGTTCGTGGATGGTCCCATCGGGCGCGCCGCTCGCGACCTGCACTGGGTACGGCCGGAGCTGGTTGCACGAGTGGTCTACGTGGAATGGACGGATGACGGCGTAGTCCGCCACCCGGCCTTCAGCGGTTTGCGCGACGACGTCGGTGCAAGCGAGGTCCGGCTTCCTCGCCCGGATGTCGAAGCGGCGGGCAAAAGCCGGAGCGCCAGACCTGGACAGGTCGTTGGTCACGACGAGGACGATGCCGACTCTGTAGCGCCGGGTGCCGCGCCGGAACCGGCGCCTGCACCAGAGGCGACCGCATCGGCGAGGCGTCCCGCGACCCCGGCGTTTCGTCCGGCAGCAAAGGCGAAAGGCCCGCATGCGCTGGGCGTTCCCATCTCGAGTCCGGAGAAGCTCATGTATCCGGACGACGGGATTACGAAGCTGGATGTGGCGAGATACTACGAAGTGATCGGCGAGTGGATGATCCGATTTGCACGCGAGCGGCCGCTCACCCTCGTGCGCTGTCCTGGCGGGATCCGCGATTGCTTCTACCAGAAGCACGTCGAAGGAGCGTTGCACGCGTCCGTCCAGAGGATCCCGATCCACGAAGAAGATGGCGAGGGCGAGTATGCGATGGTGGAAACAGCGCAGGGCCTTGTCGCGCTCGCGCAGCTCGGCGTTCTCGAGTTCCACACGTGGGGTTCTCGGTGGAGTCGTCTGGAGACACCCGACCGGTTCACAATCGATCTTGATCCGGACCCCGAACTGCCGTGGATTCGTGTCATCGAAGCGGCGCTGGATGTTCGTGGCTGGATCGACGAACTGCGCCTGACGCCGTTCGTAAAGACGACCGGCGGCAAGGGCCTGCACATCGTCGTCCCGATCACGGGCGAGAACGGCTGGGATGAGATCAAGGAGTTCTCGCGCTGCGTGGCAGCCGCCGTCGCCGCGGACTGGCCCACGCGTTACACGCTGAATATTTCGAAGGATCGGCGTAGAGGCCGGATTCTGCTCGACTACCTGCGGAACGGCCGAGGAGCGACGGCGGTCGAGGCATATTCGACGCGGTCACGTTCAGGCGGCACCGTATCGACGCCCATCCGTTGGAACGAACTGACGGACGGTGTCGATCCCTCGTCATTCACGCTGCGGACGGTGCCCGACCGGATCGTGAACCTCGAACGCGATCCGTGGGACGGTTATGAAAAGGCTGGCCGTGCCGTTACGACGGCCATGAAGAAGTCCGTCGGAATGGGCTGATCAGGTCCCGGCAGGAGCGCGCGCCGCGGCTTCCGCGCGACGCAGCGTGTAGATCGCCCGGTCCGGATCATCGTCCGGAAGCAGGCCAAGGACGCGGTCATAGAGCTGGACCGCGCCGACCGCATCACCCTGCTCGAAACGGACTCGCGCGGCGGCGTCAAGGCCGCGGACCTTCTGGAAGTCGTGACGGGCGCCGTCCGCGACACTCAGATAGGTGTTGATGGCCTGGTCAGGCTGCGCGCTTGCCTCGTATGCGGCACCGAGAAGAAACGCAGCAGAAACGCCGAGCGCCTCGTCTACATCCTGCGCCATGGCGCGAACCGGTTCGATAGCCGATTGCGCCTGGCCGCCTTCGAGGTGGGCCTGCGCGAGAAGCAGCCGCGCTTCATCCGCGGCCGGCGTATTGCCATACCGCGCGAGGAACGCTTCCAGATCCCGAACCGCAAGCGCCGCATTTCCGCTCGCCACCGTTGGCCGGATGGAGGTGAGTTGCGATTCTGCCGCTTCGCGCAACCTCGACGAGTACGTGCGGTAGTAGAGGAAGCCGAGGAGCAGCACCGTGACCGCGACCATCGCAATCGTCAGCAGGCGCGAGTTCTCTTTCGCCCATGCCGTGGATCCGAGAACGCGCTCGACGAAAAGGTCGTCGGATGACCTTTGAACGTCGCGCGGAATCCTTCGAGCTGTCGGGTGGTGCCGGGTCATGCGCAGGGCTTCGGGTCGTCGAGGACCAGCCGCCGAGTCGCGGGCGGGTCGGACATGAGCACGAAAAGGTAGCCGGATCTCCCATGAACCGTCAACCCGAAGTCCGATCAACGACGTGAACGGCTGGTTGCTGATCGCACTCATGGCGCCGGTTCAGATGGCGCCCACGATCCCTGAGGATTCGCTCGAGGAGATCCGCAGCGTGGCGCGGCGGGCGGAGGCCAGTTTCGAGCGCCTCGCCCGGCGAATGGCGCCGGTACGGCTCGGTGGCTCCGATGGCAGCCGGTGTGATGAGATCGTCGGGCGATTCTGCCTGATCTATGACAGCGGCAGCCTGCCTGAGCCGGAACCGGAGCCAGGTCGCGTGATCGATGCACGACGTGCGGCGATTGAAGCTTTACGCCACGCCTTCTCGTATCTGCCGGCGGACTTCGAAACTGCGGCGCCGCTCGTCCGCTACCTCGTGGAAGATGAACGCGCAGTCGAAGCGGTTTCGGCTGCGAGGATGTTCGCGCTCGTCACGTCCGATTCGATCTGGGGACCATTGTTGCTCGGTTTCGCGCTTCACGCAGCGGGCAACGACACCGCGGCGGCGCAACAGTTCGATGCGGCGCTTGGCCGGATCGAGCAGGAGGAAGCCGATCACATCCGCGATGTCGAGTGGTTATTGGGCGCGGACGACCGCGGCCGATACGACGACCTCGACGAAGGCGCGCAACGCGGATTCGAAGCACGACTCTGGGCGCTAGCGGACCCACTGTACCTGACGCCGGGCAACGAGCGCCGCAACGAACACATCTCGCGTCACGTCTGGTCACGGATTCTGGCGCGGACCCCGATCGTGACAGACATGGTCCGCTGGGGCTCGGACCTCGAGCAGCTCACGGTGCGTTACGGCACGCCGACTTCGCGAACGCGGTCGCCGGGCGTTGGCCTGAGGGAAGGCGGCCTCACCGAGCACTACGGGCCGGATCAGCTGGCCTACGTTCCAGAGGACCTGCTGACCCGGGGCTATCCGCCAACACCGCTCCCCGACGCTCCATGGGAACTGGCCAACACACACAGCCGGAGCGGCTATGCGCCGGCCACCGCCTCCAGGCTCAGGTTCCTTCCGCACCAGGTCAGTCGGTTCCCATCCGCCGGGGGCGCGGTTCTCCGCGTCGATGGAGTCTTCCGGCCGGATTCCGTCGTGCCGGGGGCTCAGCCAATCCAGCCGGCAGGATCGACGCAGGTCGTGACCGGCTTGTTCGTCCTGCGTGACGGCGTAACGCAGATCGGTGAACGCACCCGGACGTTCCATCGAACGGCTGATTCTCTGGCCTTCTCGTTCGAGTTTCCCGTGCCACCCGGAGAGTTCGTGTATTCGATGGAGGCCATCGAGGACTCGACCCGCCTCGCCGGCCGTGCTCGCTACGGCATCACGATCGAAGCGATGGCCGGACTGACCCTGTCAGACCCTGTCATTCTCCACCCCGCGCGCGACGCTCCCGCGCCCTCGTCGCGCGATGACCCGTCGTTCGCGCCCGCGTCACGGCTCACGTTCGCCCCGTTCGACACCATCGCGATCTATGCCGAAGTCCGTGTCCTCGAGGGCGAAGGTGCACCCTTCGACGTTCAGATTTAGGT
>JBOHRL010000090.1:0-9550 GCA_050732695.1 Longimicrobiales bacterium | reverse complement strand
ATTGACGGTCTCCACCCTTTCAGGAGATCAGGCATTCTGTTCGTGGCTTGGGGACCACTCTTGGAGGGGCGCCCGATCTACCTGAATCGAGCAGGTGCAGATCATATGCCACGGGCGAATCCGGGATGGCGCACTACGGCGCCACGGATGTGCGAACGTGAACGCCTGGCTCGGCCGGCGCGCCGTTCACGCGCTCGCTTCGACTTCGTCGACACCGGCGGCAGTGATCCGTACGATGCCTGCGCGATGATCGTCGACCAGGACCAGACCCTTCTCCTCCAGATACTCGAAGATCTTGCGTGCTTCGGCCTCTTCCATCTCCAGCTCCGCACCCAGCTCGTACGCGCTCACGAACTCGCTGATGCTGCCGTCGACATGGATGTAAAGCCGCCGCAGAAACTCCCGCCGCTGCTCGCGCCGCCGCTGAATCGAATCGCTCATGCAGGACATTCTCCGCGCGCGGCACACGGTTGGCAACCACAAAAGAAAAGGCTCCCCCGCGGTTTGGATTGGGGGCACCGTCGCATCGGCGGCTGGTCTGCGGAGAGCGGCGCGGGTTGGCCGCTGCGCCGGCCGGACCGTTCCTCCGCGACGCGTGGGGCGTTGTCGGTTCTGACCGAAGCCGAGAGCTGACCGACCCTGCCGCTCCGCTGCCTTGCGCACGCCATCCAGTTGAAACCGCGAGGAACCAAGGAAAAAGACGGGGAGGCACCGGCCTCTCCCGCCTTTTCTGTTTCCTGCCAGACCCGCTCTCAGCTTCAGAGCCTCCCATCCTGGAGCTCTCCGCCGCCAGCTCAGTCGAGCATCGGCCCGATCAGTTGTGCGAAGTTGTTGCGCGCGCGATTCAGCCGGCTCTTGACGGTACCGAGATTGACGCCGGTGATGTCGCTGATCTCCTCGTACGTCTTGCCCTCCATCTCGCGCAGCACGAATACCAGCCTGTGGTGCTCCGGGAGCTGCGCTACCGCATTGTCGACCATCGCCTTGAGGTGGCGCTTGCGGTACAGATCGTCGGGACGGTACGTGTTGTCTTCCCACTCGAGCGGACGATGATCCGCCTCCCAGTTCTTCTTGATCGTCTGGAACAGGACCAGCGGGTTCCGCGAACGGTTCCGCAACTCGTTCTTCGCCAGGTTGCCTGCGATCGTGTACACCCACGTCGAGAACTTCTTGCTCTGGTCGAATCGATGCAGATGCCGATACACGCGGATGAACGTCTCCTGAACCAGGTCTTCCGCACGATCACGATCCCCGATCGTCCGATAGATGAAGTTCATGAGCCGGACGTGATAACGGTCCGCGAGTTCCGTGAACGCTCGCGGCTCACCAGCCAGGAACGCTGCCGCAAGGCCGCTGTCATCCAGCGTCGCCAGCGGCTTCGCTGCCTCCTGATTCCGTTCCGCTCGCTCTCTCGCCAGGTCGATCATCGCTCCCCCGGTGAGACTCCAGAAACGCTCCGGCACGTTGCCGGTCGAGTCTTTCTCGACGCCTCGCCCAGAAAACCGGGCATGAATCGTACCGGCCGGCCCACCTGACGCCACAGTCGGCCACGTGTTTTTCAACCTGTTGAAGTTCAACACTTTAGCAGCGTTCTGGGACGCGGCCGACGGACCCGATGGGCCCTGACCGTCCCGGCCGGATGACGCCCTTTCTGGACGGATGTGACCCATTCCGGTGTCACCCTCTGGCTCGATTCAGTGGCCGAACCGGAAGCCGGCGGCGAAAAGGAGGGAACAGATCGTCTTGGCATCGGTGATCCCGCCCGTGCGGACCTCCTCGAGAGCCGCCGATAACGCCATCGGGATGACCTCGACGAACTCGTCACGATCGAGCGATTGCCGGCCGGTACGCAACCCGGTCGCCATGTACAGGTGAATCACTTCGTCCGTGAAGCCCGGCGTGGTGAAGATCGTGGTGAGCGGCGTGATGGTATCTGCGGTGAGTCCGGTTTCTTCCTCGAGTTCGCGGCGAGCGCATGCCTCCCACGCCTCGCCGGGTCCATCGGGCCGGCCGGCAGGGACTTCGAGCATGGTGCCACCCGTCGCATAGCGGAACTGCCGGATGAGCAGGATCTGGGGATCGGGTCCATCGGGATCACTGAGGACGGGCAGCACCGCGGCGGCCCCGCTGTGGCGAATGAGTTCGAGGTCGCCGGTCGAGCCATCCGGGAATCGCACGGTATCGACCGCGAGATGAACGATGCGGCCCTCGTATACGGGCTTCGATGCGATCGTGTGACGATCGCGCCGCTCGCGGAAGTCGCTGCTTTCGTTCATTCGGGCTCGTCGTGTCGTTCGACTTCACCGAATCCGAGGCCGGCCAGCGGGTCGGCGATTTCCGTGCTGTTGCCGACGACGACGATTGTGAAGCGCTCGGGATCGAGATGGTCGCGGGCGGCGCGATCGACAGCTTCGCGAGACACATGCGCAATCGACGTGCGATAGTGCGAGAAGTAATCGATGGGCAGGCCGTAGACGGCGAGGTCGGCGAGCCGGACCGCGACCTGGTCCGTGGTTTCGATTTCGAGCGGCAGGATCCCGGCAAGGTAATCGCGAGCGTTGTCGACTTCGTCGCCACTGACGCCGTCGGTCCGTAACCGATCGACTTCTTTCAGAATCTCCTCGATTGCACGCGCAGTCACATCATTCGAGACCGCCGTCGAAATCAGAAACGGGCCAGGAAACCGGCGAAATGCATAACTGCTGCGTACGCCGTACGTGAAGCCGTGCTTTTCACGCAGATTCAGGTTGAGCCGGCTGGTGAACGCACCTCCGAGGATGGTGTTCATGACGCGGATCGCGAAGTAGTCCGGGTGCTTCCGGTCGACGCCCACGTGGCTGACCCGGATCTCGGACTGTACGGCTTCGGCCCGGTGGACGAGATGGATGACGCGCCGGTCCGTTTGCCGGGCCGCCGAAGCCGGTTCGGCCGTGACTTTCGTGCCGGTCCAATCGGCAAACAGAGGCTCGATGGCGGCGCGTGCGCGAGCCGCATCGATATCGCCGACGACGATGAGATCCGTTCGCTGCGGCGTGAAGTACATCGCGTGGAAATCGGCAACCTCGATCCGGCCGAGTCCGATGAGCGACGGTGCAAGGCCGACCAGCGGCCGGCCGTACGACGATTCCTTGCCGTAGACGAACCGCGCGATCATGTCATTACCGAGCGCACGCGGCTCCTTTGCGCGTTGCAGGATCTCGGCGCGTTGTTCCTCACGCAGGCGCTCGACTTCGGCAGTGGGAAACGTCGGGCGCCGCAACAGCTCGGCCAACAGGCGGAGCGCCGGCTCGAATCGCTCACTCGGCACCGTCATTCGCACGAGAAGCGTGTCCCACGTCGCCTCCGTTTCCAGTTCAGCGCCGAGGCTTTCGAGTTCATACGCAAGTGCATCGCCGCTCAACGCACCGGCGCCCGTGTCGAGCGTCGCAGCCGTCAACCAGGCCAGACCGGCATGCGCGGCATCCTCCCGGATGACACCCGCGTCGATCGCGGCGGCAACCGTCACGACCGGAAGGACGCCGTGGCGGGCAGACAGGATCTCGATCCCGTTGTCGAGCGCAGAGCGCGTCACGGCAGGCAGCTCGAATGGCCGGACCTCCCCCGGCAGAGGCGGCGAGGGGGTCCGATCCAGCGTGCTCATGCGGCACCGTTCCGCGGCAGGTACCAGAGTACAACGCGATTGTCGGCGCCAAAGCTGCGTTCCGCGAACTCGCGCACGTCTTCCGTGCGGACAGCACGGATTCGATCGACTTCCGTATTGATTCTGCCAGGATCCGCGAAAACAGTTTCGTACATGGATAACTGGTCGGCTCGCTCTTCCATCCGTTGCAGGTCGATGAGATGTCTCGCCTCGAGCAGGTTCACGGCGCGCGCAACGTCGTTATCCGAGACATCACGCATGTCCGCAATGCCTTCGTTCAGCGCGGCCTCGAAGGCGTCCTGCGATACACCGGGCCTTGCCGTCGCGACGATCACAAGCATCGAAGCGCCGACCACGATCGGGAATGCGAATGCCATCACTTCCTGTGCCAGTTGCTTCTCTCGCACGAGCGCACGGTACAGGCGAGCGGCCTTGCCCCAGCCGAGCACGTGAGCCGCGACCGCCGCCGCATAGAACTCGTCCGTGCCATAAGGCGGAATCCGGTAAGCAAGGTAGACACGGGCGAGCGAAACATCCTGTCGTACCGCGTCCCTGATCTCGCCACCAAGCGTGGGCGGTAGTGCGGTCCGGCCCGGGATCGGCGGGATCGGCGGGCCCGGCTTGATGGCACCGAAATGCACATCGATCCACCGCTTCGCCTGCGCAGGTTCGAATTCGCCGCACAGCGTGAGCACCGCATTGTTCGGCGCATAGTAGGTGCGGAAGAACTCGGACACGTCCTCGAGACTCGCGGCATCGAGATCCGCCATCGATCCGATGACCGAATGGTGGTACGGATGGTCCGGCGGATAGACCATCGCCTGGATGCGTTCGTCCCAATCGCCATAGGGCTGGTTGTCGACTCGCCAGCGACGTTCGTTCTTCACAACGTCGCGCTGGTTGTCCAGCTTGTCCTGCGTCATGGCAGGAAGGAGACCACCCATGCGATCCGCTTCCAGCCACAACCCGAGTTCGAGCCAGTGCGCCGGCAGCGTTTCGAAGTAGTTCGTGCGATCCAGCCACGTCGAGCCGTTGAGTGAACCGCCGGCCTTCTCGATCAATGAGAAGTGCATCAGCTCGGGCACATTTTCCGATCCCTGAAACATCATGTGCTCGAAGAGATGCGCGAACCCGGTGCGTCCCGGCCGCTCGTTCCGCGAACCCACGTTGTACCACAGGTTGACCGCGACCACCGGGACACGACTGTCGCGAGCCAGCACGACGCGCAACCCGTTGTCCAGCGTGTACTTCTCGAATGGAATGCGAATCACAGGAAATCCCCGGTTGAACGAAATGTCCGCCCGTCATCGCGCGGATCGGACGCTGCGGCCGGCTCTCCTTCGGAGCGTGAAACCGGAACTCATGAGGCCATTTCTCCCGTTCAGCGACCGTGCAGCAGCGCCTCGGCAGGAAACAACAGGCTCTCACGCAGAACGTAGCGGCGAAACGTGCCCGCATCGCGATCGATCGGACCGGACGGTGCAGGCGCGCGGTACGCCCGTATTCCCATTCGGCGAGCGAGCAGCTCGAGGCGCAACATATGATACGAATCGCTCACCAGCAGAACCGTGCTCATGCCGCGCTCATGCAGGAGGACAGCCGCGGCTTCAACGCTTTCCGCCGAAGTCGCGCCCTCTCGATCGACGAGAATCGCCGAGTCGGCAACCCCCTGTTCGATCGCGTACCGCCGCGCGACCTCTCCTTCGCTCAATGTGTCGCCCTGCCCGATGCCTCCCGTAACGACCACGTATCCGCCGTACCCCCGGTTGTACAGATCCACAGCGTGGTCGAGGCGCGCTTTCAGGACCGGTGACGGCCGCCCGTTGTACTGTGCCGCGCCCAATACCAGAATCGCATCCGCATGCCGCACCGCCGGTCTCTGGCCGGCAAGGTAGACAGCACCGGCCGCCGCAAGCCACAGCAGCACCAGGCACCCGACCAGTGAAAGGATCAGAACGAACGGCCGCTTCATGGCGCCTGTATCGACCGGATCGTATGGTGCGAGCGCAGCCTGTCGCTCGCGATCGTCGGGTCGCGAAGCGAGGGCAAGCTGGCGCTCGCGATCGTCGGGTCGCGAAGCGAGGGCAAGCTGGCGCTCGCGGTCGTCGGGTCGCGAAGCGAGCGGATCATGGCGCTTGCGTCAGGCGGTCGTGGAGGGCCGCCGGCGCAACCGCTTCCATCAGGAACGCGCGCGCTGCATCGGCCCCGGAATGCACGCGTTCCGCGGCTTCCTCGAGCATCCGCGCATCCGCGCCATCCACCGCGTATTCGGCCCGGGCCAGCGCCTCTTCCGCGGCGTCGTCCCAACCCATCGAGGCGGCTGAGAGCGCGGCCAGCACGAGCGCTTCGGCATCATCGCTGCGATCCTTTGCCGCCTGATTCAGCATCTCCGCACTGTCCTCGTGACGTTCCAGCTCCGCGTAGACGAGGCCAAGCAGAACCCGCGTCCATGAATCGTCCGGCGCCAGATCGAGCGCATTCTCGAACGCGCTGGCGGCGCCTTCGTGATCGCCCTTCAACGCCAGCGCCGTGCCGAGTTCGCCGTGGGCAACCGGGTCTTCCGGAGACAGTGAAACGCCGGCGTGCAGGTGTTCGAGCGCGTCCTCGAACAGACCTTCGCGGGCGAGATATGCGCCGTACTGGATCCGAGCGAGCGGCAGGTTCGGCGCAGTGAGGGCGGCCGTGCGCAGTGCTGTCTCCGCTTCGGGATCATCGAAGTGAGCGAGCCCGGCGCCGGCGAGGGCGAGGAGATGCGCGTCCAGCGGGTCCAGGTCGATGCAGCGACGGAACAGATCGTAGGCCGCTGCGTCATTGCCGAGTTCCTGTTCGGCGACGCCGGCCCAGCAGAGCAGATATGGGTCATCGGGCGATGTCTCGAGCGCCGTCGCGAGGAGCGCTGCCATCTCTTCCCATCGGCCGTCTTCGCCGAGTGCCAGCGCTTCGCTCAACACGGCTTCGATGTCGTTCACGCGCCGAACTTCGCAAGCCGGCCCGCGTGCGCGAGTGCGAGTGTCATAATGCTGGATGCCGGGAAAACACCGAGCTCACCATTCCGGCACGCCCGCTCGCCGAACCTCGCTTGCGCCGACCAGCGACTCCATTCCGAGGCAATCAGAATCGGCACGGGATGCCACGAATGCGCCCGCCACGTCGCCGGCGTCGAATGATCACCCGTCACAACCAGCACATCCGGACCGAGCGCCGTCATCTCCGGAACCAGCCGATCGACAGCCTCGATCGCCGCCACTTTTGCATCGAAATCGCCATCCTCGCCACGCGAGTCCATTGCCTTGAAGTGGATGAAAACGAAATCGTACTCCGCGTACTTCGCAGCAAGAACGCGCACGCTGTCCTCATCCGTCTTCTGCAACGGATATGGATCCATGCCGACCAGCCGTGCGACTCCGCTGTACATCGGATACCGCGCAATCGCAAGCGCTTTCAGCCTGTAACGCTCAGCGAAGGACGGATAGCGATGGAACGCATCAATGCCGCGCGCCAGCAACCCGTTCGCGTGCTTCTCACCGGCAAGGATGTCGCGCGCCGAATCCAGAATCGCATTCATTGCAGCAGCCGTACGCTGCGCACCATCCGTCTTTGCTGTCGCTCGCAATGGCGCCACGCCCGTCGCCTGCGGGTCCGTGTCGGTAACCTCCGCGGACAACCCTTCGCCACGGAGTACAAGTACTGCGCGATGCTCTTTCTCCGATTCGAAGAACACCTGCACGCCCACGGGCGATTCGACGCCCGCTCGCAACGTGTCGATCAACCTGCGATTCTCCTCGTCCGTCGGCCGGCCAGCCCGCCGATCGACCACGTTGCCCGCCGCATCGAGCGTCGCAAAATTCAGTCGAACCGCAACGTCTCCCGGCTCGAGCGAAAACCCGACCCCCAACGCCGACAGGACGCCCCGGCCAATGTTGTATCGCACCGGATCGTAGCCGAACAGCGCCAGATGACCCGGGCCGCTGCCCGGCGCAATTCCCCACGTCACCGGAACGTGCAAGCCCAGCGCAGCTCGCCGCGCAACGTCGTCCAGATGCGGCGTCCTCGCCGCTTCCAACTCCGTCTGCCCGTGCCGCGGATGCGGCAGACCACCCAACCCATCGAGAACCGCAAGCACGATCTTGCCGCCGCTCTCGAGCACCACGTCATCCGGCAGATCGACAGCCATTCTTTGAGCCTCCCCGGTCGTCCGGGCCGAAAGCTCGCGGCCCCTATCCGGCCGGGCAAGCCCGGCAACGCGAGTTGGCGCGTATTCCTATGGACGCTCATGATTCACCGAACGGCGACCTGCCGCGCATGGCCAATGGCGGGCCACGGCCGATCGATTGGCAGGCAGGTTTCCCGTTCGAATGGACCGGCAGGTTCTCTGGCTGTGCGGCTGCCAGCGGCCTAGCTTCGCGAAGCATCGAGTCTCACGCGGAGGGCGACATGCACCGGTTTCGTCCGTTCCTGATGGAACGCTGGCAGTCGACGTACGAGTACGTGGTCGATTTCAATCTGTCGGAGAGCGGCGTACATCCGCTCACGGTCGGCGAACTTCTCGCGCTGGCGGGCGCGGATGTCGATCAGGTCGTTCTCGGCTATGGGCAATCGAATGGTTCTGCCGGATTGCGCGAGCTGATCGCAGGCCATTATCGCGGCGCAAGCGAGGCGAACGTCGTGGTAACGAACGGCAGCGCAGAGGCCAACTTCGTCGCGATGTGGAATCTGGTCGAGCCGGGCAATGCGGTAGCGGTCGTGGTTCCCGCGTACATGCAGACGCCTGGGCTGGCCCACGCACTGGGCGCGGAAGTCCGCGAGATTCCGCTCCACCTCGAGCTGGGCTGGCAGCCGGATCCTGATGAGATTGCCGCGCGAGTGACCGAACGAACGCGCGTCATTGTCGTGACCAACCCGAACAATCCGACGGGATCGATTCTGAACGCGGACGCACGAAAGGCACTCGTGAGCGCGGCGGACCGCGTAGGTGCGTGGATCCTGGCTGACGAAGTGTACACAGGCGCCGAATTGAACGGCCAGGCCACACCGTCGTTCTTCGGTGAGTACCCGCGCGTCGTGGCGACTTCATCGGTCTCGAAAGCCTACGGCCTGCCGGGGCTGCGCGTGGGTTGGGTCGTCGCGCCTGCCTCTGTGGCGGAAGAACTCTGGGCGCGGACCGATTACACCACGATCTCGCCCGGCGAGCTGACCGACCGTCTCGCCACGCTCGCGCTGCGCCCTGATGTTCGCGCGCGGATCCTCGAACGCACCAGATCCCTTCTGCACGGCGGCTTCGACATCCTCGAGAACTGGATGGGCGAGAACGGATTCTCATGGCGGGCGCCAGACGCCGGCGCAATCTGTTTCACCAGGTATGATCTGCCCGTGAACTCGACGGTACTCGCCGAACGACTGCGCACCGACCGGAGCGTCCTCGTCGTACCCGGCGATCATTTCGGCGTCGACGGCTTCATTCGCATCGGCTACGGACTCCACGAGAACGTCCTCCGCACTGCGCTGGATCGCGTGGCCGCGACGTTGGAGGAAATCGGGAGCGAAGAAGTCGTGATTTCGCGAGAGTAGAAACGCGTGCGCGACAGGTTACTTGGGCATGGTTTCTTGGGCATCGTTTCTGGGGCTGGTTTCTGGGGCTGGTTTCTTGTTGATGAATCAACGGATCAACGGATGGACGGATGAACGGATGAACGGCGGTCGTGGCGCGGGTCTCGAGTTCCTCGAACGCAAGGCGCGCGGTGGTCTTGCGCTCTCCAGGGTGTGGTACTCGTGATGTGGGTGCCGCCACGTTCAGAAACCAGCCCCAGCAACCAGCCCCAGAAACCAGCCCCAGAAACCAGACACCAGAAACGCTTCTGCTTTGCTTATCCGGCGCTCGCGGCCTCGCTGGCCGTGTTCTCACCGACAATC
>JBOHRL010000089.1:0-18722 GCA_050732695.1 Longimicrobiales bacterium | reverse complement strand
GGAACACCGTGTCCGGAGGCCTCTGCCCGCTGACGACTGCCGGCAGTCCGGAAACCAGCAGTGCGATAACCGCGAATGCCCTCATCCTCGACCTCCCCATGCCGCCGCAGAATTTGAAGTTCGAGTCGATCCTCACCCAGGCCGTTCCCCTCTACTCCTTGCCCTTGATCGTCCTGAAGAGATAGTCCGAAAGCGTCGTCACCAGCGGCGCGCCGATGACGATGATTGCGCCACCGAGCAAGCGCAACGCATCGGAATCGGAGCGCTGGCTCGTGATGATCAAGGCATAACCGGGCACGAGCGCCATCGCGCCACCGACGGCTGCCGGGAGAAGCTTTCCTTTCGAGAGGTCCGTCCGGCCGCCGACACCGGAGCCGAAGCCGGAGCCGAGAGCGGGCAGGAAGAGCGCGGCGGCGCCTGCGCCGAAGGTCGGCCACGTATCGCAATGGGTGATGATGCGGTCGTTGGAAGGCGCGCGCGTGGCAATGCACTCGTTCGCAGCGGCGAGGCCGATGGCGAGGCCTGCGGCGTTCCCGACCAGCCCGAACAGGAACGAGCGCCATTGCGGATGCGATTGCTGGTCCTGGCTCCAGTCGAACGCCATCGGCGCGTTGACCGTGTGATCGGCTTCAACGGCGCCGGGCCGGCGAGTCTCGATCAGAAGCGCGCCGTACAGTGCGCCGGTCCCGAAGCGGGCTCCGGCTTCTGCGGCCGGTACGACTTCCATGCTCTCGATCATGTTCGGATCGAGCCCGGCGTACAGGGAAGTCGGATTCGTGATGGGTACACCATCGAGGTAGACCGCAGGCGAGAGGCACGATGCCCCGCCGACGGCGCGAATGGTGCGCAGCTCGATGCACACATCGGAGCCGACGAGCCGCTCGTTGCGCCGGACGCGCACACTCGGCACGAACTGCCGCAACACGTCCGGCATCGTCATGTTCGAGTTTTCGGCGCGTGCGAGCTGATCGCGTGTCACCATGCTGCGCCGGAAGCCCGCTCCCCTCGACTGCCGCTCGCCGGTGGACAACACGTCGATCGTCAGAGGCTCGAGGGCGACCGCTGACTCGGACAGCTTCAGCCGCACAGGCCCCATGCCGCCGGCAACGTCAATGCGCACGGCGCGTTCCCCGTAGCCGACGTGGGTGACGCGCAGGAGATGCGAACCGGGTGACACTCCAACCAGGCGGAACCCGCCGCGGTCGTCGGTGAGCGCCGAACCGGGGATGCCCTCGATCATGACGACTGCGTTGGCGATCGGACGGCCGGTCCGGTCATCCTCGAGGACACCGAGGACGGTGACGCTCTGACCACTGGCCTGCGCTCCGGACAGCAGGCCGAGGAGCGCGGCAAGGCCGATCGGCAGGATGCTCATGCACGCCCGGCGGGTCGACGGACGGAAGGCAGCGGTGGGCTTCAGCATTGGGTCACCTGTCTGCGTCGAGCGGTGCGCTTCTTCATGGTACCCGATTCGAGCGAACGGCGCCATTCCGTCCGGTGTCCGGTCTGCCGGCCCGCCCCTTGAACCAGACCGCAAAGGCCCCTCGGGCCATCCGGCACCTGAACGTCGCGGGTCGTCACAGACCGGCCCGCTCAGGCGTTGTCGCCATCGTGGCGGAGCGCATTCGTCAAACCAAGCAGAGAAACGTGCGGGCGACCGAAGGCGAGACATCGACGTCCAGCCGGGGAGTCATCATTCAGGATTGGACCGACGGCCTGATCGTATGTGATCGCGCCGGTTGGACCGGTCCGGGAGGTTTTGCCACCGAGTTTGTCATTGCAGTACCACCTCAAAGTCCACCCCGAGGAGGTAAGGAATGTACCCAGCAGATCACCTTCCGGCGGGAAGGCGCATCGGCAGGGCGTGGTTCGCGGGCCTGGCCGCGAATGCGCTTCTTGCTGCGTCTTTCGCCGGACCCGCGCCCGCGGCCGCACAGGCCACTGGCTCGGTCCGCGGCACCGTCATCGAGGCGGGCACGCAACAACCACTGGTTGGCGCGCAAGTCTCCGTTGAGGGCACACAGCGTGGCGGGCTGACGGACTCGAACGGCAGCTTCCTGATCACCGGTGTTCCAGTCGGGACGGTCACGGTCCGTGTCGAATCGATTGGCTACCGGTCGGTCGAACAGCAAACCAGCGTGGCCGATGGCCAGGCGGCCGTCGTCAATTTCGAACTCCAGCAGTCAGCGATCGGCCTCGACGAGATCGTCGTGACCGGGACCGCCGGTCGCACGACGAAGCGGGCCATCGGCAACAGCGTCGGCTCGATCGACGCGGCCCAGATCACGGAAGCCGCACCCATCAACAACGTGCAGCAGCTGATTCAGGGCCGGACGCCGGGGGTCACCCTGTTCGCCAGCTCGGGCGTCGTCGGCGGCAGCTCCCGCATCCGTATCCGCGGCGCAAGCTCGCTCACCGCGGGCAACGAGCCGGTGATCTTCATTGACGGCGTGCGCGTGCAGAGCGGAACTGCGTCCACGGAAGGAAACACGGCGCAGGGCATCAGTCTGCTCGAATCGATCAACCCGAACGACATCGAGTCGATCGAGGTCATCAAGGGACCGGCTGCCGCGACGCTGTATGGTGCCGAAGCCGCGACCGGCGTGATCCAGATCATCACCAAGAAGGGCCGCCCGTCCGAGGGGTTGCAGTGGAACGCCAACTTCGAGTACGGCCAGGTCGACTGGAGCGTGGACCGTATCACGACGTACTGGCTGTGTACGGACGCGAACATCGACAACCCCTCGGGATTCCCGGGCTGTCAGGTCTTCGACAAGAGCATGCCGCTCACGGATCGCATCCTGATCGACCACCCGCTCGAGGAGAGCAACCGTTCCGCCGGCGTGAACAAGTGGCTGCGCGACAACGGCTTTCCCGAGAACGAGTTCACTTGCCGTTATCCCGTCCAGCAGCCGTGCCGCGCCGAGCCGCTGCGCACCGGCGACCTGTGGAACACAAATCTCGCCGTTCGCGGCGGCGGCGAGAACTACAACTTCTACATCTCGGGCGAGCGGAGCGACGAGCAGGGCACGTTCTTCAACAACATCAACCGTCGCAATGCGGCCCGTGCGAATTTCG
Organism: Longimicrobiales bacterium; assembly: GCA_050732695.1. Lineage (GTDB taxonomy): Bacteria > Gemmatimonadota > Gemmatimonadetes > Longimicrobiales > RSA9 > JBFFZF01. The sequence goes on along the minus strand of JBOHRL010000089.1, from coordinate 15,644 downwards.
GGTTCGTCCCCTCGCAGCAGCTCAACTTTGCCGTCAATGTCGGCTACTCGGTTCTGCACCAGCAGATCCCGCAGTCCGACAACTCGTCGAACAGCATTCTTCGCAACGCGTTCCGTGGCCAGGCGGGCGGTCCCGCGCCGACCGCGTCCGGGTTCCCCGGCTATCGCGGCTTCTCGCCGGAGTGGAGCAACAAGCACGACCGGCAGCAGCGAGGCGAGCGCCTCACGATGGGCGTAACCGCGAATTACAATCCGTTCTCCTGGTTCCAGAACCGGCTCACGGTCGGGCTCGATCGCAACGATCGCGAGAACCGCAGTTTCGATCAGATCGACCTGAGCGGTCTGTTCCCGAACGACATCGGGGACATCGGCTACGACTTCCCGCTCAGCCACATCTGGACAGTCGACTACACCGGGACGGTCAGCCTGAACCTTGCGGAGAACTGGACATCCGCGTTCTCGGGCGGGATGCAGATGACCAAGCGCCGCAACGAGACGGTCGAAATCGAAGGCGAGGGCCTTGTCTCGAACAACCTGAATCTGGTCAGCGCCGCGGCGACGCGCTCGGCCGGTCAGGACTTCAGCGAACAGACCTCGCTCGGTTTCTACGTGCAGGAGCAGGTCGGCTGGAAGGACCGGTTGTTTGCGACCGCCGCCGTACGCGTCGACGACAACTCGGCGTTCGGCAAGGATTTCTCGCTCGTCGTCTATCCGAAGGCGTCGCTCTCGTACGTGATCAGTGAAGAGGACTTCTTCAACGTCAACTGGATCGACGAACTCAAACTGCGCGGTGCGTGGGGCCAGGCAGGCAATGCGCCGGGTCCGTTCTCCGCGGACCGCACCTATGAGACCGGCCGCACGGTGGTCGGCGATGTCGCGGTCAACCGGCTCCAGACGGATGCCTTCGGCAACCGCGACCTCAAAGCCGAAACCGGTCAGGAACTCGAACTCGGTTTCGACGCATCCTTCCTCGGCGGCCGCATCGGCGCCGACGTCACCTACTACTACAAGCGGACCAAGGACGCACTGCTCAGCGTTTCGGACCCGCCCTCAAGTGGCTGGACCGGCAACCACCTCGTCAATGTCGGCGAGATCAAGAACTCCGGCTTCGAACTGGGAATCGAGGCCTCGCCTGTCCGCACTGCCAATCTCCAGTGGGATGCCATTGCTTCATTCTCGACCAACTCGAACGAGCTGATCAGCTTCGGCAAGAACGCGGACGGCAGCCCGATCCTGCTCGAGGACCGCTTCGGCCCGTTCGTCGCCACGCAGCGTCACCGTGAGGGCTACCCGCTCGGTGGCTTCTGGGCGCAGGACGTCGAACGCGACGCACAGGGCAACATCATCCTCAACGCGAGCGGCCAGGCCATAGTACCGACGTGTGTGTGGCCCATCGAGAACGAGGGTGACTGCTCCGAAGAGTTCAAGGGCCCCATGCTGCCCACCCGGCAGCTCGGTCTGACCAACACGTTCACGCTGTTCCAGAACCTGCGCGTTTACAGCTTCTTCGATTACCAGGGCGGGCACTGGCAGTGGTGCGCCATCTGCTCGGTGCGCTCGCGCATCGACCGCAACACACAGGCGGTCAACGATCCGAACACGCCGCCCGATGAGATGGCTCGCCTGCTCAGCCTTCAGACCGAAGAGTTCATCTACCCGTCCGACTTCATCAAGCTGCGCGAACTGTCAGCGACCTACACGCTGCCGCGCACGTTGACATCAAGGTTCGGCTTCGAGCGTGCCAGCATCACGCTCTCCGGCCGGAATCTGTGGATGTGGACGAAGTACGACGGCAACTCGGATCCGGAGGTCACGTTCACGAGCACGAGTGAGTTCGACCGCACCGACTACGGCGCAATTCCGCAGCTGCGGCGACTGCTCGTCTCCATGGCGTTCAACTTCTGATCTTGAACTTTCTCGGAACGAGGGAGATCGAAACGACATGACGAATCCAATCCGGATGGTTCGCACCTGCGCCGCGATCATCGCGGCCGGAGCGCTGCTCCTGCTCCCGGCGTGCGATACCGTCGACCGCCTGCTCGAGGCGGAGAACCCCGGCGCGATCGGCGAGGAACAGCTCAATGATCCCGCGCTCATCGAAATTCTCGTGAACAGTGTGACCGGCGAGCTGACGTCGATGTACGATGATCCGCTCATCTGGCGCGGCAGCATGTTCACCGACGAACAGATCACCGGCGTCAACTGGGAGGCCACGGCGCGCCTCAACTTGCGCGTCATCCGCTTCGATGAAGGCGATGCCGATGGCATGTTCAGCGCTCTCAGCAGCTACCGCTTCATTGCGGACAGCGTGTCCGGCCGGCTGCGCAATCTGCTCGAGGATCCCGGCTCGGATGCCCGCCTCGCGCAGGTCCTCGCGCACGCGGGGTACAGCTATACGCTGATGGGTGAGTACATGTGTGAGGCCACCATCAACGTCGGCAACACGATCTACTCGCCAAGCGAACTTGCTGCATTCGCCATCCCACGGTTCGAAGAAGCGATTCAGATCGGCACGGCCGCCGGCTCCGATGGCGACGATATCGTCAACCTCGCCCGCGTCGGCCTCGCCCGCGCGGCCCTGCTCGCCGGCGACAACCAGAAGGTCATGTCGGCTGCCGCTCAGGTGTCCGACGACTTCGCGTGGTGGGTCGAGTACGCCGACCAGATCGCCGAAAACGAGATGCAGGGCAACGTCAGCGGCGCGAATCACAACCTGGGAATGCACCCGCATTTCCTCAACGGCACGTTCGGCGATCAGGACCTCATCGCTACGCAGACGGACCCGCGCATCCAGCACACCACGCGCTGGACCACCGGGCACAACGCGCTGACCAAACTCTACAAGCCGTACCAGTCGCTGCCATACAGCGAGTTCGACCCGAACGCGATCATCGCGAACGGCGTCACACCCGACCTCTACGATGACGACACCGACATCCAACTCGCCTCGTACGTCGAGGCGATGCACCACTACTACGAGGCCGCAGGTCCCAACGGCACCGGCCCCCTCGGCACCACGCTCGATTTCGTCAACTCACGGCGTGCCTTCGGTCACCAGGATCCGGTCAATCTCACCGGCAACGACCTGATGGCCGAGCTGCGTGAACAGCGCGGACGTGACCTGTTCCTGGGCGGCTTCCGCCTCGGTGACCTGCGTCGTTGGAAGGCCAATGGCGTCGGAGACTTCTTCCCGACCGGCGTGCACCCGACCGACGGTTGGGGACCCTACGGCGACGCAACGTGCTATCCGTTGCCATCCTCCGAATACGAGGGCAATCCGAATATCCGGGGAGGTGGCTGAGCGCTCTGAACGAAGAAACCGCGGGTGTGGGTGGGGTGATGAAAGGTGGGGGTGGGGAAATTCGGGTGCGGGTGGGAAGGCGGCTGCAAACGGGGACATGGGTAGCAACTTGCTTCCCGCCAGTTCCCGACCGGGCAGGCCCTCGCCCCCACCCGAAGCCCCCCACCCCCACCTCCGTTCACCCGCACCCTCACCCGACGAAACTCCGGTAGAGTGACGCCCGCGGTGCCCCGGCCTCAGGGCATGCAATCATGAGGTCAGGCGCTCGCGTTCTCGATCAGCAATTCTCCACGTACGAGCGACGCAACCAGCCAACGACCTCGGCATCGACTTCCTCTGCCCTCGACATGCCGATCTGTAGCTTCATCGTCTCATGGATGCAGGACGACACGAGCCGGCCCGCCGGCGCCTGGTTGTCGAGCCGAAGTCCGAGATCCACTCGCTTGCGCGTCGTCGCCTGGACTCGAGCGAACGTGCGGCGAGGAGTCACGAGCGAGACGTAGGTCTTTCGGGCCTGGACGACTACATCGCCCAGTCGGCCGGCTGCATCGATAACAGCTTCGCAGATGGGCCTCAGCGCTAGACGGTCAGCGTACTGGGCATTGATCAGTTCGTCCGCGGATGCCGTCACGAAGTCCGGGTAGCCGAACCGCTCCATCACGAGCAGCGATTGCGCATACCCGGTCACACCCCGCTCGCTCAACCACACGCGCAGCTCGCTCTCATCGCTCATGCGCTGGTTCCGGATGCGCCGATTCCACGCACCGACACTCTCCCCGGTACGTGTCTCGAGGATTCGCGTCCACATCTCCCGGTTCCGTTGCCAGTCACGAGTCTCATTCATCTCAACCCTCCTGGTTCAGCTACGACTGCCTGGTCCGTTGGTTTCATGTCGCAGGCGTGACGCGACTCGTTCGAACCGGCAGCAACGCACGCCATGCAGCTGGACGATCGTTCGCTCGAAGAACTGCGTCGGGCAGAAGGTCCGGCCGAATGCGTCGTAGAACATGCACTCGCCACGTTGGCCAGAACCCCACTCACAACAATCACCCTGAATAGCCCTGCTCCCGGCACCATCGATCTCTCTCCTCGTTCGGAACCCGTTCCTCGGGGCATTGCCAATCTCGCTGGCGACTGGTACTATTTCAAGGTCCATGTTTCGCATTAATCACAGGACCACTTTCGGCCGAGGGCCACCGCATGAAAACCGCGACATCGCCGACCGAACTGCTGATTCCGCTGGACGCGAAGACGGGGACGCCACTGCGGACACAGGTCGAGCGAGGATTACGGCAAGCGATCCGTGCGGGCCGGCTTGCGGCCGGTGCGCCACTACCGTCGACGCGCGTACTGGCGGTGGACCTTGGCGTTTCGCGGGGAGTCGTACTCGGGGCGTACGAGCAGCTACTGGCGGAAGGGTACTTGACGGCGCGCCAGGGATCGGCGACGCGTGTGGCAGCAAGGTGCGAGGAAGTTGCAGCCGGGAGATCTGCGATCCCGGCGCGAACGGTGCCGTACAGTTTTGATTTTCGGCCCGGCGTTCCGGACCTGTCCCTGTTTCCTCGTCGGTCATGGCTCAGATCGGTGCGGCAGGTCATCGACCTCTCACCAACGGGAGACTTCGACTATCCAGATCCACGAGGGTCGGAAGCGGCGCGGACGGAACTGGCTGCGTATCTGAATCGAGCGCGTGCGACGGTCACGGCGGGCGACCGGATCGTACTGTGCAACGGTTTCGCGCAGGGAGCATGGCTCGTCGGTCAGGCGCTTCGGGCGTCGGGTGTTCACCGCATCGGGGTCGAGGATCCGGGGCATGCCGATCAGTGTGCCGATCTTGCGGGAGCGGGTCTCGAGCTGGTGCGGATCCCGGTGGATGACGAGGGAATCCGAGCGGATCTGCTGGAGGGGGCGGATGTGGGGGCGGTCCTTGTGACGCCGGCGCACCAGTATCCGACGGGTGCAGTGCTGTCCAGCGATCGGCGGGCGGCTCTTCTCGGATGGGCCACGCGGCGAGGCGCTGTGATCCTCGAGGATGACTATGACGCGGAATACCGTTACGACCGTGAACCGATCGGTTCGCTCCAGGGTCTGGCCCCGGATCGAGTCGTGTACCTGGGCACTGCGAGCAAGATGCTGGCACCGGGTCTCCGGTTGGGCTGGCTCGCGTTGCCTGCGCACCTGGTCGGTGGGGTTGGACAGGCGAAGCTCGATGCAGACAGGGGGTCGCCATCGCTCGATCAACTGGCCCTTGCCGATTTTCTGCATCGCGGTGAACTGGATCGTCATCTGCGACGCACGCGACGCATCTATCGCAGGCGCCGCGATGCGCTGGTTTCGGCCCTGACGCGGTACCTGCCGCAATTGCGAATCCGGGGAGTGGCGGCAGGCCTTCACCTGATGGTCGAGCTTGGTCCGAACGCGCGTGAGCAGGAGATCGTGGCGACCGCCGAGAAGCGGTCGATGCGAGTCGTCGGCGCGAGCGTGTACCGTTCGAATCCCGCACACGGTACGCCTGCCCTACTGCTCGGTTATGGCGGGCTCGACGAGAACATCATCGACCTGGCGGTGAAGCGGCTTGAAACTCTGCTTCGCGAACACGACGTGCAGCCTGAACGCGTGTGAATCAACCCCGGGCCTCGAGTGATTCGTCCGGCTGTTGCTCGGGACGTCTCATCTGCTTCATGGGTTGCACGTTCACCTCGCGATGGAATGACCCACATCAACCCCTCATGGACACCGCGTCTCTGATTCTGTCTTTCTGATCATTCCTTCACGGAGCTATCCGGGCGTGTCGTTTCCGGCGCAGTACGTGGACGTGGCGCGACCGGCATTCCTTCGGCCATGCGCTCGAGTCCGCCAACCACGACCTGTTCACCGGGCTCGACGCCGCTCAGGATCTCGACGACACCGAGAGAACGGGCGCCGAGTTCGACGACGCGGCGGCTGGCCTTGCCATCGACAACTGCCCACACGACCGTGGCGGCGCGCAGCGGCTGAATGGCGTCCTCGGGAACGACAATGGCGTTGGTGCGCGTGTTGGTGGCGAGCTGCGCTTCGATGAACATGCCCGGCATGAGTGTGCGATCCTGATTGGGCGCACGCGCCTTTATCACGATCGTGCGATTGTCGGCCTGGACGACAGGATCGATGAACTCGACGTCGGCGCGGAAGACGCGACCGGGATAGGCCGCGACGGTGAATTCGACGGTCTGTCCGCGTTGGAGCTGGTGCGCGTGCCGCTCGGGCACCTCGATCACAACCCGTTGCGGGTTGACGGTCTGGAGTGTCAGCAGCGGCGTCGCGGTCGTGACGTAATCACCCGTGCTGATCAGGCGCTGGCCGACGACTCCGGCGAATGGTGCGCGAACCGTAGTCCGTTCGATCTGGAGCTGAAGCACGGCGAGCGCTGCCTCGGCGCTGCGAGCGGCGGCCTCGGCGCGTTCGAGGTCGGCCGGTGACGAAGCATGATCGGCGTGCAGCCGGCGAACACGCTCGAGTTGCTGGCCGGCCAGATCGCGGTCGGCTTCCGCGCGTGCGGCCTGTGCGCGCAGCATGGCGTCATCGATGCGGATCAGCGGAGTACCGGCCGCCACGGACTGGCCTTCGCGGAAGAGCAGTTCCGTGATGCGGCCCTGTTCGTCAGGCCGCAACTCGACCGCCTGTACGGCCTCGATCCGACCCGTCGCGCGCACGGCATCGGTCACCGTATCGACCCTCGCCGTGTCAATGTCGACGGGCATGGGCGGCATCTCGCCCTGCGCCATGGCGCCCTCGGCGGCGGCGGTCTGGCTGCCGCCCCATAAGCCGAGGCGTCCACCGAGTGTAGCGACCAACGCGATCAGGACCAGGACGGCAACGGCCATGATGGTTCCGCGCCTGCGCGGCCGATTTCTATCACCAACAGGTGTTGTGCTCGACATCGTCTCTCAGGGGTTCAGTTTGGGACTCGTGCACGTGCATCTAATTGCGTGGTTCAAGGAGGCGCCGGCCCAGCAGGGCCTCGAGCTGTGCCAGAGCGATCTGTGTCGCATACCGGGCCTGTACGAGAGACGCTTCGGCCTCGCTCAGAGCGACCTGGGCCTCGAGCAGATCGAGAATCGTCGTTGCGCCCTCACGGTAACGTGCACGCTGTACGCGATAATTCTCCGTTGCGACCGTGACGCCGACATGGGCCAGAGCGGTGGCCGCGCGGGCGGTCTCGTAACCGTGGTATGCCTCTGCCATTCGTTCGGCAGCCGCGCGCTCGAGGTCTTCGCGTTCAGCCCGCGCGACATTGCGGTCCGCGCGGGCGCGCGCGATCGCAAGCTCGCGCTGGCCGCCGTTCCAGATCGGGAGCGACAGCGTGACGGCAAGCTGCGACCGACGGAGCGCGGACGGGAAGAAATCGGCATCATACGCACCCGCCGTTGCCGCCAGTGTGATATCAGGCAGATACCCGCCGCGCTCGGCAGCGAGGGCGGCGCCGGCACTTCGCTCAGCGGCCCTGACCGCCTCGAGTTCGGGGCCGCGCACGCGCAGTTCGGCAACGGCTGCCTCCAGCGTCAGCGGCAGACCGGGTAACGCGGCGGTATCGATGGGCGCGGCCTCGGCCGGGCCGGGAAGTCCGATCTGGCGGCCGAGCCGCAGCCGCGAGACGGCAACCGCCGAATCGCTCCGCAACAGCGCCAGTCTTGCCCGATTCATCTCGAGCAGCAACTGAAGAGAGTCGGACGCGATCGCTTCGCCCGCGATCACTCGAATCCGTGCAATACCGAACTGTTCCTCGGCGCGCAGCAGCCTGTCGTTCGCTACGCGATACAGCTCACGGTCGGCAAGCACCGCGAAGTACGCTGCATCGGCGGCGAGCGAAGTGCGGAACGCGGCCGCAGTCTCGTTCGCCTCCGCACTCTCGAGTGAGGCACGCGACCGCTTCAATTCCGCGATCTTGTCGAGACCGAACAGCTCGTAACTGGCCTCGAGCGTCGCACTCGTTGCGCTCGAACTGATTTCGCCCGTGCCGAAATTGAAGAACGGATCGGAAAGGCGAGTATAGCTTGTGCCGACGCGCACATTCGGTGACAACAGGCCCGTCATTGCGGCGCGCCGCTCCCACTCCGCCGTCTCGACCCGGCCATGGGCCTCCACGGCGACCGGATTCACGATTGCGGCCCGGCGCCGTGCTTCCGTCAACGTCACGACGGGAACACTGTCCGACGGGACCTGCGCAACCGCGGCCGCCAACGTCGAGTACAGGTCAGTCGCTGCACCGGAGGCCCGCTTGACGGCCGCACCGTAGGCCCGCTTGACGGCTGCACCGGAGGCCCGCTCGACGGCTGCACCGGAGGAATGTTCGACTGCACCGGCGCCCGGATCGAGGTGCACAGCAGCGACTCCGGGCGATGAGGCCATCGCGCCGGCGGTCAATCCGGTCGCAAGTACGAGTGTAGTACGAATTCCATGACTGCTCACGGAACCTCCATGGACGCAGTTGCGTGTGACGTGACTGGCGGGCTCTGCCCGAACCCGGATCGCGCCCGGGCAGGCGACGTGGCCGCTGCCGGTGCAGTCCGGCCGCGCATGCGCTCGAACACGAGGAATACGGCGGGCACGAGAAACAGAGTGATGAGCGTCGAAACGATCAGGCCGCCGACGATCGCGTACCCGAGCGGCCGCCGGCTTCCTGCGCCAGCACCCAGCCCGAGCGCGATGGGCAGAGCGCCGCAGATCGATGCCACCGAAGTCATCAGAATGGGCCGCAGCCTGATCCGGCCGGCCTCGCGTGCGGCTTCGAGTGCATCCATTCCGCGCTCTCGCATATCGTTCGCGTACGTGACCAGCAGGATCGAGTTCTTGGTCACGAGCCCGATCAGCAGAATCATTCCGATCTGGCTGTACACGTTGAGCGTCGAGCCGGCCAGCCACAGTGCTCCGAGCGCGCCAGTCACGGCGAGAGGTACGGCAAGCAGCACCGTGAAGGGGTGAATCATGGATTCGAACTGCGCCGCCAGAACCATGAACACGAAGATCAGTGACAGCACGAACGCGAAGTAGAGCGTGTTGCTGCTCTCGCGGAACTCGCGCGATTCACCCGCCAGGTCGATGGTGCTGCCTGGCGGAAGCACTTCGGCCGCTGCCGCGTTCAGCGAATCGAGCGCTTCTCCCAGTGTGAAGCCGGGCGCCATACTCGCCGACAGCGTGAACGAGCGGACACGGTTGTAGTGGTTGAGCTGGCGCGGCCCGACCCGCTCCTCGACGCTCGCGACCGCATCCAGCGGGATGAGCGCTCCATCGTGGCCGCGCACCTCGAGCCCGGTGATGTCGGACGGCGTGGCCCGTTCCTCCGGATCCAGACGAAGAATCACATCGTACAGCTTATTGTCCGATGTGAACCGTGACACGTCCCGTCCACCGAGCAGCGTCTGGAGGGTGGTCGCGATGTCGCGCGCTGGTACGCCGAGGTCTTCCGCTCGGTCCCGGTCCAGCGTCACGACCAGCTCCGGTTTCGTGACGCGCAGGTCCGTATCCACGTTGAGAAGTCCGGGGATCGTCCGCGCACGCCCGACCAGCGCGTCCATGCCGTCCACCAGTGCATCGAAATCGCGGTTCCGCACCACGAACTGCACCGGTGGTGTGAAGCCGCCGAACGCGGGAGGGTTCGTCGCGAACGCGAACACACCCGGTACAGCAAAGAACTGCGGCTGTACCTCGGCGATGATCTCCTGCGCCGAGCGGTCCCGGTCCTCGAAGTCGTCCAGGATCGGGCCGATGATGCCCTGGTTCGGCGGGCCCTGGAATCCAACTACGGCGAACGACGAGCGGATGTCCTCGGTGCGCGCCACAATCGCCTCGAGCTGGCGCAGGTAATCGTCCGTGTACGCCAAGGTTGCACCTTCCGGTGCGACCACGAACGTGAAGAAGAAGCCGCGATCGTCTGGTGGCACGAACTCCCGCTCGAGCGCGCGAAAGAACAGAACGGCCGCAGCCGTGAGCAGGACGCCACCAGCGATCACCATGAACGGCCGCGCCAGGGCGCGCCCCAGCATACGGTGATAACCGGCTGTGATGCCGTCCAGCACCGCGCCTACCGCGTGGTGGAACCACGACTCCCTCGCCTGAACGCGCAGAATCTTCGCCGAGAGCATCGGTGTGAGCGTCAGCGCTACGATTCCCGATACCAGGACGGCGCCGCCGACGGCAATGCCGAACTCATTGAACAGACGGCCGGTCGCGCCGGTCAGGAAAAGCAACGGCGAGAATACCGCGAGCAGCGCGATTGTGGTCGCGATCACCGCGGTCGTGATCTCGCGGGTGCCATCGATCGCGGCATTCACGGGATCCTTGTGTAGCTCCTCCTGGTGACGGTACGCGTTCTCGAGAACGATGATCGCATCATCCACAACAATGCCGATCGCCAGGATGAGGCCGAGCAGGGTCAGCGTATTGACGGAATAGCCGAGGGCAGCCAGCATCGCAAACGTCGCAATGATCGAGACCGGGATGGCGAGGGCGGGAATGATCGTTGCGCGCAGCGTACGCAGGAACAGGAAGATCACGATGATGACCAGCGCGGCCGCAACGAGCAGGGTTTCCTTTGCTTCACGGATCGAACGCTGCACGAAGATGGAGCCATCGAACGCCATTCTCAGCTGGACGCCCGGCGGCAGCGACGACTCGATGAGTGGCAGTTCGGCATACACGCCTTCCGCCACTTCGATCTCGTTCGCCTTCGACTGCCGGACCACGCCGATGAAAATCGCATCCTCGCCCGAATACCGTGTTACGGATCGCTCGTCTTCCGGGCCGGCCTCGACGCGTGCCACGTCACGTAACCGCACCAGCCCGCCCTCGTCGTTGGCGACAACGAGGTCCGCGAACTCGAGCGGCGTGCGCATCTCGCCGAGGTAGCGAACCGAGAACTCGCGCCGCTCCGATTCGATGCGGCCGGCCGGGATCTCGACGCTGCGCGTACGAATCGCATTCTCAATGTCCTGTGCCGTGAGCCCGCGCGCGGCCAGCTCGCGCGGCGACAGCCAGACCCGCATCGAGAAGCGGCGCTCGCCGAAGATCGGTGCACCCGAAACACCCGCAATCGTCTGGAGCCGCGGTTTGACCTGCCGATCCGCGATGTCCGACAGCTCCATCAGGCTGTATGTCTCCGATGTGAGCGCCAGAAACATGATCGGGAATGCGTCCGCCTCCTGCTTCGCGACGACCGGCTCTTCGACGTCCTCCGGTAACAACCCGCGCACGCGCGAAACCTTGTCGCGTACATCCTGGGCAGCCGCCTCGATCTCACGATCGAGCTGGAACTCGAGCGTGATCGTGCTGATCTGCTCCTGGCTCGCACTCGACATGGTGCGCAGCCCTTCGAGGCTCGACAGCTCCTCCTCGAGTACGTCCGTGACCGACGACTCGACGACCTGCGGGTTCGCACCCGGTAACATCACTGTTACAGAGACGATGGGAGGATCCGCGTCAGGGAACTCGCGGACCGGAAGCCGCGTGTACCCGATGATGCCGACCAGCAGGAAGGCCAGACTGACCATGCTCGCGAGGACCGGCCTGCGAATGAACGTTTCCGCAAAGTACATCAGCACCTCGACAGCCTTCAGGGAAGAGACTCATGAGTGAAACGCGAACCAGGGAGTGTCCGTGCGGCTCCACAGCGGTCACCAGAGCAACCCCACCACACCGCCCTGTAATACCCACCATCCCGTTCAACGTAGCGGTGCCCATCCTCTGGCCGCTTCGTACAGAAGACGGGACGGCGGCCCGGCCGAAAGGACAGGTTCAGGGCACATTGCTGAAAGAACGCCGGACACCCGCGTTGTGTGTCGCGTCGGTCCGGATTCGGCCATATGGAATCCGGCATGAGTCCGACGAATGGAGTCTACGCGAATCGACAGGGGATGGATTCGGGCAAGGATCTGAACGGCGCGCGGCCTGTGGCGAGCCGCCGCTGCGCGGTGTCCGGTGACTGATGTTCACTGGCTTTCGACAGGTGTTTACAGGACCAATGTCGGGAAGTGGGAACTCCCGCGCGTGCTGCTCCGTATCGATCGTGACCGAAGGGTGATCCGGGGCAGCTCCGGCCGCCGGCCGGGCACCGGATCAACGGGAGGAGGAATCGATGAAGCGTGAAATGAAACGCACGGACATGCGGCTGCATCGCCTGATCCGTTCTTTGCCGGGGCTTGCCCTGGCCTTGTTTCTCCCGGCGGCTGCCGGGGCGCAGAACGCCGGTAACGATCGAGATACGAAGATCGATGTGATCGGCACGGTTACCGATGGTGCCAGCGGTGAGGCAATCGCCGGTGTCTACGTCGAGATCGAAGCGCTGGCACGCAGCGCATTCTCGGATCAGGACGGTCGCTTCGTCATACGTCGGGTCCCGCGCGGGACGTGGACGGTACGGGCGGCCCAGCTCGGCTACGCGGAGTGGTCGGCCGAGTTTGCGGTTGGCGATGAACCCGCGCAGCTCGCCGTATCGTTGCAGGCCGATCCGGTCTTGCTCGAGGAGATCCGTGTCGTCTCGGATCGCATCGAGCGGCGGCGCAAGGCCACGCCGGTTTCCGTGATTGCATACGATGCGGATCAGCTCAACACCAGCGCTGCGTTCGATGCCGGCTACTTCGTGCGCTCGCGCCTGCCCGTCGTGGGTTGCCCGTCCTTCTTCGCAGCGACGGACTGCGTGCTGCGCCGAGGACGCCCGACCGTACCTCGCGTTTATATTGACGAAGTCCGGCTGCCGGGCGGCTTCGACTTTCTCGGGATGTACAACCCGAACGAGCTGTACCTCGTCGAGATCTACGACTCGGGTTCGCAGATTCGCGTGTATACCAAGGCGTTCGCCGAGCGTCTCGCGCTCGGCCGCGAACGCGTCTTTCCGATCTTCGTGTACTGATTACGGCGAGTGAGCGTGATTGAAACAAAGGCGGGCGTCAATCACCCTCGCCCACACACCCGCCTTTGTTTCGATCGCCCTCGCCACTCACCCGTCGTTTCCGCAGGTCCTGAACGCAACGAGGTGGCTGTCCCCGAATTCGTGCCAGAGATAGCGGTGGCGCAACGCCGTTGCGTAGGCGTGCGCGATCGTGGGCGTTCCGGCAAGGGCTTCGAGCAGGGCGAGGTGTGAGGTATGGGGCGGATGGAAGCCGGTGAGCAGAGCATCGACGGCAAAGACGCCGCGTTCGGGTGAAATGGTGAGATTGGTCCAGCCTTCACCGGGCGAGACGATGCCAGCGGGTGTCGCCATGGTCTCGATGGCGCGCACGGCAGTGGTCCCGACCGCCACGACACGACGTCGAGTAGCGTGTGCTTCGTTCACGGCGTCAGCCGTTGCGGCCGGGACACGGAATCGTTCGGGGTAGGGTGGCTCGTCCGATTCGAGGCTCGACACGCCCGTGTGGAGCACGATCGGAACGATACGGACACCGTTCTGCGACAGCGTCTCGAGGATGGCGTGCGTGAACGGCCGCCCCGCCGACGGCATCTCGGCGCTTCCTGGCTCCGCGGCGAACATCGTCTGGTAGTACGCGAGCGGCCAGCGACGCGGAACGTACGCGTAACGAATGGGTTCGCCGTATCGTTCCGCGAGCGGCATGACACCATTGGATGTTGTGATGCTGGCAATCCAAAGGCGCACGCGGTCTGCATGCGGTGCGCTGTGTCCCGTTGGTGCGTACGGCTCGATGAGGGTGGCCGTCGCGACCGCGGGAAGCAGCAAACGTTCGCCTGCACGTGCATCGAGCAGAGGGTCCGAGCCGTGCGCCGTTGGCCGGCGCATCTCGATCACCCAGCGGCCATCGGGCAGTGGCGTAGACAGGTGCACGGCAACCTGTTCATCACACCGCCCCGGCCCGCCGCATCGCCGCGCACGGAACGCCGCGTTGATGGTTGCGCTGGTATTCACGACCAGTACATCGCCCCGAGCAAGGAACCGGGGCAGCGAGCGGAAACGGGCGTGTGTGATCTGGCGATCACCGTGGCTCACCAGAAGACGAACCGCATCACGTGCCAGCCCGCGCATCTCCGGTGGCTCATGTGCGGCGAGCGCGTCCGGAAGCGTGAAATCGAACGCAGGCAGAGCCGCCAGCGAATCGCTGTGGCCGACTTCCCTTCCACGGCCCCATGGACGCACATGCATCCTGTGCAGCGCCGAACTCATGCAGGCTGCGTCGCCGGAGCGAGGTCGGCTGCGACGTATCGTCCGCTCGGATGGTCTTCCTCGAGGAGCGCGATGAATGCCGGCACGCGTGTGCTCGGCAGCGGCCGGTCGCTGATGTCTTCGCCCGGGTGTGCCGCCTGCTGCATGTCCGTCCACATGTCACCTGGATCCACCCAGTAAACACGAACTTCGGGATTCTCGACAGCAAGTACGGCCGACAGCTGTTCGAGCGCTGCCTTGCTCGCACCATAGCCGCCCCAACCAACGTACGCATTCACGCCGGCATCACTGGTCACGTTGATCACGCGCGCGCCTTCCGTGAGTTCCGCGCGAAGTGCCTGAAGAATGCCCAGCGGTGCAATGACATTGGCGCGGAACACGGCCTCGAGCGCATCGAGTGGATGATTCAGAAGTTCAGAAGGCGGACTCGGTCCCAGTGCTCCGGCGTTGTTGATGACGGCATCGAGACCGCCATGTCCGCGCGCCAGCACGGCCAGTGCGGCCCGGTGCGACCCACTCGTTACATCGCCTGCAATCGATGCCACGTGGGTCACGACAGACAGTTCGTCACGCACGCTGTCCAGGCGTTCCGCATCCCGTGCCGTGAGGATCAGATTCCACCCACGTGCCGCGAGTCCGCGCGCTAGCGCAAGCCCGAGCCCACGCGACGCGCCCGTGATCAATGCCGTATGCTCCCTTTTCCGATCTGCCATCCCACCGCTCCCGCTCTGTCTGCGCCGAGTTCGTTCACTCGAACAGTCGCGGCGTTCACGGCCGGCGTGCATTGAGCATGCGTACAGGGATCGCTATGGCCGAAGGACAGGTTTCCTGCTGCCCGGGCGTACAGGAATCATCTCGAAGCAACCGGTACTGCCTGTCGAGCCTGTGCTGGGTGAGGTAAGAACCATGCAGGTCTGTGATTCTCGACAGGGGGAAATCCGCTCCCGTCCGCCGCAAAGTACGGCACCTGCGAGCATCGAACTGGAATGCGGTTCACGCAGCGTGAGTTTTCGCTCGGAAGCGTGGGTTCCGGAAACCTGGCGTGCTGGTTCCGGAATGCTGGCCGCCTGATGAGAAGGCGTTGACGCGGTTGTATCGTCCAGGCCCAGGTCGCGGGTCCGAAGCATGGCCCTTGAGCTTCCGGGCCATCCTGGATCCAGTATCCAGCGGTCAACGCAACACGGACCTCTGCCGGACA
>JBOHRL010000088.1:0-11926 GCA_050732695.1 Longimicrobiales bacterium | reverse complement strand
GGGTAACCGCGGTCCCAGAGAAATGATCCGCCTCCCGTCAGGGAGACAGAACTCGGCTTATTCCGCTTCCCGGTTGGTTGCGCGCCCGTAGCTCAGTTGGATAGAGCGTCGGCCTCCGGAGCCGAAGGTCCCGCGTTCGAATCGCGGCGGGCGCATTTCCCGGACGGGATTGGTTCTGGGCTCCGCGCCTCCGCTTCTCTGCGCCTCCGCGTGAAAAGAGGCAAGCGACAACGCTTGGGAACGCAAGCGACACACTCATCAAGGCGCGTCACCGCGCGGACCGTAGAAGAAAACCCACACAGCGAATCCACTCGAGAAGTTCTCGAACCGATGGAGTTGGCCGGCGGGAACGAAGAGGAAGGAGCCGGCCGCGACCGGGTAGCGATTCTCACCATCGAAAAAGACGCCTTCGCCTCGAGCAACAATGTAGACTTCGTCGCGGTCGTGTGGTTTCTGAGGGTCGTGTCCATCAGGACGATAGAATTCGACTTCCAGCGCACCGTGCACAAAGATGGGTACTGCGAGGTTACCCGCAGGCGGCGGTCCACTGAGCAGTGCCTCGGCGAGGCTCACATGGGCGGACCGACTCACAGTCGATTCGCGACTTCGATGCTCTCGTTTCATTCGTGACGCAGCGTGCGCATGGGGTCGATGCCTGCGGCGCGGCGGGCGGGGCGAAGCATCGCGGCGAGTGCAGCCGCCGTGACGACGAAGACGGCGCCGGTGAACGCGACGGGATCGAGCGGCGGTAGCCCGAACAGCATCCCCCGGGCGGCGATTGAGCCGCCAACGGCGAGCAGGACGCCAGTGCTGATGCCGGCGAGCAGTGTCGACGTTCCCTGGCGCAGGATCATCGCGAGGATGTCGCGGCGCTCGGCACCCAGTGCGATGCGAACGCCGATCTCGCGCGTCCGCTGGCTCACCGTGTGGGCGACCGCGCCATAGACACCGACGAGAGCGAGCAGCATCGCCAACACGCCGAAGACTCCGGCAAAGATCGCAACGAAGCGCGCCGGTTCGATCTCCGCTGCAAAAATGCCCTCGAACGAACGCGTCGTGACCAGTACGTCAGGGTCGATGCCGCGCGCGACACCCATTACGACCTGGCCGATGCTGGCGCCGGGCGCGGCTCGCACGATCAACGCAAACTCGTAATACGGCATTTTCTCGTCCGGCTCGCCGGCCATGGCGAGCGGCGAGATGGGCGCGGCCGAGTAGAAGAAGGCCTGGTCCGGTTCCGCAAGCGAGAGGTTGTGCGCATCGCGGGCGATGCCGACGACCTCATAGACCTGGCCACCGGCCCGGAACTGGCTGCCGAGCGGTTCGTCCAGTGACCAGAATCGGCGCGCCATGGCCTCCCCAATGACGGCCGGCATGGGCGATGTCGCGCGTTCATCGGCAGGCTCGAAGCCGCGGCCGCGTACGATGCTCGCACCCACGGTCTCGAAATAACCACTCGATACGACGTTGTGATCGACCAGCGTGGCAGTCGCAGCTTCGGTTTCCGATTCGCTGGCGTGCCGGAACCGCCCCGTGCTACGTGGTCCGAGCGGCAGGAACGCGGCCAGTGCCACCGCCTCGACGCCCGGTAGTGCGCGCACTCGCGCCCGGAACTCCTCATGGAACGCGGCGCTACGCGCGACATTGTACCGCTGCTGCTGCAGCTCGGGCCGGAAAGCGTGGATGTTCCGAATCGTGTAACCGGGATCCGCGACCTGTGCGCGTGCAATCCCGCGCAGGAACAGCGCAGCCAGAACGAGCAGACTGAGCGAACCGGCGAGCTGCACCGCCACCACCGTCCGCCGCAACCTGGATCCTCGACGCGGCCGTGCGCCGCTCGGCCCGCCACGCAGCGCAGCCGCCAGATCGATCCGCGTCGCCTCGAGCGCCGGTACAAGGCCGAACGCGGCCGCCGCAATCAACGAAATCAGGAGCCCGAACGCGAAGACGCGCAGATCCGGTGAAAGATCGAGCTGCAAACCCTCGATCGGAAGCGCTGCCAGTGCAACCGGCGCCATCCAGTACGCCAGTGCGATGCCGGCCACGCCGCCGATCAACGCGATCAGTATGCTTTCGACCAGAAGCTGCGATACGATTCGCCGCCGGCTCGCCCCGAGTGAAAGCCGGATGCGCACCGCCTGCTGCCGCGCAGGCGCTCGCGCAAGCAACAGGTTCATGATGTTCAGGCACACCAGCAGAAGAACGAACCCGGCGACCAGCATCACGCCCGTGCCCGCCCAGCCTGTATTCAGCGGAGTCGCGGGCTCCAGTGCACGCGTGGCCCGATACACATGAATCCTGGTGACACGACCCGCTACTGCCGCGTCAAGCCGGCTCGCCACGCCGTTCAGCTCCGCCTCCAGGCGGCCCACTCTCACATCACTTCGCAAACGGCCGACAAGGTTCAGCCAGCTGGTGTTCTCCTCGGCCAGCCGGCTCCCGCCAAAATACCGCTGCATCGTAATCGGAAACCACAGGTCTCGCGCGTACAGCTCCGTGCCACCGAATCCCTGTTCTGCAACACCAATGATGGTGAACATTGCACCATTCAGCCGCAACTCGCTCCCCACGACATCCGCATCGCCGCCATAGCGGCGCAGCCACAGGCCGTGACTCATGACAACCGCCGCCGGCTCACCCGGCCGCTCACACTCGGCAGGCGCGAACCCGCGACCCACCGCCATCATCACGCCCAACACAGAAAAGTAATTGCATGATACGACAAGACCCTGAACCGCAACCGGCGCATCGCTCTCCAGTGTGACACTCACAGTGGCGAACGCAGCCAGATCCTCCAGCAACCCGGCACCATCACGGTACGCCAGGTATTCCGGATACGAGGCCATGTCCGGCCAGCCGTTCACTCTGCGCCGAAATTCGCCCGTGCCGATCTGCGCATCGCCCAGCCACCCCCTGAACGGCCACATCCGGAACGCCGGAAACTCCTGGTGTACCGTCACCAGGCGGTCCGCTTCGGGCAGCGGAAGCGGACGCATCGCCAGACCGTACAGAACGTTGAACACGCCCGCGCTCAAGCCGAGGCCGAGCGCCAGCGTCAGCACCGCCGCCAGCGCAAATCCCGGCTGCCGACGCAATGACCGGCCCGCCAGCACCATATCCTTCACCACATTCTCGAAGCGCACCGGCCCCTGCGACTCCATGAACCACTCGCGCACCGCGTTCTCACTACCAAACCGGCGTCGCGCTTCCGCACGCGCCCGCCCGCGCGTCAAGCCCGATGCAACCAGTCGATCCGTCTCATGTTCGATGTGCGATCGGATCTCGTCATCGAAATCATCCGCCGTTCGCCGCCGCCAGCGCATGCGCTCACCCCTCCGCTGGATCAGGACCCAGAATCCGCCCGACCGCGTCAACCAGCCGCTGCCACCTCCCCGCTTCCTCGACCAGCTGCCGCTTTCCCTTCGCCGTCAACTCGTAGAACCGCGCCCGACGGTTGCTGTCCGAGACACCCCACCGCGCTCGCACCCAACCCCGCTCCTCCAGCCGCTTGAGTGCCGGATACAACGAACCGTGCTCCACCAGCAGCGCGTCCGATGATCGCTCCTGAATCGCACGCGCAATCCCCTGCCCGTGCTGCGGCCCCAGCTCCAGCGTCCGCAACACGAGCAGATCCAGCGTCCCCTGCAGCAGTCGGCCGCGCTCGTCGGTTTCATGGGTAGACATTCTACCCGAAGATGGGCACGAACCGTCAGAGCGTCAAGAGAGTCGTTCTCGGGCAGGGAGAACGCGTCGCTCTTGCAGAGGGCCAGTTGCTCTTGCAGAGGGCCCGTTGCAATTATCGTGATTCAACGTGGCGCAGCGCTGTGGCGCTGAGGGCAAGCTTTTGCGGTCCACATACGACAGGGCGAACACTTGAGTGCGAACGCAGGAGGCGGGCGAGTCGAGACGTCGTTCTACGATGCGACGGCTGCGACGTATGACAGTCTCATGGCGGAGCCGCCGGCGCCTCACATTCGGCGGCGCTTTCTCGATCTGGTCAGGTCGCACGTTGCACCGCCCGGGCCGATCCTGGACTTCGGTTGTGGCACCGGGATCGACGCGCGTCATTACGCGTGTACGGGCTACACGGTGCTGGCGTACGATCCGTCGGTGGCGATGCTCGAGCCTTTGCGCCGGCGTTGCGCGGGCGCGATTCGGGCGAGCCGCGTTATCGCCGTGTCGGGGAGTGCGGCGGACTGTCTTGACGCGGCGCGCGCGCTGGCACCGTTCGGAGGCATTACGTCGAACTTCAGCGCGCTGAACCACGTCGATGAACCGGAGCCGCTGCTGGCTGCTTTCGGTGATCTTCTGAAGCCGGGCGGTCGCATGATACTGTCACTGCTGAACCCGTGGTACTGGCCGGATATGAAGAGTGGCTGGTGGTGGCGGGCGAGGATGGGGTCAGTGGGCAGGAGCGGATTTGTGGTGGATCTGGGTCAGAATCGGACGGTGCGGCACGATCCGGCGCGCATAGGCCGGCGCGCGGGGCTTCGCAGGGTTGTGTTGCGTGGTGCGCTGCACAAAGGTATACGTGCAAGCCTGCCCGGACATCCTGGGGATGCGTTGGTGTTTGTAGTGCTGGCGTCGTCGTGAGGGCGTGGTTGGGAGCAATCCGGAACGGCCGCGAATTGCGGCATGTCCCCATAGCGCTCGATCGCCACGCGCCAGCCGTGGTGACTGCGCTGGCCGTGCGGTCGAACGGTGTCGTCACTCCCGTGCGCCACGTTCCGGTCGCGCTGCATCCGCTGGCGTTCGCGCTGTATGCCGGAAGCGATCCCGTGGACGACGCGACGGAGCTGGTGCTGATCGATGCATCGACCGGTGGTGGGTCCGGCTCCGTCCGCCCAGATCACGCGCAACATCCTTTACCGGAGCATGCTGCGCGCCTTGCGGTGCGACGAACGGGGGACATCGATATTGCGGGCATGCGCATCGTACTGTATGAACCGTTGGCCGCAACGAACGGCTTTCAGACAGTGCCGCGGCGGTGGTGGACGTATGCTCTGGCTGGCAGGGCGGCCGCGCGTTCGAGGCGCACAGCGCAGGGGCTGGGCATGAGCGCGCTCGAATTGCGCGCACTGGATTGCTACTACGTTTCGCCGCGGCCGGTGTACGTGGTTGCGGTGCAGCACCTCGATCGCAGCAACCTCTTTCCGATGGACCTTGTCGGACCACTCACCGACGATCGCTTTACACTCGCACTGCGCACCACCAGTCCGAGCGTGGTGACGATGCGCGTGTCCAGACGAGTTGTCCTGTCGATCGCGCCCGCATCGTGGAAGGATACGGTGTACACGCTCGGCGCCCATCACAAGCGAGCGTCGATCGATGCGAGCGAACTACCGTTCCGGCTCGGAAAGTCGCGGACGTTCGCCCTCGCGGTGCCGGAAGGCGTGCCGGGTTACCGCGAAATCGAGATTCTGGCCGAAGAGGCGATCGGTTCACACACGTTTTTCGTGGGACGAATCGTATACCTCGAGGAGTGGTCTGACCCGACGGCGCAACTGGCGCATGTGAGTGGTCTGTTCGCTGCATGGCGCAACGCAACCGGTCGGCCCCTCGAGCCGGCATGACCGACAACGTGTTATGGATTGCAGTGTTACCGTTTTCCGTATCGGAGGAGGACGCCTCATGACGATCACGCGCCGCACATTCATCGGCGCCGCGGCTGCAACGATTGCCGCGCGCCCGGCTCAGGGCTTTGCCAGCTACCAGCCGCTCTCTTCAGTGGCGGCCGCTCTCGAACCGTTGAGCACCAACGTCCAGGTCCCGGCGGATCGATTCGATCCGTGGATCGAGCTGGATGCGAGTGCGATTGCACACAACGTCGGCCAGATCACGCGACTGACTGGCGAACGGCCCATCCTTGCGGTGCTCAAGAACAACGCCTACGGCCTTGGCCTCCAGTTGGTAGCGAAGATGCTCGAGCCAATCGCGGCCATCGACGGGTTCGCCGTCGTGCGTGCCGATGAGGCGATCGCGTTACGCGATGCCGGCATTACGAAGCCGGTTCTGCTCATGGCGCTCGTGGCCACGCGCGACGTCACGGAACTCGTTGAACGCGACATTTCGCTGGCCATTTTTGCCGACGGCGATGCGGCGCGGCTGGCTGCTGCGGCTGGCGGTCGCGCGCCGATTCTTGCGCATTTCTACGTCGACACCGGCATGAGCCGCATGGGCGTGCCGTACCATCGCGCATTGCCGATCATGCAGGAGACACAGACGAATTCTGCGATCCGCGTGGTCGGCACATTTACAACGCTGACTGAGGAGACCGACTTCGATCGCGAACAGCTCGAGCGCTTCACGACGCTCGTGGCCGAAGCGACGAACGCCGGTGTCGCGACAGGCCGGCAGCACGTCGCTTCGTCAAACGGTGTCTATCATGTTCCGGAAGCGCATCTCGATCTCGTCCGACCCGGCATCGCCATCTATGGGGCGTATCCCAGTCGTCCGGAGGAGGAGCGTGCGAAAGCGGCGTTGCGGCTGGCGTGCCGGCTGCGCGCGCGCGTGGTGCGGACGCAGTTGCTGCGCGCAGGCGACACGGTCGGGTACGGCCGGCGCTATGTCGCGGCGCAGCCTGCCTGGATCGCGACATTGCCGATTGGCCACGCGGACGGGTATCCGGGCCGCGCATCGAACGGAGCGAAGGTGTTGATTTCGAGCCAGCTTTACGGCGTGATTGCAGTCACAGCGAGTCATACCGTGATCGAGGTCGGAGCGGAAGAGCGGGTTCGCGTTGGCGACACGGCAACGCTGCTGGGCCCGGACGATCCGTCGATCGAGCCGAACACAGTCGCGACCGCGATTGGCGTCTCCGCGTACGACCTTCTCATGCACATGCGCGAAGGTCTGCCGCGCTTCATACTACAAGGATAGCAGTTTCCATGCGACTCAAACTCTGGACGCTTGCCAACGCGGTCATGCTGCTGGCATTCGTACTTTCGGTTGTCGTTCAGTATAACGATCCGGACCCATTCCTGTGGATGGCCCTGTACGGGTTGGCAGCTGTTGCATGTGTGTTGGCGTTGCTGCGCCGTGGCCACTGGCTATTCCCGGCGCTTCTGCTCGTGCTGACACTCGGTTGGGCTGCGATTCTTGCGCCGCGCGTCCTCGGTCAAGTCCGTTTCCTCGACATGTTCGGCGCGTTCGAGATGAAGAACGTTGGTATCGAGGAATCGCGCGAGATGTATGGGCTGCTGATCGTTGCGGTGTGGATGGCGGTCCTGACGATTGCCGGCAAGAAATCGCCGACCCGCCCCGCGGGGTGACTCGCCACGAGTGCGGAATTCATCAAACCGTGTCCGTCCGACGAATCCATCGTCGGAGCGGATGAACTCCGGCTCGACATGAACGCTGGACAGGTGGGTTGCAGCTTGACGATATCACGGCTCACCAGGTGCGGCCCAATCCAACTTCGAACGTCCGCCCGGCCGCTGGGAAAAAGTAGACAGTGTTCGGATCGGCCGAATCCGGATAACCCGTCGTGCTGTAGGTGGCGTCAAACAGGTTGATCGCCTGTGCCCACAGTGTCATGCCGGCCAACTCAAGACCCACCCGCGCATCCCACCGTGTCCAGCCAGGTAAACGGAGCGCATTTGCATCGTCGAGATGGATGTCCCAGGCGCTCGAGGACGCAAGGCTGATGCTGGTTCCGGGTGCTGGTGATGCCTGGAGGCCGGTTGTGAGTATGTCACGGGGAATGGCTTTGAGCTGCCGACCCTTATTCTCGCCGTCCCGGTTTGTTGCAGACTGGCGAGCATAGTGAGCGGACGCGAAGACGGAACCTGCGATGAGCACATCGAGACCGGCCTCGATGCCACTGTGCCGGCTGCGCCCCAGATTCTGATAACGCAGTGTTTCGATATCGAAATCGAGTTCGTCCCGCAGATCGAGTCGGTATGCCGCGAGAGAGAGTTCGGCTGACAAACCATTCGGTACGATCGTCAGCTGATGATAGAGGCCGGCTTCGACGTTCGTGCCGTGCTGCGGATCGAGAGAATCGTTGGCAAAGCCGATCTCGAAGGGTGGGAAGGGGGCGGGGAAACGGCGTTGATCGAAGAGCTGGTCGAGTGTGGGCGCCTTGAAGGAACGGCCCACCGTCACGTACGCATGGCCGCTCTGCCGGTTCGTCTCGACATAACGCAGATTTACGCCCGTACGAGGGCTCAGGGCGAGATGGGTTGCATCGCGCGTGTCAGCAGCCGGCGCATCGGCATCGAACGAATCCTTCAACCAGTCGGCGCGGGCGCCGACCGTGAAGCGGACGGTCTGCCCGATCGGGACGCCATAGCCGAAGAAGGCGGCGCCTGCCGCACGCGTGGCCCGGCCCTTGGCATGGACCTCGCCGCGTGAACCGGTCGATGCCGTGTACGCGTCCGGCGGCCCGGTTACAACATCGTAGTACGTCGAATTCAAGCGGCCAGCGGAAACGTCGACGCCGAACATGAGATCATCGCTGTTTGCCAGGAGGCTGGTCCATTCGGCCTGCAGGGAACCGGTCACTCGAGTGGCGCCCAGCACGCGATCCTTCGTATCGGCGAAAGACGGTGCCAGCGCGACGGCGCGGATGCGGTCCTCGTGCCTGTACTCACCCGCGAGTCTGGCCGTCCACTGGTTGCCCGTGGATGTGGTCCAGCGGCGATCGATATCCAGCCGGTGCCGCCTGTCACGAGTCCGGTCGAAGCGGTAGAACACACTCGACTCGGAGCGGTCCGCCGCAAGTTCGTTCGCTGTCAGTGGGCCCGGCGAATCGAAGTCGCGCCAGTCGTGCAAGGTCGAGATCGTGGTTGCGGAGGAGGCGCTCTGTTGGAGGCCGATCGAAGCGCCGACTGCGCCGGTTTTGCGCTCTGCGTGATTGCGGAAGCCGTCGGTAGCCGAGATTTCGCCGAAGACGGATACCGGCCGATCCTTCCATTGGCCGCCGGCAGCGAGCGTGCCCTCGACGAGGCCGTTGGTGCCGCCAGCCAGTGTGACGCGCCCACCGCCCGGCTCGCCCGTACGTGTGATGACGTTGATCACACCGCCAATCGCCGCATTGCCCCACGCCGTAGAGCCCGGGCTGCGCACGACCTCGATTCGCTCGACGGCGGATAATGGAATGGCATCCCATGCGACGCGGCCATTCTCGAGCCCGTTGAGCGGCCGCCCGTCCACCAACACCAGCGCGTACTCGGCCTCGCCGCCGCCATAAAAGCCGCGCATCATGAGCTGCGGGTCGGCGCCCGATCCATCGAAATCGACAAACGTCACGCCGGCGACGTGCTGGAGCGCATCGCTGAGCGTGCGAGCCGGCAACACGTCAATCTGCGCACGTGTGAGAACGGATATCGCGTGCGTCGAACTCGCAATGGGCGAACTCGATCGATCCGCGGTCACGACCAGCGTCTCGAGCCGGAACGCCGTAGTATCGCGCTGCTCCCCCCGTCCGGCCTGCGCTGCGAGTGGCGGGGCGAGGAGCAGAATCAGAAACAACGTGTGCACGAGCGGCAGGCCCTTCTGCATGAATATCGACATCGAGGCCGAATAGTCTCCTGTATGACTTGCAGCGGGAGGTTTCATCGTGGTGCTCGCGAGGGCCGGTTCGCGGGGCTCGTCCCCAGGCAACGACGAACACCGCCATGCCAACGTTCAAAGAAGGACAATTGCGCGCTCCGTGAAAGGATTCCTGGTGTGCCGGTTCCGGCGACGACCAGAGCGCACCGACGGTCCGGGTGAACCGGCATGGCCTGGCAGGGAAGGGGCCCAGCAGGAATTCGTTGTTATCGGACGTATCACAGCCGCTGACGCGATTTCGCAGCCGTCACCGATCGATCTCCCCTCAACAACCTCCCCGTCCAGATCCGTTGATCTTCGACCAGGAGTCCTGCCATTTCGGATGTCGAAGACTCGGAACCGCTCAAGCATATCCAACGACCCTAGCAACTTGCCGGATTGGTTGAATACCCGCCAGTACTTCGTCGAAAACGGAGGACGAGTTGCCGGGGCCGGCGCGGTGGTGACGGACCTGAGCAGCCCCCGCCTCGCACGCATCGATCTACGCCCGCGATACGGTATCCCCGCCGTCGTGGGCTGCGGAGACGCGACCGCGCGGCTGCGTGACGGCATGCGAGTCGTCGGGCCGCAGAGCGGTGGCCCCGGCGCCGAGGCCGCTACGGCGCGGGGTCCATTCCCCTGAAGTTTGTCGAGGAATACGGAACACTCGTCTCCCCGCCTGACACGCCCGAAGAGAGAGTGCAGATCGGCCTTCCTTTGCCAGGTG
This sequence comes from Longimicrobiales bacterium, assembly GCA_050732695.1. Lineage (GTDB taxonomy): Bacteria > Gemmatimonadota > Gemmatimonadetes > Longimicrobiales > RSA9 > JBFFZF01. Next base: position 1,665 of record JBOHRL010000088.1, on the reverse strand, counting down.
AGCCATGATGCCCGAGCGAACGCGGCCTTTGATGTGCGACGAGGGCACCAATTGCAGATAACGTTCTTGGGTTCACGAAGGCCGAAGGGCTTTTCACCGCCTTTCACGGAGGCTGACTACCCCGCCCGCGGTGACAAGCGGCCGCAGGCCGCGCCGCGTGAACCTGGTGTTAGCTGTTGTGCACCCGCTGCTGGGATGCCGAGCCCTCCACAAACCCACGCTGGTCGCCCGGTTTCGAATGCGATGGAGGCGGACGGTTTCTACGTTCTACTTGCTTACTGCGTGTCCTGCAGCTCGTACACGCGTACTGTTTCGACGCCATCCGTATCACGCCAAATCCCGACTACCATGCCGTTCCTTATCGCGACGATCTGGTACGGCCCTGGCGACGTGATCACGCCAATCAAGCCGTGCTCTCCGTGAACCTGCCATTTCTTTGGGTCCCGTTTGTCCAGCTCATAATGTTGGACTTGATCGCCTTTGATCTGAATCCATATGCGACCCAGTTCATCGAACAGCAGTCGATCGAAAAGTGGCACCTGTGCGGCTACTGGCGTTGCGTCGAACCGTCTACTGATTGCGTCTTGAGCCGTCTCCGGTACGCGGGCAAGCAGCCAATCTCGGTAGGCGCCGAGGACCGCGTCGTTGACTTGCTGTGTATCCGTTCGAACCTCCATATGCCGAAGGACGTTCCCATCCGTGCCATACACTACCAATGCTGGTCCTCGGCCTAGCCCGGTCACAAATGCCTCGTCATGAACTGGTACTTCCGTAGCTTCCGCGCGAAAATGGGGTCCAACAAGCCGTCCTCCTTGACGCGCTACTTCCATCCAGGGGATCGGCGTGTTCAGAGTGTCGACAATGGCATACGTGGGAATCCATCGAAACAGCTGCACATATGCCGTGTCACTGTCAGCGCCGTGCCCATTCAGATATGGAGCGGATCGTAAGAGGACCGATCCATCACCAAAAGCGCCGAGCACGGCGGGCCACGTTGTGGTGGCCAAGACACCCGGGGGCGACCCGATATCTGGAAAGTCACGCACCCAAGCGACCCCCCCATCGGGGGCAAACAGAGTGACCCGCCGAAGCTCTGAATCCAATGCGAGAATCGAATCGCCCTGCCAAGCGTGGATGGCAGTGAGAGTTGCGAACTCGCCTGGTCCGCGTCCCTCAGCGCCAAAGACTAGTGGTGATCCGGGATCTGTCAAATGGACGGCGACGATCTCGTGTGCACCGCCATTTGCAATGATCAGACGATCGCGCCGGTCGAGAAATGCACCAGAAATGCCGTGAAGCGGTTCACCACCGCCCTCCGCCGCCACAAACATCGGGGACTCGGCCAGCCGCCACTCCACCGGTTCTGCGCTTGCTGGGTTTCTCTGCTCCTGATTCGAGCAGGCGGATACGAGAGCTACAATAACGAGGGGACGCATGTGTCCACGCACGCAGTCTTTTAGTAGTGAAACTTCCAAGACGACCATTGGCGGGCACGCCTCGGCCGCCTCGCACGCAACCTGAAATTACGCGCGCGTAAGGCGGCCCAACCTGGCTGAACTGCCGCTGCTGTGCTAAGCTTCGCCGCTACGATGAATCGAGAGAACGATACTCGAGAGCGACTGATTCATCACTCCTGCTCCGCACTCCTGCTCCGCCGCCTCCGAA
>JBOHRL010000087.1:0-4859 GCA_050732695.1 Longimicrobiales bacterium | reverse complement strand
ATTGTCGACGCAGCCAACCTTTACGGCAACCTGAACCTTCTGATCCTGCGGACGCTCGAGGCGGGGCCAATGCACGGGCTCGCGATCGGGCGCGCGATCCGGTCGGCATCGGAAGAGGTGTTGCAGGTGGAGGAAGGTGCGTTGTACCCGGCGCTGCACCGGCTGGAGCGAGACGGGTACCTGCGCGCTGAGTGGGGCGTCTCGGAGCGGAACCGTCGAGCGAAGTATTACGCGCTGACGGCGAGCGGACGTGGCCTGCTGGAGCGCGAGATTGCGAACTGGATGCGGCATACTGCGGCGGTATCGAAGGTGTTGGATGGAGCGGGCGCGTGATACGGGGGCTGACGCGATCGGGTCCGAGCGCGGCCGCGGGAGCCGGCGGTTCCGGGTGGAGCGGCGCGTGAGCCGGGGTGTGACGAAGGATGGGCCGTGGCGGGGGACGAATGAGTGAACGGCGGGGAGGCCGGTTGTCGCGGCTCGAGGATCCGGTTGCGGCGGATGTTGAGGAAGAGCTTCGGTTCCACATCGACGGGCTGGTGGACGAGTTGGTGGGTGCGGGGTGGTCGGAAGCGGATGCGCGAGTGGAGGCGCGGCGCCGGTTCGGAGATGTCGTGCGCATTGCGGATCAGTGTGAGGACATCGGGTGGCAGCGGGAGCGACGTTGGAGGAGGCGTGAGATGATTCACGATGTGATGCAGGATCTTCGCTATGCGATCCGGTCGCTGCGGCGGAGTCCCGGCTTTGCGGCGATTGCGGCGCTGACGCTGGCGCTGGGCCTTGGCGCGACGACGGCGATTTTCACGGTTGTGAACGCGGTGGTACTGCGGCCAATGTCTTTCGCCGATCCGGATCGGCTGTACCTGATCTGGGAGCGGAACGAGATTGACGGAGTCGAGCGGGACAATCCGTCGCCGCCCAATTATCTGGACTGGCGGGAAGCGGCGACGTCGTTTTCCTCGATGGCGGCGTGGAGCGATGGCTCGATGACGTTGACGGGTCTGGATCGGCCGGAGGTTCTGTCGTCGATCGGTGTGACAGCGAACTTCTTCGACACGTTTGGCGTTGCGCCGCTGCTGGGGCGTACGTTCGCGGAAGGCGAGGATGCGGGGGGTGGCGCGCACGTTGTCGTGCTGAGTCATGGCACGTGGCAGCGATTGCTGGGCGGTGCACGGTCGGCGCTTGGTTCTACGCTGATACTGGAGGGCGAAGCGTACGAGATCATTGGCGTTATGCCGCCGGAGTTCCGCGTACCGCGGAGCGACATTGCGTTGTGGCATCCGAGCGATTACACAAACCAGCACCGGACGTCGCGCTATCTGACGGTGGCCGGCCGCCTCGGTCCGGGTGTATCGGCGGATCGTGCGGGCGAGGAGCTGCGTGGGATCGCCGACCGGTTGCGCGTGCAGTATCCGGAGGCCAACACGGGCTATACGCCGTACCTCGTGAGCGTGCAGGACCAGCTCGTCGGGCGCGCGGGCGCGGCCCTCGTCATCGTTTTCGCGGCTGTCAGCTTCGTCCTGCTTCTGGCGTGCACCAACGTGGCGAATCTGGTGTTGGGCCGATCGTCGGCCAGGCAGGGCGAGATCGCGGTGCGCGCATCCCTCGGCGCCAGCCGTGGCCGGCTGCGCGCTCAGCTTCTCACGGAGAACATCGTTCTGGGCACGGTCGGCGGTCTGTTGGGAATCGCGATCGCCTTCGGTGGCGTGGCGCTGTTTCTGCCACTCGCCGCGTCCTCGCTTCCGCGTGCGGAGGAAGTCGGCGTGGACGCACATGTCCTCGCCTTCGCCCTTGTCACAGCAGTCGTGACCGGTCTCCTGCTTGGCCTCGTGCCGGCCGCCCGGGCCGCGGGCGCGCGCCTGACCGACGTGCTGCGCGAAGGCGGAATCCGCGGGACAGGCAGCCGCACAAGCGAACTCACGCGCCGCGTCCTCGTCATCACCGAAGTCGCCCTCTCTCTCATCCTCCTCGTCGGCGCAGGCCTCGCTATTCGCAGCCTCGCCAGACTGCGTGCGATCGATCCGGGCTTCGCCACCGAGCAGATCGTCGCCGCTCGCGTCGACCTGGCCGGCCCGACGTACGGCGATGGCCAGCCGCTGGCCGAAGCGAACCTCCTCAAGACCAACTACTTCAGCCAACTGCTCGGCCGCATCCGCACGATCCCAGCCGTCACAAGCGCAGGCGTGACCTCGACGCTGCCGTTTACACCCGCCGGCATCGATTTCAACCTGCCATACCACGCCGAAGGACATCCGCTGCTGCCCGAAGGCCAGGCGCCGCAGACGGATTATCGCATCGTATCACCTGGCTACTTCGATGCGATGGGGATCCCGCTGACGCGCGGCCGCACGTTCGACGAGTTCGATCGCGCTGGGGGGCGCCGTGTCGTCATCCTGAACCAGTCGTTCGCCGACCGATTGTGGCCGGGCGAGAACCCCATTGGCAAGCACATAACGATATATTATGTCGCCAACGCAGACTGGGAGATCGTTGGCGTCGTGGGGGACACGCGGCACCGCAGCCTGTCGACTGCTCCGCAGGCCCAGATGTTCGTGCCGCTTGGCCAGGCGGAGGTCCTGTTCGGCTACATGACGCTCGTCGCGCAGCTGACCGGCGACATGGCAGGCGGGATCGACCGCATCCGGGAAGCCGCGATCGCGATCGACCCGAACGAGCCGCTCTTCGATTTCGAGACGGTCGAGATGCTGCTCGCGGAGGCAACGGAGCTTGACCGTGTGGCCGCGTTCGTGTTTGGCCTGTTTGCCGTCCTCGCGCTGGTCCTTTCGGCGGCCGGGATCTACGGTGTCGTGTCGTACCAGGTCGCTCGCCGGACGCGCGAGATCGGCGTGCGCATGGCGCTCGGCGCGAGTCGCCGCAAAGTCGTGAGCACGGTGGTAGGCGAGGCTGCGTTGTTAGCGGCGATAGGCGTGACGCTGGGTTTGCTGGGCGCAGCCGCAGGGACGCGTGTCGCAGGCGGATTCCTGTACGGCATCGGTGCGCGCGATCCGGTCACGTTCGCGGGCGTGTCCGTCCTGTTATTTGCGGTTGCTGTGTTCGCGGCCGTTGTTCCGGCGGTCCGGGCCGCATCGATCGACCCGTTGCATGCACTGCGCGCGGAGTGAATCCGGCGACTGCTCGAGGCTCGATGAGTCGTCGTCCCGGTGGCAACTTCATCGCTTTCTGCTCGAGGGAGCTGCGGCGACCCGATGGAGATTCAGCTCGGGTCGCCGGCAGCTCGCGACAGCGGATGCCCGTCAACGACGCTTATCGCATCGTACCGACGCCGGGCGTGTAAAGGGAGTTGATGCGCTGGGCGCGGAAGATATAGCCCGCATTGCCGTCGATGCTCCAGACGATGTTGCCAGCCGCGTCGTACTCGAGGACACGGCCCGCAGTACCGAACGACGCGAGCGTGCGCCCGCCGGGCAGCGGCTGCACACTGCCGCCCAGCGAGGTGACGACGCCGGGGCCCGCGTTGAAGGATCCGATCAGCCGTGCGGTCCGGCCGGCTTCGTCCAGCTTGTATCGCTCGACGCGCGACTGAGTCGGATCACCGAGGTTATCCAGAAGCAGGAGTTCGCCGCCTGCCAGGAAGCGGACACTGTGCTGATGGATGAAGGCCGGCACCGGCGTATCCAGGAAGGTGAACTCATTGCGCACGCCGCCCAGCCGCCAGATCACTTCGCCCGTCTGGCGATCGATCTTCGTGATCTCGTTCAGGTTGCGGAATGAGACGATGAGGTTGCCGTCCGTATCGAGATCGATCGAGTTGCCGTGCGTCCAGTTGACATCCGGACCTGCGCGCTCGCTCGCATCGACATCCGTGATCTGGAAATGGTCGAACGGGCTCCAGCTGAAATCCAAGGTTGTTGTGCAGCCGTAGTAGTAGTAGTAGCCGACGTAGTCACAAAAGTTGACGTTCTGTATGGCCGTGCCAGTGACGCGTGCGTTGGAAACGCCGCCGTCGCTCGTGAGATCCATCGGTCTTGACTCGTCGCACAGGATCCAGTAACCACCGTCCGGCGCCACGATCAGATCGTGCAATCGCGGCCGCAGGTTTTGCCCACAACTTAGTGACCGTGCGATGTTGCCATCCGGGTCGACTTCGATCCATGGCTGGATGTTCGTTGGATCCGTTGTCCGGGGCTGTGTAACATAATGGCCGTTTGACTGTGCCATGAATGCCAGCCCGGCGCCGCCCGGAAAGTGGTGATACCAGACGATGCGCCCGGTGTTGTCGATCACGAGACCATACTCGCCCGCGCCGAACACCACGTACCCCGGTGTCGGATCGGGACCACCCGCTGTGAAGTGTGGAAGATCCGCTGGCAGCGCCCCGGTCGTGAACTCCAGCTGTTCCGACGTTCGCGTGTCGCCCCAACCCCATGCGACAACGTGCAGGACGTACCGGCTTGCCGGGAGCAGACCGAGCAGCGTGAAGTTCACGAACCCAACGCCGCATTCCAGCTCGCGGCACCAATCCATGGTGGGCGTCGTCTCCTCGGCTCCGGATGCGTCGGCCAATCGGAAACGAACCGCAACGCTGTCCGCAAATCCCACACTCGCGAAGATGGTGGCGCTGAGCACGTTGGCCGGGTTTGCCTGGACGGACGCATGACGGATAACCGGTTCGACGTCGACCAGTTCGTCCCGCCCAGAACGTGCCGGGCCCGTGTAGTCGTTCTGGCACGCTGCAAACAGCACGCTGGCGATGATGACCTCGAGTTTGCGCATCGGCTTACCTCTCCTGGAATCGCGGCTTCTGGAATCGCGGCCGACGCGCCATGCGCCAGACACCGCTTCGCTTCGACAGGGCCGCGGCATCCGGCTCATCAGCCGGCGCGTACCCTGCGGCGATGCTC
>JBOHRL010000086.1:0-11447 GCA_050732695.1 Longimicrobiales bacterium | reverse complement strand
TCGGTGATCGGCACGGTCCGGTCGATGCTCCACACCACGTTTCTCGCCTCGCTTGCGAGCGCAAGCGGATCGCCGCGCGTGCGTACCGTGATCGTGTGCGCGAAGTGCAACCAGTCAGGCATGCTGTCATGCCCGCGATGGAGATACACGGTGGGTGACGGCGGTAAGGCTGGGCCGCGGTGGTGGACGGAACCCACGACACCCACGATCTCGTACGACACGGACTCGACTCCGCCCGACCAGTGGATCGTGATCCGCCGTCCGATCGGTTCCTCGCCGGGAAAGATGGTGCGTGCGAACTCCTCGTCGATGTCGATGACGGGGGGAGCGCCGCCTGTGTCACGTTCATCGAGCGCACGCCCGGCAATGCGTGGAATGCCGACACTGGCGAAGTATCCCGGCTCGACAACGAGCACACCGGCCATCGTCTGACCACCGGGCAGTGGAGGGCGGTCGTCGCGCGTGAACCCGTACATCTGGACACCCGTGAACGGAAGGATGTTGATGCCGCCGACGGCCTCGACGCCGGGTATCCGCGCGATGCCTTCCAGGATGCGATCGTAGAATTCGCGGAGTTCGGCGTGCGTCAGCCGCCGGGACTGCGTGCCTCCCTCCGGCGCAGGGGACGCGACCTGCGGCGGCGCGACCTGAAACGTCAGTACACCTTCGGTACGTACGCCCGTGTCCGTGCGCGTGAGGTGGATGAGACTGCGAACCAGGAGCCCGGCCCCGACAAGGAGCATGGCGGACCCCGCTAACTCGGCGACAACGAGGCCGCGTCGCACTCGCTTCACTCGCCGGCTCTCGCCGCCCCGGCCGCTTTCCCGCAATCCATCCGATGGATTGGATCCCGACACCTGGAGAAGCGGCGCCAGACCGAACACGATCCCCGTCGCACCACTCAGCAGCAGCGCGAACAGCAGGACCGTTCCATCCAGCCGTACATCGGCCAGGCGTGGAAGTCCCGGAGCGCCCAGTGCGACGAACACATGCGATGCGGTCGCTGCGAGCGCGAGCCCTGCAACACCGCCGGCCAGCGCGAGGATGAACGCCTCCGTCACGAGCTGTCGTGCGAGCCGGGCGCGTCCCGCGCCGAGCGAGAGACGCACCGCCATCTCGCGGCCGCGGCCGGCGCTCCGCACCAGGACCAGGTTCGCGACGTTCGCACACGTGATCGCCAGCACCAGGATCACCACTGCACTCAAAACCAGAAGTGCCGCGCGGATCGGACCCGAGATCGTCTCCCTCAGCGAGTCCACGGTCAGCACCTGACCGGCGTTCGTGGCCGGATACTCTCGTGCAAGGTCCTGCGACAGCCTTGCAACCTCGGCGCGCGCGTCACCCAGCGTCGCGTTGCGTGAAAGGCGGCCGAACACTTCCAGCCACGGCTGGTTGCGTCGCGCGACATCGATCCAGGCTGGGCGCGACGTCCACAGCTCCACGTCGGCCGATGGGTCCCTCAGACCTGGCTCGGCGACACCCACCACGACGTAAGGCTGCCCGTCCAGGGTGAGCGATCGATTCACCACCCCCGGGTCCCCGCCGAACACACGCTGCCACAGCCCGTAGGAAAGAACCGCAGCCGCGCCGCCCGGCTCATCCTCCTCCGGATTGAGATAGCGCCCGATGTGCGGCCGCGTCCCGAACAGTCGGAAGAAACTCGAAGACACACTCGCGATCGCGAGCCGCATCGGTTCGTCCGCCTGATACGTTACGCTGCCATACACGCGAAACGCCGGCTCATCGATGCTCCGGATCCGTTCCGCGAAATCGTCGAAATCCGGCGTCGACACGTAACGCGTCGAATTCCCTTCCACCGTCCACAACGTACCAGCGACGACCAATCGATCCGGCGATGGATACGGCAGCGGCTCCAGCAACGCCGCGTTGATCACCGCGAACAGCGCAGCGTTCGCGCCCACGCCCACCGCGAGAGTGACGACGACGGTCACCGTGAACAGTGGTGCGCGCACCAGCGCGCGGACGGCCAGCCGCGCTTCGCGCAGCCATTCCATCCCACCCCACCGGAACCGGCGCGCGGCGCGGAACCGCACCGCATCCTCGGCCGCTGCTGCGACCCGGGTCGCCACACGCCACGCACGAGCACCCCGCGCCGATTCGATCCTGGCCGCGTCGAGTTCCGCCCGCCACTCGCGAATCCAGTCGCTCCGGCGCTCCGCCGGAATCAGTGAGCCGAACACTTTCACCAGTCGATTCGCCCAGCCCCTCTCTGCTTCGCGATCCCGGCTGTTCCCGCTTTCACCCGACTTCATCGCGCCCGCTCCGGGTTCAGGTCCGAGACGCCGCGCAGCGGGAACGGGAAGCGTTCCCTCGCCTCGCGCACCAGCGGCTGCGCCACCGCCCGCAACTGGTAGTACTTCCGCGGCGGACGACCTTCGCGACGCCCGATCTCCGGTCGCTCCCACGACGACCTCGCCAAGCCTTCTTCCTCGAGCCGCCGCAGAATCGGATAGACCGTGCCGCCGCGAAGCCCCGCAACCTCTGCGATGTCGAAGCCGTATTGCGCGCCCGCATCCAGCGCCAGCAGCACCCTTGCCGTCGCGTACGTCATGCGAATCGGAGACACGCTCTTCCCTCCCGCGTCGCCCACTGCCCCCAGCCGCCAGAGGCACACTGTTCAATGAGACAGTCGCTGCCGTAGATCGGTTGCAATTCAGATCTATCTCTATCTAGATCGGCAGCGCGGCCATCGGCGAGCAGCAGTTAAATCGGGCGCTCGATGCGTCCATCGAGAGCATCTACCAGGCGTCGATCACCTGAAGCCCCGGCCGGTCCCGGTGGTGCGTTACGATGCGCGCATCGTGATCGCCGGATCGATCCGCGCCGCGCGAACCGCCGGGATCCAGCAGGCAGCGATCCCGATCCCTGCCATGAGCAGGGCCACGCCGACGAACGTCGCCGGGTCGTGCGGCTCGATGCCGAAGAGCAAGCCCTGAATGACACGCGCCGCGAGGATCGCGAGCGCCAACCCGAACACGAGGCCGATCGCGAGTAGCACACCACCCTCGCCCAGAATCATCCTTTGCACACGACCGCCGTCGGCACCGAGGCCCATGCGGATGCCGATCTCGTTCGTGCGCGCGCTCACGGAGAACGCGAGAACGCCGGCAATCCCCACCGCCGCGATGATCAGGGCAAGGATGCCGAAGGAGGACAGCAGCACGGCGTTGAGACGGCGAGGCGACACGCTCTGATCCTTGATCTGCGCGATCGTCATGACGCGTTCGATCGGTGCGCCCGGCGCGATCCGCCGGATGATGCGCGTCGCCCCCGGTATGAGTGCCGCGACGTTGCTGTCGGCGCGAACCACCAGACTGCCGCCAAGGGTCAGCAACTGCGCGAACGGCATGAACACCACCGGCCGTGGCTCGGCGTCCAGACCCCCATCCTGGGTGTTGCCGGCAACACCGACGACCGTGCGCCATTCGTCGGTGATCGGAGTGAAACGCAGCACATCACCGGTCCATGCGATGCGTTTGCCGACCGGGTCTTCGTTGGGGAACAGCTTCCCGGCGAGCGTCTGGTTGATGATCACGACGCTTTGAGAACCAATACGGTCCGTAATCGCAAATTCCCGGCCCTGGAGAAGCGGGATGCCTGCCGCGCGGAAGAACTCGGGACCTGCAGTGCGAAGATCCGCGCGCGGGATCGCTTCGCCGGGCGCCAGTACTTTCCCTTCGGTCTTGACGGCGAAGCCGACGTCGGAGCCCTGGAGCGGGCCCGGTGAGCCGACGCCAACTTCGATCACGCCGGGAAGCGCTGCGATCTCGCGACGCATCTCCTCGTATCGCTGCTTGGCCGCGCCGTCGGCCGCAGGATTGGTCAGTAGTTCTGTGTAGTTCACGAGTGTAACTTCCATGGTCAGCACTTCTTCGGTCCGTAATCCCGTGTTCACGTCGGACAACCGCATCATCGTGCGCGTGAGCAATCCGGCACCTGCCAGCAACACGACCGATACCGCAATCTGCACGACGACCAGTCCGCGCTGAAGTCGGTGCCTCCTCAGACTGCCACTGATTCTCTGTCCGCCAGCCACGATTCGTGACGCGAGTCCGCCTTCCCTGGGCAGCGATTGCAGAAACGAAAGCAACAGGGCGACGGCGAGCGAAAGCGCAAGCAGGAAGGCAAGCACTGGCGCGTCGAGCGTGATCTCGTTCGCGCGTGGCGAGTATCGGTCTGCGAGCGAGATGAGCAGCCGGAGCCCACCCGAAGCAATCGCGACGCCCAGAATCGCGCCAAGAAACGTAAGCACGAGATTCTCCGCCAGCAGCAGTCGGCGGAGCCTCGCCACGCCGGCACCGAGCGCGGCGCGCACAACCAGCTCCTGCTCTCTCCGCACGCCGCGCATGAGCGTCAGGTTGGCGACGCTGGCGACCGAGATGATCAGGACGAACGCAGCAGCGCCCATCAGCAACCACAGCGTAAGCCTCGCCCGTTCGCCGAGCGCCTCGTGGAACGGGATCACGGCAATGCGATGGTGCGATCCAGGATCGTACGCCTCCTCGTAATCGCTCTGCATGCGCGCGTACACGGCGTCCACCTCGCTCCTCGCCTGCTCCACCGTTGCGCCCGGCGCCAACCGCGCAACCACCTCGGTCATGCGGTGTGTACGCCCTTCCACCATCGTTGCGCTCAGGTGATGGTCGCTCATCACCATGTTCAGCAGGGCATCGACTCGAGTCGGGAAGAACGGCGCAGGTTGCACGACGCCAATCACCGTCACCGACTTTCCGTCGAGCCGCAACTGCTGGCCCACGATGCCGGGATCGCCGCCAAAACGCCGCATCCAGTAGTCGTGCGTCAGCACCATGACAGGCGGCGCGCCGGCCCCGTCATCGCCTGGACCCGTCAGCCTCCCGAGCACCGGGGCGAGGCCCATCACTTCGAAGTAATTTCCCGTTACGAGCCCCACGGTGATGCGGGCCGCGCCTTCATCGCCGCGAAAGATCACCGTCCAGGGCGAGTACTCGGCGATGCCTGCCAGCGATGGAACACCTTCGCGGATGTCGCGTACCTCCGGCACCGAAAAATTGATGTTCGCACCACCCGGTCCGTCGATCGACTGCCGCACATACAACAACCGGTCACCGTCACGGTGCGGGAGCGGCTTGAGCAGCACACCCCGCACAACGCTGAAGATCGCCGTGTTCGCACCGATGCCCAGAGCCAGCGTGATCACAACCACGATCGTAAACACGGGGGCGAGTCGCGGCGCTCGCAGCGCGTACCGCAGGTCGGCTGCAATCGACTCCAGCCACGGCAATCCGCGCTGATCCCGCACCGCCTCGGCCGCCTGCGCCAGACCGCCGGACGCAAGCAGCGCCTGCCGGCGCGCCTCCTTCGGGGACATGCCACGGCGCAGGTTCTCCTCCGTCTCCATTTCCAGATGCGCTCGCAATTCGGTGTGCAGATCCTCGTCCGCGCGGTCGCGCGTGAGGAACCCTGCCAAGCGAGCCAGCGTGACGCGTAACTGTCTCATCGTGCCTCCCGCTTCGGCGCGAGGAACGCCGCCATCAGTTCAACGTTCTCATGCCACTCGCGTGTCTCGCGTGCGAGCCGCGTCCGACCCGCGGCCGTCAGCGCGTAGTACTTCGCGCGACGATTGTTCTCCGACTGGCCCCACGACGATTTCACAAAACCCTCCTGTTCCAGCTTGACCAGGGCCGGATAGAGCGTCCCATAGTTCAGTACCAGCCGGTTCCCGCTCGTCTCCTCGATACGCCGTGCCACGCCGTAGCCGTGCAGCGGCCCGAGCGTATCGAGCGTCCGCAAGATCATGAGGGCAAGGGTGCCCTGCTTCACGTCGCGTTTGTCGGTCATCACCCCTGTCCTATGGGTTACCCATATGAATCTATGTTAGCCAGGGGAAGGCGCAAGGGGTCCGGCGAGCCCGGCGCACCACGTGGCCACGTGCAACGGCACTCTGATGGTCCGACCCGGAATTGTCGCACCGATGGTCCGCCCGCGAATTGCGGCATCGGCCACAAGCGATTCCTGGCCGCCGGCGGGGAGTAGGGCTGCCCTATGTCGCCCGTCGGTGGAGCAACAGTGACCGCGACCATGCCCTTCGACTCGAGCCGGCCCAGCGTCTTGTAGACCGCGCCCAGCGTTACCGTGCGCGACGTCTTCGCTTCCAGCACGTCCAGCACCGTCACACCGTACGCGTTGTCACCGAAAGCAAATCAGCGGAAACCGCGGGCATATGGATGCGGTGCACCGTCAGGCAGACCGCGATCTCGCCGCTGAGCTGGAACGCATCGACCGTTATTACGAAACGCTCTGGAGCGAGGTGATCGGCGAATCGGGACCGGGCTCGGCTGCACTGCGGACCATCGAGCACGAACACGCGAAGCGCAGAGGCGAGGAGATCCGGCGGCACGGCGTGCGCATCGATGTGCAGCCCATCCACGTGCTCGAACGCACGGTTCTGGTTGAGCGCGCCGTCTGGTATGTGGTGACTCCGACAGGACGGACCGCCGAGCTGCACGCGCAGCGCTACCTCTCGGGCGACGGCGCATGGCTCATCCAATGTCCGATGTGCGGCAAGGCACCGGAGGCGCTCACCGTGTGTCGCGCCGGCCACGCGGCCGGGACCGAATGCACGAAGGCATGCTCCGTCTGCGGCGAAGCGTTCTGCACACCACAGGGCCACCTCGCATGCTCCGTCGATGGCGCGCCCGTATGCGCCGACATTCCGCTGAGTCCTGGTCCTGCGAAGCGATTCACTGCACGGAGCATCAGGCCGTGTGCACCGATGGTGGTCACGCCGCGTGCATCGAGTGCATCGAACGCTGCGCGGTTTGCGATCGCGCGGTCTGCCGGAAGCATCGCACCACGACACACGCCGGCTCCCCCGCGGCGCGCGCGAGCTGTGCTCCAACTGCATCGTATTCTGCGAAGGCGGCACGAGCGAGCCGGTCGGACGGGACGAAGCGGCGAAGTGCGGCACGTGCGATCGCTTCATCTGCGAACGGCACCAGGTGATGTGCGTGATCGATGGAGCTCCACATTGCTCGAAGCATCTGAAGCGGACCGACCACTCACGGCGCTTTGTCTGCGTGTCTCATCGCGCAAGCTGCGATCACGAGTCCAAGGAGGTGCTGTACGCGCCCGACGAGGTGCACGCGTGCATCGAATGCGGTAAGACATCATGCGATCATCACGGCGCGGCCTGCCACGGCGATGCCCGCTGGCACTGCCGTAGGCACCTCGCCGAGGTCGCGGATGCGCCCCGCGCGTTCGCATGCGCACAGCACCGGACGACGTGCCATGTCGACGGTCGCACGTACTCGGTCGCCGGCACCGCGCCGTGCGACGTCTGCACGCGGCGGGCGTGGACATCGCATATCCACTGTTGCAGCTGAGCCGGCGCCTGCAGCAGCGACATGCGCGATGGGAAGTGCGTCACCTGCGGCGGGTTGAAGGATGCGGACGACCTGCCCGACGAGGTGATCCATGCGCTCGCGCATGTACTGGGCGAGGCGAGGCCGAAGGGGCGGCGCGTGGGTCGGGACGGCACTCGATTCGTCGTCGAGCTGGACCTCGGCTGGACGCGAAAGCTCGTCGTGACCGTCCCGTCCGGCGTTGCCCGACCGACGCGTGTGCTCCGGCACTCGCTTCTCGGGTCATCGGAGGTCCGAGTGCGAGCCGATCGCCGCAAACCAGCACCGGCTGTGATTGGTAGGGCAGGCTCACTGATTCCAGACCGGACGTCGCGTTCGAAGGTCACATCGGACCGCTGTGCGGCTCAGAACTCCCATCCATGGCACGCAGCGCTAGCGCAGCCGCGACCCTCGCAACCACGGCTTCCGGACGTCCCGTGAGCTGCCGCCAGGTAAAGCGGATCACGACGTTGCCGCTGGCGACGAGACTCGCATCGCGCTCCCGATCGCGCTCGAACGCTCGAGCGTTCGAGTGGTAGGCGTAGCCGTCGACTTCGACCACGACGCGCTGCTTCCGCCACAGGAAATCGACTTCGAGGCTGTTGACTCGCACGTTCGTTTCTGGCGCAGGCAGTGACGCGGCGCGGAGCAACGCGGCGAGGCGGCGCTCGGCTTCCGACCGCGTGAGCGCCGGACCGCGCTCGAGGTCGAGCAGGCGACGCAACCGCGAAGCACCCCGGCGTCCCGGGTTTCGTTCAAGCTGATCGGCAATGTCTCGGTCGGACACGAGCTTCCGAACTCGTGCTTCCGCCATCGCACATTCGAGTACATCGCTGGAAACGATGGCGGCCAGATCCAGCAGCGTTCGGGCAGGCGACGTTACTGGTATGCCGCGGATGCTCCGCACATCCCGGCGCTCGAGGTGTCGTACGCGATAGACGCGAATGCCGCGTTTCGGTCCGGGATCTCGCCCCGGCACCGTCACATCGACTGGCAGATTCGATGACGCGTGCGATGCAAACCCCCACAGACGCGCCGCACCCCAGTGGCTCACCACACTGCCGTTCCCGCATGCGATGACTGCGCCCATCTCGACTGCGCCTTCCGCAGCCACCGCGTGTCCAACCAGGTACACGCCCCGGTACAGTCGGTGCAGTCGCCCGCCGCGCAATCTCCGCTTGATCGCGCTCTCTCCGAACCCTGCCTCGCGCAGTTGCCGTGCGCTCACCACGCCCCGCTGTCGGGCCGCGATGTCCGCGATCGCCCGCTCGCGTTCGACAGCGTCCGTGACTCCACACTCGGTCGTGTTGCGATGGCATGTGCGGTGTTTCGGTCGCATAGGAACCGTAATCCAGAAGTTTGTGGGCCCGCGTCGTCGGGTGTGGAGGTACGCCGCCCAATCGTTCGACCTCAGGCGCCGCGACGCCCACCACGCGCCGGCCCCTGGATGTTGCGAGTGGGCGAATCGGGCACGACATGGCCAGCGGAGCCCGTAGGCTGCGAAGTCGGGACCCGTCCGTGTTCCCATTGCCCGCGTCCACGACGGACGATCAAGGTCCCGCTCTACGCGGCGGCTGCGATTCCGGACGTCTGGATCGCCGACCTCGATGTGGGCATCGTGGAGACGTATCGGGATCCGCAGCACGGCGCCTGGCGCGACCACCTGACGAGCATTTACTCGCGACCGTCGCGCGGCGTGTGGAGTAACTACTGGTGTGCACCGGGACGCGCATCGCGTCGCCGCGCTCTGGATCCTCCAATGCGAGGACGCGCAACGCGGCCAGGCAATGGCCACTTTCATTCTGATCCAGGGCGGCGGAGATGTCGGGTGGCACTGGCATCGGCTGCAGCCAGAGTTGCGCTTGCGCGGGCATGATTCGGTCGCGCCCGAGAGCACACTGCAACTCATTCTGATCAGCGGGGATCACGCTCGTGGGCGCGTCGAGTTCATCGTCCGCGGACCCACGCACGATACGCCTCGATCCACTCGGCCCCGGCAGGTACGGGCGTAGGCAATGGCAGGTCGAGAATCGAGATTCGTTGGCGCAGACGGTCCCGGGAGCAGATCGCGACGATCTGCTCGTCGTCCGTGAGGTCGATTCGCTCGACCGTGACGCGAACTCCAAGAATCCCGGTCTGGAATGGCAGTGCGAGATGCTCTTCGAGCATCGTGAGAAAGCCGGTCCGTTGCTCCGAGTCGCCATACGCATCGACGACGGCTTCCTCGATGAGCGCCTGGATGCGCGCCTTGCTTGGCGGCCAGCGCTCCCCGGCAGCGCGACGCGCCTTCACTCGACCTCCACGAAATGACGAAGCGCCTCATCGTCATACTCCACCGTCAGCTCCCGAGGTGGCGCAGCGTGGGCACGGTCAATGTAGCGCCGTCGCAGTGGCGCGCCTCGTCATTGAACCTGTTCGTGGGCACGACTGGCGATCCGCTTCACCCACTCAATTCCATTCGCGCGGTCGTTCAACCTCGATCCTGCGCAGGTCTGCGCAACGATTGATCTCAGTGACTTTGCAACAATTCCCGTGTCGGCTGCTGTGGCGGTCATCTCACGCCGCCAGCTTATGCTCAATACCGGTTACACGTTCGATGAGAACACGAAAGCGCTGGCGCACATCGTCGCCGAGGCCATCGAGGCGCGCGTTCACACCCACGACATTCGTATCGATACGGCTGAGTTCGTCATCGATACGACCGAGCCGGGCACTCAACGTGCGGTCCACACTATCGATCTTCTGATTCAGGGCGCCGAGTCCCGTATCCACGTTCTCGATCAGGAGACCGAGTTCCGCGCCCAGCGTCTCCACGCGGCCGATGAGCCGCTCGAACTCCTCACGCAGTGTGATAGCGTCGTTCTTCATCCTTGTTTCGAAGCCGTCGATGCGCAGTTCGAGTGTGCGAAAGCGTTCGTCGACAGAGGCGAATCGGTCGGAGAACCCGGCGTGCATGGTGTCGACGCTGGTCTCCACGATCGTCATCCTCTGTTCGAGAGCGTCCATCCGCTGTTCGAGACGATCGAAGCGAAGATTGATCGCCTCGAACTGGCGCGCGAGCATGGCTGCGAGGCGATCGAACGTCTCGTCGATGTGCGCCTCGAGGCTTTCGAACCTTGCGTCGAGGGCTGCGAGCCGGCTATCGACTTGCTCGAATCGTGCGCGTGTTTCGCCGTCCATGGGCCAAAGATGGCGAATGGGGCAGGTCGTGGCGATAGCGGTTCTGGCCATCGGGCCGCCGGCGCGCCAGAGTCCGCTCGAACGGGCCTCGGAGTGACGGCGGGGGCTCCGGATTGCAGAGCGGTCAGCGTGCTGCCACGAGCCGGCCACGGTCGGCCGCGACCAATCGTCGCATCGTTCACAAACGCATGGCCGTCAGGACATCGTTCCGCAACTCGATGCGAACGTTACCAATCAACCCCATCCTCGCGAGAGCAGGCAGAGCGCGGAGCACGTTGACCTCGACGACAATGCTCTGTTCAGCGCAGGCCTGAACGAGCCGGCACGGAGTCATCTCCGGACCGTGTCGCAACAGCAATGCCGCCACGCGGATGGCGATCGGTGGCCGGACTTCACCGAGTCGTAGGCGGTGCTCGTGCGGCATGATGATCTGCCGGATGCGCTCGCCGGTCAGGCCACGTTCGCTGGAGAGCTGGTGGAGACTCGGCGCGGGCCCTTCGATCAGGCCCCACCAGCGCAGGAGCAGCAAGGCATCGACCGGGCGTGGCTGGATAGCCAGCGCGTAGATCTCCTCTTCGAGGGTATCGGCGAGGGCGAGAGCCGCGATGATGCCCGAATCGACGGCAGGCAGCGAGATCGAGTCGTCTTCACGCTCGACGACGACCTGGCTGAGTCGCGCCGGCGGGATGGCGGTCAACCGCCTCACCGCATTCTGAATTGCCTCTGCCCTGGTCCGGACGATGCCGGTTCGCGCAGCAAGTGCGTCTGCCGTCATCCCGATCAGGTCGGACACGTTTGCGAAACCGCGTCCCCGCAAGACCGCATGCACAGCGCTCGCCTCATACAGGCCCGCAACAGGGCATC
>JBOHRL010000085.1:0-24122 GCA_050732695.1 Longimicrobiales bacterium | reverse complement strand
CCAGCGCCCCTCACCCGACGTTCACTTCCCGCAGGCCCTCACCCCCACCTCGTCTCACCCTCACCCTCACCCGCCGTGCCGGCAAGCCCGCCGAGAAGGAGACCTCCTCTAATGCCCCCCACGCGACGAATCGCAGGAGCGACAGCTGGTTGAAACTGCGGCGGCCTCGGCAAGGCTCTACCGGAGCGAGATCGCGATCTCTTCCAGCAGGTCCATCCCTTCCTGCATCCCACCCTCCATCCCGGACTCGATGATCAGGTCGCGGGTTTCCCTGTTCGGACACTCGACGAGAATCGACAGCGTGGCCCGTCCGTCCGATTCCGTCAACGTCACGATGTTCACCACATCGCCGCCGCTTTCGGGCGCGCCTTCGAAAACCTCGGTCGTGACGATGCGCTCGTTCTCCACGATCTCCCTGTATACGCCGTGGAACGCCACCTCGAAGCCAGCGGGCGTCACCATGACGTACCTCCAGCTGCCGCCCACGCGCAGGTCGACCTCCGCAGACGTGACCTGCCCTCGCCTGCCCGCCCACCAGCGCCTGATCAGCTCGGGCGTGGTGTACGCCCGGAAGACCAGGTGACGCGGAGCCGCGAACTCCCGCGTGATCAGGATCTGCGTGTCCGCCGGAAGCGTCACGGCTGCCGAACCGCTACGTGTCGTCGCCACCATCTCTCTCCTCCTTTGTGAGTTCATCCAATACCTCGTCCATGGCCTCGAACCGCTCCGTCCACGACCGCTCGAACGTCTTCACCCAGTCGTGGATCGGCTCCAGCAACCGGGCGTTGAGCCGGTACAACCGCCACCGCCCGACGTCCCGCACCTCCACCAGCCCGACCTCCCGCAGGACCCGCAAGTGCTTCGACGCCTGCGGCTGGGTCAGACCGAGCAGCTCGGCGAGGTCGTTCACCGGCCGCTCTCCGCCCGCCAGGGCGTCCAGGATCTCCCGCCGCCGTGGCTCGGCCACCGCGTTGAAGGCGTCCGTCGTCGTCGCTGCTCTCGCCATGTGGGCAATATATGCCGATATGAGAATGTGTCAATGGGCTCAGTTGCAGGCGTACGCGAACTTCGTCCTTCGACACACGGGCGAATTCCGGATTGTTCGCCGGCGAGGAACGGAGACGGAAACACGGATCGACTGGACATCGCATCCGTCCATCGTGACGTGGGCAGGGCGGGGCGAGGGAGTGACGGCGATGAACGTGCTTGCGATCGACGCCGCTGGTTGTGACAAAGCGGTAATCAGCACGGCGCTGCGCCGATTCGCGCGACCTTGCAGGCCCGTCGTTCGTGCGCAATAGGTTAGGTATGCCAATGGAGCGGGTCGGCAGGACGAACTGGATCACGAAGCCGGAGTTCCACGCGCGGCTGAGGCGGTGGCTCCGCGACACGGAGGAACCGGTGGTAGGCGATCCGGACGCGCACCGGCGCACCACCTGGATCTGGATTCGAGACGGGCATCGCCTGGCACGGCTGTATGCGGACACCACACGCGAAGCGGTGGCCGAGTACTTGTCTCTCGTGCAGGCCGGCCCCGGTGAGATGCAGTGGACCGTCGTTCCCAGCGCATCGGGGCACCTGACGAAGTTTGCGTTCGGCCCGGATCGTCACCTCCTCGATGGTTTCCACCTGTACATCGATCCGCGTACGCTCTCGCGAAACGGCTGAGCATTGCCGCGAGGCCGCAAGCGACTCCGAAGGCTCGACGAGCGGCTGTTCGCTGCCATGATCATGCGGCGACACCCACTGCTCGATGGCGTGATGCGGGCGATCACGCACCTGGGCGATGCGGCGGTCACGATCGGCATAAGCCTGATCGCTCTCACGGGTATTCTGCCGGGTGGCCGAGCAGCTGGACTTCGCGCCGCGTTGACACTCGCGATCTCTCACGGTCTGGTCCAGCTTCTGAAACGGATCGTATCTCGACCTCGACCGAGCCTTCCCGTCGGCCTCGGCTTCCTCATCGTGCCGCCGGATCGCTTCAGCTTCCCATCCGGACACGCCACATCTTCTCTCGCCGTCGTGCTCCCGTTCGCCTTCGCGACCGGCGGCGTCATCGCATTGCTGCTCGTCGTTCTTGCGCTGATCGTCGGTCTATCGCGCTGTTATCTCGGTGTTCACTATCCGGGCGACGTCGTGATGGGTTGGATCCTCGCGGTCGGGACGTTCGGATTGGTCCTCTACAGCTGAACCGAACGGGTGTCGCAGGACCGGGCAATATCGCGGAAAACGCGACATGTGTGTCGTCGGGGGTCGATGTTGCGTTGACCGCGCTATTCGCGGAAAACGCGACATGTGTGCCGTCGGGTGTCGGTGTTGCGTTGACCGCTATTTGCGGATCAGCGCTGACTTGCTCTCCACGCGTCGAGGACTTCCTTCTCGCGTTCGAGTGTCGTTCCGGCGCGAAGTTCGGCCTGCCGTTCGGGCGGGCGAGAGTGGTGGAACTCGAGGGTCGCGCGCGCGGTGTCGGCGAGCGAGCGGAACGTGAGGCTGGCCTCGATCTCGCGGGTCAGATCGAAGCGAGCAAAGCCTTCGTAACCGGGCGTAGGCGGACGCCAGACGGGCATTTCGGCGTAGGCCCGCATGCGGTGCTCGGCGAGGAACTCGCGGGGCACCCAGGTCCACGTGAGGGGCGCCGTGGTGACGGCGGCAATGCCATAGAGCATCTCGGCGATCGAGCGACCGTTCTTCGGGCCGATGCCCATGAATGTGCCGTAGGTCTGTTGTTCGCAGAGGCGAACGACCCATTCACAGAGATCGCGCACATCGATGATCTGGATGCGGTCTTCCTGGGGATTGCCGGGTGCGAGGATTTCGCCGCCCTTCTCGATGCGAACGGGCCAGTAGGTGAAGCGATCGGTGTCATCGTCGGGGCCGACGATGAGTCCGGGTCGAACGACGGTGGTGCGCGAACCGAACGCGGTCATCGCCTCCTTCTCGGCGAGTGCCTTGGCGAGGCCGTAGGTGTAGGGCTCGCCCGGTGACCAGTTGCGCGTTGTTTCCGGCGTGAGGACCGGTGCATCGACCGTGGCCGGAACCGTGCTGAGGTCCGCGTAGACGGAGCGGGTCGAGATAAAGAGGTACTGATTGGCCGCATCCTTGAGGAGAAGGGCGGAATCGCGCACCCACATGGGTGCGTCCGAGCGGGAAGCGGAGTTGTCGATGACCGCGTCCCATGTGCGCCCCTTGAGAGCGTCGAGGCCGCCTGGTACGGATCGATCACCGGTCAGTTCCTCGACGCCATCGAAGATGCCGGGTGCGGTCCGGCCGCGGTTGAAGATCGTGACCTCGTGGCCGCGTTCAACTGCATAGCGGACCTGATATGGACCAATGAACCCCGTCCCGCCGAGGATGAGGAGGCGGATCCTGCGCTGAGGCGAGTGTCGCAGGCTGGTGGTCGAAGCGCCGGATCGCATACGGAGCGCATCCAGCGAGTCCGCGAAGAGGCGGTCGGCACCGAGAGTCAGCCCGCCGCCGGCGGCTGCGGTCAAACGAAGGAACTGCCTGCGGTCGGTGCTCATCGGTCTCCCCTCGCCGGAGTGATTGGGCTGGCGCGCAAGATTGTCACGTCGAGAATGGTCGTCAACGTCAGATCCTTGCCTCGCGATCGGGCAGGCGGCGGCTGTCGTACGCAATCGCGGCGAGTTGACTCGCGGTCGGGAGGGCGCTGGAGAGCAGCCGCCGGACGAGAAACTCAGGCACGACTCAACCGTACGGAGGTCCGGGCTTGTCACACGAATGACGCCTGCGCCCTCGAAACGGTTTGGCGCGGTGCCGGCCGGGTCGACGCGGTCCGGCAATTCCGCGAGGCGGACCGGCGGGTCGTGCGCTGACGGCGTCCTGCTCGATTCGAACCCAACCCCGGTGCGCCATGGACTGGCTCGGACAGGACCTGCGGTACGCGTTTCGGCGAATCCGCCGGAGTGCCACTTTCTCGGCACTCGTCGTCCTCACGCTCGCGCTCGGTATCGGTGCGAACACGGCGCTGTTCAGCGTTGTGAACGCCGTGCTGCTGCGCCCGATGCCGTATGAGTCGCCCGATGAACTGATCACGATCTATCACCGGTATCCATCGCTCGATCTCGACGCGTCGGTCTCGTCGGGTGGTTTTCGCGACTACCGCGACCGGACGCGCAGCTTCGAGAGTGTTGCCGTTGCCAGCGGCTGGGGCGCCAACCTCACGGGTTTCGGCGAGCCGGTGCGGATCACGGGCAGGCGTGTGTCGGGCCTGTACTTCGAGACGTTCGGTGTGACCGCAGCTCTTGGCCGCACATTCGGCGAAGCCGAGGATTCGCCCGGCAACCAGTTCGTTGCGGTTCTGTCCGGTGGTTTGTGGCAGCGTCAGTTTGGAGCCGATCCCGCGGTGCTCGGGCGCACCATATCACTCAATGACCAGCCGTACGAGATCATCGGCGTGATGCCACAGAGTTATCGTGACTTTTTCGGTCGCGAGGCAGAGCTGTGGGTCCCGCTCGCGCTGACCGAGCAACAGTTCGCCGATGGCCGCACCAACGAATGGCTGGCGCTTGCGGCACGGCTCGCCCCCGGCATCACGATCACGCAGGCGGAAGACGAGATGCACGGGTTCGCGGAGATGTTGAAGCAGGAGACGCCCGAACAGTATCCAGCCGACTGGACGCTCGAGGTCAGGAGTCTCGATGAGGTCGCGACCGGCGACATCCGGCCTGCGCTTCTCATTCTGCTCGGGGCCGTCGGTTTCGTCCTGCTCATTGCGTGCGCCAACGTCGCGAATCTGCTGCTCGCGCGCGCGGCCGGCCGCATGAAGGAAGTCGCCGTTCGTGTTGCGATGGGTGCGAAGCGTAACCACCTCGTTCGGCAGTTCCTGGTCGAGAGCACGTTGCTCGCACTCGCGGGTGGCGTTCTCGGCACGGCATTCGCCTGGGCGGGCGTGCGCGCCCTTACCGCGAGCATCGACGTTGCCGATGTGCTTGGCGAGGGCATCAGGCTGGACGGGCCGGTGCTCGCGTTCACTGCTGTCCTTTCCGTGCTGACAGGGATCCTGTTCGGCCTCGCGCCCGCGCTCCAGACGTCACGCACGAACGTGCGCGACACGCTGCACGAGAGCGGCCGCGGTGCTGCGGGGGATCGCAGCGGCCACGTGCTGCGGCGAGCATTCGTCGTTGCCGAATTCGGGCTCGCTCTCACACTTCTCGCCGGCGCGGGCCTGCTGATTCGAAGCTTTGCCAGGATTCAGGGCGTCGACCCGGGCTTCCGTTCCGAGAATCTGCTCACGGCAGGTCTTGCGTTGCCGGCGGTAGAATACTCGAACGATACGCTGCGCATCGCATTCTTCGACCGACTGCGCGCCCGTCTCGCTGCGGTGCCGGGCATTCAGGCCGTCGGCCTGACGAGTGTGCTGCCCTTCGGCGGCAGCTGGAGCACGGGCAGCTTCAATGTGGAAGGCTACACCGCGCCGGATGGTCAGCCCGGTCCGTGGGGCGATGTGCGCATTGTCGATGCGGGCTTCGCGGCTGCGCTTGGCCTGCCACTGCTGCGCGGCCGGTTCTTCCAGGAGAGCGATGGACTGAACGCGCCGCCTGTCGTCGTCATCGATGAAGTCCTGGCCGAGCGCTACTGGCCGAACGAGAATCCGGTCGGCAAGCGCATCTCACGCGGGGATCCCGACAATCCCGCCACGGCCTGGTTCGAGGTGATCGGCGTGGTTGGTCACGCCGCACATGAAGGCCTCGATGCCGAAGCACGTGTGCAGTACTACTTCCACTACCGCCAGCGCTCGCTCGGCTCCGCCACGCTCGCGCTTCGCACGCAGGGCGACCCGCTGCGGAGCGTGGCCGGCGTGCGTGCCGCGGTGCTCGAGACAGATCCCGAACTGCCCATCTCCGGCATTGCGACAATGGAGAGTCTGATCGACCGGTCCGTCGGCCAGCGACGTCTCGCCGTCGTGCTGCTCGCCGTCTTCGCCGGCCTCGGCCTGACTCTCGCCGCCACCGGCATCTACGGCGTGATGGCGCACATGGTAACGCAGCGTGCACAGGAGATGGGCGTGCGCATGGCGCTGGGCGCCGGCCGGCGCCAGGTCCTCGGCCTCGTCCTGCGTCAGGGTATCCGGCTTGCGGCCCTCGGCGTCGTTCTCGGCATTGCCGGCTCGCTCACACTGACACGCGTCATCGAGAGTCAGCTGTTCGGCGTGCGCGCAACGGATCCGGCCACGCTCGTGTCCGTGACGGCATTGCTTGCGTTGACCGGTCTCATTGCGACACTGATTCCCGCGCTGCGCGCGACGCGGCTGGATCCCATGGAGGCGCTGCGAAGAGAATGATCGGGCAGTCGCGCGCGGCGAACGAGCGGTCGCCGGGCGCGTACGAGGTCTACTGCCGGCGCTCTCCACGCAGCGCGAGATCACCCGCCTGAGACGCTGCACGTTCGATTCGAGACGCTGCCGCTCGAGCACGCGCGTTGCCTGTGCCCGGGACGTGTGCCAGGGCATCTGCGAACCGGGTCGGCGAACGAGTGGCCGGCGTCAGTGCTCCTCACGGACGATGACGCCGCCCTTCATGACCAGCCGCACCCGGCGCAGCGCGTGGATGTCCTGCGTCGGATCGCCGTCGAATACCGCGAGGTCTGCCAGCAGGCCGGCGCGGATCGCGCCCAGCCGATCGTCGAGGTGGAAGAAACGCGCGTTCGCGGATGTCGCCGCGATCAGTGCCTGCCCCGCTGTCATCCCGTAATCGACCATCAGTTCCAGCTCACGCGCGTTCGTACCATGTGTGTACACGCCCACATCGCCGCCCGCACAGATCTCGACGCCTGCGTCCAGCGCAGCACGGAAGCTCGACCGTTTGTGCCGGATCCGTTCCGGCTCCGCATCCGTCCCCTTCCTCCAGCCGCCGTACTGAAGGATTGCATCCCCTGCCGCGAGCGTGGGACAGAGAGCGACGCCGTGCTCCTTCATGAGTGCGAAGACCTCGAGCGTGCCGCCATCGCCGTGTTCGATCGTCTCGACGCCAGCCATGATGGCGCGGCGCATGCCTTCGGCGGTAGCCGCGTGCGCGACAACCGGACGGCCCGAGCTGTTCGCAACGCGCACGATCAGCGCCAACTCCTCTTCGGTGAAGGTCGGCATCGCTTCGCCGTTCGGCCCCCAGCGGTAGTCGGCGTACACCTTGATTACGTCCGCGCCCTTGCCGATCTGGTCACGCGTCACACGCGTGATCTCATCGATGCCATTGGCCGTTTCCGCGCCGAGGTGCACGGGCCAGTCCGGGATGAAGCCCTTGGGGCCGTAGCTCCCGGTCGCCACAATCGCCGGCCCCGCGGCCAGCATGCGCGGACCCGGGATGACGCCTTTCTCGATCGCTTGCTTGAGCCCGACATCCGCGTAGCCCGCGCCTTCACTGCCGAGGTCGCGCACGGTCGTGAACCCGGCCATCAGCGTCGCTCGTGCGTGGTTGACCGCGCGCGCCACGCGTTCCGCGACCGACTCGCGCAGCACCTGGTCGTTCCACGATGTCTCGTCGTATGGATGGAGCAGCAGATGCGAGTGGCCTTCGATGAGACCGGGCGTGAGCGTCGCGCCCCGTAGCTCGATCGTGCGCGATCCCTCAGGCGGACGCAATTCGGCAGTCGGACCCGCGGCCACGATCCGACCGCCTTCGACCAGAACCGCCCAACCTGTATGCGGCATCGCGTTAACGCCGTCGAACACACGCTCTGGCCGGAGCAGTATCGGAACTGGCGCCTGCGCGCCAGGCTGGGCGGATGGCGTGACATGGGCCTGCACATTGACCGGCTGGACGCAAAGGCCGAACTCGACGATCAGGAACCCCGCGACGAGGGGATGGCTTGCCGTGAATCGACCGCGAAGCGTGCCCATCTTTCGGCTCCCGGGTTGGTCACGATTGGGTGATGACCGCAAGAGCCGAACTTCGAACCTGGCTGGCCAGCGCGCCAGACGCGTGATAACGCCGGTTCTTTGAGCGCCGGCACGAGGACGGTTGGTCTCGCCGCCTCGTTGAGCGCCCGTCGGGGGGACGGGAAGCCTCCGCCGGGACCGTGTCACTGTGTTTGAGGGAACTGTTGGTGTGATGGAACCAACAGTTCCTTCAAACACAGCAGCCGCCCCACCGCCTGACCGCCCAACAGTTCCTTCAAACACAGTGCGACAGTCGGCCGAGGGAGACTGGTCCGCCCCAGTGTCGATCCGTGAGCAGAATCAACCGTTGAGCACCGTTCGGGCCGGTGCCGAGCGCACGATCTGATCGAGTCGGCGAAGTTCTTCGCGGAGCGCGACCCGGCCGGCGGCTGTGAGAGCATAGAACCGGCGAGGCGGGCCGCCGGCTGCGTCGGCGTTGCGTGGCGCGGCCGTTTCGCGAATGAGGCCTTCGACCTCGAGACGCTGGATCGCTTCGTACAGCGTGCCTGCGCCGATGCGCACATCGCCGCCTGTCCGTTCCTCGACTTCGGCCCTGATACCGTAGCCGTGCAACGGCCCGTCCACGAGCGCGAGCAGAATCTGGAGAGTACGTGGCGTCATGGTCGTTCCTCAGGCATCGTTGCGCAGAGTGGTCATGGGATCGAGCCCGGACGCGTGCCGGGCCGGCAGCCACGCGGCGAGCGTCGCAGTGACCGCGACGGCCAGCGAAGTCGCGACAAACGTCGCCGGATCCGATGGCGCCACACCAAACAGGTGTCGCTCGAGCAGTCGCATCGCCACAAGGGCCGATGGCACACCCAGAAGTACGCCGAATGCAGCGAGCCTCGCCGCCTCGATCGTGAGCATTGCAAGTACGCGCCGCTTCTCTGCGCCAAGTGCGATGCGGATGCCGATCTCGCGCGCACGCCTCGCCGTCGCGTATGCGGCCGTGCCGTACACTCCAATCAGCGCCAGAGCAAGCGCCAGAACTCCGAATCCCGCCGCAAGCGCGGAGTAGAAACGCGGCTGAACGACCGACTCGGATGCGAGGTCATCGAGTGTGCCAAGATTGCGGACCGGGATGCCCGGATCGACCGATCGTACCGCCTCGCGCATGGCATCGAGAACGGGACCGGCATCGCCATCAATGCGTGCGAGCAGCGAGAGCTGTCGCCATGGCAACTGCGCGAGCGGATGATAGACGACTGGCGCCGGTTCGCTGGCCAGCCGGTGGCGTGCATCGCTCACCACACCGATCACCCGGTACCAACCTTCGTCTTCCGTGTCGAGACTGCCCGATTTCATGCGCTTGCCGACAACGGTCGCTTCACCCGGCCAGTACGTATGCGCCACCATCTCACTCACCAGCACGACGTCATCGCGGTCGACCGCGGGCGGGCGGAGATGGCGGTTGGCCGCAATCGGCTCTGACGGTGCAGGCTGTTCCGTACCATCGAAGCCGCGACCTTCGACGATGCGTAAGCCCAGCGTTCGGACGAATCCCGGCGTCACCGGCACCGATGGCATGAACACACTCTGGTCCGGCGGGATGTCTAGGCCTTCCGGCGTGTACGACTGCACAAGCGGGAAGTCGAGGAACGGCACGAATGCCGTCACGGCCGCGGATCGCACGCCGGGAATCGCCTGCGTCCGCTCCAGCACAGCCTCCCAGAACGCTTGCCAGCTCGATGGCGTCTCGTATCCGGCGCGCAGCTCGATCCTCGCCGCCGTCACAAGGCCGTCGGCCTCGAAGCCCGGGTCCACGGTCCGCATGCGTACGAAACTGTTCACGAGCAGACCGGCTGCGAGCACGAGCACCAGGGCCATCGCCGTCTCCGCCACGACCAGGCCGCTGCGCAGCCGGCCCACGCGACCGGACGCACTGTGCCGCCCGCCGCTCACGAGCGCACTCGCAGGTGCGACATGCGCCGCGCGCAATGCCGGCACGATACCGAATGCGATGCCTGTCAGCGCGGACACGCAGAACGCGAACGCAAGCGCGCGCCCGTCGATCGCGACTTCGGCCAGGCGAGGAATCCCGCCCGGACCCCACACGAGGAATGCGGCGATCAGGCCGTAGGCGATGACCGCGCCGAGCGCGCCGCCCGCCAGCGCGACGAGAACACTCTCCGTGACGAGCTGGCGCGCAATCCGCCCGCGTGTGGCACCCATCGCCGTACGTATTGCCACTTCGCTCGTCCGATCCGCCGCCCGCACCAGCATCAGGTTCGCCACGTTCATGCAACCGATCGCGAGCAGCAGCGCAACTGCGCCAAGCAGCACCCACAGCGTCGAGCCGATCTCGCCGATCGTCGCCGTGCGCAGGTCACGGACACCAGCCCCCATCACGAAATTCGCACCCCTTCCCGCGTACGCCTCTTCAATGATGCCGCGCACCTCGAGATCCGCCATCACCACCGTCGTTCCCGCCGCCAGCCTCCCGATTGCCGAGGAGCCGAACGAGCCGACCGCGTTCACATCCAGAAACAACGGCGTCCAGTACTCGATCTCCGACACCACTGCCTCCGGTGCCACAAAATCGTTCGATAACACGCCGATCACCTCGTGCACCACGCCATCCAACCTGACCGTCCGGCCAATGATCGACGGATCGCGGCCGTACCAAGCCGACCACGTCGCGTAAGGCAGCACGACCACCGCCGCGGCGCCCGCTGCGTGATCCTCGGGCGCGAACAATCGGCCCAGCGCCAGTCGTGCGCCGAGCACCGACAGAAAGCCTTCCGCCGCAACCGCCACATTCACTGTCCGCGCGTCGCCCTCGCCAAGCCGGATGCGCCGCCTCGTCTCCACACCTGCCACGACATCCATGGTTCGCGTCCGCTCCGCAATTCGCAGCAGATCCGGATGCGATAACGGGCCCGCACCCTCAGGACTGTGCCGCATCAACAGTGACACCTGCACCAGCCGGTCCGGCGCCGGGTATGGCAACGGCCGCCGTATCACGCCATCCACCACGCTGAACACCGCCGTCGTCGCCGCCACCCCCAGCGCCACCGTCACCATCGCCAGTGCGTGGAAGCCCGGCTGGCGACGAAAACTCCGGCCGGCGAACCTGAGGTCGCTCCGAATCTCACCCGACATTCGCCCAACCCTCCCCGTTTTCGACTCGCCTCCCCAATGACCACTACCTTCATGCAACTCGCGATGCGCTCGCCCCAGCCGCAGCAGCAACGTCGCCTCCATGGCATCCCGCACAGCATCGAACCAGAACATCAACCGCGCCCGCATACTCCGCCCCCGCACCGCACCGTGCCCCTCCACCAGAAACGCGAGCAGCTCATCGCCATACCTCTGGCGGAACGAGCGTGGATACGCCCGGATCAGCAGTTCGAAGAGGTGTCGTGTCATCTATGTCGGTGGTCGATAGTCGGACACCGATATAGTTGGCGGGCGTGGCCGCCGTGTCAAGGCCGGTCTCGAGCAAGCGTTTCTGGGGCTGGTTTCTGGGGCTGGTTTCTGGTTGGATTCGAGGCCGGTTGGGGAGGCCGGTTGGGATTGTTCTGGGGAAGTCCTGGGCGACTGGCAGCGCCGGCTGCGGTCTGGCGGCAGGTCGTGGACACGTGGCGCGGGTGACCTTGCGGCCGTTCCGGGATCTGGAGTACGGTTCGGATCCGGCGATCCTGATCACCGTCGACATCTGGTCTGGGGTTTCCGGCGCGCAGGCGCCATCCGACTGAACGGTTGCGGAGGTGAACGTGAGCGAGAGCGACGGTCCGCGGCGGGGCATTCCTCGCCGGGCCTGGCTGGGTACGACGACGGGCGTGGTTGCGGCGGCGCTGGTGAAGACGCGCTTCGACGCGATCGATCTCATGGCGCAGCAGTCGCGAGCGGCGGACCCGACGAAGGTCGTCGGCCGGATCGTTTCGGAGCTGGGCGAGCGGGCGCCGCAGGAACAGCCTCGCCGGATCCTGCGGGCGCGGGAGCCATCATCCTCATCACGAACGCCGCTGGCCGCGCTGCACGGGATCATCACGCCGTCGGATCTGCATTTCGAACGACACCACGCCGGCGTGCCGGCGATCGATCCGGAGCAGTACGAGCTGCTCATCCACGGGATGGTCGAGCGGCCGATGGTCTTCCGGCTCGCGGATCTGAAGCGGTACCCATCGGTCTCGCGCATACACTTTCTCGAGTGTTCCGGGAACGGCGGCGGTGCGTACAGTTCCAATCGCATGCCGACGGAAGTCACGGTTCAGCAGATGGACGGGCTGCTGAGCACGAGCGAATGGACGGGCGTACCGCTGGCGACGCTGCTTCGGGAAGCGGGAGTGCGATCCGGCGCGAGCTGGATTGTGGCGGAAGGTGGCGACGCCGCGAAGCTGAACCGGAGCATCCCTCTGGAAAAGGCGATGGACGATGCACTGATCGCATACGGCCAGAACGGCGAAGCGATCCGGCCGGAGCAGGGGTACCCGGCGCGCGTCTTCCTACCGGGCTGGGAGGGCAATACGAACGTGAAGTGGGTGCGTCGCATCGAGGTCACGGACCAGCCGGTCATGTCGCGAGAGGAGACGTCGAAGTACACGGATCCGCTGAAGGGTGGGATCGCGCGCCAGTTCAGCTTCGTGATGGACGCGAAATCCGTGATTACGTTCCCGACGTATCCGTATGTGCTTCCGGATCGAGGCTGGTGGGAAGTCCAGGGGCTGGCGTGGACGGGCCGCGGTCGGATCACGCGTGTCGACATCAGCGCGGATCGCGGCCGCACCTGGGCGCCTGCGGAACTCCAGCAGCCCGTGCTGCCGCTCGCGACCGTACGCTTCCGTTATCTGTGGAACTGGGACGGGCGCGAGACGATTCTCATGAGCCGCGCGACGGACGAGACCGGCTACGTCCAGCCAACGGTGCAGCAGTTCGTGGAGGCGCGCGGCGAGCGGACATCGTATCACTCGAATCACATGCGTGCGTGGAAGGTCGCGACGGCGGGCGAGGTCACGTACGGTCTGGGGGATGTCCTGTGATGCGCGCAACGGGCTGGTGCGCGCTCGTCGTCCTCGCCGCATGCGTGGCCGAGAATGATGCTCCCGGCACGGCCGGCAACGATGCTGACAACGGTGCGATCGTCGCAGCAGAAACGCCACCCGAGCGGTTCGCATTTGGCACAGCCGCAGACTCCGCCGTGATCGCGGCCATGGACATCGATGTGCGACCGGACGGCGTCGGTCTGCCACCGGGCAGCGGGACGGTCGAGGAAGGCGCGCTCGTCTATCAGCAACGCTGCCAGGCGTGTCACGGATCGGGGGGGCAGGACGGTCCGTACGATCGCCTCGTGGGAACCGAGCCGTGGGAAGATTTCCCCGCATCGCGTACCGTCGGCAATTACTGGCCGTACGCGACCACGCTCTACGACTACATCGAGCGTGCGATGCCGCTCGACGCGCCGGGCTCGCTCACGGCGGAC
Organism: Longimicrobiales bacterium; assembly: GCA_050732695.1. GTDB lineage: Bacteria > Gemmatimonadota > Gemmatimonadetes > Longimicrobiales > RSA9 > JBFFZF01. The sequence goes on along the minus strand of JBOHRL010000085.1, from coordinate 10,806 downwards.
GAAACTTATTCCGTGATCGCATACCTCCTGCACGAGAACGAGATTGTGCCACCAGACGCGGTCATGGATGCGACGACGCTACCAGCCGTTCAGATGCCTGCGCGCGACCGGTTCGTGCCCGACGATCGGACGGGCGGACCCGTCATCCGGTAAGGCGACTGGACCGCCGGGACTGCAACACATGAAACAGACTGCGCTGATCGCAACGGCCTGTAGCCGGTCGAGCAATACGGATCCATCGACGGCCCACTCACTTTGCGCCGGATCGGGGCCATCACGCTGAGTCAGGGGGAGCGTTGCACATGCGCGGCGCATGTGATTAGATTCAGCCATGGCCAGAATGATCCAGGTTCGGAACGTTCCCGATCGTCTGCACCGCGAGCTCACGAAGCGGGCGCGGGCGCTGGGGCAGACGCTCACAGACTACATCCAGCAGATCCTCGAGCGCGAGGTGGCGCGGCCGCCGGCCGATGAGGTGTTCGAGCGGATCTCGGCGCGCGCGGCCGTCGATCCTGGCGTGCCGGCCGCGCAGCTGATCCGCGCGGAGCGGTCGTCGAGGAAGGGTTCCTGAGGCTGGTCGTCGCGGACGCGTCGGCCCTGGTCGAATACCTGCTGCGCACCAGGCGCGCCCAGGCGCTAGCGGGAGCGATCGAGGCGGCGGACGTGCTGCTACTGGTCCCGGCGCTGTGCGACGTGGAGGTTGCGGCGGCATTGCGGCGTGCGGTTCTCGGGACGCGGATCGCGGCGGTTCGAGCCGCGGAGGCACTTGGGGATTACCTGGACCTGCCACTCACTCGCTATGGCCATGCGCTCCTGTTCGGCCGGGTGTGGCAGCTTCGGTCCAACTTTTCCGCGTACGATGCCGTTTACGTCGCGCTCGCCGAGCGGGTGCATGCGTCGTTGATCACGGCGGACGTAGCGCTGGCTCGTGCCGTCTCGAAGCACACTGCTGTCGAGGTGCTGGAGCCCTGAGTGGCCGGGAGGAGGTGTTCGAAGAACTCACCGGATCGTGCCGTTCGGCAGCGGCGGCGGCATCTGAGCCTGATCTCGGACATGAAGAACTGGCGCCGGAGACTCTTGCTGCCGTTCTCGGACACAATGAGGAAGAACAGGAGTCATGAGGCTGCTGCTCGTTACAGCGGACCGATCCTTCGGAGCCGGAAGACGCTGCGTAATTCATTGTTGTGCCGCCCGCGGTAGAGGTTCCGGTCGGCGTCGATGATGGCACGCGCACCGCGCGCGAAACTGGTAAAGCCATCGAGTTGGAAATGGCTTTCGATGATGATCGTATCCGCCGTGTCGGCGTCGCCGATGGCTTCGCGGACATCCCACAGAGTTGCCGCCCAGATCTCGCCGTTGTCGTGCTCGTCACCCTCATCGTCGAAGTCCTCGAATGTCAGATCGTTCGTGACGTGGCGGAGCGCGGGCGGGTCGAGGCGGGCGTCGAGGCCGAGGAGCAGACCGTCCCATGTCATCACGGCGGTGCGATAGCGCTCAGGTTTGCGATCTGCAAAGAAACTGGCGGCAATGTAATCGCCGAACCCTTCGCCCATGGCCGCGGCCTCCGCGGACTGACCGAAGTCGTGGCAGATCGCGTCCTGGATGGCATGGCCGAGTTCGTGAAGAATCGTTTCGCCATCCTCCGCATCGTTGATGTCACCGGTGCCGAAGGTCAGCCGCTTTTCGAACGGGCTGTACCAGGAATTGTCTTCCCGCGTCCCGTTGACATCGACTTCGACGGGGCCTTTCTCGAAGATGCGGCGCCGGCCGCGGAAGCCGAGGTTTTCGAGGCGCCGGATCGCACTGTCGATGTGATGGTAGACCATGACTTCCTCGAAGCCTCTGGCGTGGGCTTCGAGCAGGAACTGGTGATCGGTGCGTTGCACTCGCCTGTGCCGGGCGGTCGGCTTTGTGGTGACTCGCCGGCCCTCGAGGAAGCCGTTGCCGTCAAGGCTGAAGAGGCGGACGTTGCGGTAGGCGGAGCCGGGTGGCCGGCGAGGATTGCCGGCGGCGGTCAGAAGCAGCACGTGACCACCAAGCCTCGTGACCGGGCTGGGATCGAACACTCGCCCGCGACCGTTCACAGCGGCGAGGTTGTCATACCGGCTCAGAATGCCGCCCGTCTTCGCATTCACGTAGACGATCCACTCCTCGCGCGGCCGCTTCCGTGCGATGCGAACCTTCCACGCGGGGTGGAGGCGTGCCTCATCAGGGAACCAGATCGCTTCGGTCTCCTGGACTTCGATAGCGCGACCCGGCTTCGGCAGGCGCTTTCTCGCCCTGGCGATGGCATCGTCTTTGGACAGTTCGAAGGACTGCTCGGGCGGCAGCAGCTCACGAGGCATGGCCCGGTTCTTGGCAAGGAAGACGCTGCCACCGTTCGCCACATGGACCGTGACGTAGGCGCGGTGAACACGAAAGCCGTGATGGTGCTGCTGGAAGATGATGTGCGTTGCGCCCAGGCTGCGGACCTTCCTCTGGAGGTGCAGCTCGCGGCGACCGGATGGCACGCGGAGCAGTGCCTCGTTGGCTGCCAGGAATTCCCGCGCGATCGTCTCCGGATCCTTTGCCGCACGCGATGTCCGGAAGCCCCAGAGTTCCTTGGGCGTGCCGTAGAACTCGCCGGTCACTCTCCTGAACTTGCCCTTGCGAAGTGCTTTCACGGCACACCTTCCGTCCCGGTGGGGAATCGAATGTGGGCAGGCCGGCTGGCCCGCAGCAATGCTCCGCTCTTGAGGAACGCGACCCGGCCGCCCAATCTGTCTCACGCACCGTGTCCACTCGTCGCTTCCCGGAGCCACCATGCGATGGTCATTCCGCGCCCCGCGCCTCGCCGTAGCGCTCGCCCTCGCAGCGTTGTCACCGGCGCTCGCCATGGCGCAGGACCGCACGCCGCGGCTCGCACCTCGAGGAGATTGCAGGCGCTCGTGACAGAGCGAACGGGAGTGTTGCCAGGGCGCCACGGCTGCGCCGGCACGATCGGTCGGCCGAGGCCGGCCATCCCCGATGCCGGCGTTGTCCTCCTCCTGGCCGCATGTGGCGCTGGACCGCCCTCTCCAGCGTCGACGGTCCGTGACAGCGCGGGCATCGCGATCATCGAATCCGTCCGGCCAGCATGGACCGCTGGCGAGACGTGGACCATCAGCGCGGATCCGGTTTTCGATGTCGGCGGCGACACCAGCGGCTCGCCATCATCGCTTCACCTCGTTCGCGGCGTACACCGGTTCTCCGACGGGACCGTCGTGGTCGCGAACGGTGAAGACAGCACGCTTCGCTTCTTCGATGACGCGGGCCACCACCAGACCGTGGCCGCCGGCTACGGCGTTGGCAAGGACCGCCTTGTGCGCATTGCATGGACTCGCCTGTTTCAGGATACACTGATCGTAGGGCAGGGTCCGACCGCGCCACTTCGCCGCTACACCTCGAACGGGACAATGGTCGCATCCGAGCTGCCCGATTCGATCACGACGGTCTCGTTCGTCACCGATGTGTGGCCGTACGCCGATGGCACATTCGGCCTGCTGGTTCCAGCACAGGGCCTGATTCCGCGCTCTGCCGCGTGGTACGAGAATGCAGTATTCCTGCGTGCAACCGCGCACGACACGCCCGAGCGTGTGCTCACACTGCGCGGCGCACACTTCGCGAGCGTTCCTCCGTTCGGCGTCCGCACCATCGTATTCTCACCGGTGCTGCGTTTCACATGGACGCCCGATCGTTTATTCGCAGGTTACCCGGCGGCGTTCGAGATCGGTGTGTTCTCACCGGATGGCACGCGGCTGCGCTCGATCCGCCGCGCATGGGATGCGCAACCGGTCACAGAAACGGAGCGTGAACGAGTGCGCCGGTTCGTGCACGCACAGATCCCCACAGACGGCCCGCTGCTGGAGAGGGAAATCGAGGAAATGCAATCGGGTGCGGACTCGTTGCCGTTCGCGGGTACGCACATGGCGTACGATCGGTTGCTCGTCGATGCGGAGGGCTCGTTGTGGGTGGGGCCACCCGACCCGGAGCGGTTGCCGGACCTGTCCGGCGAATTGCCCATACCGAACGATGCACAGGACTGGGACGTCTTCGATGCCGATGGCGAGTGGCTCGGCCGCGTGACCATGCCGGCCCACTTCTATCCGACAGGAATCGGAACCGCCCACATCGCCGGTGTGTGGCGCGGCCCGGACGGCATCGAACATGCCCGCGTTCATACGATCACGAAACCATCAGCTACGTCATGACAGGAAACCAGAAGAACGGGAAGAAGAAACGGCGAAGCAAGGCGGAGAAGGCGCTGGCATCGCGCGTCCGACTCACGCGCCGGCTTATTCGTCGCCGGGGCAAGCCAGCGGGCGCGCTGCCCGGAACGGTCGTCCACACCGGCGCGCGCAGAGTCGACGCAGTGACGTTCGATCTCATGCGCTTCGATGCACAGCGATTCGAAGAGGAGCATCCCACGTCGCTCGAAGCCTGTTTCCCGTTCGAAGCCGGCGAGGAAACGTCGTGGCTCAACGTGGATGGGCTGCACGATACACAGCAGATCTTTCGCCTTGGCGAGCTGGCCGGGCTCCATCCGCTCGTGGTCGAGGACGTGGCCAGCACCGCGCAACGGCCGAAAGTCGAGGACTATGACTCGCGCCTCTACATCGTATTGCGGATGCTGCACACGGACAGGGCGACGGGCGAGACCGAGGAGGAACAGCTCAGCCTGATTCTTGGCCGGCACAGCCTTATCTCGGTGCAGGAGGCGCCGGGCGATGTGTTCGATGGCGTGCGCGATCGGATCCGCAACAGCAAAGGCAAGATCCGCCAGCGCGGCGCCGACTATCTGGCGTACTCGCTCATGGACGCCGTCGTGGACGCCTACTTCGGCATCGTCGAGACGTTGAGCGACCGCCTCGAAGCACTCGAGGATGTCGTGCTCGACGACCCGACGCGCGCCGCCATGGCCGATCTGCATCGCCTGCGCGGCGAACTGCTCGTCGTGCGACGAGTCGTGTGGCCGCTGCGTGAAGTCTTCAGTACACTGATCCGCGAGGAGAACGACCTCATCAGCGCGGACACCAAGGTGTTCCTGCGCGACACGTACGACCACGCCGTCCAGGTCATCGATTCTGTGGAAACCCTCCGTGACGTCGTGAGCGGTCTGATCGAACTCTACCTCTCGAACGTCACCATGCGCACGAACGACGTGATGAAAGTGCTGACTGTCGTCGGAACCGTCTTCATTCCACTCACGTTCATTGTCGGCGTCTATGGCATGAACTTCGATTACCTGCCCGAGCTGCACTGGCGCTGGTCCTACCCGTTACTCTGGTTGATCATGATTCTGCTCGCGGGTGGAATGCTCGCCCACTTTCATCGCCGGGGGTGGCTGTGAAGGCAGCAGTGAGAACTGCACTCATCGCGTTCGTTCTGGCCGCTCCGTTCCCGATGCCGGCCCATCTCGCCGCGCAGTCCTCGCCCACGAACACATTGTCAGCGACGGCGACGCGAATCGATGCAGCACCGACCATCGATGGCCGGCTCGACGAGGCGTCGTGGCAGAGTGCAGCACCGCTCGGCTCGTTCGTTCAGCGTGAGCCAACCGAGGGCCAACCTGCGTCGGAGGAGACGGAAGTCCGGCTGTTGTTCGATGGCGATGCCCTCTACATCGGCGCGTGGCTGTGGGACTCTGACACGTCCGCAATCGTGTTCGGTGAGACTCGCCGCGATGCCGACCTCCAGGACACCGATGCGTTCCGCATCCTGCTCGACACGTACCTGGACCGACAGAACGGCTTCGTCTTCGGGACTACGCCTGCCGGCATCGAGTACGATGGCCAGGTCACGCGCGAAGGCGAGGGCGGCTTCTCCGGTGGAGGAGCTCGGCGAACGCAGAGCGGCAGCGGCGGTGGCTTCAACCTGAACTGGGACGGAACCTGGGAAGTCGCGACCTCGCGCGACGCGCGCGGCTGGTACGCGGAGTTCCGTATCCCGTTCCGCACATTGCGTTATCGCCGCCAGGGTCCGCAGGAATGGGGCGTCAACTTCTCGCGTAACATCCGGCGCACGAACGAGGAATCCCTCTGGTCACCGGTCCCCCGCCAGTTCGAGTTCTACCGTGTCTCCCTGGCCGGCGTACTCGGCGGGATCGAGGCACCGGCGCAGCGGCCGTTCACCGTGACGCCCTACATGCTCGCGTCCGTGCACAAGGATTTCGTCGCGGGCGCATCGAGCGATTTCGATGGAGAGGTCGGCGGCGACGCGAAGATCGGGCTGACGCAGAGCCTGACCCTCGATCTGACCGCGAATACGGATTTCGCGCAGGTCGAGGTCGACGACCAGCAGGTCAACCTCACGCGATTCCAGCTCTTCTTTCCGGAGAAGCGGCCATTCTTTCTCGAGAATGCCGGCACGTTCGCGGTCGGCACGCCGCAGGACGTCGAGGTCTTCTTCAGCCGGCGCATCGGCATCGCACAAGGCAGCGCCGTGCCGATTCTGGGCGGCGGCCGCGTGACCGGCCGCGCCGGCGGATTCACCATCGGCTTTCTCGATCTCCAGACCGATGACCTCACCGGCCCCGACAGCACCGGCGAGTCCGTGACGCTCACACCACCCAACAACTACTCGGTCGTGCGTGTCCTGCGCGAGTTCGAGAACCGGACGCGCGTTGGAATCATGGCTGTCGGTCGTGTCAATACGAGCGATATGGACGATCACAACCTGACGTACGCGATCGATGGCCGGCTCGGGATCGGCGCTGCCTTCACTGTCGATGGTTATGCCGCATTCACCAACAAACGCGGCATCCACCAGGGCCAGCACGCGGCGAGTCTCAGCGCGGAGTGGACGTCACGCGATTGGGAATTCGGGCTGACAGGCCGCGAGGTCGGCGAAAACTTTCTGCCCGATGTCGGCTTCGTACCACGCACCGCGTACCGCTTCTACAGTTTGCGCGTGCTGCGCCACTTCCGGACGCCGAATATCTCCTGGTTCCGTGAACTCCGTCCGCACGCGAGCATCCGCGAACACCGCGACCTCGATGGCTTCATCGAGACGCGCTGGATCCACATCGACAGTCACTTCGAGTTCGCGAACGGCGCATTCTTCCAGTTGCCTGCGCTCAACTTCATGCGTGAAGGATTGAAAGAACCGTTCGAGATCGCGGACGGCGTCATCATCGCGCCCGGGACCTATGACAACTTCGAGTGGGGCTTCGCGTACAACACCAACCGCGCCGCTCCCATCAGCCTCGATGGCCGCATCGACATCGGCGGCTTCTACTCCGGCCACCGCAAGGGCGGCGAGTCCACACTCAATGCCCGCTTTGGCGAAACCTTCGCGGCCGGGCTCCGCCTGAGTTACTACGACGTCGATCTCGCGGAGGGCAGCTTCGAGACCGCGCTCGTGGGCCTGCGCGCCGCCTGGTCCTTCACGCCGCGCATCTACTTGCAAGGCCTGCTCCAGTACAACGAACAGACCGATACGTTCTCGAGCAACGTCCGCTTCGGTTGGCTCGCTACCGCGGGGACCGGCTTGTTCCTCGTCTACAACGATACCGAGAATACCGGCTCGTTCGAACGGACCGGGTTCCGCCGCGGCTCGCTCGATCGTACCTTCGTCGTGAAGTTCACGCGGCAGTTCGATCTGACGCGCTAGTTCTGGTTCAGCGGGGCCCGGATGCACGTACGATGCCTGCCTCGCCGCGCTGATCACTCCTCTGCGATTGATTCTGTTGAACGTGACTGAGCCGCTGAGGTCGAGTTCGTGACTGAGCTACGAACGTCAGCGTTCAGCCGCACGCTCATACGGGCGAAGGTATAGTTCGAGGAACGCCCATGTCCGGTTCCATGAGTCGCGCTGTTCCGGTGAGTCATCGCGTTCGAGAGTTTCCCGATTGACGCGCCGGCTGAACGTGTGTCCACCGCTCGAAGGACCGGGCGTCGGATCGACGTAGATCTTCGTCTCCGTGATATCCGGCTTCGTCGCACGCAGCTTGTAGATGAGCATGGATGCTTCCTCGAAGTTCACGTCGGTATCGTTTGTCGCGACGTGCACGAGCAGCGGCGTCTCGAGGTTGTCGACCTGGTAGTAGGGCGATCGCTCGATGTAGATGTCGCGTTTCTCGAAGGGGAGTCCGAGGATGCGATTCTGGGTCGCGAAGTTGCGCTGATAGCCAGGGCCCTTGTAGGAAAGCCGGAAGATCAGGTTCGTGACCGGAACGATGGCAGCGCCTGCCTTGAACGGATGATCCGGACGCGTCAGCGAGAGTACGGTGATGTAGCCGCCGTGGCTCCAGCCCATGATACCGACCCGCTCGGGATCGACGTGCGGCAGGTTCGTGGCCAGCCAGTCGTACGCCGTAATGACATCATCGACCTCGTACCCGCCGTAGTCGATCGCGTTGTGGTGTTCCTTGCCGTAGCCCGTACTGCCGCGATACTCGGGAGTTATGATGACGTAGCCGCGTTCGACGGCCTCGCGAATGAACGGCCAGTACGTTGCCGTCATGTTGCCATGGACGCCGCCGTGCACCCAGACCATGGCAGGATGACTGCGGGGTCCGCCTTTTTCGAGCGGCTGGAACACGTAAGCGGGAATGTCCATGTCGCCGATGCGGCTGCGATACGTGATCTTGCTGTAGTCGAGCACGCCGCGGGCCCGCGCCTCGAACGTGCTGTCCGTCCTGGCCTTACCCTCCATGTCGCGCGCGTAATTCTGGTCGGGGTCGTGGTCCTCCCAGCGGTTGCTGACATACAGTTCGCGCGCACGCGCGCTGTCCATCGCAATGGTCGTGCGCTCTCCGCCGCCCCGCTGAGCCGCAACCGGCATCGTGGTCAGAAGAATCGCGAGGAACGCGATGAGTGAGATGGCCGGGACGCGGGACGGACATGTCATTGGAGCCTCACGGGTGATCAGGCCTCGAACGTCTCCACCGTACGTCGGATTCCTGTGTCCTGCAAACGAGTCGGCATGGTCAAACGTGACCAGTTTCCGGCTTCACTGTGGGAGTGTCAAGGCTGAGGCGGCGCGGAGCAACGGTGCCCGACCGTGCGTGCGGCAACTCGCGGAGGATCGTGTCGGCGAGATCGGTGCCTGCCTCGCCAGCTGAAGACGCGCCATGCGGGCAGGCAATGAGGCCTAGTCTGATCGGAGCGCGATGATCGGATCGACGGCGGCGGCGCGACGGGCGGGCAGCCACGTCGCAAGCAGGCTCACGCTGGACAGCAATAGAGCGACGGCAATGAAGGTGATGGGATCGCGAGCCGACACGCCGAAGAGCAGTGATGCAAGCAGACGGGATGCGGCTGCCGCACCGAGGAGGCCGAGGCCAACGCCAGCAAGCGTCACACCGAGTCCATCGCGCAGGACCATGCCGCGCACATCGTCGGGCCGCGCGCCAAGCGCCATGCGTACGCCGATTTCCTGCGTGCGCTGGCCCACGACGTACGAGATCACGCCGTAAAGGCCGATGACGCCGAGCAGCAGTGCGACGATCGCGGCAATGCCCAGGAGCGTGGTCGTGAAGGCCATCTCGGCGAGCGAAGCCGCCAGGACCTCATCCATGGTTCGTGCCGATGTCAGAGGTACTGCCGGGTCCACGCGCTGCACGGCCTGGCGGACCGGACCAACGAGAGAAGCGGGATCGCCCCGGGTGTGGATCGCAAACTGCATGACTTCGAGGCTGACGTGCGGGTTCGACGTCGTCATCGGCATGTACGCCATCGGCCAGACCTCCTCGCGCAACCCGAACATGCGGACACCGCCGACCACACCAACGACATCCGCATACACACTGTCCGAGCCGAAGCGCACGCGTTCACCCAGCGCGTCCGCTGCACCGCCGAGGAACGTCGATGCGAGGAGTTCATTCACCCAGATGACCGGCTGTCCGCCTTCGTGGTCGCGGCGCTCCGGCAAACGACCGGCCAGAAGTGGCACATCGATCGCCTCGAGAAAGCCCGGCGTAACCACGGCGTAGTAGCCGAACGGCGGCAACGCATCTTCGGCACGAGGCTGTGATTCGATGTCGAACGACGAGCCGTTGTAGCCGCTCGGCTGGAGAGGCAGGGAATTCGTCGCGCCGACCGCATCGACGCCCGGGACCGCGTGGATTGCATCGAGCACACGCTGGTAGAACGGCGTCGCTCGCTCGCGCTCCGCACCGCCCAGACTCACCGCAACCGTGAGAACACCATCGGCGCGGAACCCAGGATCGACCGAGCGCAGGCGTGCAATGCTCCGCAGCATGAGGCCGGAACCGACGAGCAACATAAGTGCGAGCGCGACCTGCGCCGTGATCAACACTTTGCGCGCACGATGCCGCTCGCGGCTCGCCGTATTGCCACGCCCGCCCTCGCGCAACAGGCTTGCATACGATACGCCTGCATAGCGCGCCAGCGGAACCAGCGCGAGCAACACGGAGATGAGCACGCTCAGCAGCAGCGCGAACGCGAGAACGACACCGTCGATGCGAACTTCGTGCAGTCGCGGAAGCTCTGCCGGACCGTTCGCAACCAGCAGGCCGACGCCCGCCGCCGCGAACGCCACGCCCAGCACACCACCCGCGACCGCAAGGACAACACTCTCCGAGAGAAAGGCCATGCCAAGCCGCCGCTTGCCGGCGCCCAGCGCCGACCGCACCGCGACCTCTCGTTGCCGCGATTCCGCACGGACCAGATACAGATTCGCGACGTTCGCCCCCGCGATCAGCAGAACCAGACCCACGGTACCGAACAACACCCACAGCGCCGTCCGGACTGACTCCACCGTCAGCTCCTTGAATGGCACCACCGATACTGACCAGCCGGTCTGCTCCAGAAACCCGGCCGTGAG
>JBOHRL010000084.1:0-3982 GCA_050732695.1 Longimicrobiales bacterium | reverse complement strand
TGGACGGGCTCGGCGCCGGAGACGCGATCGAAATCGAAGCCGTTCCAGACATTGACGGCGGTGACGACGAAGACCTGGCCTGCGACGAGGGCCGTGCTGGTGCCGACGAGCTGCATGGGCTGGTCGGGGCAGCGTGCTGCGCGCAGGGCGTCGATGGTGACGCGTGCGGCGAGGTCGGTGGCGTCGGCCGGCTGGTTCGGGCCGTCACCGATGCCGGTAAAGACATTGCCGGCGAAGGCAACGGTAACGCGGCAGCGCAGGCCGCGATCGGTGTTCGTGAGATCGACGGATTCGAGACGGACGCCGTGACGCGGGCCGGTTGCGGTACCGGGCGTACTGGTCGGTGACGCGGGCGAGCCCGCGGGGAGGCGAACGGCCTCGGCGCGGGGGGGAGTGCTCACGACATCGTGAGGCCGGGTCATCGGATCGTCGTAGCTCGAGCGGTTGGGGGAGCCGTTGGCGTAGCCGTTCGGTTCGGTACGACTGTCGGGACGGGTGTCGGGAGTGACCAAGCCGGAGAGGGCCGGTGTGTCCGCGCGCGCGCGTCCGTGTGAATCAGTGTCGGTCGCATCGTCGTGAATCGTGATGGAAGCGGGATCGATCAGCTGACCGAAGTGGGCCATCACGGCGGAGGCGACGTTGCGTGCGACCTGGTGCGGAGTCGCGCCCTCACGCAGGACGACGCGAATGTTGTCGATGCGGCCGTTGCCATTGCCGACGCGAGCGTCAGCGACGCCGACGAGGGAGCGGATGAGCGCTTCCGCCGCCCCGGCCCTGGAGGGACGCGTGCCAGCCCGTTCGTCCGGAGTAAGCATGTCTGTTCGTTGTGGATTGTGCTCGAAGCACTCGCCCGGTCGGGGCGGAGCATGGTCACTGATCCGCACTGATGCCGCGGACACGAGCATCGACAGCCTCTTCGCAGACCAGGGGAGAATGGTCGAGCGGAGATTCTACTGCCCTGCTTCGACAAGCAAGCTGAAAGAACGGCCGATCAACTATGGACCCGGAATAATAGGATGTCAAGACGGGAAATCGAAGTGTTGCCGTGTCGGTATTTTGCCTACACCACCGGCGATCGGGCATGGACACCGGGACGGCGTTGAAAGTAGCTTCGCGCCATGGACTACGTCGGCCCGGGCGGCTGGATCGAAGTGATCAGCGGCGTGATGTTCAGCGGCAAGTCTGAGGAGCTGCGCCGGCGGGTGCGGCGGGCGACGCTGGCCAGGAAGCAGGTCCAGGTCTTCAAGCCCGCGACGGCGGTCTGATCGATGTGGCCAACATGTTGGCGGACCGCGGGATCCGTGTCATCCTCGCAGGCACGGACATGGACTTCCGGGGCCAGCCATTCGGCCCCATGGGTGATCTCCTCCCCGTTACCGAACGGATCGATAAATTGCACGCGATTTGCGTGCGATGCGGTCAGCCTGCGACACGCAACCAGCGGCTGGTCGATGGGCAGGCCGGCACCCGCGCACGGCCCGACGATGCAGGTCGGTGGCCTCGAGACATATGAGGCGAGGTGCCGGCATGCCGTGAAGTGCCAACGGAGGCGGAGCGGCAGATGATACTGCTCCGCTGAAGCCGGCAACGTCCGAGGGCGGAAACCCCGAACCGGAGAACCGAACATGTCGAAGCTGCGTCCGATCATGGGAGCGATGGTGGTGCTCGCAGCCATCGCGTTGGTGGTAGCGTTCGTGCGCGGCCGCAGCGCCGAGGCAACCGCTGCCGATGCGGTCATCGAGGCAGAACAGGAAGCCGGACTGCCACCGTCAGCAGACGCAGCCGCCGCGCGCATCGAGTCATCGCCCCGCCACGCGGAATGGGCCACGATCATGGCCGGAGAGGACAGCATCCGCGCGTGGGTCGTGTACCCGGAGCGGGAGGGGCCGGCACCGGTCGTGCTCGTCGTCCACGAGATCTTCGGACTCTCGAACTGGATCCGCGGTGTGGCAGACCAGCTCGCGGCAGACGGTTTCATCGCGATCGCACCGGACCTGCTCACCATGGCGGACGTGCCGGAACGGCCGGACGGCGAGTCGGATCCGGAGATCGCGCGGTCGGCGATCCGTACGCTCGACGCAGCCGACGTGCACCGCCACCTGCGCGCCGTCGCCGACTGGGCCATGCAGCTGCCGGCGGCCGCCCCGCGCTACGGCATCGTCGGGTACTGCTGGGGCGGCTCGACCTCGTTCGCACACGCGGTCGCATCACCCGAACTCGGCGCGGCCGTCGTCTACTACGGCTCTTCACCACCGGCCGGGGAGCTGTCGAGCGTGCAGGCGCCCGTGCTTGGCCTGTATGGCGGCAACGACGAGCGCGTGAACGCGTCGATCGCGCCCGCCGAAGCCGCGATGCAGGAGCTGGGCAAGACGTACCAGCCCCACATCTTCCCCGGGGCCGGCCATGGGTTCCTGCGCCAGCAGAACGGCGCGGAAGGCGCGAATATGGCCGCGACCCGCGAGGCCTGGCCGCTCACCGTGCAATGGTTCCGGGCACACCTCGAGGGGTGACGCGAGGACGGGCCGCCGGGCCGCCATGCCCCAGGCACTTGCGCTCGAGGCGGGAACCGGACCGGCGAGCCTCGCCGCGTCATGACGATCATCTACATGGATCGCGACATGCGACTCGCCCGCCCGATGAACCAGAACCAGGTCCTCGACCGCGATGCGTCCTGCCCCGGCATCGCCGAGGGCGGAATCATCGACAGTGAACTGAATCCCGAGGTCTGGGACCGGGACGACTGACGGAGCGGACAGATCCCGGGCGGGCAGGTTCGTCCCCGTGCCCGCGGCTTCACTCGACCCATCGATGACAGGACTTCCGGTTCCCCACGCGTGAGGACGTGAAAGCGAAGGTGGCAGGACAGGCCACGCTGTACCCGGCCGAGCGCTGGTATCAGTACTCGAATCTCGGGCTCACGCTGGCCGGCGAGATCGTGGCCGCCACATCCGGAATGCCGTATGACGCGTATGTCCGCGCGCGCGTGCTCGAACCGCTGGGCATGAACTCGACATCGCCCGAGATCCCTGCTGCCGAGAAAGGCAAACGCCTCGCGACCGGGTACGGACGGCGCATGCACGGCGCGCAACGGGACGTGCTGCCGTTCTACACCGTGAATGGAATCGCGCCCGCCGCAGGCTTCGCCTCGACCGTCGAAGACCTCGCCCGCTTCGCGTCCTGGCAGTTCCGCCTGCTCGAGAAGGGCGGCACTGAAGTGCTCGATGCGAACACGCTCCGCGAGATGCAGCGCGTGCACTGGACCGACCCCGATCTCGACTCGCCGCGCGGCCTCGGCTTCGCCATCTGGCGCGACGCAGGCGACACGTTTGCAGGCCACGGTGGGTCCTGCCCCGGATATCAGACGATGCTCACCATGCACGCGAAGGATCGCATCGCATCGATCATGATGGTCAACGCAACCGGCGTGGATGCTGGCATGCTCGCGATGCGCGCGTACCGGATCATGGCGCCGGCGCTGAAGGCCGCGCGTGACACTGCACCGGATGCCGCGCGCGACAGCAGCGCTGCGGCCCTGGCGCCGTACATGGGCTACTACCGCGGGTTCTGGGGCGATGCAGCCATTCTCGTCTGGGAAGGCCAACTCGCCTTCGTCACCCTTCCGTCAGACGATCCGATCGCGGCGCTGACTCGCCTGCGCCGGAGCGGCGACCACACGTTCCGCCGCATACGCCCGGACGAGGACGTGCCGGGCGAGGAGATTGTGTTCGCGCTGGGCGCGGACGGGCGAGCGGTCCGGTTCATCCGCAACAGCAACCCCATGGAACGCGTGCGCTAACGGAGTGAAGATCGAGAAATGGGGTGCTGGTGAGATCCTGGGCTTGCATCGCATACCTCGGGTCGAAATCCAGGCGCGGAACTCCAACGGGGCAGACGATCTCGTTGTCGACGCCGAAGTGGTCGTGAACGAGCCGGTCGCGCATGCCGGCCCCCGGCGGCCACACCTCGCCACTCGACGTTGGGT
>JBOHRL010000083.1:0-12546 GCA_050732695.1 Longimicrobiales bacterium | reverse complement strand
CGAGGAATGAGCGAGACAGCCGGGACGCACCGGGCTCGATCCTTGCCCTCGCCGGCAACGAAACAGGGGCCCCCATCGTCTAGTGGCCCAGGACATCTGGTTCTCAGCCAGAAAACCGGGGTTCGATTCCCCGTGGGGGTATCGTGGCGCGAGACAGGCGCCGCGGCTTGGACGGGCTCGCGTAGCTCAGTCGGTAGAGCACTTCCTTGGTAAGGAAGAGGCCACGGGTTCGAGTCCCGTCGCGAGCTCCTGTATGGCGAGTGGCCCGATCGCGGGACAGCCGGACCCGACGTCACGGCCCCCATCGTCTAACGGTCAGGACGCCACTCTTTCAAGGTGGAGACCGGGGTTCGATTCCCCGTGGGGGCGTAGTGGTGGGGCGAATTCGCTCCACGTTCCAGGATCGCCGAGGGCGCGGGCGTAGCTCAGTTGGTAGAGCGTCTGCTTGCCATGCAGAAGGTCGCCGGTTCGAGTCCGGTCGCCCGCTTTCGAGCGACGTTGGTCAGGGGTTGTAGCTCAGTTGGTTAGAGCGCCGGTCTGTCACACCGGAGGTCGCGGGTTCGAGTCCCGTCAGCCCCGCTGAGTTGGCGTCTGCTGGTTGACAACCCGGGTCGGGATTTCCCGGATCGGTTCGCGCCGGTCCGCGCGGGGCTGTAGCTCAGTTGGGAGAGCGCCTGAATGGCATTCAGGAGGCCAGGGGTTCGACTCCCCTCAGCTCCACTGCCCTGCGAGAATCGGGGTGCGGTCGCTCGGATGGCGGAATTGGCAGACGCGCAGGATTCAGGATCCTGTGGGGGTAACCTCGTGAGGGTTCGAGTCCCTCTCCGAGCATCTTTCTTCGCCCACGTGCTGGAATTGGCAGACAGGCTGGTTTGAGGGACCAGTGCCAGAAATGGCGTACAGGTTCGAGTCCTGTCGTGGGCATGGGTTGGACCGTGCACGCTGGTTCTGGTGGCCGATTCTCGTCTGGCTTTCCGCGCCCGTAGCTCAACTGGATAGAGCGTTGGACTACGGATCCAAAGGCTGGGGGTTCGACTCCCTCCGGGCGCATGGGTGGGGTACCGAAGCAGCCAAACGGGGCAGACTGTAAATCTGTTGGCGACAGCCTACGAAGGTTCGAATCCTTCCCCCACCATTCGGCCACCCTCAGAAACGCAGGCGTACGGTGGCGAAACGGGCGCGTAGCTCAGTTGGTTAGAGCGCTACGTTGACATCGTAGAGGTCGGAGGTTCGAGTCCTCTCGCGCCCATGTCGAACGGTCACGGGGCTGTAGCTCAGTTGGGAGAGCGCCTGGATCGCACCCAGGAGGCCAGGGGTTCGAGTCCCCTCAGCTCCATGTTCGGCATGCCACCGTAGCTCAGGGGTAGAGCACTCGATTCGTAATCGAGCGGTCGTCGGTTCAAATCCGACCGGTGGCTCCTCACACAGCGAACGGCAAACGAACGTTTCTGGTTTCCGCGGGAGTAGCTCAGTTGGTAGAGCATCAGCTTCCCAAGCTGAGGGTCGCGGGTTCGAGCCCCGTCTCCCGCTTGCCCCTTGGTGTAATTGGCAACACGCCTGACTCTGGATCAGGAGAGTCCTGGTTCGAACCCAGGAGGGGCAACTCCGGCGGGCAGGGAGAGGTAGCCAAGTGGTTACGGCAACGGTTTGCTAAACCGTCACGCTCGAAAGGCGTGCGTGGGTTCGAATCCCACCCTCTCCGTTCATCGTTCACAGGGCGCTCGCCGCACGCGATCCCCCCGGTGACGATTCGCGACACGCAGCCGTACCGCTCGCGGTCGCTGCTCGACACAAGCGGCGCCGCGAACGGCTTTCCCGGGACGGGTGTCCGAGTGGCTTAAGGAGCACGATTGGAAATCGTGTGGGGTCGAAAGCCCTCGTGGGTTCGAATCCCACCCCGTCCGTGTATCATCGCAGGTTTCGGGGAGTAGCTCAGCCCGGTAGAGCACTGCGTTCGGGACGCAGGGGTCGCTGGTTCAAATCCAGTCTCCCCGACTGGGAGGCGTAGCCCTAACTGGTAAGGCACCGCACTCGAAATGCGGCGGGCAGCAATGCCCATGGGGGTTCGAATCCCTCCGCCTCCGCTGTGAAATCCCGATCCGAGGTTTCATCAGATCCCGCGCAGCCGTCCTTCCGCCCTGTCATTCCTGCGATGCGTCCGGCCGCGAAGCAGTACCATGATCGTACGTTCACTTTGGATGCTGTGTCGGTTTACGGCATCGAAAATAACATGCAATCCGGACAGCTCGACAGCATCGTGCTGGCAAAGGCGATGCGGTTGCTGCATCTTGGCGTTGCGGGTCCAGGGTGCGGTTGCGTGATGGAGGAGGGCTTCGAACCGCTTCCTGACGAGGGACCCCGATGGCAACCCGGCGATCGGGACGCGCGTGGGCCAGTTCTCCGAGGAGGAACCTGTGCTGAAAGAGTTCCAGGAGTTCGCGCTCAAGGGCAACATGCTCGACATGGCGATCGGCATCATCATCGGCGCTGCGTTCGGCACGATCGTGACGTCGCTGGTGAACGATGTGATCATGCCGCCCATCGGGCTGGCGCTCGGCGGTATCGATTTCGCCGATCTGTTCATGCTCCTTCGTGACGGGACGCCGGCGGGCCCGTACCCCACGCTCGAGGATGCGAAAGCGGCGGGCGCGGTCACGCTGAACTATGGTGTGTTCTTCAACGCAGTCATCTCCTTCCTGATCGTTGCATTCGCGGTGTTCATGATGGTCAAGAGCTTCAACAAGCTGAAGCGCAAGCAGGAGGCGGAACCGACGCCGCCGGCGGCGCTTCCGGAGGATGTTGTCCTGCTGCGCGAGATCCGGGATGCACTGAAGGCGCGCGCCTGATCACG
The DNA here is from genome assembly GCA_050732695.1 of Longimicrobiales bacterium. GTDB lineage: Bacteria > Gemmatimonadota > Gemmatimonadetes > Longimicrobiales > RSA9 > JBFFZF01. Next base: position 9,695 of record JBOHRL010000083.1, on the reverse strand, counting down.
AGCAGACGGATTCACAACGGGGCGAATCACGGGACGGTCTGATTCCGTCGAGGAAACGCGAGGGCCGCGAGCTGGCCGGGCCCGGCAGCCTTTTCCGGCGATCTTCGCGTCCTCGGCGGGTTCCATTCCTCAGCTCGCGTCGTGCCCGCGCACTCCAGCGACGCTGCTTGAGCCTGCGAAAAGAGCGGCCGATCTTTGAGTTGGCCGCTCCGAGACCGGGTTCTGGATTGTCACGGGCGGGCAGTCTTCCTGGTCGCAAGGATGCGGTCGTCCCGTGCGCTCCTCATCGGTTCGTCAGGCGTCACCTGTTTTCGTCGCCGGCTTTGCCGTGGTCGCGGGACTTGCCGCGTTCCTGCTGTTCCTTCTGCCTGCTGGCCAGCCGCGCACACTTGCATCGATCCTCGTGCTTGCCGGTGCAATCGGTGTCCTTCTGTGGTTGGTGCGGTGGCGGCGCCGGCGTCGTCCTGCCATCGAGCGGTTGATCGATCCGATTACGGGCCTGCCGAACCGCATTCACGCAGAGCTGTTCCTCGAACGCGAATTCGCTCTCGCTGAACTCGGCCGCCCGCTCGCGGTCGTGATCTTCGATATCGATGACTTCGATGCCTTCGTTCGCAAGAATGGCGATGCGGCATCGAACGGCGTGTTGCGCACGATTGCGACGATTCTGCGCCAGAACACACGTCGCATGAACATCGCCGCGCGCTTCGGGCCCGACCAGTTCATCTGTCTGTTGAGCGGAGCGCCTGACGATGGCGCGTTCATTTTCGCGCAGCGTATCCAGGAACATCTTCGCGCGGCAGGCGCCGTGGCGACCTTGCCGACCGCGAGCGCCGGTATTGGCTGTTATTCACCTGATATGGAATCGCCACGGCTGCTGTTGCGCGCTGCCGGGGATGCATTACGCTCAGCACAGGGCGATGGCGGCGACCGGGTCCGCGTGGCCGGCTGGTCCCTCGAACAGCTCGATCGGCCGCCGCTCCACCTCGTTGATTCCGGGGCCGCTGCGCCGCACGCGGGCTCGACGCCTGCAACCATGGCCGATCCCGAGCGATCCGGGCCGGTCGTGAGAACCGCCTTCGTGTTCAGCGCAAATGGCGCACTCCGCAAGCGCGTGATCGGCGCGCTCGAGGACGCGTCCGTTCGATCGACGCACGGCTCGACTCCGGTGCATGGCATTCGGCCGCTCAACACCGAGTTCGACATTGTCGTTCTCGATCTTCTCGCCGGCGGCGTTCCCGACATGATCCGCGAGATCCGGCTTCGCTATCCTGCTACGAGGATCGTCGGTGTGACCGATGTTACGGCGGCTGGACTCGACGCAGCCGTGCTGACGGCGAGGGTTGATGGGCGGTACCTCGAGCAGCGCGGCGAGTGGATGTTCGTGCCAGCGCTCGACGAGCTGATGCGCGAACGAGACCGCGATCGCGATGCAGCGCTGCGCTCGCGTCAATTGTCGGACGAGGTCCGCGCACGAGAGCGTGAGGCCCGCCGCGTCGTCGAGGAAGCCGAAGCGAAGCTGCGCTCCGTTGAACATGCCATTCAGGAAGTCGTCTTCTCTGTCGATGCCGGCGGCACATGGCTCTCGTTGAACCCCGCCTGGACGTCCATCACCGGCCGTGCGGTGCCGGACACGATCGGCCAGCCGTTCGCCGGCTCCTTCCATGGTGCCGACCGGCCGATGCTCGAATCCGATTTCGAGAGCCTGCTGGCAATGGAGAAGCCCTACGTTCGCCGCGAGGCCCGTGTGCTCCTCAGCGGCGGCGGCCTGTGCTGGATCGAACTGCGCGCACAGGTCGCCCTCGACCGTGCCGGCCAGCCACTGGGCATCACAGGCACTCTCGTCGATGTCACCGCTCGCCGCGCAGCCGAAGATGCGCTGAAGCGAAATGAAGAGTACTTCCGCGCGCTGATCGAGAACGCGGCCGACGTTGTCGCCGTCTTCGACGAGCGCGGCGTCCTCCGCTACGCGAGTCCAGCGCTCGATCGGGTTCTCGGCTACGACGCAGAGCAGATAGCCGGCGAGACGGCCGTCAGCCTCGTGCACCCGGCTGACGTGGCAATCCTGCGCTTGCGCCTGCGCCGACTGTCCCGTCGCGAGGGCGCCTCGATTGCCCTCGAAACACGCGTCCGTCACGCCGATCGAACCTGGCGCACACTCGCCATCACCATTCGCAACCTGCAACACGTTGCGGCAGTGCGCGGCTTCGTCGTGAACGCGCGCGACGTCACCGCCGTGCGCGAAGCCGAACTCGCTGTGCGCGAACGCGATGAAGAGCTGCTCCGCACGCGCAAGATGGACGCGATTGGCGTCCTCGCCGGAGGCGTCGCTCACGACTTCAACAACCTGCTCACCGCCATTCAGGGCAACGCGGACCTCGTGCTCGCCGAATTGAGCGCGGATCACCCGGGACGGCGTGACCTCGTCGAGATCCAGGCCTCCGCCGGCCGCGCTGCATCACTCACGCGACAACTCCTTGCCTTTGGCCGCCGCCTCGTCCTCCAGCCCGAGGTCTTCGATCTGAACGTGCTCGTTTCGGATATGCAGAAGATGCTCGTTCGACTCATCGGCGATGCCATTCACCTGCACTCCGAACTCGCCGCCTCACCTCCGCGCGTCCAGGCAGACCCGTCCCAGATCGAACAGGTCATCCTGAACCTCGCCGTCAACGCGCGCGAGGAGATGCCCGATGGCGGGCAGCTGACGCTGCGGACCGACAACGTCACTCTCGATACCCATGACGCACGCGCCCGCGAACTGATACCAGGTCATTACGTGCGACTGTCGGTCAGCGACACCGGTCGGGGCATCGCGGAATCGGCATTGCCACGCATCTTCGATCCGTTCTTCAGTACGAAGGCCGAGGAAGGACGTCCGGCCGGACTCGGACTCTCAACCGTCTACGGCATCGTCAAACAGAGCGGCGGTCACGTCACCGCATCCAGCCGTACCCGGCCAGCCGATGACACGAAAGCCGGCGGCGCGACCGGCACGACGTTCACTATCCTCCTGCCGCAGGCGACACAGGCCCCGTCCCTGCCCGATCAACACGCCGCTGAGCCGGCTGGCGAGCGCGGCGCTGAGACCATTGCACTGGTTGAAGATGAAAAAGCGGTCCGCGATCTCGCCGCGCGCATCCTGCGCAAAAAGGGCTACCACGTCCTGCCCGCCGAGAACGGCCGGGACGCGGTCGATGTCATCGCTCGTTATCCGCATCGCATCGACATGCTCGTCACGGATGTCATCATGCCCGAGATGAACGGTCGCGACCTTGCCGACCGCATTCACATCATGCGGCCGGGCGTCAAGATCCTGTTCATGTCCGGGTATTCGGCCGAAGCCATTGCGCGACACGGCGTGCTCGCGCGGGGCGCAGCCTTCCTCGAGAAACCGTTCTCACCCTCTGCACTGTTGCGCAAAGTGCGCGAACTGCTCGACGCGGCTGGCGAACCGACCGTCAACTGAGCGCATCAGCTCGTCGAGCAGTGGCACGCACCGAGGGCTGACGCAGCAACCCGCCTCGAAGCGGGTCGTGTCAGAACATGAGACCGACGGCTACGCCTTCGCGGTCACCCAGCGTTGCGCCGAACCGGATGACGAACGCACTGGTCAGACGCAGATCGAGCCCGAGATCGGCGGCGAAATCGAGCGAGACATCGTCATCGTCATCGTCCCCTCGCCCGCAGTCAAGGCACGCATCGAGGACGACACGCGGCGTGACGTACGGCAGGAATCCGACACCATCGCCCTCGAACTCGTGGCCGATGGTGAGCCCGAGCGGCAGACTGATGAGCACGCCGTCCGAGGCACCCAGACCTGCGCCGAACACCCAGTCGATGTCCAGCGGGAACTCTTCCGTCGCGCTGGTGAGCGCGCCCTCGAAGTCGATGCCTCCATAGACGCCAAGGTCATTCCCTGCGGCTTCCGCGAGTCCGCCCCGCAGACCGAAGTTCCAGGATGGCGAACGCCACAGCGCCATCACACCCAGATCGCCGCCCGCGACATCGGCCAGAAAGATGCCGAAGCCCGGTTGCGCCCGCGGCGGCAGCAACAGCGGCGAATCCCATGCGATCTGCCCCGCGGCCGAGCCAGGCACCATCACCGCCGCGATCGCCAGTGCGAACAGCGCTTTCCTCATCGTGCGTCCTCCCCCGCTGTGTTTGTTCATGTGCAACGAGGTGTCTCCTCGCCGTTCACTCGACGACCGCCTCTGCCTCGATCTCGACGAGCATCGCTTCATCGATGAATCGCGTCACGATCATCGTGGTCGCCGGCAGGACCGCACCCAGGAACTCGCCGTGCGCCCGACCCACCGCCTCCCAGTCCTTCGCATCGCCTATGTACATCCGTGTACGCACAACGTGTTCCAGACCTGCGCCAGCGGCCTCCAGTGCATCGCGTATGATCTCGAAGCAACGCATTGCCTGCGCGTACGCTCCGCCGCTCACAATGCGCCCATCCTCGCCCACCGCCGCCGTACCCGAAACCCACACGCGATCCCCTGCACGCACGGCCCTCGAATAGCCGACGACACCTGCCCACGGCGCCGCTGTCGCGACGCGACGCCTCGCCTCGCCTCCGCTCTTCTCTCTCATCACTTCAATCTCCGCCCGCCGTTGCCCGCATCAACGCGATCGCTCGCAATGGACCACCTGAACCGCCCGCCACTTTCATCGGCAGCGCGATCACCCACGCTCCTTCAGCCGGCAGCGCATCCAGATTCGTCAGATTCTCGAGACCCGCCACATTCGCCGCCGCGGCGATGCGGTGTACGATGAAATCGGCCGACAAACCGTAATCGATCGACGCAACGTCCGCACCGAGTACCGCGACGCCCCGTTCCTCCACCAGCAGTCGCGCCGACTCCTCGCCGTAGCTCGGAAAATGCAGATTCGTTGCGTCGCCCGGTACCGTACTGCCAAGATATGTCGCCGCATCCGGCCACCGCGAACTCCAGCCAGTCCGCAACAACACAACCGCACCCGCTTCGATCCGGCCATGCTCCGCTTCCCACGCTTCCACGTCCGCCACCGTCAGACGATAGTCTGCATCCGCAGCCGCCTGGTCCCGTATGTCCAGGACGACCGCCGGGCCGATCAATCGATCCAGCGGAACGCTCGCCGCATCCTCGCCCGTCGCCGAAAAATGGATCGGCGCGTCCAGATGCGTACCACCGTGTTCCGGTGTGCTCAATACGTTCGCCGAATAGAACCAACCGCCCTCCGTGATTCCGAAGGACAGCGTGTCCAACTCGAATCGCGACGGCGACGTCGGCCAGTAGATGGTCTGCCCGTCGAACGCATGGCTCAGATCCACGATCCTCGCCGTCGCCAGATCGAGCCCGCCAACGGTCTGCTCCGTTCCCGCTTGCGGCGAACCCCGACAGCCCATTCCGAGCAGGACCACCACCATCGCCAACCCCGACGAGCGCACCCTCACCGCAACCACCGCTTTCCGTCCGGGCTTTGGCCTCCTCATCCAATTCACCAATGGACCTCCTGGCTGCGGCCTCGATTCCAACATCGCGGCCCTACGTTCCCGGCCCCGGCGGCCGCCGTCAAGCCGGACCGTCGCGATCGCAATGGGTCGAGGAGCGATGAGGCCTGTCAGACCGGCGAGTCGAATCAGGTGTGGACGTCGGTCGAGCGCGTCACGCGCGTCGGCGACCGCATCGAGAGCGACGCCATCGGCCGCTCTCCCGGTGCTGGTGCGGCGACGGTGCCAGGCGATCCTCGCGGCGTGCAGGCTACGGCGGAGCTCACAGAGGCCCGAAGCGGCCTATCCAAGATCGAGCACCCGCCGAAACACACGCCGCTTCCTCGTGCGATACGTCAAGAAGCCGCGTCGATCGAGTGTGAGGATCTCGAGAACCTCCAGCGCTTCCGCGAGCAGCACGAGCGTGGCATCCGCGAAGTCCATCGGAGTGTCCGAGTACTTCTCCATTAGAGACACGGCCTCGTGCAGCTCCGGCGGACGGCTGAGGTCATAGACCTCCATCCCGCTCGCACCGACGAGATCGGCCAGGTGGCGGGCTCCCCACGGACTCGCGCTCACGAAATGCATGGCCTCGGTGATGACGGCGCTCGTTGTCACGAGCTGACCGCGAAAGGCATCCCAGCAACGCGCGACATGCGCGTGTGCCGTATCTCCGGCGTCCAGGTATGCGACGACCGGCCCCGTATCCACGAGCCACGTCTTCACGACGGCATCAGTCTCGCCAGTTGCGCTCGCGCAAGGTCCGGCGCCAAGCTTCGGTCTGCTTCTGCCCCAGACGCAGGCGTCCCTTCAGGTGGCTCGTTCGTTCTTCGAGCGCGCGCTCCTCGAGCGCACTCCGGAGGATTTCGCGCGCGACCTCGGAGACCGTCTTGCCCTGCGCGCTGGCCCGCCTCGCGAGCGCCTGCCGCAGCGTTTCATCCGTGCGGATCGTCAGTGTCGTACCCATGTGTACAAACGTAATACGATTCGCATTGTTCGGCCATTGCGAGCCGAATCCTCCGCCTCTCGCTCGACCTCCCGATCGTCGTCGAGGTCGTGGAGACGGAGGAAGCGATTCAAGAGGGACTCCCGGTGCTGGACCGAATGATCGGAGGCGGGCTCATCACCTTCGAACGAGCGCGCGTCATTCTCTATCGACCCGCCGATGCAACGGAGAACGAGCGGACCCGGCATCGCCTGGAAGGCCTCGAGCCCGATCGCGGTTGAAGCCGCCGGCAGCCTTAGAATGTCACCGTGGGAGACACGGGCTTCGTTGTTTCATTCGCGTGAGCGACTGGCTCGAGACGTTTCTGGGTGAGTCGAAGGCCAACGCCCCATGTCTGGATCGGGACGGAGCGGGCCAGGGTCAGGTCGGTCCGAAGCTGAATAGGAGTGCATCAGGGCCGCAACGTGCGCAGGCCGTTACCGATGACCAGAAGGCTCGCGCCCATGTCCGCGAGTACGGCCATCCACAGCGTCGCCACGCCGCCAGCGGCGAGCACAATAAAGATCGCCTTCAGGGCCAGCGCAAAGGCGATGTTCGCGCGGATGATGCGTTCGGCCTTTCGAGCGAGGCGGATCAACACCGGCAGCTGTGTCAGGTCGTCGGCCATGAGCGCGATATCGGCGGTTTCGAGGGCGACGTCCGTGCCGGCGGCGCCCATCGCGATGCCGACGTCAGCGGCGGCGAGCGCGGGCGCGTCGTTGATCCCGTCACCGACCATGAGCACCGCGCCGTAGCGCTCCTTCAGCGCGCGCACGGCGGCGACCTTGTCCTCCGGAAGCAGGCCGGCGCGCACCTCGTCCACAGCGCCGTTCAAGGTCGCTGCGATCGCGCGGGCGGCCGCCGGATTGTCGCCCGTCAGGATGACGATGCGATCGACGCCGGCATCGTGCAGGGCGGCGAGGGCGCGGCCCGCGGCGGCCCGTACGCGGTCCGCGACGGTGATCGCGCCGATAATCCGGATCGGAGCCGCGCCGGCGCCGTCCGACTCACCCACCAGCATCATGGTGACGCCGTCGGCCTCGAGCCCTCGAATGCCCGCCGTGGCCGCGACATTGTCGGCGCCCATCTCGGCGAACAGCCGTTGGCTGCCGACGACCACGCGGCGGTCCTCCACGAGCGCCTCGACGCCCCGGCCGGCAATGGCGCGCGTGTCCGCGGCACGCGGAATCGCCACGCCTTCCTCCGCCGCGTGACGAAGCACCGCCGTCGCGAGGGGGTGCTCGCTGCGCGCCTCCGCCGACGCGGCAACCCCGAGCACGTGCGACGCCGTCGCGCCGTCGATTGGCACAACCGACGCGACCTCGGGCCGTCCTTCCGTCAACGTACCGGTCTTGTCCAGCGCGATCACACGCGCACGCCCGGCGTTCTCCAGGTGGAGGCCGCCCTTGATCAGAATGCCGCGTCGAGCGCCGCCGGCCAGCGCACTGACCACGGTGACCGGCGTCGAAATGACCAGCGCGCACGGACATGCCACGACCAGCAGCGCCAGCGCGCGGTACACCCATTCGCCCCACGCACCCCACCCGAGCAGCGGCGGCAGCACCGCGAGCGTGACAGCCGTGGCGACCACGGCGGGCGTGTACACTCGCGCGAACCGGTCCACGAACGTCTGGCTCGGGGCGCGCGTCGCCTGCGCCTCCTCCACGGAGTGGATGATGCGCGCGAGCGTCGTGTCGGAAGCAGTCTTCGTGGAGCGTACCTCGAGTGCGCCCTCGCCGTTCACGGTGCCGGCGAAGACGTCGTCTTCCACCTCCTTCTCCGCCGGTACCGACTCGCCCGTGACCGGCGCCTGATTCACGCTCGACCGGCCCGTCACGACGAGGCCGTCGACCGCGATCTTCTCGCCTGGACGCACGACCACCACCTCGCCTATGCGCACGGCGTCCGCCGGAACCCGGACCTCGCGGCCGTCGCGGATGACCGTCGCTTCCGCGGGCGTGAGCTCCATGAGTGACCGGATCGCGCGGCGCGCGCGGCCCATCGCGTGTGTTTCCAGCAGCTGCGCGACCGCGAACAGGAACATCACCGACGCCGCTTCGCCGTACTCCCCGATCACCAGCGCGCCCACCGCCGCAACCGCCATCAGGAAGTTCATGTCCAACGCACGGTGCAGCGCCGCGCGGTACGCCCGAGGGAACACGTACCGCCCACCCGCCGCGACCGCCGCGACCGCGAAGACAGCGACGAGCATCGTGGAGCCGACGGCGTGCTGCGCAAGCCACGTCGCGCCCAGCAGAACGCCGGAGCACGCGGCGAGCACCAGCCGCCCCCGTCGCTCCCACCAGGGCCGCACGGCCGGTTCCAGATCCAGCCGCCGCGCCGTCATGCCCAGCTCGGCGATCGCCCGCTCCACCTCGGTTGCGTCGATCGACCCGTCCACCAGCAGCGTGTGCTGGATGGGATCGATGCGCAGCGCGATCACCCCTGGGTGCGGTGACAGCTTGGCCTCGATCTGGCGGGCTTCGCTCGCGCAACAAAGCCCTTCCACGGCAAAGCGGCGCACGCTCGGTCCGGCTCCCGCCGCTCCGGCCGCGCAGGCCGCGCGGGCGGCGGATTGGGCTTCCATTTCGCGCGGTTCCACGGCGGCGTGCGCCGCGGCATCAGGTCCCAGGATCCGCAGAGGATTCTTCCGTCCGTCCGCCGCACCGCGCGCGGACTTGCGTTCGCCTTTCATGCGTACAGCATATCAGCGATCGATGATATTACAAGGCGCGATTCGTTTGCGTCGCGAGGTCGCCGCGGATTGACGGCGAGGATCGGGCCACGCATCATCCGCCGCTGATCCCAACGAGAAAGAGCGCTCGGTGCCGACCACGACGACGGGAGACCTGCTCGCGACGAAGGCGAAGTTGTTCCGCGGCTTCGCGGATCCGTCGCGGCTGTCTATCGTGGAGGCGCTGCGGGGCGGGCGGCTGAGCGTGACCGAGATCATGGATGCGATAGGGCTGACGCAGTCGAACACGTCGAACCACCTGGCGTGCTTACTCGACTGCGGCCTGGTCCGGCGCGAGCAGCGCGGCCGCTTCGTGTACTACGAGCTGAGCGACGCGCGCGTCGAGCTGTTGCTAACGGCGGCCGAGGATCTGCTCGGCGACGTCGCGCACGGCGTGGAGGCGTGCGTCCGCTATGCGGGTGAGGACGGCGGATGATGCTGCTCCGCGGGGTCGCGCTGCTGCTCGTGCTGACGATCGGTCTGTCGTCCGCCGAAGTCGT
>JBOHRL010000082.1:0-5355 GCA_050732695.1 Longimicrobiales bacterium | reverse complement strand
ATCAAAGCCATCCAGGAGTTCATCGCCGTGCACAATGAGACAGGCAAGCCCTACGTCTGGGTCAAGACTGGCGACGAGATCCTCGCGAGCATCGCGCGTTTCGCACAGCGTACTCTGCAAAGTCATGGATTAGTATGACTTATGTCGCAATTCACTGTTACGGGACAATAGATCAACATGACGTACCGCATCGAGCATCCCCCTGACATAAGAATCAACCAGACCGGACCGCTACCCGTCGCATAATGGCGTTCGCAAGACCGACTTTTCGACAGCCGTCTTGCACTCCGTGCGGCTGGTCCCTACCAGGGATGGCACTCAGCGCCGCGCTCAGGCATTGGCGCCCATCATCAAGGAGATCGCGATCAACGCCGTGCCGGAAGTCTTCAACGCTCACGCCTTCTTCTCTGCCTGAGCGGGAGTTCGCCGTTGATGGATGTTGCCCTTCGATTCTGGGCGCTTGCGATTCGTTCGTCTTCGACCGCGTGCGGCGGCTCAAACGGCGTCGAAACCTTCGACCCGCGAGTCCGCCATCCTCGGAAGGACACCGCCCGGCGCACCGAAATGAAGCACGATGCCCTGAGAAGAAAGTGACTCGTCGATCCGCGGGATAACAAATCGCTTGTCCGCGAGAGAATAGTAGAGGCCGCCAAGTTCATCCGGTGGGCGCTCGCGCGCGAATTGTTCAGCCGCGGCGAGCGCGGCGAGCCAGATTTCCTTGCCCTGTACGAGGTCGAAGGGCGCCGCAAGGCGTAACCGTGCGAAATCTTCGGGCCGGTACCGACCGCGCCGCTTGAGAAGCTCCAGCAGGGAAAGTGGCGAAAGGCCGGGGTCTTTCCCCACCGCCGCCCAGGAAAGTGCCGCGAGATGTAGTACGCTATTATGAACGAATAGGATGTCCACGAAATCGCGTGCCTCGTCACGGCCGGCAAGAGCGAGGACCTTGTTGATGGCGAGGTCGACAGGATGGAGGAGCAATCCTCCAAGATCGTCACGCACGAGAGGCATGAAACGCCACGCCGAATCGTGCGCCCAGTCCACGCGCGTCGATTGCCCCTCGCGGCGCACCGCTGCACGCACCATGCCCGGCAAACTCAGTTCCACGTCGACCGCGTAGCCCGCGGCATCCAGCGTTTCACGATCACGTGCGAACGCCGACGCCACGCGCGCCTCCGAATCATGGAAGAAGTCCAGATCGTCGCTGTATCGCGTGGAGTTCGGCGAGAAGTGGATCGCCGCCCCGCCCGCGAGGTATCGATCGTCGTTCGGCATGGCGGACAGAGTGGCCAGAAGGAGGCGCTGGAAGTCCGTTAGCGGCATAGCCGGGTCCCGACGCGCCACGCCTCGCGGTTGCCATATTTCATGAGTTGTTCAGCGACCCATGGCACGTCCGCAATGCCGATTTCCAGGTCTGACCGGTAGGACCAGAAACAGGTCGTGTAAAAGCGGCGAAACGCACGCCGGGCTTCGCGCACCCGAACCATGGACCGCGCTGTTTCCGGGTCCAGCACGCGTCGACTCTTTCGCCCGCCGCGTGACCCGATTTCGCTCAAATAGTCCCTGATCCGAGCCATGCTGACAACTTAAACGGCTTATGATGCAAATGAAACTCTTTCAAGGAATTGCGCCGAGAATCGCCCAACGAGCCCTTTACGCCTCTGACACTGCGCGGCCACGGGAGGGAGCGCGCCACTGGTTGGCTGTGCGAGGTCGTGGCCGGTCCGGGAACCTGGGAACTCGACGGCTCGAACGTCCTTGCGGTGTCTCAGGAGGGTGATCCGTGCAGCGTGATTGGGTTCTGCGGGATCAGGGCTGGCCGCGCCGAAGCCCTGTCGGGACGAAGCGATAATGACCTTCGTTCACCTCCGGCGAATCCAAGGCATACATACATTGGGCGCACCGCCACCCCCGCGCGAGCGTCATCTTTACAACATAAAGTACTTGCAAGAACGAGCCCTCCACCTTAGATTGCCGCGGCCCTGAGAAGGGCTGGCGCGGCCCGATCGCGATCCACAACCGAAACCATCTCGATTCATGCACCTTGTAATTCGTGACCTCTCAAAGACTTATCCCAACGGAACCCAAGCGCTCAGAGACGTCTCGCTGGAGGTCCCGCAGGGCATGTTCGGACTGCTCGGGCCGAATGGCGCCGGCAAGTCGACGCTCATGCGGATCATCGCCACGCTCCAGGAGCCGGACGAAGGATTGGCCCGGTTGGGCGACCTTGACGTGCTGCGCCAGAAAGCCGAGGTGCGGAAGACGCTCGGCTACCTGCCGCAATCGTTCGGATTCCACCCGAAGACGAAGGCCGAGCGGCTGCTCGAGCACTTCGCGATCCTGAAGGGGATCAACGACAACGGGGCCCGGCGCGACACGGTCGAGGCGTTGCTTCGGAAGACGAACCTCTGGGAAGTCCGGAGCCAGAAGCTCGGCACGTTCTCGGGCGGGATGCGTCAGCGCTTTGGCGTGGCGGTCGCGCTTCTCGGGAATCCGAAGCTGATCATCGTCGACGAACCGACAGCGGGGCTGGATCCGGCCGAGCGCGTGCGCTTCCTCAACCTGTTGAGCGAGATCGGCGAGGACAGTGTGGTGATCCTGTCGACGCACATCGTCGAGGATGTCGAGGAGCTGTGTACGCGCATGGCGATCATCGACCGGGGCGAGATCCTGCTCCAGGCGGAGCCGTCGCGCGCGATCGATGAGCTGCGCGGTCGGATCTGGCGCAAGACGGTGACGCGGGAGGAGCTGCCGGAACTGGAGCGGGAGCAACCGTTGATCTGCACGAAGCTGCTGGCGGGGCGGACGATCGTGCACGTGTACGCGGAGAGTTTGCCCGGACCCGAGTTCGAGACGGTCGAACCGGACATGAAGGACGTGTACTTCAGTGTTATGGCCGGCCACCACGGGCGGCGTGCGGTGGAGGCGGAGGTGGTCTCGTGAGGTTTCGCGAAGTCTTTCAATACGAGCTTCAGCATACGCTTCGGAGCGGCGCGACCTGGATCTACCCGGCGCTCCTGTTCTTCTTCGCAGCCTGGATGCTCCTGGCCTCATATGACGAAAGCATCGACTTCAACGCGCCGATCCGTCTCACGCACATGGCCGTGGCAGCGTCGATGTTCGGCCTGCTGGTCACGGCGGGACTCTTCGGCGCGGCGGCGGTTCGCGACGTCCAGACCGAGATGGATCCGCTCCTTTTCACCACGCCGCTCAGCAAGACCGAATACCTCGGCGGGCGATTTCTCGCGGCGCTGTCCATCAACGCAGTTCTCCTGCTGGCAATCCCAATCGGCCAGGTAGCCGCCGCGCTGCTGTGGCATCGATTTGAGCCGGAGATTGTCGGTCCGTATCGCATCACCGTGTATCTCCAGACCTTCCCGCTCCTGCTGTTCCCGGGCCTCTTGTTCTCCGGCGGCATCCTGTTCACGATTGCGATGCTCGCACGCCAGGTAATTCCGGTTTATCTCGGCGCGATCGTGCTTTTCATTTCCGGCATCGTCGCCGCGAATTACGTGGGTCGTATCACGAATCCATTTCTGTCGGCGCTGGCCGATCCGTTCGGGATTGCGACGCTGGAGCGCATGAGTCGCTACTGGACGCCAGTCGAATACAATGTTCGGCTGGTCGGCTTTCCGGCTCCGCTGGTCTGGAGTCGCGTGGCCTGGCTCACCCTCGCGGCCGTCGCCCTCGCCACTGTCCACCGGCGGTTCCGTTTCGCGCATGACGACGGCGGAGGCCGCCGCAAGCAACGCCGATTTATCGCAGAGCCGCTCGCAGAGCGTACCGTTTCGATCGCGATCCCGCGCGTGCAAAGCGCATTCGCGGGGTTCGCATGGGTGCGACAGACGCTTGCCGTCGGACGACGCTGTTTCGCCGAGGTGACGGCGAGCCGCTCGTTTGTCGCGGTCCTGCTTCTCGCGTTCGGCCTTACGTTGCTCTGGGGCTGGAACGTCGGCAGCACAGCCTTCGACACGCCCGTCTGGCCAGTCACGCACCTCGTTGCGTCTGTAGCCCTGAGCAGTCGGAACCTGCCCATCATTTTCCTGATCATCGCGCTCTGGGCGGGTGAGATGGTGTGGCAGGACCGCGACGTCGGCATGGCGGAGATCGCGGATGCCACGCCCGTGTCGGAAGGCGTCGCTGTGCTCGGCCGCTTCCTCGCAGTCGTCGCCACTCTTGCGCTGCTGACGGTGGTGATCATGGCCGCTGGTTTCACGCTCCAGGCGCTGCAGGGATATTACGATGTCGAGCCCGGCATCTATTTCCGCATCCTCTTCGGGATCAACTTCGCGAACTACGTGCTCTGGGCCGCACTCGCGATGACGATTCACGTGATTGTGAACCAGAAGTACATCGGACACATCCTGATGCTGACGTTCTTCGCGTTCATGATGGCCTCCTCTGCATTCGGAATCGATCACCACCTGGTGGTTTACAGTACCAGCCCGGAATGGACCTACTCGGAGATGAACGGCTTCGGCCCGTTCGTCGGCCCGTTCGTCTGGTTCAAGTTGTACTGGGCGGCGTGGGCGCTGCTGCTGTCGCTCATCGCGAGCGCGTTGTGGGTGCGCGGCCGTGAGCCCGGACTGCTGCGCCGGCTCCGCGTTGCGCGCGAACGGTTCGGCGGCGGGACCGCGCGAGCGGCCGCAGTTGCGATCCTGCTGATTCTCGTGTTCGGCGGTTTCATCTTCTATAACACGAACGTACTGAACGAGTACCGTACGCCGCGCGAGAGGGGCGCGCCCCAAGCCGAATACGAGAAGCGCTACAAGCGCTTCGAGGCCGCACCGCAACCAACCATCGTGAGCGCCGAACTGCGCATGGAGATCTATCCCGAGGATCCCGCCGTCGAAACGCGCGGCACGTTTCGCATGGTCAACCGCACTGGCTCACCGATCGACTCGGTGCACGTGTACACGATTCCGGAAATCGACGCGCGCTCGATCTCGTTCGACCGGGCGGCGGAGTCCGTGCTCGTGGACGATGAACTCGGATTCCGCATCTACGCGCTCGCTGAGACGCTCCAGCCGGGCGATTCGCTCCAGTTCTCGTTCGATGTGGCCCGGCGTCCGCGCGGCTTTCCGAACGACGGGATCCCGACCGGTGTGGTAGAGAACGGCGCGTTCTTCAATCGCTCGTGGCTGCCGATGATCGGTTACCAGCCGGCGTTCGAGCTTTCCGATGCTCGTGCCCGCGACCGGTTCGGGCTCGCGACCAGACCGCCCATGCCGTCCGCAACGGATTCCGCCGCGCTGCATTACCGTCACGGGATCCGAAACGAGGATGCTGTTCGTGTCGAAGCGGTCATCGGCACGGCGGCAGACCAGGTCGCAATCACACCCGGCGTGCTGAAGATGA
>JBOHRL010000081.1:0-36117 GCA_050732695.1 Longimicrobiales bacterium | reverse complement strand
ACGGATCCGGCCGATTGGCGGACGCTGTACTCGACGGTTCATGTCGGTTTCTTCGGCCGCATCGATGTCGTAACGGGAAGTCGCCGATTCATCACGCCGACACCGGCGACGACGGTCAATTTCGCGGAGTACTACGATCCGGCCTTCGGCGAGAGCCAGACCGATTACACGATCAACGGTGAGGAGAACTGGTTCCGGTGGCCGCTGCCGAATCGCACGATCAACGGTGCAGCGCTGCCGCCGCAGTTCCGCTGGAACTGGAACTCGCCGCTTGCGGTTTCGCCGCTGGATGGGCGAACGATCTACGTCGGGTCGAACTACGTCTTCAAATCGACGGACCGCGGGGATACGTGGCGCATCATCAGCCCGGACCTGACGAAGAACCAGCCAGAGCTGCGCAACTCGACCGAGAGCGGCGGCCTGGTGCGCGACGTGACGGGCAATGTGATGATGCGCGGACGACCGGTCAGCGAGCTTCGCCCGCGACTTCTCGAACTCGATACGATCGCGGTGCAGCTGACGCGGGCGGACGCACCGGATGCGCTGAATCGCGTGCGCAGTTCGCTGATCGAGTACAGTCAGGTCGTGGGCGATGCATCGTATACCGGATTCTTCGGCAACGAGCTGCGTCCGGCGGCGGCGGGCGAATACGCGGTGCGCGTCGTGGTTGACGGCCGGACGTATGTGGGGACGGTGCGTGTTCGGGAGGATCCGCGTTTTGATTGAGAACGGCGTTTCTGGGGCTGGTTTCCGGGGCTGGTTTCTGGGAACGGCAACAGCTGCACATCGGAACGGGCGAGGCGGTTGGGGCTGGTGTGACACTTCGTGCGGGAGGCGAAGAATGATGCGAGGGACGTTGAGCGGGATGGGCAGGGTATCGGTGCTCGTGGGCCTGGCGATCGTGGTCGGAGTGGCGCCGCTCGAGGCGCAGGTTCAACCGGCACCCGCGCGTGCGGAGGGTGAAGGCCCGTTCGAGCGCCTGATTCTGCGCGGTGCGATCGTCATCGATGGTACGGGTGCGCCGCCGCAGGGACCGGTCGACATCGTCATCGAAGGCAACCGCATCACGCGAATTGTCGGCGTGGGCGTACCGGGCCGGCCGCTGCGCACGACGGGGCGGCCGGAGGATGCGACGCGCGAGATCGCCGCAGAGGGCATGTACGTGCTGCCTGGATTCGTCGATAACCATCTGCACACGGGCGACCCGACGAAGACGCCGGAGGCGGAGTACGTCTACAAACTGTGGCTCGGCCACGGGATTACAGCAGGCCGCGGAGTGGAGTACGGCCCGTGGGAGTTCTCGAAGAGCGAGCAGGAGCGGAGCGCACGCAACGAGATCACCGCACCGCGCATGTTCCTGTATCCTCGCCCGGGCCAGGCCTGGGGCGGCGGCCCGGTGCGCACGCCGGAGCAGGCGAAGGAATGGGTGCGCTGGATCGCGCAGAACGGAGCCGACGGCATGAAGCTGGTCGCGTATCCGCCCGCGATCATGAAGGCGCTGCTCGAGGAAGCGAAGGTGCAGGGCCTCGGCAGTACAGCACACCTCGCGCAACTCGGTGTTGCGCAGATGAACGCCATCGATGCGGCGAGGCTCGGACTCGGCACGGTCACGCACTTCTACGGTTTGTTCGAAGCGCTGTATCGCGAGCACGACGTTCAGCCGTGGCCGGCCGACATGAACTACAACGACGAGCAGCATCGTTTCGGCCAGGTCGCTCGCCAGTGGAACCTGATCCATCCGCCGGGCAGTCCGGAATGGGTGGCACTGCTGGCGGAACTGAAGCAACTCGGCACGATCCTCGACCCGACCATGGTTGCATACCTTGCGAGCCGCGACGTGATGCGTGCCCGCAACGCGGACTGGCACGCAACGTACACGCTGCCTTCGCTCTGGGACTTCTACGAGCCGAGCCGCGACAATCATGGATCGTATTACTACGACTGGACGACGTGGGATGAAGTCGCGTGGCGCAACTTCTACCGCGTCTGGATGCAGTTGCTGAACGATTACAAGAATATGGGCGGCCGCGTCACAGTCAGCTCCGATGCCGGTTTCATCTACAACCTGTTCGGCTTTGGTACGATTCAGGAGATGGAGCTGCTTCAGGAAGCCGGGTTCTCGCCCCTTGAGGTGATCCGCGGCGCGACCATGCACGCGGCGCAGGCACTCTACGAGCCGAAGGGCGTCGAACCGGAGTTCGGCGTCGTGCGGGAAGGCATGCTTGCAGATCTGGTCGTCATTGGTGAGAACCCCATCGCAAACCTCAAGTATCTGTACGGCACGGGTGCCGTTCGTTTGAACGATGCGACGGGCCGGCCCGAGCGGGTGGGCGGCATTGTTTATACCATCAAGGACGGCATCGTGTACGATGCGAAGGAACTGCTCGCCGATGTTGCGCGCATGGTCGAAGCGCAGAAGCGTGAACGCGGGATTACGACGCTGCCCGCCGTGGGCGGCCGTCGATGATTTGCGCTTGCGGCGCCGCGTTCGCGGCAGATGCGCCCGGCATCACGAACCTGCCAGCTGAACACCGGTCCGAGCCGTGGCACGGGCGGCTTCACGTGCCGCTTCGCGGGCGGCGCATGTCGCCAGGCTCATCGACCGCGGCGAGGCTCGGGTTGCCCACCGCCAGCGCGCTCGCGCTCTGTGCATCGTTTGCGGTTTTCTCACCCACGCGCGCACAGACGGGCGAGGAACGGTTGAACGAAGATGTATTTGCAGGTCTCGCGTTCCGCAGTCTCGGCCCGAGTCTGACCACCGGCCGCGTTGCGGACGTCGAGATCGATCCGACAGATGCGAGCACGTGGTATGTAGCCACGGCATCCGGCGGCCTGTGGAAGACGGTCAACCGCGGCAACACGTGGCATCCCATCTTCGACGCGGGCGGCTCGTATTCGCTCGGCGTCGTGACCGTCGATCCGCGCAATGCGGATGTCGTGTGGCTGGGCACTGGCGAGAATCAGAGTCAGCGCAGTGTTGGCTTCGGCGATGGCGTATACAGGTCGGCGGACGCCGGGCAAACGTGGCAGCACGTTGGCTTGCGCGATTCCGAGCACATTCAGCGCATCATCATCGATCCGCGCAATTCCGACGTCGTGTACGTCGCCGCGCAGGGCCCGCTCTGGTCATCGGGCGGTGAGCGCGGCGTGTACCGCACGCGAGATGGCGGCCGCACCTGGACGCGCATCCTGCACGTGAGCGATGAAACGGGCATTACCGACCTCGTCCTCGATCCACGCGATCCGGACGTCATGTACGCGGCCGCGTACCAGCGTCGCCGGCGCGTGGGCCAGCTCATTGGTGGCGGCCCGGAGGCTGGCATCTTCAGGTCGGTGGACGGCGGCGAGACGTGGCAGAAGCTGTCGCGCGGACTGCCGGCCGTCGATCTCGGACGCATCGCGCTCGCCATCGACCCGCGCAACCCGAATACCGTGTTCGCGCTCGTCGTGGCGCAAGGCGAGCATGGCGGCTTCTTTCGATCCGATGATGCCGGCGAATCGTGGACGCGAACCAGCGAGTACGATGGCGGCGATCCGCAATACTACGGCGAGATTTTCGTCGATCCGCACCGGCCGGAGACGATCTGGGTCGTCGAGATCAACAGCCACCGCAGCACGGATGGCGGCCGGACCTTCGAGCCCGTGCGCTGGGACATGCACGTCGATCATCACGAGATCGTGTTCGATGAAGCGGACTCGCGACACATCTGGGTCGGCAATGACGGCGGCCTTTACGAGACATGGGACGGTGGCGAGACATGGCGCCATTTTACGAATCTGCCACTTTCGCAGTTCTATCGCGTAGGTGTAGACGATGCACTCCCGTTCTATCACGTGTGCGGCGGCGCGCAGGACAACGGCACGATCTGTGGGCCGTCACGCACGCGCAACACGGCCGGCATCCGCACCAGCGACTGGATCCGCGTCGGTGGCGGTGACGGATTCCAGGCACGCGTCGAACCCGGTCATCCGGACATCATCTATACACTCTCGCAGAACGGCGCCCTCAATCGTCTGGATCTGCGGACCGGGCAGAGCCAGAGCATCAGGCCGCTCGAGGACGAGGAAGAAAGCGAAGAATCGACGGAGCGCTGGCACTGGGACACACCGCTGCTGGTGAGCCCGCACTCGCCCCGGCGTGTGTATGTCGCGGGCAATCGGTTGTGGCGCAGCGATGACCGCGGCGAGACGTGGACGCCGGTGAGCGATGACCTGACCCGCCAGCTCGATCGCGACACGATCCCGATCATGGGCCGCGTCTGGCCCGAAGACGCGGTCGCGCGCAACCTGTACACGACAGAACTCAGCGTTATCACCGCAATCGATGAGTCGCCTGTGCTCGAAGGCCTGCTCTACACTGGTACGGACGATGGTCTCGTCTCCGTGTCCGAGGATGGAGGCGCAACATGGCGGACCGTCGATTCGTTCCCCGGCCTGCCGCCCATGAGCTACGTCACCGACGTCGCGGCCTCGCCGCGCGATGCGAACACCGTCTTCGTCACGTTCAACAACTGGCAGCGCGGCGACTACCGGCCGTATCTGTTGCGGAGTGATGACCGCGGCCGAACGTGGACGTCGATTACCGGTGACCTGCCAGCGCGCTCCGGTGCCTGGTCGATCGTTCAGGATCGCGTAAGCCCGAATCTGTTCTTTGCAGGTATCGAGTTCGGCGTGTGGTTCACGATCGACGGAGGTGCGCACTGGATCCGATTGCGCGGTGGCATGCCCACGATCCAGGCGCGAGACCTGTTGATCCATCCACTGCACGACGATCTCATCGCCGGCACGTTCGGCCGCGGCGTGTACATCCTCGACGACATGGCCGCGCTCCGCGAAGTGAATGCGGAGGCGCTTGCCGAGCCCCTCTGGCTGTTCCCGTTGCGCGATGCCCTCCTCTTTGACGAACTGGGCCAGGCCCGCGCCGCGTGGGGCAACGAAACCACACCGAACCCGCCTTATGGTGCGATCTTTACCTGCTTCGTGCGCGATGCACTCACAGACGGGGATACGCTCGCGCTTGTCGTCACGGACAGTGAGGACCGTCCGGTGCGCCGGATCGATGTCCCGGCTGGGCCCGGCATCCAGCGAATTGCGTGGGACCTGCGGCACGAACCGGTCGCGCGGGAGGAGGGCGAACGTGGACCACTGCGCCCGGGCCCGCTCGTCGAACCCGGACGCTTCCATGCTCGGCTTGCACGGCGGTCCGGCGACCGAGAGACTTCCGCTGGCCCGAGCGTCTCGTTCCTGGTCGTACCGCTTCGTTATTGAGTGGGTCTGGTGGTCACGAATCCCCGGCGGCGGGTCGCGACCTCAGGTGGGACACACCGTTGCTCACTCCCACTTCCACGCCTCTCAAGCCGGGCGTCGGCGTCGGAACCCACGGCACCCCCACCTCCTTGCACGCATCGCGGAGCTGTTCCGGCACCTCGTGCCCTGATTTCTGGAGCCTGTGGATCACGAGGGCGTAGCGGCCGGAGCGGATGCGGTCCGCGAAGCTGCGTAGATTGTCTCCCTCGCCGCGGTATTTCTCGGCCCAGTCGATTTCGGCGCCCGTAAGTTCACGAAGCGGTTGCTCCCATTCAGGCTGACGCAAGCCGCCGGCGATCAGGATGCGCTTCCCCGCGAGTTGAGCGCGGATCGCTTCGCGACGACGCTCCTCTGCCGTCTTGCGCCATTCGATCAGGTCCTCGCAGCGTAGCCATGCGGCGCGGACTCTCGTTCCTGCATCGGAGAGCCACAGCGGAGGCGCCGGATCCGCCGACGCGTTCCCCGGCAACCCGGTGTCCCCGCCATGGCCAACAGCCCACAGGCCTTGCGCACGCTCGACCGCCTCCGTTGCTTCAGCCAAGTCCCCACTGGCGCACGCCGAATAGCCGAGTTCCACCATCACCTCCGCCGCCACGGCGAACGCTCGCTTGCGCTCGAGCCGGTCCGCGATGTGGTGGTAGAGCCGGTCGCGTTCAGAACGACGCAGTGCCCGGCCGGCCTCCCGCAGGCGCGCCCGAGCTTCATTCAGCAGATCCCGCTCGATCAGGTTCCCGATACGGCGGGCGACGTCGGCCGGGAGATCGGCGACATCGTCCGACCGACCCCCGGCCGCAGCAAGATCGACCAGGGCATCCACCACAACAGAACCATCGAGCCGGAGGCTGCGACGCCGGTCATCGAGGAAAGAGTACGCCCAGTTGGCGTCGCCCGTGACCATGTAGAGGTTGTTGGCCGTATCGGCAAGCGCGTCGGGCGACTCGAGGCGGGCGGCTGCACGCTCCATCAGCGGTCGAAGCTGTTCGGCCGGCAGCTCCGGCACCAGAGCCGGTACAAGCCGGGCGAGGGCGTGAGCGGGCAGCGACTCGAGCGTGGTAACAAAGCGATCGAATCGGCCCTCCGCCGTGAGATCCAGCGAGAGGACATCGTGCAGCAGGCCGGCTCCGCCGTCGCGGGCAGCGTGCAGGCGGAACAGGAGGAAGCGTGCATCGTCACCCATGATCTCCGGGTCCAGACCGTGCAGTACATGCCACGCACGCTCCTCCTCGCCCTGTTCGTCCAGCAGGAACGCGCGCCGCTCTTTCAGGCGCTGCTCGACCGGCAAGAGACGCTGGAACGCGTCCAGCACGTCCAGCGCGTCTGCCGACTCCATGCGTGCATTGCGAAACACAACGTCGTAGAGGCGCATGACATCTTCGCGCGATGCCGCGACGGCTTCGATCGAGTCTGCGTCCCTGGGCGGGATCGAACCAGAGGCGAGTTCCGCGTGCGACTCGATCGAGTCACGCCTCGCCGCGCCCTCGCCAGTCCGCGCACCGAACCGCAGCCTTACCGACGTGTGCTCCGCCGGGGCCGGCCCGATCTGAATTGTGAGAACCGGCTCGCCACCCACCACTTCGAACGGGACCTCCAGCTCCCCCGTCGGCGGGAAGTGCGCCGGCAGATCGACACGCAGCGCGTCCTCGGCCGCGAGCGCGCGCAGTTCGAGGCGGGCGAGATCGTCCTGCGTCAGATGTGGGTTGTGGAACCCCAGCACCAACGTCGCACGCGTCCCTGGTTCGAGCGGCACGCGCCGCGCCACCAGCGATTCGCCATTGACGTGCAACGCCACGGGACGGAAGAAGACACTCCGGCAGTACGGATCCTCGTCGCACTGCCGCGAGGCCTCGAGCACATGGTCGACGACGCGGCGCCAGCCCTCGTCCTCGCGTTCGTCGAAGTACGGTGTGAACACCACGCCGTCCCGCTTGGGCGCAACGAACTTCGTGCCCGGCACTCCGTTGGCGTCGATCCGCTGCACGAGCCGCGTGAAGTCCGCCAGGTCGCGGTCCTCGACGCCAATCCAGTTGCCCAGTACCACGCGCAGCCGCAGCATCAGGTCGTCCGTTTCCGCTTCCAGCACTTCACCCTGCCTCACCGGCACGAACAGGCCGTACGGCCGCTCCGTAAACACGAAGTACACCCGCGCGCCGCGTTGCACCGCGCCCTCGCCCCAGTACTGTGGTGCCACCCAGCTCCGGTTGTACGCCACCTCCATGACGGAGCCCCGTTCCGCTGCAAGGAGCTGGAGATTCTCTTTGCGGTAAAGCGGCCGGCGGGCGGCCTTGAAGAGGTACAGGGCTTGGGCCATCATCGCTCCCGGGAGCACGGGGCGGATCATTGGACCGGCTTCGGCGAGCCGCCGAGGTTCACTTCTGGATGATACAACGGGCCACCGACAGTGGCGATCGAGCACGAACCGTCACCCGGCCGAGATTCCGACTGGTGGTCGTCGGGCTGCCGATCGGGTCGAGCGCTGGGAGGAGTTCCGGCGGAGGTACATGGAGGAGCTGAGAACGCTGGCGCATGGAAGGCGATCCTCCAGGCCGCCAGGCGTGGCAACGTGACACTTCTCGACAGCGCGCGCGACAGCGTTCACAACGGTGCCGTCGTCCTGCGCGCATTTCTTGTCGAACATGAGTCAGGCCGGCCTGCGCGGTGAAGCGTAACGGGATCGACTACGCGGCGGGCGTTCCGTCGATGCGGAAGCGCACGATGTATGTCACGTCGTTTTCGTCGCGCAGCGTTGCCCACACGAAGTCGCCGCGGAAGACCGGCTCGGGCATCGAGGAAAACCCTTCGGGCGTCTCGACGCGGCCAAGATAGGTACCATCAGGTTCGAACACATCGTATGCGATGCGCTCCCGGAATCGAACTGGCAGACGCTCGGTGCGATCGAGTTCCGCCCTGGCTTCGGCCTCGGTCATGATCTCGGTGCTCGGCTGCGAGAGCATGACCCAGATGCGGCCGTCTTCACCCACGCTGATAGACCGGAACGGTGGTTTTGTGTCGGGAATCGGCGGGCCGTTCCAACGCCAGCCGGGAAAGCTGTGCTGGAAGTTGCGAGTGATTCGCTCCTCTGCGTCGGCCTTCTCGGCGGCCGCGACGGGGACTGGCTCCCACACGCGCTCGATGCGCAGCAGCAGATCGTCGTTGCGGAACAGCTCGACGCGATAGTCAGTGCTGAGCCCACCGACGAAGTAGCCGCGCGGGCTCCACGTCCAGTTCGTGGAAGCAGAGAACGGCACGAGATTCGAACTGGAGCTGTTCTCGTTCTTTGCGGTGACGACGGGATTGGCGTAGTCCCAATAGGGCACGAGGAGTGTGTCTGCGTGACTGCCATCGGCCTCGATCACAGCGAGCCCGTAACGCCACTCGTCCGTCGGCCGGCCACGATCGAGCAGGACCATCGAGTAGAGCCGGCCGGCATCGTCACGGTAAAGCTTTCGGCTGGTGCTGAAACCACCGCCTGAAGGCAGCGGCCACTCGGCCAGCGGTGCGCCATCCTGCGCGAAGATCTGGATGCGTGCGTTGCCCGGATCACGAGCCGCGACGCGACCATCAGGGAACACGACGAGTCCGCCGTCCGGACTCTTGTATTCGCCCGGGCCGCCACCTTCACGGCCGAAGTTCGCGATGTGCCGGCCATCCCGGCCATACTTGCGTAGTACAGGGACCTGCCGGTCCAGCGCATGAATCTCGCCGCTCGTTGAAACGGCGAGCGACGTGATGCTGCCGAGCATGTAGGCTTCATCGCCCTCGAGAACGCCAATCGTCAATTCCGGGACCAGTGTCTTCGCCTGCCCCCAAGCACTGCCGGCGGTCGTGCGAACCACGATCGTGTCGCCGACCGTGTCGCGCGTCACTTCCCACTCCGAACCGGCGCCGGCCTCGCCTGCGCAACCGGCGCCGAAAAGGCCGGCAAAGGCGGCCAGAATCGCACCGCCCGGTGAGAAGACCGGCAGGAAGGGCCGGGCAGCAGCCTCACAGCGCCGGCGGAACCGCAGCGGGAATCGCACAAGTCGAACAGACATCGGGATCTCCGGCAGGTCGTGCACGTTCGGTCGTCCGTGTTGTACACAGCCAATCTATCGGCGCGCGGGTCGCTATGCGCGATCAGCACGATTGGACAGCAAACGCCGGCCGCAGGTTGCACCGGCTCGCCTGGCGCGCACAAGTCAGGATACCGGGGGGCTGGCGCGTTCTAACGGCAAAGGCGCCGTGGAACTTCCTCCCCGGCTCGCCTCGTACGATAGAGTGTAGCCGGCGTACGGACCGCCGCATGGCTCGCGGATCGGTCAACCGTCAACGTGCATGGAGGCGTATGAAGCGCCGTTTCCTGATGCTTGCCGCACTGCTCGGGCTCGGGCTCGCAGCCTGTTCGAGCGGACCATCGGATCCCAACATTGCCCCGAACGAGACCGTGATCGACGCGACCTCGAACGTGCCGTTCCAGCTCCGGGCCGGCGAGATTGCCCGATTCCAGGACCAGCTTCTGATTGCGTTTCGCAATGTCAGCGCCGACAGCCGTTGCGCATCGGACGTGCAGTGCGTGTGGAGCGGCGATGCGACAGTGCACCTCGAGGTCACGATCGCACGCATGGCGTGGTCCGCGCGGGACCTGCACACGCACGTCGAACCACACGCAGTCGATTTTCGCGATTACCGGATACGTCTCGTCGGACTGGCGCCGAACCCGATTTCGACGCAGGTCATAGCACCCGGCGATTACGTCGCCACGCTCGAGGTCACGCGCAAACCATAGACACGAGTTCCGCTCGACCGGGCGTTTCCCGCCCTCGACGAAGCCCGGTTCCCTGTGTCGAGCCGGGCTTCGTCGCGACGGCGAACTGAGTCGCACGCGTTCAGGCCACGTACACGGTCTTGATGTTGACGAACTCGCGAATTCCGAAGTGTGAGAGTTCGCGACCGTAGCCGCTCTCCTTGATGCCGCCGAACGGAAGGCGGGGATCCGACTTCACGAATGCGTTGACGAAACAGCTGCCCGCTTCGAGGCCGTCGCGCGCGATTCGCTCGCCGCGTTCGATATCACGCGTGAATACGGCAGCGCCCAGCCCGAACACGCTGTCGTTCGCAATCGTGACAGCGTGTTTTTCATCTTTCGCTGCGATGATGGCGGCGACGGGGCCGAACAGTTCTTCATCCCATGCGGCCGTCCCCTTCTGCACGTTGGCGAGGACGGTGGGTGGGTAGTAGGCGCCGCGGCCGGGCGGGATCTCGCCGCCGAGAAGCACCTTCGCGCCACCCTGCACGCTCTTGCGAACCTGCTCGTGCAAGGTATCGCGCAGATCCTTGCGCGCGAGCGGACCCACGGTCGTCCCCTCCTGGAGCGGATCGCCCACACGCGCGATGCGCATGCGTTCGACGAAGCGGCGGGTGAACTCGTCGCGAATCGCGTTTACCACAATGAACCGTTTGGCGGCGATGCAGCTCTGACCCGAATTGATGAGCCGGCTCGCGACACAGGTTTCGACGGCGAGTTCGAGATCGGCGTCCTCGAGCACGATGTATGGATCACTGCCACCCAGTTCGAGCACGCTCTTCTTGAGGTACTGGCCAGCCGTTTTTGCGACATCCTTGCCGGCGCCTGTGCTACCCGTCAATGTCACGGCCGCAATGTTCGGGTTCCGGATCGCATGCTTCGTGTGCTTCGTCTCGATCAGTAACGTCGTGAATACGCGATCCGGGAAACCGGCATCCGTGAAAACCTTCTCGATGGCGAGCGCACAGCCGGGCACATTCGAAGCGTGTTTCAGCAGTCCGACATTACCGGCCATGAGAGCGGGCGATGCGAAGCGGAAGACCTGCCAGAAAGGGAAGTTCCACGGCATGATGGCGAGAATCGGGCCGAGTGGCGCGAATGCGACGTAGCTGTTCGATGCGTCGGTCGTGACAGGTTCGGGTGACAGGAAACGCTCCGCGTTGTCCGCATAGTAATCGCAACCCCATGCGCATTTCTCGATCTCGGCGCGGCCCGCCGCCACCGGCTTGCCCATCTCGATGGCCATGAGGTGCGCGAACTCGTCGGCCCTCTCGCGCAGAATCGCGCCCGCTCTGTGCATGAGTGTTGCCCGTTCGGCGAACGACGTCTCGCGCCAGCTCCTCCATGCGCGGTCGGCCGAACGAATTGCGTGATTCGCCTGACGCGCCGTCATCGCCTCCCGTGCCTCGATGATCTCGCCTGTCGTGGGGTTCACGCTCTCGATCTTCATTGCTCTGCTCCGATCTCGCCGTCAGGCAGGCCGAGTGGAAAGTCAGCACATCCGGGATCGACGATGACGGGTCCTCGAGTCCCATCGTAATCGAACCGGCGGGCGCCGTGCAAGCAGAGCACGGTACGGGCATTGCCGAAGCCATGTGCCCCCCGGTACCGGCTCCGCTTGACGTTCGCTCCGGCCGTGCTTCTATTCCTGCAATGGAACTGCGCTGCGATCACCCGGCGCGATGCGAAGAGAATCCTCGAATCCACGCTGCTGTCAGCCATGAATTTGAGTCGCCTCGCCCTGTCTCTCGTGTTTGTCGCCGCGCTCGCGCTGCCGCTCTCGGCGCAGGCCAGCCGTACCAGCACACGCGATCGGGTTTACACGGCTGCCCAGGCAGACCGTGGACAGGACGTCTTCCTTACCGTGTGCGCGAGCTGTCACACGCGCGGCCAGTTCAGCGATGGAACGTGGCGGCGGAAGTGGGATGGCCGAAGCGTCTTCGAGGTGCTCGAATCGATTCGCATGACCATGCCCAACGACAATCCAGGCGGTCTGAGCGATAAAGAGTATGTCGACGTGATTACGTACCTGCTCGAGCTGAACGATTACCCGTCCGGTGAACACGACGCGACCGAGGCATCATTGAAGCGCGTGCTCGTCCAGCCGCCCTCCGATACGTCGGCCGCGAGCATGCGATAACAGGCGTAACCCCGGTCGTCCCCTCGCGCCGAACGGAGCCGATCATGCGGTGGCTCATCTCGTCTGCACTCGTGTTCGCCTCGCAGTGTCGAAGTCAGTGCGGTAAGCAATGAAGTCCTTGTCGGGATCGAAACCGATTCGCTCGATGTGTCCTGGGTCGTGCGATATCGAATCCGCCGCGACCGCCACAACAGCCGGATCATGCATGAGATGATCGTTCGCCAGGCCTGGTTCCGAGCGTTCCCGTTCCTTCTCATCGCCGCCTGCACGGATGGGCCGGGCGCGGAGTTGACGGTCGGCGTGGCCGGTCAGACCGACCTGTTACGGCCGCGTCTCACCGTCTTTGCGACGGCGGGCCGGTGGCAGCAATCCTGGCGAGGCAGCGAAATCGGCTCCGATGAGGCACCCAACCACTCGATGCCCGTTCAGACGCCGGACGCCGGAACCCTTCAGATTCGCGCGGTCCTCAACGCGGCTGACGGCGAGCTTCTCGCCGCCGGCGAGGCAGACCTCGTACTCGAGTCGGATTGGCGCTGGGGCGTCACCGTCTGGTGGACGGATCGTGATCCTGCGCTCGAGTGCTTCGGCTGCATGGGCCGCATCGCGATCCCGATCCCCGCAGAACTCCGCTCGAACCCCTCCGATTCGCTCTACCTCGTGTGGGGCGGAAACTCGATCCGTAATCCGGTAGTATATTGACGAACGGACGTTTCTGGGGCTGGTTTCTGGGGCTGGTTTCTGGGGCTGGTTTCTGGGTTGGGAGCGCGGTGTTGTCCGCAAGGCTTATCGGCAGACGGGCTGCGCGATGCCCCAGGTCAGGATGATCGGGCGCAATACGACGTTGCCCTGAATCATCTGCTCCATATAACGTCGGGTATAGACTCGAACCATGGCGATCTGTCTGCCGTATTCTCTGGTGCGGATGATCTGGATGTGCTCGATCTCGTCCGCGAGGTAGGAGCGAAGCTGGTTCTCGAATTCGAGGAGGACCACTCGTTCATCGACGAAGAGGCAATCGATCGGATTCCTGCCCAGCCTGTCCTGGACGATTTCGAACGCGGTAGACGCGCTCTTGAGGAGGACCTCGTCGCGCGTGATCCGAGTTGCCCGGTGCGGCGTTGCGTCAACGCGATCCGCAAGCCGCGCGATCTGAGCTTCGATCATTCGTGCGGCGATCGGGTCTACGGCCAGTGAGAAGTCGATCACCGTGTCACGGTCCGCGACGACCTCGACTTGCACGGGAATGTAACCGAGGGCGCGCGCCTCGACGAGCATTGGCTGCGAGGCCAGAACATGTCCGAACCGGAAGCCACCGTTCGCGTTGGCCAGCACTCTGCGATCTGCGCCGAGCAACACGTCCGCGTCGAAAATGGGGCGGCCCGAACTCGCGTCTGTAATGCGGCCGCTGAGCGTGACGATGCGCGCTTCCGCTACAAGTGAGTCGAGGCGGATGGGCGCGGGCTCGAGTTGGATCTCGATCGTCGTATCATTGCGCAGAATGAGGGAGACCTCGGAGAGCCGATACCCCAGCGCCGATGCACCGAGTGTGTAGCGATCCAGACGCAGCTCATTGAATTCGAACCGGCCGTCAGCTCTCGTGATCCTCTGTTGCCCGTTCGAGAGCTGGATCGTGGCGCCGGCGATGACCGTGGTCGAACCTCGCTCGACGACGCGACCGCGCAGACTTGCGTCCTGAGCCGCTGCCTCGGCCGGCCAACCCGAAAGCGCGAGAACCAGACACGCAATGCTGAACCGGCTTCCGGGGAACCGCCTCATCGTTACCGTTTGCCGCGTCCTCCGCCATCGCCAGCAGGATCGGCGCCGCGTTGCGGACGGTTTCTCGAAGATCCTCGACATGATCGAGCATCGCGTCGATTCATCGCGTCAAGGGCAAACTGTGGGTTGCGAAGGCGCCTCAGGAGTCGGCTCGCCGTGCATCCGCAGCACACAACCGCGTCCACGGCAGAAAATCCAGCCTCGCCTCCTCGATGGGAGCGCCGCACGCTTCGCACGTGAAATACTTCCCGGGCGCTTCACGGATGAGATGCAGTGCGGCATCGATCTGCACAAGACGCTCGCCTTCCCGCGAAGCGACCAGGTGCGCGGTCTCCTGTTCCTGCAATTCGGCGCCGGCCTCGGCCATGTGCTGCGAATAAGGTACGGCGTCCCTCGAACCGACTGCGCCGCCCTCATCGTCGCGCCGGGCCCGGCGCAAGGATCGAACTGCACGTTCGCGCTCTTCCAGCAGGCGCTGCTCGAAGCGCCGTATCCGTTCTTCCACGATCTTCACGTTGCCACGAATCTGTACATGAACCGGATCATCCGGTAAGCCTCCTTCATGGTCGGCATGGTAAAGTCGACGGTGAAGCCGTCGCTTCGTTTCACGCCCGGGATCGCTTCCAGAATCTGAGGCCGCGTCGTGTCATCGAATCGCATGCGCACGCGCACCGGCTCTGTGACATGCAGCGGCTCCGCCGTGGCGCGCGCGGCGAGCGCCCGGCCCGTTGCATCGGCCAGCTCGCGGCGAACGGTCTCCGGACTCTTCAGCCGTGCGGCAACCGGTGTCACGGCAAACTTTGTGACGACTGTGGTGGTTTTTACGTTCTCCGAAAACTGCGCGACGAATACGGAATCGCCCGCTGCAAGCAGGACCGGAACACCGTGCGCACCCGCAAACGCCGCGTTCATCTCGCCTTCACCAGATTCCATGTCGTTGATCCAGAGACCCTTGACAATGCCGCTGCCGGTGTGCGCGAGGAATCCGTCCGGTACACCCGCTCGCGCGTGGTAGCCGATGAAGATGGCGCCGTCGAACGTTTCATCGAGACCCTCGACCATGCCGTACGGTTTGACCGCACCCTGCGTATACATCACGCGCGGGTCCAGCTCCGTGTGCAGCACGTTCTGATGATCACCGTGCGAATCGTTCACGACGATCTCGGCAGGACCCTGCGCAAGGATCGCGGCGACGACTGCATTGACCTCTGCTGTCATCAGTTCACGGCCCGTCGCGTAATCCTTGCCCGACGCACTCGTCATGGCGGGCGTACCGATACCGCCGATCCCCTCCATGTCCACCGAGATGAAGATGCGCAGTGGCGCCTGCGCGGAACCCGGCCCAGCGGTCCCCACGGCCAGCGCGAATGCACCCATCACGGGCGCGATCAACTTCGATGGACGGATCGTCACGGGTTCCCTCCCTGCCGCGGTGATCGACATTGTCGGGGATTGACGGTGTCGGACTGCCCGGCTTCGCTGCCCGGGCCGAAGCGCGGCTCGCCAGCATTTGCGCGGCGCCGCCACCGCGCAACAATCAAGGAATCGTGTGCAAAAGCTAGTACTGACCGTACTGTCCTGGGAAGGGCAGACTACGGCCGAATGCTCGCCGCCGTTCTCGGCACCTACCGTCGCATGCTCAGAATCCGATCATCCGAGCGCGGCAGTCCAGCTACGGTCGAATGCGCAAGATCCGATCGTCCGATGATGCCGGGCGTCCCCGCCCGTCACGATTGCTTGTCGCGATGTACAGCGCACCATCCGGCCCGGCCAGTACGGCGCGAATCCGCCCGAACTCGCTCTCGAACAGACGCTCGACGGACGCCGCACGAGCGCCATCCTGCGTGAGCGCGATGCGCACCAGCGTCGCACCCCGGAGTGCGGTCACGAACAGACTGCCCTTCCACTCCGGAATCGCATCACCGTTGTAGAACGCGGCACCTGCGACACCGATCGTCGGTGTGAACTCGGTGACAGGCTCGATCATACTGTTGCGCTGACAGAACGAGCGTTCGCTGTCAGCGTCGCACGCGCCGCGGACGTCCGGCCAGCCGTAATTCGCACCGCGTTCGATGCGATTCACTTCATCGCTTGTGCCGGGACCGTGTTCTGCCGAGTACAGCGCGTTCGTAGCCGGGTGGAATGCGAGACCCTGTGGATTCCGGTGGCCCCAGGACCAGATCTCGGTGCCGAACGGATTATCAGGCGCTGGCCGGCCGCGAGGCGTAAGGCGGAGAATCTTGCCAGCGAGATTCGAGCGAATCTGGGCGCGCTCTGCCTCGGCGGCATCACCCGTGGTCATGTACAGGAAGCCATCGGGTCCAAAGGCGAGCCGTGAACCATCATGATTGCGGGCGCCCGGGATGTCGTCGATGAGGGTCTCCGCCCGACCGAGCGTGCCATTGTCATAACGCAATCGTACGAGGCGATTCCTCACACCGCCGCCGGCACGGATGGAGTGTGCGAAGTAGATCCACGGTTCGCGTTCGAACTGAGGATGGAACGCCATGCCCATCAGGCCGGCCTCGCCGGACTCGAATACGTCCGGCACGTCGCCGGCGCGTGTGACGGTGCGAGTCGTCATGTCGATGCGCGAAACGTGACCGGCTCGCTCCGTGACCCACATCGCGCCGTCCGGTCCCCATGCCATGTCCCACGGCGTGTCGAGGTCGGACGCGATCGTCTCGATCCGAAGCACGCGGCCTGCCGTTGTCACAATGGTACTGGTCTCATCCGCGACGGACGGCTTGAACAGGAGAGCCGCAATGACACCGAACGCGGCCGTGACAGCCACGGCAAGCAGAAGGCGGGTACCAGCTGGGCGAGGCATGCTACCTCCGTGGGCCCATTGGCGGAGAGGCAACCGATTCCGCTGATGTGATACCGGGCCGCCGCAATCCAGGTCCGGTCGAGCCCGTTTTGACTCTGGCCCGGGCCCGTCGTAGAGTGGGGAACACGAGGGACGCCGGGCGAGCGCGTCCCTTCATGCGACCCGAGGATGAATTTGGCAACGATCGACGGCGAGCCATGCTGATGCAATGGGCTCGACTGCTCACCTTCGCATTCGCCACGGTCGCCGCCTGTGACGACTCGCCGCCGGGACCTGTGGACGAACAGCCTACCCGCGAGATCCACGTCTTCTTCACGCGCGATGGGCAGCCGGCGCCTGTCACACGATCGATCTTCCCAACCTTCAATCCCCTGCCGGTTGCGATGAGCAAACTGCTCGAGGGGCCTACACCGGAAGAACGGACGGCCGGCTTCTCATCGTTCTTCTTCATCCGCACTGCGCCCGCGTTTGACCGCCTCGAAGTTCGACCCGACAGCCTGGCCGTCATCGATTTCCTGGACTTCTCACACATCATTCCCGAAGCCAGCTCAGCCGCCGGCGCGGCCATGCTGCTCGGTGAACTCAATCACACTGTCTTTCAGTTCTCCTTCATCAAATCCGTGGTCTACCGCTTCAACGGGAGCTGCACTCGTTTCTTCGATTGGCTCGGCCAGGCCTGCCAAACGATTCGGCGCGACGCGATCGAGTAATCATTCCGGTGGAGCGGCGGAGCGACTCGATGGCGGTGGAGCGGTGAGAGCGGTGGAGCGGTGAGAGCGACTCGAGGCGGTGCATCGGTGGCGGTGGCGATGGATCGATGGATCGATGGCGGTGCAGCGGTGAGAGCGACTCGAGGCGGTGCATCGGTGGCGGTGGCGATGGATCGTTGGCGGTGCAGCGGTGAGAGCGATTCGAGGGCGGTGCAGCGTGGCACTCGATACAGCCCAAAGGGCAAATTGAGGCTCGTCGATCCTCCGCTACCGCCAGCGCTACCGCCACCGCCACCGACCCTTCATCGCCTCAACTCGTCACTATCGCCACCGTTCCATCGCCATCGCCACCGCCACCGACACGTCATCGCCTCAACTCGTCACCGGTCCACGGTGATTCGCGCTGGAGTCGCGGTCGGGTGGCACGGTGCCTATCTTGGCCGGGCGGCAGTCGGGCCCGTGATTCTTGCGGGCCTGTCCCCGGGAACCGGGCCGCGGCGTCGCACCGGGTCCGCCTTCAATCCATGCAGGGTGCGAGGGAGCCAGCACGACGTGACTCGAAGGCACTCGATGGTTCGCCGGCTCGCGGTGTGGCCGCGCTTCAGCGCCACGGTCATCGTCTTCTCGTTGCTGGCGGGCGCGTGCACAGGGACACGACCGGACGTCGGAGCGGCGAGTTCCGCGTGTCCGTCACTCGCGCCTGTGTATCCGGCCGATGCATGGCTGCGCATCGACAATCCGGAGTGTGCAGGCTGGTCCGGGATCGGGCTTGATTCCGTGCGCCAGCACCTGGCGACTCTTTCGACGACCGGTTTCGTCGCGGTCGTCGGCGGGCGGATTCTGATGGATCATGGCGATCTCGAACGGGTCAGCTACCTTGCCTCGGTCCGCAAGAGCGTGCTCTCGATGCTCTACGGCATCCATGTCGAACGAGGTGAGATCGACCTCGACAAGACACTCGAACAGCTTGGCATCGATGATGTCGGCGGCCTCACGCCACAGGAGAGACAGGCAACGGTCCGCAACCTGCTCACGGCGAGGTCCGGCGTGTACCACGAAGCCTCGAACGGCGGCGATGACCTCGCCAGCGCACCGCCGCGCGGATCGCAGGCGCCGGGATCCTATTACCTCTACTCGAACTGGGACTTCAACGCGCTCGGCACGATCTTCGAACAGGAGACGGGCCAGATGATTTACGATGCTCTCGAAACCGACCTTACGCGCCCCATCGACTTCCAGGACTTCGATCGTTCGATCCACAGACGCACGGGCAACGCCGAACGCTCCGTCCATCTCGCCTACCACATGCATTTCTCGACGCGCGACATGGCCCGCATCGGGTACCTCATGCTGCGCAACGGCCGGTGGGAGTCACGCCAGATCGTCCCGGAGAACTGGGTCGAAGAAAGCACACAGCCGTTCACCCGCGTTCACGAGATGAACCCGGAGCCACGGCGAGACGGTGTGTTCGGCTACGGCTACCTCTGGTGGGTGTTCGACCGGCCCGGACTCGGACCTGCGTACCGCGGCGCGTTCACAGGACTCGGCGCCGTCGGCCAGCACATCCTCGTCATGCCCGCGCTCGATCTCGTAGTGGCGCACAAGACCGAGCCGGGCGATGACCGCAGGGTATCACATGACGAGTTCCTCGAGGTCATCAGACTCCTCCTCGGTGCCCGCTGCGACCCCGGCGTGGTTGGAGAAGGCGGTCGGGAATCTGTTGGACAAGGATGTCGAGGAAATCTGGAACGGGCCGGCGGCGGCCGACATCCGGCGTTCGATTCTCGACGGTTCGTTCGAGTACTGCAACGGCGCGCGCTGTCCGTTCTTGCAGAGCAAGTCCGGCCCGGTCCAGGCCGCGAGCGCAGTCACCGATCCTCGCCTCCGGCGCGCGATCGATGAAGGGCTGACGATCCTGCCGTGGGGTCCGCGCGACGTCAACTGTAGTCACGATCGTTCGTGCAACCTGTCCTGTCCGTCGTGCCGCGACCGCCGAGACGTACGCGATCAATCGCCGTGGCGGCGAATTCTCGCGACTGTTGGAGAATCTCGAGTTCATCAGCCGCGACCTGCGCCCGAACGGACCGCTCGACGTCCTGCGTGACGAGGCCTTCAACGACCCGATGGTTCATGTTGGCAATCTCACGGATACGCGGCGATCGGCGATCGTCCGCTGATCCACGTTTCGAGGGCCTTGAAGACGCGGGCATCGAAACGGTGAGGTGAGTCCTTGCCGATGATGCGAAGCGCACTCTCGGGCGGCAGCGCATCGCGGTAGGCGCGCGGCTCCGTAACGGCCTGATACGCATCGGCGACGGCCAGAATCCGGGCGCCAACATCGAGTTCGTTCTCGCGCAGACTCCATGGATAGCCGGAGCCGTCCAGTCGCTCGTGGTGCAACGCCGCAGGCCAGCCCGCATCCTCGAACGCCGGGATCCGGCGCAGGATTGACCACGTGAAACGCGGATGCTGCTTCACCACTTCACGCTCCTCATCAGACAGCGGCGCGGCCTTGTCGAGGATGCGGTTCGAAAGGCTGAGGTTACCGAGATCGTGCAACAGCGCGGCGCGGTAAAGCACACGCAAGGCGTGGTCCTCGTAACCGAGCGACGCGCCGACGCCCATCGCGATTGCGGCGACACCGCGCGAGTGATGGACGGAGAGCGGGTTCTTGCCATCGATCACGAGCGCGAACGCTTCGGCGAGCCGGTCGAGACCGCGGCCGTCGAGCAGGCGCTCGTTCTCGAGTTCGGGCCGACCGTCCTGGGCGG
Organism: Longimicrobiales bacterium; assembly: GCA_050732695.1. Classification (GTDB taxonomy): domain Bacteria; phylum Gemmatimonadota; class Gemmatimonadetes; order Longimicrobiales; family RSA9; genus JBFFZF01. The sequence continues at coordinate 15,803 of JBOHRL010000081.1, read as the reverse complement.
CTACGCCTTCGCAGAGCATCTCATGCCACCAAATACGGTCGTTCCGCCACGACACGCAGACGTCGACGAGCGCCGGATCGAACCACGTACCACTGCGTGCACGTACGACATGGAAAGCCGCGTCCGGGCCAATGGCCGTGTGCATCACGTCGAGCGTCTGCGCGAGGCTCGCGATGCGTGCGGACATTGGTACGGCATCCCCCGAGATCCCACACGGCAGGCCGCTGCCGTCCCAGTGTTCATCGAGTGAGCGAATGCCCTCGATCGTGGCCGCATGACAGTCCAGTGCAACGGCGGTCATTGCCCCCGCTTCGGCGCGCAAGCTCGAGAACTCGCGCGCGAGCTGAAGGCTGGCGCCCCGGCCGAATCCGCGTAGCCGGGCCATCCATCGGTTGTCGAAGATTCGCGCTGGCGGCCAGCCGTCCAGGCCGGATCGACGTCCTCGTCCGAGTCCGTGCCGACGCTCGAATGCGCGGGCAGGCAGCCATTCGGCGCGGCCGCCTGTGCGCTGGCAACGCTTGGCCTCGTGATCATCAAGAGCGAGTTCGCGCGACACGGCCGATGCGTTGCCCGAACAACCGAGGTCCTTGAGAAGAAGCGCGTGCAGGATCGCCTCGCAATCCGCGGCCGGAAGGCCGAGATCCTTCGCAAGGCGAAGACCGATTCGGGCGGTACGATGCGCGTGGCCCGGGGTGTGGCCTTCCCCGAGGTCGAGCGCCACGCTCAACCCGGAGATGACGGACCGGAATGAAAACTCGCGTTCTGGCTGAGGCGTCCGGAAGCGGACTGCCGTTGCTTGCATCACGTTGTCGCTGGTTCGCTCCGGGCCCGATCCCAGTATCGGCCTCCCCGTCTCCGCCGGTAAGCCCGGGACCGGGCACCGCTCATCCGACTGCCAGCGAGCCAGTCAGCAACCGGCCATCCGGACGACCCTACGGGTGCTGTGCGTTCGCCACGGCGGTGCCGGGCTCGACCGTGTAGTACGCCTGCATGCCCATGCGCAGGTGGTCGGCGACGTGGCAATGGAAGAACCACTTGCCGGGATTGTCCGGCACCATGTCGGCCACGACCATGCCCATGGGCAGCAGCGCCGCAACGTCGGTTCGCATGCCATCCGCGGTGACGACGTTGCCGTGCCAGTGCGGGGCGTGGATCTCGAAGAATGTGGAGGCCATGATGTACCAGCGCACGCGTTGACCAACGCGCATGGTGAGGCCGGGTGTGTGCCCGTAGCTGTACCCGTTGATCGTCTCGCGGAAGAACTTGTCGCCCTGCGGTCCGGCGGCGAGGGCGCCAAAGGCCATCGGCGCGACGACGATGCTGTCGGCCTTCTTCGCGAGGGCGCGCAGATTCTCTTCGACATACCAGCTGTGGTTCTCATCGTACTCGAGGAATCCGGCGATCAGTTCGCGATCGACGTCCGTGGGGGAGCCATCGGCCCTTGCCATGCCCCGGCGCGTGATGATCATGGGTCCGGTCAGGCCCGTCGCGATATCGCGGATTTCCTCCGTATGCGAGTGGTACATCCAGAAGGCGGTGCTGCCTTCGTGGTCCGTCGGCCCGGCCCGATCCGGGACTGGCCACACGTACACGTGTGTGCCGCCGGGCGCGACTCCATCGTCGGCTTTGTCCGCACCGCTCGTGCCGTCCTCGTAATCCGCGCCTTCGGAATCCTTCTCGTAGAAGACGCCATGCGGATGCATGCTCGCCGGAAATGACGTGTTATTGCGGAAGACGATGCGAATCGTGTCGCCCACGACGGCTCGCACGAGCGGGCCGAGAAGACCGAGATGCTCCCACTCCGGCGCTCGCTCGACTCGCGTCGCGAATGTCGAGTCCGTGTACTGGATGTACTGCGCCTTCTTTACCTTCCGGCCGATGACGTAATCGCCCGGTTCCATGAACAGCTTTTCGACTTCGTTGAACGGCCGGGACGCCATCTGGTTGGTACCGCTTGGGGCATAGTCCCAGATGACTTCGTCCGCCGCGATGTAGTACGTCCGCGTCATGGGACCCGCGCTGCCGTCACGCTGCATGAACCAGTTGCCCATCGCGAGAAGCGAGGCTGCGCCGAGACCGCCCAGCCACAGACCTGCCCGAGCCATCGTACCTCCTCTGGTACGCGGAAATCCCGACCGTCAGGTGTTGTTCAAGGATGAAGGTTGCTCTGATGATACAAGCGGCGAACCGCGAAACAAGCGGCCGAAGGCAGGGAGAGACACCGACGAACGACCTGCCTCTCAAGGATGCACCGGCCACCCTCTCGCTTCCCCGTCAACCCTCGACTCTCGACGCGTCGCCGGTCACTCTCGACTCTGAACCCTGCCTACCTCTTCGCTCGCCGCTTTCAAGGCTTCGGATCCGTCCGTTCCAGACTTGCGGCCGCCGCCAGGATCTCAGCCGCACGAAAGAGATTCCCGATCCTGACGTTCTCATTCGCCGCGTGCTGATTGTTATCATGGTTGACGGTTGGCAGCGCAACGAACGGTGCCTGAAGGATGTCGGTGAACACGTATGCGGGTCCGCTGCCGCCCATGGTCGGACTGACGACGGGATCGCCGAGATTCGCGGCAGCGAGAGCGGCGATGAGCGCGCGGGCGGTGGGGTTCGCGAGTGATGTCCGGCCGGCGGGATAGCCGGTTCCAGCGGTGACGCGGATCAGCCGTTCGGCGCCGACGCGTGTTGCGGAGTCGGGCTCTTCAACGACGACCGTCCAGCCCTGGCCCTCGATGTGGCGCACGAGTTTCGCGACCTGACGCGCCGGATCGTTGCCGGCGACGAGACGCAGGTCGAGTTCGGCGACGGCGATGTCGGGCACGAGGGTCCTTGCCTGAGCGCCGGTGAACAGACTGCGCAGGCCGCGCACGTTGAGGGATGGCCGGGCGATGAGTTCCATGCGGGTTGCATCGCCGTCGACCGAGCCGAGCTGAAGTTGTTGCATCCTCAGCGAATCATCGTGAGGATAGCGCGCCCACGCCGCGCGTTCCTCCGGGCCGTACGGCGTCACGTCGTCGTGCCATCCTTCGACGAGCACATTGCCGTCCACGGACTTCATGGAGGCGAGGAGCTGGGCCAGCCGCATGGCTGGATTGGGGGCCCAGTTGCCGTAGTGGCCGGAGTGAATCGGCGTGACCGGCCCGTAGGCGGTGAGCGTAACCGTCACGATTCCGCGCATGCCGAAGTCCGCCGTCGGCCGGCCGCTCGGATGGCTGGGGCCATCGGCCATGACGACGAGATCGGCGGCGAGCAGATCGCGATGCTGGCGCATCATGTCCGCCAGGTGAGGTGAACTCGCTTCCTCATCGCCCTCGAACAGGAACTTGATGCGATTCCGGAGCGGGATACCGGCGCCTTCCCACGCATCGAGCATTGCCATCAGTGCAACGATGGGCGCCTTGTCGTCGCTGGCGGACCGGGCATACACGCGCCACTCGGGATCGACACGCGTGCCCCGCTCCGGCCACTGCTCGATGATCGTGCCGCCCGCTTCGATCGAAGCACTTCTCAGCACGGGCGTCCATGGCGATGCCTGTTCCCAGTTCGCAGGATCGACCGGCTGCCCATCGTAATGACAGTAGAAGAGAATCGTCGGAAGCGATGCATCGCCGATCTCGCCGTAGACGAGCGGTGGCCCCCCGGTTTCGAGCAAACGCGTCACGATGCCGCGCTTCTGCATCATCGCGACGAGCGCGCTCGCGTTGCGCCGTAAGTTCGCGCTGTCCGCTGAAACGTTGGGAATGGAAAGCAGCTCGCGCAGCTCTGCAACGATCGCCGCGCCGTTGGATTCGACGTGCCGGCGCACGACTTCGACCGGGCGTTGCGCGTGCGCTGCCGTTGCAACGAACAGCATCGGCAACACAGCCATGGCGGAGATGAGAGGTCCGGGCATGACGAACTCGTTCAGGAGAAGGATCAGGGGGATAATGCAGAAGAGGCGTGAGTCAAGGAAGGTGGACAGAACTCCATCCGGCGTGGATCGTGGAGCGTAGAAGCAGGTGAGACACCTTCAACCCTCGACATTTCGTCCCTTCCCCCGACGTCTTTCCTCACCCCTCCGTGACTCTCCCGTCTCCTGCGTTTCCCCTTTCGCTCCGTGTTCATCGGCGATTCTCGCCCAGAACTCGAGCGCCCGATCGAGTTCATCCTGCACGGCAGCCAGCTCCGCCTGGAGCCGGCTAGCCTCCGCCACGCCCTCTGCTCGCCCGTAAAGCCCGTGGTCGTGCAGTCGGGCGGTCAGGGCGGCAGCCGTTGCTTCGAGCGAGTGGGCCCGGGCTTCGGCTTCCGCGATCGCGAGACGAGCGGCTCGCTGGCCGGCCGATCTGGCTTGCCGGTCGTCATGCGAGCGGCGGGCCGCCTCGCGATCGCGCCGCTTCGCCTCACCGGCCTCTTCCGCGGCCTGCACCGTCCGCCGCTTCCCACGCGCGGCGCGAATGGCGGCCCACTCGGCGAACGAGTCGGGATAATCCTCGATGCGCTCATCGTAAAGAGCCCAGATGCGCGTCGTCAGGTCATCGAGCAGAGCGCGGTCGTGGCTGACGAGGAGGACCGTACCGTCGAACGCCTCGATCGCATCCTCGAGCGCTTCAATGGATTCGACATCGAGATGGTTGGTCGGTTCATCGAAGAGCAACAGATTCGCGCCCGAGAGCACAATCATGGCGAGGGCAAGGCGGGCCTGCTCGCCACCGGAAAGGCTACCGGCCACGCGCTGCACTTCATCGCCGGAAAAGCCGAACCGTCCGAGGTGTGCCTGCACGGATCCGCGCTGCCAGAGCGGGCGCAGATCGTGGATCGCATCGTATAATGTCTTGTGCACAGGCACCTGTGCCAGGTCCTGCCGGTAGTGAGCGATCATGATCGCTCCGCCGACGACGATGGTTCCGCCCGATGGCGGGCGCTCGCCGGTGATTGCACCCAACAGTGTGGACTTGCCGGCACCGTTCGGGCCGACAATGCCGATGACGTCGCCGCGCTCGACGCGAGCCGAGAACTCGTCGAGCAGCGTACGGTCGCCGGCCTCGAGGCGCACATCGCGAGCGACCAGCACCTGGTCACCGCCTCGCTCGAATGCTTCGAGGCGGACCGCCATCACGCTCGTGTCCTCGCCCGGCGGCGGCGACAGGCGAGGCAGACGTGTGAGCCTCGTGCGACGCCCCTTCGCCTGGCGACTGTTCTGGCCTGCAATGTTGCGGCGAATGTAGTCCTCTTCCGCCGCGATCTTCTTCTGTTGCTGATGGAATGCCCGCCGTTGCGCTTCTCGGCGCTCCGTGCGCAGCGTGACAAATGCTGCGTAGCCGGTGTCGTAGGCGAAGGCAGTGCCGGCCTCGAGGTGCAGGATGTGATTGGAAACGCGATCGAGGAAAACGCGATCGTGGCTGATGGCGAGGACGGTGGCGCCGGATGCGATCAGCCAGTCCTCGAGCCAGCGAGTCGTCTCGAGGTCGAGGTGATTGGTCGGTTCGTCGAGGAGCAGGACATCGCCCGGCGCAGAGAGTTGGCGAGCGAGGCCGACTCGCCCGCGCTCGCCGCCAGACAGCGCCTCGAGCGGTTGCGTCTTCGCTCGGTCTGCATTGAAGCCGAGCCCCTCGAGAACGGCGTCAACGCGCGCATGGAAGGTGTGGCCGCCCTCGCGCTCGAAGCGGTGCAGGTCGCGATCGTAGCGATCGAGCGCCTGGTCCGATGAATCGTGCGCGAGCGCGTGGGCCTGTTCGGCAAGCGAATGCTCGAGTGCGATCAGTCCGGCGAAGGGAGCCGCCGCCGCGTCCCAGACCGTTGCCTGCTCGAACGTACGGTGCTGGTCGAGGAGCGTGAAACGAAGCGATGCCTCGCGCGAAATCGAGCCGGCCGTCGGTTGCAACGATCCTTCGATCAGGCGGAACAGCGTCGTCTTGCCGGTGCCGTTGCGGCCGATGACGCCCCAGCGGTCGCCCCGTTCGACAGCGAAGCTCACCTCCGAGAGGAGCGGATCGCCGGTATGATCGAAAGAAACACCGTTCATGGAGAAGAGGCTCACGGCGTGAGGCTATCGCCGATCGGCCCGTTGCGCCACGTTTCTCACGGGCCGACATCGTGACGGCCGGCGCGTGCCAAGGCTGCCGCGCGGCCACAGTCGGGCGGCGGCGTGGCCGGTCGCGGCGGATTCGTGCGCGTGTTCCGGCAGGCCGCTCCCGCGTTGAAGCAGCGTTACCGGACGAGCACGATGCGGGCCCGATGGAGGCGTCGTGAACCGTCGTGACTCCGACCTGATCCGTCACGCAGGCGGTCCGATGGATGCAGCATCGTCCGCCTCCGGCGCATCGGCCGCCGCTTATGCTTCGCTGGGTGCCGGACCATCGCAGGTCGGTGGCGCATCGCCCACAACGCAGGCTGCACGCTCGGACGTCGTCGAGACGCCCGACGTTTTCCTCAGCTACAACCGGCGCGACACGGGTCCGGCGGAACATATTGCCGGGTTCCTGCGTGGCGCCGGTCTGCGCGTCTTCTTCGATCGCTGGATCCTCGAAGCAGGAAGCCCATGGATGGGCAATGTCGAGCAGGCGATTCACGCGACGCCGGCCGTCATCGTACTGCTCGGCCCGAACGACATGGGCGACTGGCAGCGCGCCGAAAGTGAACTCGCGCTGAACCGCCAACGCCGCGGTGAGGCCGTCCGCGTCGTGCCCGTTCTCTTGCGCGGAGCGGATCCTCCGCTCGGGTTCCTCGGCCTCAACACGTGGGTCGATCTGAGCGGCGGCTACGAGGATCGGACCTTGCTCGACCATCTCGTGGCGACGGTGCGGGGTAGCCGAGCGAACGCGGTGCCGGCTCTCTGTCCGTACCGCGGATTGCGCCCGTTCCGCCAGGAAGACGCGGCCTTCTTCTTCGGCCGCGATGAGTTCGTGAACCGCGCGCGTCGTGCGGTCGAGACCCAACCGCTCACGGCGGTCGTCGGCGCATCCGGCAGCGGCAAGTCATCCGCCATCCTCGCCGGCCTGCTGCCCCGGCTGCGCGAGGACGAGCAGTCGAGTTGGACGTTCGTCGTGATGCGGCCTGGCCGCGAACCGTTCCACACGCTCGCCGCCAGTCTCGACCCCGCGGTCCTGCCGATCCCGGGCGATGAGCAGCGCATCGCGAACGCTCGCTCGCGGGGCGATGCACTGCGAGACGGCAGGATCGCGTTGCGGCACGTCCTTGATGAGAAACGTGGAACAGGGCCCGGCGTGAACAGGCTCCTCGTCTTCGTCGACCAATGGGAGGAACTGTACACCGTATGCGATGACGCGGCAGTACGATCCCGTTTCATCGACAGCCTCATCGATGCAGCCGGCAATGGCGTTTCCATCCTGTTCACAGTGCGTGGCGACTTTTTCGACGACGTCCTCGAACATCGCGCACTTGCGGATCGGTTGCAGGGCCGGTTCGTGAGCATTGGTCCGATGACGGACGCCGAACTGCGTGCCTGTATCGAAGGGCCAGCGAGCAAGGTCGGACTGTCGTTCGAGGATGGCCTCGTCGACACGATCGTCCGCGATGTCGAGGGCGAAGCCGGCAGTCTGCCCTTGCTCGAATTCGTTCTCAAGGAACTCTGGGAGATGCGCCGCGGCACGTGGCTCGTTGCTCAGGCCTACAGCGCAATGGGCGGATTGCGCGGCGCGATTGCGGAACGCGCCGACAACGAGCTGGCGAGCTTCGATGCGCCCGACCGCGATCTCGTGAAGCGTGTCATGCTCGAACTCGTGACGATCGGCGCCGCGCATGCCCGCTGGCCGACTGCGCACGAGGCCGCAGCGCCCGCGCCCGAGGTCGGCCTGGCAGGCGCCGGCAGCGACACGCGCAGGCGGGCCACACGCGCAGACATCGGCGAAGCAGCGTGGACGGTCGTGCCCCCACTCGTCGAGGCAAGGCTGCTCGTCACGTCATTCGACGAGACGATCGGGCAGGAGACCGTCGAAGTCGCGCACGAGGCCTTGATCCGGCACTGGGGCCGGCTGCGTGCGTGGCTGAACGAGGACCGTGAATTCCTGCTCTGGCACCAGCGCCTGCGCTCCGCGCTCGAATCGTTCGAGGCGCGACCCGATGATCATGACACACTCCTGCGCGGCGCCCTGCTCGAGGAGGCAAAGCGCTGGCGAGACGCGCGCCGACCGAGACTTGCAGCACGCGAACTTGCGTTCATGACCCGGAGTGAGCAACGCGCACGCCGGCTCCGGTCTCGGCGCGTCGCGAATCTCGCATTCCTCGCCCTTGCCATGTGCGCAATCGCGTACGGCACGATCCGCTTTCGGTCCGTCCGTGCGCGCAGTCTTGCGATGCTGCACGCGTCGATCCTCGATGCAGCAGCAGCGCTGCCGGACCCGCTGATCGCAGCACTTCTGCTCGCCGAACTGGACCCGCAGAACCCGCCGCCTTCAGGGCCACGCATCGCGCGCGAGGTCGCCGACCGCGCCATCCCGATGGCCGTGCTGGCACCCGAGCGTAACGGGTTGGTACAGGTGCGCGTGAGCCCGGACGGCTCACGGGTGATCACCGCGCACGCCGATGGCCGCCTGCTCCGCTGGAATGCGGATGGCGGCGATCCGGTCGAACTCGTTGGCGAAGGTGATCCGCTGCGCGATGTGCAGCTCGATGAAGACGGTCAGCTCATTGCACTCGTGACGGATGCCGGTTCGATCCGCCTCCTCCGGATCGACGATGGCGTCGAGGTCCGGCCATGGGGCAGCGTGTCTCCACCGAACGCCGCACTCGCGCGGTTTGCGGCCGGTCGTATCGTCGTCGCCTCGCCGGATGGCCGTGTTTCGCTCTGGCCGGTGCGCGGCGGCGGATCGCCTGTCCATCTGCGCACCGGGCTCGGCACGCCGCGCGATCTCCTCGCGAGCCCGGATGGCACGCGCCTCGCCCTCGTCATCGATTCACTCGTCGAGATCTGGCCGGTCACGGATCAGGGCAGTGGCCAGCCGCGGATCCTGCACGGCCACGACAGCCGCATCGTGACTGCTGCAATGGCGGCGGCCGGATCGAGGCTCGTGACTGGATCCTACGATGGTGTGGTCCGGTCGTGGGATCTCGATGCCGGATCGTCTCACGTCGCGTGGTCGTCCGGCGCGAGCCCGGTCTGGCGAGTCAGTCTGGATTCCGCCGGCGAGCGGTTCGTCGCGGCCGCCGGTGATGGCCGCGTCTGCGTGGGCTCGACGCGCAACGCGGCCGATGCTGTCCCGGTTCCGGCCTGCCACTCGCATGACGGCGAGGCAACGGTCGCGCGCGTGTCGCTGGACGGCCAGCGTGTTCTGAGCGGCGGCACGGATTCCACGGTCATCGTCCGTCCGATCACAGCGAACGGTTTCGGGACGCCGCTTTCAACGCCCCGGCCAGATCGTGCCGCGGTCCTGCGAGGTCATCGCGGTCCGATCCTCGACGCGGTGTTCAGCGCGGACGGCAGCCGCATCGTAACGGCGTCATACGACGGGACCGTACGCATCTGGCGCGGTGAACTCCGCGAGGATCCGGAGGTCGCGCGTGCCGTTGCAGGCGCCGCCTTGGCAGCGAAGGACGCCGCAGGTCTCTTCATCGCAATGGCCGGTCATGATGGTGGGATTCGCACGATCGACGCGGTCACGCTCGAGACGTCGGCGGTTGCAGTGCCTGGCATCGCCTCGGCTCTCGCGCTGGATGGCGTGCTCCGCCACGTGGCCATCGGTACGACGGCTGGTGGACTTTACGTGCGCGGTCTTGCCGGTGCCGGCGAATCGTTCGACCTGGCTGGGCATGCAAGTTCCATCACATCGATTGCATTCGATGTGACTGGTACCCGGCTCGTGACGGCGTCCGCCGATTCGACGGCCCGCATCTGGACTGGTCCCGCGTTCGCAGACGTTCGTGTCCTGAGTGGGCATGCCGATCTCGTGCACTTCGCAGTATTCGACGCAACCGCCACGCGCGTGGTGACGGCAGCGGAGGATGGGACGGCCCGCATCTGGCCATTGGATGCGCCGGACGACGTGCATGTCCTGCGTCACCGCGGGCCGGTGCGGCACGTCGCGTTTTCACGCGACGGCAGTCGCGTTGCCACAGCATCGCAAGATGGTACGATCGGCGTGTGGACGGCGGACGGCGATTCCCTGTTCGTGCTGCGCGGCCACGAGCGAGCTGTCGCGTTCGTCGAGTTCGATGCGAGCGGCGAGCGTCTCGTCAGCGCGTCTCTGGACCAGACCGCACGCATCTGGGCACTCGACCGGACTGAACAGCCAGCCGTGTTACGCGGTCATCGCAAGCAGCTGCGGACCGCGCGGTTCAGCCCTGACGGCACGTTGGTCGTGACGGCCTCGCTCGACTCGACCGCACGGGTCTTCGCGCGCGGCGAGACCGGCGAGTCGATCGTCCTCGCGCATGGCGATGTGCTGCGTGACGCATTCTTCACACCCGACCAGTCCCGCGTCGTTACGCTGGGCGAGGATGGTACGATGCGTGTCTGGCGCATCGCCTGGAACGCGCTCCTCGCCTACCTCGAATCGAGTACACGTGCGTGTCTCGCTGTCGATGACCGGACGCGCTTCCTTGGTGAATCGCCAGACGACGCGGCCGATGCCCACCGGCGTTGCATGGAGCAACACGCGCCCACGCGTGAGGACCCGCCATGACGGTCGAGTGCATCCGCTGCGTCGAGTGTACGGATCGCCGATCTTCATCGGGCGTACGGGTGGCGCGCCTGACCGCTCGATCCGTTGCGGTCCTGATTCCGCGGGCGCTCCTCGTCCTCGCTGCGCTGTTCCCGGGATTCGTTTCCGAGGCCTCGGCACAGATGCGGGTCGGCCACATCGAACGCATTGCAGAGCTGCGCGAGAACGCGAGACCCGTCACACTCAAGGAAGCAACCGACCGCTTCCTGATCCGGCGCAGCCCATCGACTCAATGGGTTCCGGTCGGACCGGAAACCGTGCTCTATGAGAGCGACCAGCTCCGCGTCGAGCAGTACGTCGACGTCCGGCTCGAGGTCGAACGGCCAGCGCAGAGGGGCCGCATCGTCTTCACGCACGAAGTGCGAGACGATGAGGGCGCGCGCGTCATCGACGTCCTGGCCGGGCCGGGTCCCGCGAACTACACCCTGCTTCGCGACTCCGCTGCGACCGGCGATCTCGGCGTCGTCATCCAGAGCGGAGCACTCGTCATCGACTGGCGCAGTGGCCGCCTCGTCATCATGGCCGCCGGGCATCCCGCCGTCATCGTATCGACGCGCGTCGCGTTCGCCATGGATGCGGATGGAAACAGCGGGCTCCTGTACGTCGAGGAAGGCACCGTCGTCTTCCCCTCGAGCAATAACTTTGCGGTAACGGCGGGGCAGGTCGCACGTCTACAGCGAGGTGTCCCGCCTTCGCTCCTCCAGCCCGGAAACGCCACAGTCGACCGGTACAGCGAAGCAACGCACTACAATGCCCGCCAGGTCTGGTCTCGCCTTACTCCGTTCTGGAGGAAGCCGGCTTTCCTGCTCCCCGCCATCGGCGTCGTCGCGGGAACGAGTTCGTTCCTCCTGACTCGGAATGGCGGCGAGGAGCGCCGCGGCGGCATTGCCATCATTATCCGGATCCCGTTCTGATGTGTGAACACACGTTCTCACCGATGACGAAACGGCGAGCTGCGATTGGCGACGGGACCGCGCGGTGTACCGGTTCACCGCCGCCCGTGGTGTCGAGCTGCGGCTCGGCCTGCGCACGTTGGTTGCGCGGTCAAGGTCGCTCGCGATCACCGCTTCGCCGGGACCGCGTGATCGTGGCGCTGCTCGCGTTCCTCGCGTGCACGTCCGATGCGACGGCGCCGCGAACGGAGACCGTTCATCTCAGCTTCGACGTTGGCCGTCTGACCGGGACTGCGCTGGGCGATGCGGCATCGGTTCTCGCTCGCATCACAGTGAGCATCAGCTTGCTCAACCAGGACGTCAACGTCTATTCGGGCGACTTCCAGCTCACTCCAGTGGACTCGATGCTCACGATCGAGGTCGACGTGAGTCCCGGCCCTTACAGCATCGCCATCAATGCGTTCAGCAACAACGGCACGACGATCTACTTCCTCGCAACGACCGTATTCCTCGGCGAAGACTCGCCCGTCGATCTGACGCTTGGAGCCACGAACGCAGTTCTCGTCGTCGGCCCGGTCGACGCCGGTCTGAGTGAACCGCTGATCGCGCGAAATGCCGGCATCACGAGCCTGATCTGGACCGCCGGCTGCGGGACAGCGCAAACCGGCGGCTGCGACAGCATGCTGGCGTCGCCGACCCGGGGAACCCTCCCGCCCGGCGCATCGGACACGATTCGCGTGTGCACCGCCACAGGTCAGAATGACCTCTACAACGTGATCTTTCAGTCCGGCGTCGGCACAGTCACCGTTCGTAAGGCCGCGCGTCCATTCGTGCCCGGCACGAATCAGTTGCTCTGTTGAGCTGGCAGGGATCATCGCGCGGCTCGGCGGCATCCCGAATTGGATGCGAATCCGTCAGCGAATTCTGAACGGATCGTCGGGACCAGTGGTCGCGCCGCCTCATTGCGATTCGACTGCGAATCGCCCATGTTCAGGAGGCGTTGCTGAAACACGGCGGCGCACGGTGGTGTAGCGACGGCGTACGCAGCATTCGCGCCGAGGAGGCAGCATGGTGGCCCCCGCACTCTTACCGCTCGTTCTCATCGCGGCGACACCGCAGTTCGCCAACAACACATACCCGGATCCTGCCGTCGAGGTGTGGCTGGATTCGGAGGCGCGTTACGAGCGCGGTGACAGGGCGCGCGTCTATGCGCGCACCGCCCGCGATGGCTACCTCATCGTGCTGCACGCGGACACGGATGGCCGTGTACGAGTGCTCTTTCCGCTCGACCCGTGGCTCGACGATTTCGTGCGTGGCGGCGAAGGCATCGAGTTGCGCACGCGCGGCGACCGGGAGGCCTTCCTCGTCGAGGACCGGGATGGCAGCGGAATCGTGCTGGCGGCGTGGTCGCCGGACCCGTTCCGCTTCGATGCATTCGTGCGCGGGGATCACTGGGACTACCGCGCGATCGCGCCGGAGGGCGTGCGCTCCGATCCCGAGGCGGCGCTCCTCGACGTCGTTCATACGATGGCCGAAGGCCGATCCTACGAGTACAACGTTGCAACCTACCTGGTCGGCAGAGATGCCTACGACCGGTACACCAGCCCCGTGTACGTCGACCGCTGGAAGTCGCGCGTCGACTGGCGCCTCGGTTTCGGCAGTCACTCCGGTTTCTTCCTGAATATCAATCTGGGCACGGGCCTCTGGTACGACCCGTGGTTCCATGACCCGTGGTACGATCCGTGGTGGCATCACGGCCCGCGCTTTGTGATCCATCACCCGGTGTGGTACCGGCCGATCTTTTACGATCCTTACTATTACGCCCCGTTCCATCATCGCCGTGTGGTGGTCTGGGATCCGTTCTTGTGGCGGTACCGGCACCGCGGGTTCGGCCCGGGGATCGGTGTCCACATTCGCTACGCGGGCGGCGATTGCCGGGGTAGCTGGAACTGCTGGCGCGATCCGTTCCCGCGGCCGGGGCGTGCGACCGGAATCGCATTCGGAAATGACGGTGCCGGCTGGCCGTACGGCCGTATCGATGACGGGGATCCGCGGCCAGGCATTGGCCGTGGACGCGCCCAACCGCGCAACGGCATTGCGTCGGTCCGGGCGAACGATCCGCAACAGGATCTCGGCCGCGAACGACCGGCTTTGCGCGGAATCGCACAGCGCGCGACCGTGCCTGTCGCGACAAGCACGACCGAGGCGCGACGGCAGGGTCCTGAATCGCGTCGCACACCCATCTGGCCCGGCGACGCGAACGGTCGGTCGAATACGATACGGGCCGAGCCACCTCGCTCGCGAAACGCCAGCGACGTGATCCGCCGAACCGAAACCGCGACGAGTACCGAAACCAGGTCCGATCCTAGCCGGTCGAACCGCATCGGCATCGGCAGGCGCGCAATCGAGCCTTCGACGAGCGGAGATCCGGTACGATCCGATCCGGGACGCTCGCTGAGCAGCCGCTGGCGGATCCTCGAGTCGCCCGGCCAGTCTCGCGCGGCCGAGCGCGCTGTGTCGACCGGTCAGTCCCGGGATTCGCGATCCATCAGCAGCCGTGGGGGCTCTGATGAGTCCCGTGCCGGCGCGCGGGTGATCGAGCCCTCATCGCGATCATCGATCTCGAGGTCGGGTGTGACTTCGCGTGTCGAGTCGCGTTCGGAGCCGCCCTCGCGGGCGTCATCGGCCAGGTCCGAAACGGCCCGGTCCTCAGACCCGGCGCCCCGTTCATCTTCGGTCGGGACGCGCATCATCCGCTCGTCTCCTCCACAGGCGAGATCTGAAGCGCGCAGCTCCGAAAGCAGATCTTCGAGGCCCAGCGGGATCAGCCGCGCCAGCACCAGCCGGATCGGCGGGTCGCCAAGCCGACCGAGCAGCGGCCGGATCGATCGGGCGCCGAGCCGTGGGACGAGTAGCAGAGTCGGCGGAACGCCGAGCCGCGCCACGAGCCGGATCGGCGGGTCGCCGAGCCGGGCCACCAGCCGGATCGGCGGGTCCCCAAGCCGGGCCAGCAGTTCGGGCAGCGCCCGGAGCAGTGGCAGCATTGGCAGCCGCGCGCGAGGCGGCGCAGTGTCGCGCGGCCGCGGAGGCTGACCTCCCGCGCGCGCTATGATTCGTCCGGTCACGATCGTCGGCGCGCCGTCCAGCATAGGAATTCGTCCATACGACGATGGCGGCGTGCGCCGGCTCGACCTGGCGCCCGCCGCCCTGCGCGAACAGGGACTGGTCGAGCGCCTGGCCGCCCGTGACGCCGGGGACGTCGTACCACCCGCCTATGAAGATCTGGTCCGGCCCGAGGGCAGGCCGCGTAACGAAGCCGGCGTGGCGGCGTACTCCCGCGCACTTGCTGACCGGGTTTCCGCCGCGGCCGAGGACGGCGCGTTCATGCTCATCCTCGGAGGCGACTGTAGCATCGTTCTCGGTTGTCTGCTCGGACTGAAACGGTCCGGACGAGGACCGGTCGGTCTGGTCTATGTCGACGCCCATGCCGACTACGCGACACCGCAGGAATCCCGGACAGGCTCGGCGGCCAGTATGTGTCTCGCGCTCGCCGTGGGCCGAGGCGACACTCCACTGGCGCGTCTGGACGGACCGATCCCGCTGGTCCATGCGGAAGACGTCGTCGTCATCGGCAGGCGCGTTCATGCGGAAGAGGCGATCTACGGGGAGGGTGCGCTCCGCGACTCGGGTGCGCTCGACCTGGCTGAGGATGCCGTCCGCCGGCGAGGCCTTGGCAACGTGGCGAGTGTCACCCTCGAGCGACTCACCCGGCCGGGCATGGCCGGTTTCTGGATTCACCTTGATGCGGACGTATTCGACCCGCGCGTCATTCCGGCCGTGGACTCGCCTGAGACCGGCGGTTTCGGACTGGAGGAAATGGCCCAGCTTCTCACTCCGCTCGTGAGGCATCCGCTCGCACTTGGACTCGAACTGACGATCTACGACCCGGCCCTCGATCCTGATCGGACCAGCGCTGCGAGGCTCGCCTCGATGCTGGACAGCATCCTGTGTGCGGAGAACCGGCCACCGCTCGGGCGGTCGTAAAATCCGCCGGTCCGATTGACTCGGAACTGGTTCGGCCGTTCGTCCTGGCCTGGGCCCCGCAGATCCTCGGGCCACCGTCCTGCTGTGTTTGAAGGAACTGTTGGCCGCTCGGGGCCGTCCTGCTGTGTTTGAAGGAACTGTTGGCCGGCTCAGGGACCGTCCTGCTGTGTTTGAAGGAACTGTTGGCCGGCTCAGGGACCGTCCTGCTGTGTTT
>JBOHRL010000080.1:0-53052 GCA_050732695.1 Longimicrobiales bacterium | reverse complement strand
GGCCGCCGCCCCGTCGCTAAGTCCGACAGCGGGTTGGTCAGAGGTGCTCGTTGATCTTCCGTTCGAGGTAGGCCTTGGGAACGGCGCCGACCACGGTGTCCACGTGCCGGCCGTCCTTGAAGAAAAGAATGCTGGGGATCGACCGGATATTGAACTTCATGGCCGTCCTCTGATTCGCATCCACATCGACCTTGGCGACGTGGAGCTTGCCGTCATAGTCGCGCGCGAGCTGATCCACGACCGGCGCAACGAGCCGGCATGGCCCGCACCACTCGGCCCAGAAATCGACCATTGAAAGACCTTCCTTCTTCTCGACCAGATCGCCGAAATCCGCATCAGTCACGACGACCGGTCCGCCATTCTCGATCATTTCCTGTCCATCTCCTCGTTCATTCGCCGCCGCCTGTGCTGCCGAGCGGCGCGCTTGTTATCTTCGCGGCACGCCGGCCAGCCCCCAACAACCCGGAGCCGACTCGTGCAGCTGCCCATCGACCATGTGGCGATTGCGTTGCCGTCCATCGCCGCCGCGCTTCCAGTGTACGAACTCCTGACCGGTGCAACCGGTTCCACACCGGAGCACGTTGCGGACCAACGCGTCAACGTATCTTTCATGAATGGTGCCGGTTGCCGTCTGGAGCTGCTCGAACCGGCCGGTCCGGACTCGCCGATCGAGCGATTTCTCGCACGGCGAGGTGCTGGTCTGCACCACATCGCATACCGCGTCGCGGACGTCGCGGAGGCGCTGGCGCGGTTGAAGAAGGCGGGCATCCGGCTGATCGACGAGAAACCGCGCATCGGTGCGCACGGCTGCCGCATCGCATTCGTCCACCCATCGGGCATGCACGGTGTCCTCGTCGAACTCGTCGAAGCGAATGGGGACTAGCGGGCGGACGTGATCTTTTCGAGATCGATCTGCTCGACGAGCCACGTGCCGGCATTGGAGTAGACCAGGGTGTACGGCACATCGACCATGCGATTCATCCCGATGTTCATCCGTACGGTGACTTGCGTGGCCTCGTCGCGCCGGCCAGGCACGATCTGACGGCCCAGGATCTCGTAGCTCTCGTGGCGGAGAATCGATGCAATCGCAAACAACTGCTGTTCGAGCTGATCCTTCGGGACGCGATTGGTGTTGGGGCCGTTCACGGTGCCGAACAGGCGGCCCATTGTGTCGAGATCGTTCTGGTTCGCGGCGCGCAGGAACTGCTCGAGGACGAGCGACGTCGAGACATCGGCGTTGTCCGGAAGCCCCGGGCCCGAGTCCATCGGCTCGGCTCGCCGCGAAAAGCACGCGGTGCCGAGCACGATCAGTCCGATCGTTGCGGTCCTGAACGGAAACAGGCTGTTCAACACGTTTCTGTTTTTCTCTCTCTTGCACGCGGCGTGAAAGGTCGGGACGCTGCCGCGTGCTGTCAAGCGATCACCGCGGCTTCAGTGACTCGTTCGAACACGAGATTGCCGTCGCGACCGCGGTCGACACGGACGCGGTCGCCGTCGTCGAACTCGCCCTCGAGGATCATCATTGCGAGCGGATTCTGGACCATACGCTGGATGGCGCGTTTGAGCGGCCTCGCCCCGAATGCGGGGTCGTACCCCTCCGCGGCAATGACGTCCTCAGCCGCCTCGGTGATCTCGAGTGTGATGCGTCGCTCGGCCAGCAGCGCTTTCACGCGATCCAGCTGGAGATCGACGATGTGGCGCAACTGTTCCTTCGCCAGCGGCCGATAGACGACGATATCGTCGACACGGTTCAGGAACTCCGGCCTGAAGTATCGGCGCATCTCGGCCAGGACCGTACGTTCGACCGCTTCCCAGTCGCCGCTTCCGGCCTGCTCGAGGATGTACTGGCTGCCAATGTTCGAGGTCATCAGGATTACCGTGTTCCGGAAATCGACGGTCCGGCCCTGTGAATCCGTGAGCCGTCCATCATCGAGGATCTGGAGGAGCACGTTGAACACGTCGGCGTGGGCCTTTTCGACCTCATCGAACAGGACCACCGAGTAGGGCCGGCGGCGCACACGTTCCGTGAGCTGGCCGCCCTCCTCATATCCGACATACCCGGGTGGCGCCCCGATCAGTCGCGAGACGGCGTGCTTCTCCATGTACTCGGACATGTCCAGCCGGACCATCGCGTTCTCGTCATCGAACAGGAATTCTGCCAGTGCGCGAGCCGTCTCCGTCTTGCCGACACCGGTCGGGCCGAGGAAGATGAAGCTGCCAATCGGGCGGTTCGGATCCTGGAGTCCGGCCCGGCTCCGCCGCACCGCATCCGCGACCACGCGCAGCGCCGCGTCCTGTCCCACGACCCGCGAACGCAGCACGTCCTCGAGGTGCGTCAACCGCTCTCGCTCCGTCCCCAGCATGCGCGCGACCGGGATGCCGGTCCACCGCGAGACAACTTCCGCGACGTCATCCGAATCGACCTGCTCGTCGAGAAACTTGCCTTTCTTCTGAAGCTCGCGAAGCCGTTCTTCGGCGGCACTCAGTTCGCGCTCCGTGGCCGGAATCTCGCCATACTGGATCTCCGCTGCGCGGTTGTAGTCCACCGTCCGCTGCGCCCGTTCGACTTCGACTTTCAGACCGTCGATCTTTTCCTTCAGGTCGCGGATCCGGCCCAGTTGGATCTTCTCCGCCTGCCACGCCGCCTTCATCCCCGATGCCCGCTCGCGCTGCTCGGCGAGTTCCGCCTCGATGCGGCGGCGCCGATCGACCGCTTCCGACTCCGTCTCCGACTCGAGCGCCGTTCGCTCGATCTCGAGCTGCATGATGCGTCGCTCGACTTCGTCGATCACGCGCGGCATCGAGTCGATCTCGATGCGCAGCCGCGACGCCGCCTCATCGATCAGGTCGATGGCCTTGTCCGGCAGGAACCGCCCGCCGATGTATCGATCGGACAGCTTCACCGCCGCGACAATCGCGCCATCCGTGATGCGGATCCCGTGATGGACTTCGTAGCGTTCCTTCAGACCGCGCAGAATCGCAACCGCGTCCTCCACGCTCGGCTCACCCACGAACACCGGCTGGAACCGCCGCTCGAGCGCTGCGTCCCTTTCGATGTGCTTGCGATACTCATCCAGCGTCGTCGCACCGACCAACCGCAACTCGCCTCGCGCAAGCGCCGGCTTCAGCATGTTGCCCGCATCGACCGCTCCCTCCGCCGAGCCGGCACCGGCAATCGTGTGCAATTCATCGATGAACACGATGTAGCGGCCTTCCGCTTCCGTCAGTTCCTTCAAGACCGCCTTCAACCGCTCCTCGAACTCGCCCCGGAACTTCGATCCCGCGATCAGCGCCGCAATGTCCAGTTGCACGAGCCGCTTCTCCTTCAACGACTCCGGCACGTCCCCGCTCACGATCCGCTGTGCCAGCCCCTCCACGATCGCCGTCTTCCCCACACCCGGCTCGCCGATCAGTACAGGATTGTTCTTCGTCCGCCGCGACAGCACCTGCACCACTCGACGGATCTCGTCGTCCCGGCCAATCACTGGGTCCAGTCTGCCACGCCTCGCCACATCCGTCAGATCCCGCGTGAATCGCTCCAGCGCGCGGTACTTCTGCTCCGGTTGCTGGTCTGTTACGCGATGCGGGCCGCGTACCGCCTCCAGTGCTTCTTCAACCGCCTCCAGCGTCGCTCCCTGCTGCTCGAGCACCTCGCGCGTCGTCGAGCCTTTCTGGCCCGCCAGACCCAGAAGCAGATGCTCCGTCGACGTGTACTCGTCGCCCAGCTTCCTCGCCGCCTTCTCCGACGCATCGAAGATCTGATTCAGTTCCCGGCTGATGTGCGCCTGCGCTCCGCCACTCTGCTTCGGCAACCGGTCCAGCGCCTGCTCGAGCGAGGCCGCTACCCGCCCCGCGTTCACACCCACTTTCTGGAGAATCGGGACGACCACCGTCTCGTCCTGCTCCATCAGTGCAGCCAGCAGATGCACGTCCTCCAGACTCGGGTTCCCCCGCCGCTGCGCTTCCGCCGCCGCAGCCTGGATCGCCTCCGCCGCCTTGATCGTCAACCGTTCGTGATTCAGCACGTTATCTTCCGTCTCTTCCGCTGGTTTCCTCGTGCGGCATGTTCAACCGGGCAAGGCGTGTGCCCCCTCAAGCTGCCATTGAGGCAGTGCCAGACGCCAGTGTCAGTTGGAATCGCGCAGTCAAACCATGAAACGGAGGGTGGGAGGTTTGGCGAAAAGGTCAGGTTTCGACGGTGACGCGATTCGGCGACTGGGTGGTGAGCTGGTCGCACTCCTTGCGGAAACGGTGGATGCGGAGCGGGCGGATCCGGTGCTGCGCCGCGTCGATGGCAACGAATTGGAGCGTCGGTTATCCGAGCCGCTGCCCCGTACAGGCCAACCGATCGAGGACGTCCTTGAGGCGTACCGGGAATCGGTGCTGGCGTATGCGCGGCGGAACGGGCATCCACGCTTTCTCGCCTATGTCTGCACATCGGCGGACCCTGTCAGCGTCGTTGGGGATGCACTGGCGACGGCGCTGAACCAGCCGGTCACGGCGTGGCGCTCGTCCCCGTCGGCGATGACGATCGAGCGACTCGTCGTGAAATGGATGGCGGAGTTGACGGGGTTCGGCACCGATGGCGATGGTGCACTGACGAGTGGCGGTTCGATGGCGAACTTCCACGCCATGGCGGCTGCGGTGGTCGAAGCGGAGCGACGGGCCGGGTTCGAACCGGGTTCGCGGCATCGCCTGACGATGTACCTGTCCCGCGAGGGTCACGTCTCGCTACGAAAGGCAGCCCACGTCCTCGGCGTGCCGCCGGTGCAGGTGCGGCTGATCGGCACTGATGCCGAGCGCAGGCTCGATATCGCGGCGTTACGAGACGCTGTCGCGCAGGATGTGGCGGCCGGCTTGACGCCAGCGCTGGTGTGCACGTCCGCTGGAACGGCCAACACCGGCGCCATCGATCCGCTCGATGAGGTGAGTTCGTTCTGCGCCGGCCACCGGCTCTGGCACCACATCGACGGGAGCTACGGCGCCCCGGCCGTGCTGACCGACGAGTACGCATGGCTCTCGCGCGCGTTCGCGCAAGCCGATTCGCTTTCGCTCGACCCGCACAAGTGGCTCTTTGCCTCGCCTGACGCTGGCTGCGTGCTGGTCCGCGATGCCAATGCGTTGACGCGAGCGTTCTCGCTCTTCAGCGAGTACACCGCCGTATCGGAGACCGACCCCATCGAGAGCTACGCACTCTTCGATCGTGGCCTCGAAATGACGCGCCGGTTCCGCGGGCTGAAGATCTGGATGATCCTGAAGACGCGTGGCAGCGACGCGTTACGCGATGCAATTGCACTCAATATCGAACTCCGCAGGCATCTCGACTCGCGCATTCGCGCGGAAGCGGAGCTGGAGCCACTTGGTTCCGAGTTGAGCATCGCCTGTTTCCGCTACGTGCCGTCTCGCGTTCCCGATGGATTGACGCTGGATGCGTTGAACCGTTCGATCATCGAAACGCTGTTGCGCGACGGCCGCTGCTACCTGTCTCCTACGCAACTCGAGGGCCGGTACGCGCTCCGCGTCTGCATCGTCAATTATCGGACGACGAAGGCCGATATCGATTTTGTCGTGGACGAGGTCCTGCGAATCGGGCGGCGCGCCGTCTCGGCGTGACATCGCCGGTGGTCCACGAACCTCGCCGTCCATCAGCGGATCCCGATCAGCCCCTGCACCGATGCGACAAGCTTCTCCGGATCGTAGCCAACCCCTTTGCGGAAGACGTGCACGACGTTGCGGATGTCAGCCGGGTTGGCAGTGAGATCGCCACGCAACACGATGAGATCGGCCTGCCGGCCGGTCGCGATGGTGCCGACTCGATCCGCGATGCCGAGGACCTTGGCGCCGTTCGCGCTCACGATCTGGACGGCCTGCTCGGCGGAGAACCCGGCCTCGACGAGCAGTTCGAAGTTGCGCTGGTCGGCGTAGCCAGCAATGGCGGTCAGGCAGCACGGATCGGAACCGGCGGCGAGGGTTCCACCGGCTGCGACGAAGGCGCGCTCGAATTCCATGGCTTTGGCGAGCGCCGCGTGTTCTGCGGGATCGCGCCGGTTCTCGCCATTCGTGCGCCAGTCGACGAGTGCTTTGCGAGCATCGGGGAAAACCGCATCGAGGACACGTTGGTCCATGGGCACACGGTCCGGCGTGGACAATTCCATCACGGCGAGCGTTGACGTCATGGCCACGTTGTTCTCGACCATCTCGCGGATGGTGCGTTGCACATCCGGGCTAGCGATGTCGAGGTTGGCGTAATTCGCGCCGCGGCTCGAACCCGTCGGGCATGCATCGGGCTGTTTTGCGGCGTTGTACTCGGTGTTGACGAGCAGGCCGTGTTCGAGGTTGTCGATGCCTGCGGCTACGGCTTCGCGGAACCCGACCGAGCAGAGGTGGGCGGTCACCTTCACACCGTGCTTGTGCGCCTCATCGATCGCGGCCGCCAGCTCCGCGCGCGAGATCTGCGTGTAGGCCTTGAACCAGCTGACGCCCTCCTCGGCCCAGTACCTGACCATGCGCCGCGCATCCTCTGGCCCATCGAGTGGGTGCATGGCGCCGGGCCCCGGTCCCGGTCCTTGCAGGTACGGGCCTGTTACGAAAATCTCGGGTCCCGGCACCTGGCCGGCCGTGATCGCGGCCTTGAGGTTCAGTTCCTGGTACGGGTCGACGCTGCCGGTCGTGCGGATCGTCGTGACGCCCGCACCGAGGAACAGACGCGGATAACTGAACAGCATCGGCTTCATCGAACCGCCGACCGACGAGTAGTACATGTGATCGTGCAGCCCGATCATGCCGGGCATCACCGTGTGGCCCGCGAGGTCCAGCACCCGTGCGCCCGCGGGCGGACGGGTGGACGCGCTCGGGCCGACCGACTGGACATTGCCGTTCGCAATCACGACCGTGATCCCATCCCTCGCCGGACCGCCCGTCCCATCGATCAACTTCACGTTGGTCAGCGCAATCACCGGTTCGCCGGCGTTCACGAACGCACGCACCGTCTCCGACAACTGCGCGCCACCTCCCTGTCCCGAAGCCACGCCCGGCCACACCAGCCCGAGCCCGATCATCATCGCGATCTGCTTCATGTAAGGATTGATCTCCTTTCCCATCCGTCCCGAGTTGAAGTCGATATCCGTTGTGTTGGAGCCGGGCTTCACAGACTGCTCTGTTCACCGCCATCGATCATTGCCCGCATCGAACGAGGCTCAACGCACTTCCATCACCATCATCATTCCTGCGCCCAGGTGTTCCGCAATGTGGCAATGCAGCATCCAGCGTCCGGGATTGGACAGCTCGAGCAGGATATCGATGGTCTCGCCCACGCCGATCACCGCCGTATCCTTCCAGACGAAGTTGTCGTTCGCGACGCCGTTCCGCGAGACCACGGCGAAACGCTGGCCGTGAATGTGAATGGGATGGCTCATCGGGTGGAAGGCGGTCGATGGATTCCGGATGCGGATCCTGACGAGGTCGCCGGCCTGGAAGCGCCACTCGATGTCCATGTTCGTCCGGCCGGTGGCGGGCTCGCGGATGGTCCATGCGAGGTCGTTGCCGGACATGAGCCAGTTCATGCCCGGCATGCCGTCGTTCCAGTCGAAGGGAGGCGCGTAGCCGAGCAGCATCGTCGACAGGAGTGCGCCGGACAACCGGTCGGTGTCCATGCCAAGTTCGATCTCGCGATCGATGGGCCGGTCGAGCGAACGGCGAACGCGCTCGAACTCGGCGACGACATCGGCGTTCGTACGCAACACGTCGAACGCGCTGTCCGGGCCCTCTGTGACCCGGCCATCCCGGACGGTGACAATGCCGAGCGTGTCGACCTGCGCCGTATACGTGCCCAGCATGTGATTCACTGCCTGTACGCGGTTGGTGATCGCGTACTGGCCGGCTCGGTCGAAACGGACGTCGATAACAGCCCGTTCGGCAGGCGCGAGGACCACACTCTCGACGAATTCCTCTCGTTCGTAACGGCCGATGTCCGCGCCGGCCAGCTTGAGCCGTGCATCGCCGATCGACACATTGAAGATCCGCGTGTTCGCGACGTTCGTGAGCCAGAACCGCACGACTTCACCGGCGGTCGCGGTGGTCGCCCACGCCGGCTCGCCATTGAGCAGGAACACGTTGCCGAAGCGACCCATGAGCGCGTGCGTTGGCGCCTCTTCGCCGTACGGCATCGGCCCGTTCTCCGTCACGAGGAAATCATCGAGTGTGATGACTTCTTCGCGATGCACGGGTGCAAGCCAGTCCTCCTGCGCGGCCGCGACCAGCATGTTGCCGTACAGGCCGAGATCCTGCTGACTGTCTTCACGAACGTGCGGATGGTACCAGTAGATGCCCGCGTCGGGAAAGCGGACGTGGTAGACGAACCGGCCACCGGGCTCGACTGCGTCCTGTGTGACGCCGGCGGCGCCATCAAAGCGGTTGTCGAGGCGCACACCGTGCCAGTGCACGGACGTCGGCCGATCGAGCGCATTCCGGAAATCGACGACGATCGTCGCGTCCTCGGCAACCTGTATGAGTGGGCCCGGCTGCTGCCGGTTGAACGCATACATCACGAACGTCTTTGCGCCGACCCGTTTGCGGACGAGACCGGCCTCGAGGCGAAGCGTGTCGCCGGTGGCGAGACGTGCGACGCGGCGGGGTTGCACCGCCGGCAGCGCCGACGGATCGATGCCCGTGCCGGGAAGCATGGGCGAAACGGCCGGCCGGAGCGCCATCATCCCGGGCATCATCGCCATCGCCGGATCCATCGGTGCCATGGGCCAGCCGCCGCGATCACCGTGATCCGCGTGGCCGCCCGCCTCGCCGGGCCGCACGATCTGGCCGGGCAAGCCCGCCGCAGCGACGTCGCGATGGGCAAGAAGCCGGACGCTCGGCGATGTCCCCCGCAGGATGATCGGGCCGCTCCTCGTCGATGACGACAGCGCCGGCTCGGCACTGATGAGGACGCGAAACTGGTTCCGTCTCACACTGCCGAGGACGTTGCGGCCGTTGCGCACGGCGCCCAGTCGCGCCACGTCATCCAGCGCCAGATCCGCGACCCATGCCGCATATTCGACGGCGCCGAGCGAATCCGGATCCGGCAACCCTTCGATCGTGACGATGACTTGCTGTCGCTGGCGTCCGTCGCGCGTGACTGCCACGCCGAACGGCGATCGATCCGGCCGCAGTTCGAGAACCGCCCGAGCCGTACGGAACGCCGGGACCGGTACCAGTTCAGCACACCACGGCTCCGGTCCGACGTCGCCGCCCGGCGCCGCCGGAAGCACACATACGGGGGCCGCGTCCTGCCCGCTCACGGGTGTTTGCAGGGCGAGCGGAACAACGCCGAGCCAGATCGTGAACAAGGCGTCGAATCGCCGCGAAAGTCGGATCGGCGAGGGCAGCGCTGGCAAACCTTCGGCAGTCACGAGTTCCAGCCGAAGTTAGGATTGCACCCGAATCCGGGCAAACATTACTGTCATTGCAATGACGAACATGGGTCGTTTCAGCAGATCGAGCACGGTGGCCTTGCTGGCTCTCGCGCTCGCGGCCGGGTGCGGGCGGGCCGGCCCGACGGCGCCAATGGATCGCGATGCCTTCATCGAAGTGATGACCGAACTCCGGCTTGCCGCGCGCGAGTTCAAGGATCCATCCGCGTTCGATGCCCGCAAGGCCGACATCCTGGCTGCGGCCGGCGTCACCGATTCGACGCTGATGCAGTTCGTGCGCGTCTACCGCGAGGACCCCGAGTTCATGTCGCTGATCTGGGAAGAGGTCGATGAGCGATTGAACCCGCCGCCGTTCGAACGGGATACTGCAACCGTCCGATGAAGGCGCGCGCACCGGCTCGTTCCGGGATTGGCCGGCGCAGGGTCTCGAGTCGTACAGTCACGGTGTGGCTCGCGGCCGGCCTCCTCACACTCGCGGGCTGTCGCCGGGATCGCGAGCGGCCATCGCCTGTCGAAAACGAGCCCCAGGCCTCGCTCAGCGTTCGGCTCCTCGAGCCGGCGCCGGGTGTCACCCTGATGGCCGGCCGCGACGCGATCGTTCGCGTGTCCGCACAGGACCTGCTCGGCGAGAACCTGACAGGCGTCGGATTCGTGGCCCGCCGCGTCGCATCCGGCACCAACGAAACCATCGATTCCGTGGCACTCAACTTCGCGGCAACCAGCGATACGATCAACGCGTTCACGTTGTCCGTACCGGATACACTCCCGACCAGCACCCAACTCGACATCTTCGGCATAGCATTCGGCCCGGGCGTTCAGTCGCGTCTGTCGACGCCCAGCTCTGTGATCGTCGCGCAGTGCCAGCCCGGCCTGACCGGCTGCTGACGCTTCGCCCGCAACGGCGTTCTATCAACGGTCCGTGTGCGATCCGTTCGATCTACTCCCACTCGATCGTGGCCGGCGGCTTCGAGCTGATGTCGTAGCATACGCGGTTCACGCCCACGACTTCGTTGATGATGCGCGACGACACGCGCGCCAGTACATCGGGCGGGAACGGGAACCAGTCGGCGGTCATGCCATCGCGGCTGGTCACGGCCCTCAGGGCAACGACGTTCTCGTACGTCCGATAATCCCCCATTACGCCGACACTCCGCACCGGTAGAAGGACTGCGAACGCCTGCCAGATGTCGTCGTAGAGACTGGCGGCGAGGATCTCGTCGAGGTAGATCGCGTCGGCTTCGCGCAGCGTGGCCAGACGCTCGGGCGTGACATCGCTGAGCACACGAATGGCGAGGCCAGGGCCGGGGAACGGGTGGCGGCCGACGAGTTCTTCCGGCAGACCCAATTCGCGGCCGACCTGGCGTACCTCATCCTTGAAGAGTTCGCGCAGTGGTTCCACGAGTTCGAACCGCATGTCGGCGGGCAGGCCACCCACGTTGTGGTGCGTCTTGATGACGGCCGAGTGTCCGCGCAGCGAGATCGATTCGATCACGTCGGGATAGAGCGTTCCCTGCACGAGGAAATCGGCGTTCGCGCCGGCTTCCTTGGCCGTGCGCTCGAAGACACGAATGAACGTTTCGCCGATCCGCCGTCGCTTCTCTTCAGGATCCTCGACGCCGGCCAGACGCGCCAGGAACTCGGCAGCCGCATCGACGACGATGAGACGGATGCCGAGATGGCGGCGGAACGTCCGCTCGACGCCTTCTCGCTCGCCTTTCCGGAGCAGACCGTGATCGACAAAGATGCAGGTCAGCCGATCTCCGATCGCGCGCTGCACGAGAGCGGCTGCCACACTCGAATCGACGCCGCCCGAAAGACCGCAGATGGCGTGGCGGTCACCGACCTGCGCCCGAATCCTGTCAACTGCCTGATCGATGAATGAACCCGCCGTCCAGTCCGGCTCGCAGTGGCAGATGCGGAACAGGAAGTTCGCGATGATCTCATCGCCACGCGGCGTGTGTGCGACTTCGGGATGGAACTGGACGCCGTAGACGTCGCGGTCCGATGCCCTGAACGAGGCGACGGCCAGATCGCCTGTCGCGGCGAGAGACCGGTACCCGGGCGGTGCGCTCTCGACATGGTCGCCGTGACTCGCCCACACCGTGACGCGTTCGCCCGCCGTGAATCCTTCGAAAAGCGCATCCGGTTCGTGAACCGTCAGCTCCGCCCGTCCATATTCCCGTTTGCCGTGCACGACTCGACCGCCACTCATCTGCGCAATCAGTTGCATCCCGTAACAGATGCCGAGGATCGGGACGCCGAGTTCGAGCAGAGCAGGATCCGCCGACGGCACACCTTCGTCATACACGGATGACGGACCGCCGGACAGGACGATGCCGCGCGGCTGCCATTCGCGGATCCAGTCCAGCGACTGCGTGGCCGGATGGATTTCGCAGTAGACGCGTTCCTCGCGAATGCGGCGTGCGATGAGCTGCGTGAACTGCGACCCGAAATCGAGAATCAGGATTCGATTGCGCATTCGTCCTGCGCCTCGCGCCAGGCTTCGACCGTTTCGAGTTCGCCGCGCAGCAGATCCTCGGTTCGTTCGCGGCGGCGGGCGAGCAATACCCTCGTTCCGTCCACGAGCAGTTCGGCCGGGCGCGGCCGCGAGTTGTATGTCGATGCCATGGTAAAGCCGTAGGCCCCCGCGGTCCCGATGGCGAGCAGGTCCCCCGGCTCGGGCCGTTCGATCACCCGGTCGAGCGCCAGAAAATCGCCACTCTCGCAGATCGGTCCCACCACGTCGACCTCGACCCGGCCCCGGTCCGGATGCTGCTCGACCGGGTCGATGCGGTGGTAGCTCGCGTAATGGCTCGGCCGTAACAGATCGTTCATCCCGGCATCCGTGATGACGAACGTCTTCCGGCGCATCGCCTTCACGTACAACACACGCGTGAGCAGGATGCCGGCTGGACCGACAATGTAACGGCCGGGCTCGAATACGACGCGCAGGCCGCTCGCTTGCAGGACGGGCAGCAGCGCAGCCGCGAACGATGTCGCCGCCGGTTCGCCTTCTTCCTCGTAGGCGACGCCGAACCCGCCGCCCACGTCGATCCACGACAGCTCGATGCCCTCGGAACGCAGCCGTTGCACCAGTTCGAGCACGCGCTCGATCGCGGCAAGGTACGGCGATGGCTCGAGAATCTGGCTGCCAATGTGCACGTCCACGCCACGCACATCGAGGCCGGGCAGGCCTGCCGCGTCCCGGAACAGCCGCATTGCGTCTTCCCATGGCACGCCAAACTTCGTTGCCATGTGCCCGGTTCGCGTGTAGTGGTGCGGCGTCGCGGCTTCAATGTCCGGATTCACACGGATGGCAACAGGCGCGCGAAGGCCGCTCGCGGCAGCCACTTCCGCGAGAACGTGCAGCTCGCCTTCACTCTCGACATTGAAGCCGTACACGCCTGCGGCCAGCGCCTGCGCCATCTCACTGACCGTCTTGCCCACGCCGCTGAACACGATACGGTCCGCCGGAATCCCGGCCACCAGCGACCGGTGCAGTTCCCCTCCGCTCACAATGTCCGCTCCGGCCCCAAGACCGGCCAGCAACCGCAGCACGGACAGGTTGCCGTTCGCTTTCACGGAGTACGCGATCAGGCGGTCGAGCGGCGAGAACGCGCGATCGAAGGCTTCGTACCGCTCCGTTATCGCGGCCTGGCTGTAGACGTAGAGCGGCGTCCCGTACTCGCGCGCCAGCACGCCGGCGCGAACGTCCTCGCAGTACAGATGGCCATTGCGGTAACGGAATGCGCCGTTCATGCGATCGTCAGTACGCTCTGGCCCACACCACCTCCTCGCCCGGTCCCTCGCCACAGACAAGGCACTTCGCGGGACCGTTCGGAGTGCGAAACTCAGGCAAAGGAATCACACGGATCGTTGCCTTTGTTTCGTTCTTCACCTGCTCCTCACACGCCGCACTGCCACACCACGCAGTGTACACGAATCCGTCGTCGGCTTCGATGATCTCGCGGAAGCGCGCATAATCCTCGATGCCGCGATGCGAATGCTCCTCGCGCCGCTGCCGAGCCGAGCGCAACAGTTCGCTCTGGATGGCGGCCAGGCGGTCGCGCAGGACGGCAGCCGCGCCCCCGAGAGGTATGGCCTGCTTGCGCGGTGCGTCCTGCGCGTCCGGCAATCGCGACACGGCCATGACCTGCCCACTGTCCACATCGCGCGGGCCGATCTCGAGCCGCATGGGCACGCCTTTGCGTTCCCACTCGTAGTACTTGGGGCCCGGTTTCAGTGTGTCCCGCGCATCGACGTGCACGCGGACGCCAATATCGCGCAATGCACTGGCAACCGAATCCGCCGCCTCCAGCACACGCGCCCGCTCCTCGTCCTTGCGATAGATCGGAATGATCGCGATCTGGATCGGCGCGAGCTTTGGCGGGACGATCAGGCCGCCGTCATCACCGTGCGTCATGACAAGGGCGCCGACCAGTCGTGTCGAGACACCCCAGGACGTATTCCACGCGTATTCCTCGGCGCCGCTCTCCGCCTGGAACTTCAGCTCGAACTGGCGGGAAAAATTCTGGCCGAGGTTATGTGATGTGCCCGCCTGAAGTGCACGGTTGTCCTTCATCAGCGCTTCGCAGGCGTACGTGCGCAATGCGCCGGCAAACCGCTCGGAATCCGATTTGCGTCCGGTCAGCGGCGGCATTGCCATCCAGTCTTCCATGAAGTTGCGATACACACCGAGCATGCGCAGCGCCTCTTCTTCGGCCTCGGCCTCCGTGGCGTGCGCAGTGTGCCCCTCCTGCCAGAGAAACTCGGCCGTACGGAGGAAAAGACGCGTGCGCAGTTCCCAGCGAACCACGTTGGCCCACTGGTTCAAGAGCACGGGCAGATCGCGGTAGCTCTGTACCCACTTGGCGAGCATCGCGTAGATGATGGTCTCGGACGTGGGCCGGATGACGAGCGGCTCTTCCAGTTCCTTGCCGCCCGCGTGCGTGACGACCGCGACCTCGGGCGCGAATCCTTCGACGTGCGCTTTCTCGCGTTCAATGAAGCTTTGCGGGATGAGCAGCGGGAAGTACGCGTTCTGGTGGCCCGTCGCCTTGAACATGTCGTCGAGGGCGCGCTGCATGTTCTCCCAGATCGCGTAGCCGTACGGGCGGATGACCATGCAACCGCGGACGGGTGAATAATCCGCGAGTTCCGCGCGCTGCACGACTTCGTTGTACCACGCGGCGAAATCGTCCGCCTGCTTCGTCAGTGCCTTCTCCTCCGCCATTCCGCTTTCCCGTTGGTTGTCGGACGCGAGCGATCCTTGTGATGGTTCAGCGCCGGTTGCCAGGTCATGGTTCGTACGCGCGTATGCAGTCGTGTACATCGGACGATGCCTCGCGTCACGGAGCGCCGGCAATCTCGTCGATCGGGATGCGCCGTTCCTCGCCCGTCGCCATTTCGCGTACAATGACGATACCCGCCGCGACTTCCGCCGGCCCGATGACGATGGCGCGCGCCGCACCGCGCGCGTTCGCGTCCTTGAATTGCTTGGCGACGCCGGCCGGCTTGAGCCCGTACGCGACGGATCGGCCGCCGGCCCGCAACGCGGTCGCGATGCGGCGCTGGACGGAGCGCTCCGATTCACTGACGGCAATCACGTAGTCATCCACGCCAGGCGCGTGGTCGGGCAGCAGGCCGCGATCGCGCAACAGCTCGGTCAGGACGACATCGCCCATGCCGAAGCCGACGGCAGGCAGATCTGCTTCGCTGACAGCGGACAACAGCCGGTCATAGCGACCGCCGCCACAGATGGCCCGCAGCTCGCCCGCTCGATCGAAGATCTCGAATACGATACCAGTATAGTACGCGAGCCCGCGCACGATTGTGAGGTCGAACCGGATGCTCTCGGCATGACCGAGGTCCGCCAGAGCATCGCGGTAAAAGGCCAGCCGCTCGAGGGCGCCCTTGATGGTGGCATCGCGGCCGAAGCGGTGCTCGACTGCTTCGAATGCAGCGTCATCGAAGAGGCCGAGCACGGCGTCTGCCATGGCTGCATCCAGTCCTGCCTCGCGCAGTCGTTCGGTGATCTTCTCGTGTGGTTCGCGTGCGAGCTTATCGACCGCGGCGTAGGTCGGCCCGAGCTGGTCGGTCCGGACACCGACGTGAAGCAACAGCGATTCGAGCAGGCGCCGGTCGTTGAAGCGCGCGACGACATCGCCGGTACCGAGTCCGAGCAGGTGCAGTGCATCCAGTCCGGTCGACAGGACTTCGGCATCGGCCGTGATATCGTCCTCGCCGAGGATATCGACGTTCCACTGGAAGTGTTCGCGAAGTCTGCCGCGTTGCGTCCGCTCGTAGCGAAAGAGCTGCGGCATCGAGAACCAGCGGATGGGCTTGCGCAACGCACCGGCGCGCGCGCCGACCATACGCGCGAGCGTGGGTGTCATTTCGGGCCGCAATGCGACCATTCGGCCGCCCCGGTCCTCGAAGGCGTAGAGCTGGCCGACGATCTCGTCGCCGCTCTTCTCGGTGTAGAGTTCGAGCGCCTCGAGCGGCGGGCCGTCGTATTCCTCGAATCCGTGGCGCCTGGCAGCCTCGCGCCACGCGTTCGTGATATGGGTACGGACGGCGAAGTCCGCCGGGTAGAAGTCTCGGAACCCGGGCAGGCTCGCGTGCCTCGTCATTCGCGTGAATCTAGACCGCGAAGATCGGGACGGGCAAGCCGGTATCTGTGCCGAACGGCGCCATACGCAGGGCAATCAGCGCGTCGCCGACCGTATGGAACGATCCCGTCACCACGATCGTACCGGGCGCCGGATCGCCGGCCCGCTGCCACGCGGCATGAAGCGCTTCCGCGAACTCCGCGATCGCCATCCCGTGTGCGATCGGTGTTTCCGCCAGCACTGCCTCCGGATCCCAGCGCCGATCGTCGGGCGCAGTGAGCGGTTGCGTGAGGATCATCGCGTCGCAAACGGCAGCGATCGGCTTCAGCATGCCACGCCAGTCCTTGTCGCCGAGCACACCCACGAGCGCTACGATCGGCTGCGGCAACTGGAGATCGGGCAGCGCCGCAACCAGCGACTCGATGCCCGCCACGTTGTGCGCAACGTCGAACACCCAGGTCCTGCCTTCGATCTGCGCGAGTTGGAGCCGGCCAGGCCAGCGCACGTCAGCAAACCCGGCCTGCATTGTTTCCACGTCCGGCCGCAACGCAGGCGGCAACGTTTCGAGCGCGGCAGCCGCGAGCGCTGCGTTCGCTGCCTGGTGCCTGCCCGCGAGGGGTGTCACCAGTTCGATACGACCTGCATCGGACGAGCGGTATTCGAGGCGCGTCCCTGTAGGGCCGGTCTCGATCAGTGACCAGTCCGACGCATCGAGCACACGCATCGATGCTTGCTGCTGCTTCGCCCTCGCCGCGAACACCGCCCGTGCGCTCGCGCCTGCCTCGGCCGTTACGACCGGAACGCCCGCCTTGATGATGCCGGCTTTCTCCGTTGCGACGGACTCGATTGTCGGACCAAGGAACTGGACGTGGTCGAGGGCGACGTTTGTCAGGACCGCGAGCACCGGTTGCACGACATTGGTCGCATCCAGCCGGCCACCGAGGCCGACCTCGATCACACCGATCTCGACACCGGCTTCCGCAAGCGCGAGAAATCCGATTGCCGTCGTTGCCTCGAAGAACGACGGCGCTTCTCGCATGATGGCAGGCCATAACGTCCTCGCCGCGGAAACGAGCGCGTTCTCTTCGATCGCGTGGCCATTGAACTGGATGCGTTCGCGAAACGTGCACAGGTGAGGCGAAACGTAGAGACCGGCGCGATGTCCTGCCTGGCGGAGAACGCGCTCGAGCATCGCGGAAACGGATCCCTTGCCGTTGGTCCCGCCTACGTGGATGGTCTGGTACGCGAGGTGTGGATTCCCGGCAGTCGCAAGAATGCGCGCCGTTCGTTCGAGTCCCCAGCGGATTCCCCCGCTGAGCCGGGGAAACAGTTCCCGAACGAGTTCGTCGTAGGTGAGTTCGCTCAACCGGGGCCCGCGGTCGGACCGTTGCCGCCCATCGGCTCGCCTCCTCCACTCGGCCCACCTCCGCCACTCACCCCACCACGGCCACTTCTCCCGCCTCCGCCGCTCGACGCACCTCCGCCGCTCGACGCGCCACCGCCATTCGATGCGGATGTGTCATTCGACGGCTCGGCCGGTGCCGGTTGCTGAAGCAAGTGACGCAACAGCCGGCTGACGGTGGTCCTCAATTCGCGCCGATCCACGATCGTGTCGACCATGCCGTGCGCAAGCAGGAATTCCGACCGCTGGAATCCTTCCGGTAATTCCTGCTTGATCGTCTGTTCGATCACGCGTGGCCCGGCGAACCCGATGAGTGCCGCCGGTTCGGCGATGATGATGTCGCCGAGCATTGCATAGGACGCCGTCACGCCGCCCGTCGTCGGATCGGTCAGGATCGAGATGTAAGGAATGCGGGCTTCGTGCAGCATCCCCAGCATGGCCGACGTTTTCGCCATCTGCATGAGCGACAGGATGCCTTCCATCATGCGCGCCCCACCGGACGCACTCACGATCAGCAGCGGCTTTCGCTCAGCGAGAGAGCGCCTCGCCAACTGCGAAAGCTTCTCGCCCACGACCGAACCCATGCTCCCGCCGATGAACTCGAAATCCATGACGCCCAGTGCAACCGCGATGCCCTCGAGCTGTCCCGACACGGTCCGCACCGCGTCACCGTGGCCTGTCGCGCGTTCCGCTGCCTCGAGCCGCTCCGGATACGGTTTCAGATCGACGAACTCGAGCGGATCCGCGCTCCGCAGATTCGCCTCATGTTCCTCGTACCGGCCGTCATCGAGCAGCAACTGGATGTACTCTTCCGCACTGATGCGATGGTGATGCCCGCACTCCGGACAGACCCAGAGATTCTGCTCGAGCCTCGCCCGGTACAGGATGTTCCCGCACGACGGACACTTGTCGAATACGTCCGTCGGCAGATCCCGCCGGTCTTCCGCCCTGAGTTTCTGCTTCGGTTTCCGAAACCAACTCATAGAAACCTCATGGAAACGCGCCGGTTCACCTTCCAGGATACCGCCCCTCACCCGCCGTCACCCGTATCCAGGAAACCAGCCCCGGAAACCTCCCGCCTAAATTCTCCCCTGCGCCGCGGCCAAACGTTCCACGATCCCGAGCGCCAGGAAGGTCGCCAGCAGGAAGGATCCGCCGTAGCTGATGAAGGGCAGCGGGATACCCGTGATCGGCATGACTCCCACGTTCATGCCAATGTTGACGAGGATGTGGGTCGACCAGGCGCCGAAGATACCGAAAACGACGATGCCGGCAAAGGGGTCGGGAGCGCGTTCGGCGAGGCGGGCGAGGCGCCAGAGGATGAAGGCAAAGAGGAGGACGACGGCGCCCGCACCGATGAAGCCGAGCTCCTCGCCGATCACGGCGAAGATGAAGTCGGTGTGTTGTTCGGGCAGAAAGGCGAGGCGCTTCTGGGTTCCCTCGGTGAAGCCTTTGCCGAGGAGGCCGCCGCTGCCGATCGCGATGCGCGACTGGATGTGCTGGTAGCCGGCGCCGCGCGGGTCGATGTAGGGATCGAGAAAAACGAGAAACCGATTGCGTTGATAGTCCGCGAGCGAATTCCAGAGCGGGATCGCAATGGTACCGGCGGCGAGATTGGCGCCGACGACGAGAACGCTCTCCCAGAGCTGTGCGCGATAGAAGTAGACGAACACGAGGAGGCCGACCATGTAGAAGGCGAACAGGCCGACGCGGAAGGAGAGCAGCAATCCAGCGAGCGGACTCACGAGCATGAACATCATCCCGATCGGCGTACCAGCCCAGTATAGAGTGGCGAGGAGGACACCGCCGAAGACCATGGCAGTGCCGAGGTCGGGCTGGGCGAGCACGCAGAGCATCGGAATGGCGACAATGAGGAGTGGCTTCCACAGTTCGATCAGGGTGCGTGGTCCCTCGCGCCAGCCGCCCATGACGCGGCCCAGCATGAGGATGGTTGCAACGTTCGCGAACTGTGATGGCTGAACGCGGACGGGCCCGACCGCGATCCAGCTCCTGGTCCCGGCCGCCGTGCCGGCGCCCGTCCCGATCACGAGCGTGGCCAGAAGGGCGAGAATACCAATGACGTATGCGGCTGGCGCGATCGAGTCGAGCCAGCGCACTTCCAGTCTGAGTACGATGAGCAGGGCCGTGATCGAAAGGGCGAGCCAGATGAGTTGCATGCGCCATGCACGGGTCGAGACGGCGTTCGGTACATCGACCTGGCCGGCGGAGTAGATCATGGCCACGCCGAAGAGGCTCATGCCGATGACGGCAACGAGCAGGGCCGGATCGCCGAACGCTCCGCGAATGCGCCGGATCAATGACATGCTCTCATCCTCCTCACTCGCGCACGAACAGTCGGTAGAGCATGAAGGCAGCCAGTCCGGCCAGCGCCGAATAGGCGGCATCGACGGGTGCCTTGGTGATGAGCAGGAGAGGATCGACGCCACCCGACACGACCCACGCGACGGCGTAGGCGATCCATGCGCCTGCGAAGAGCAACACGGGCAGGAAGAGCACGGCGTCGCCTTCGACGACCTGGCGAGAACGGGCACCGAGGTAGGCAGCCAGACCGATCGAGAAAGCGCGCACGCCGAAGCCGCGCATGCCGAGCGCATCATCGAGCAGGCCGAGCCCGACGCCAAGCGCCGCCGCACCTGCGCCGCTTGCCCGGCGCGAGGCGAGCAGGGCGGCGGCAACGAGCAGGTCGGGCGCAGACCGCCCCATTCCGAGGCCGACGTGCAGCACGAGGTGCATGAGGACGAGGACAGCGAGAAAGACGGTGAATCGCGTCATGACGGCTGCATCAGCGGTAGATCAGCGAGTCCCCGGGTGGGCGGGATCGCGCCGATTCATCGGCGACCTGCCAGAGAGCGGAGAGATCGGTCGAACCGCTCGAGCCGAGGCCGACGAGAACGTGCGAGACGGCTTCCGGCCGAATCGCCGGTTCGAGGATGTAACTCTTGCGCCAACCTGTATCGGCATTCTCGATGCCGACCACGCGGCCGATCGGAATCCCGCGCGGGAAGAGCCCGCCGCGACCTGACGTGACCACGCGACGGCCCGGTTGCACATCGCTATGAAACGGTGCACCCGTCATGACCAGCAGGTCTTCCTCGCGGAACCCGCCACGCAACGCTTCGACGACGCCGAACACCTGCCCATCCGCAGTGACGGCGCTCACGCGGAACTCCGCGTTCGTCCAGTCGAGGGCCTGAGCCGAATGCTCGGTTGCTTCGGAGACCACGCCGACCAGGCCTTCCGCCGTGAACACTGGACTGCCGATCACGACCCCTTCCGCGGTGCCGATGTCGATCAGGAACGTGCTTTCCGCCGGGCCGACGCCCAAGCGCAGCAGGCGCGCTGGCTGGAATCGCGCGCCCGTTCGTTCCGAGAGCGCCAACAGACCGCGCAGCCGCTCGTTCTCCTGCGCCAGCATCGCCTGTGCAGCTGCCACAGCGGCCAGCGAGTCCCGTTGTGCGCGCACGACAGCAAGGTCTTCACGCTCCGCGCGTCGGGCTGCAACCCACGACTGCAATCCAACGAACGGCCGTACGATCGTGGTACGAATCGCCGTCCTCACCGGCCGCGTCCAACGGAGTGGCAGGAATAGAAGCAAAAAGGCGAGCAGCAGAATGCTGATCGCCCATGCCGCCTCGCGGCGGCGCCCCCTTCGCGAACCGCTGAAATCGGCCACTACGGGATCAGCACGCTACGGAACCGTTCGAATTCGTCCAGGATCCTGCCAGCGCCACGTACGACGCAGGTCAACGGTTCCTCGTCCACATGAATGGGCAGATTGGTTTCGTGCATCAACAGACTGTCGAGGCCACGGATCAGAGCGCCGCCGCCCGTCATGACGATACCGCGATCCACGATATCCGACGCAAGTTCCGGTGGTGTGATCTCGAGAGCCCGCCGCACTGCATCCACGATCTGCTGAATCGGTTCCTGAATGCACTCACGAATCTCCGACGAATGCACGCGCACGGTCTTCGGGATCCCGCTCACCAGATCGCGGCCCTTCACTTCCATTTCCCGCTCATCGCCGGTGTTGAACGCGGAGCCGATCTGGATCTTGATGGCTTCCGCCGTCGGCTCACCAATCAACAGATTGTAATTCTTGCGCAGGAAGGTGACCACTGCGCTGTCGATCTCATCGCCGCCCACACGGATCGACGTGTCTGCGACGATGCCGTTCAGCGCAATCACCGCAATCTCGGTGGTGCCGCCGCCGATGTCGATCACCATGTTACCGGTCGGCGTGTCCACGGGCAGGCCGACGCCGATCGCGGCGGCCATCGGTTCCGCGACCATGAACACTTCCTTCGCACCCGCCGACTGCGCGCTCTGGCGGACTGCGCGTCGCTCGAGTTCCGTGATACCCGACGGGACTCCGACAATGACGCGCGGCTTGATCCGGAAGATGCGCTTGTTCGTCACGGTGCGCAGGAAATGACGCAGCATGATCTCGGTCAGATCGACATCGGCAATCACGCCGTCCTTGAGCGGACGAACGGCCTGGATGCCGTCGGGCGTGCGCCCCAGCATGCGCTTGGCTTCGAGCCCGATTCCCTTGGGCCGGCTCGAGTTGCGATCCAATGCAATGACGGACGGCTCGTTCAGGACGATGCCTTCGCCTTTGACATAAACGAGTGTGTTCGCCGTGCCGAGGTCGACGGCGATGTCGTTGACGGGAAACAATCCCGAACTGAAGAGGCTCTTCAGGCCCATTGGGTTCCGTCCGGCCCGGTCGCGTCCGCGCCCGGGCGAAATCCGTGCCTGCACACGCTAATCCCTATGACAGGATCGGCGATCGATCGTCGCAACTTCAAGCTAACCCTTTTGATCCGTCAAGTCCGACCAGTGCTGCCGAAGCCAGCTTCGCCGCGTTCCGAAGGAGGCAGATTCACGGCCGGCTCCCACTCGATGCGCACGACGTGCGCGATGAGCAACTGCGCGATCCGCTCGCCATGTTCGATACGCTGTGTTCCCCGATCGAGGTTGATCAGCGGGATACGGATCTCGCCGCGGTAATCACTGTCGATCGTGCATGGCGTGTTGATGATGGTGATTCCCCGATGAAGCGCGAGCCCGGAGCGCGGCCGGATCTGCGCTTCGGCGCCGGCCGGCAACGCGATGGCGAGCCCGGTCGGGACGAGCTGCCGTGCCATCGATTCCAGTTCGAGGGTCGGGCCTGCATTGCGCAGATCGACGGCCGCCGAGCCCGGTGTGCCGTACTCCGGCAGGCCCCAGTCGTCCGGGAAATTCGCCAGCCGCCGGACCATGACGCGCGCCGTAATCACCTGTCCTGGAGGAACGACTCGACGGGGGTGGACGCGAACCCGAAGGCTTCGGCGACGCCCGGGTACGTGATCTTGCCTTCAACGACGTTGACACCGAGGGCAAGGGCTCGATCGGCCCGGCACGCGCCGCGCCAGCCCTGATTCGCCAGCTTCAACGTATACGGGAACGTGGCATTTGTGAGCGCCAGCGTAGATGTACGCGAGACCGCTCCCGGCATGTTCGCAACACCGTAGTGGATGACCCCATCCACCACGTAGATCGGGTCGTCGTGCGTGGTCGGCTTGATCGTCTCGACACACCCGCCCTGATCGACCGCAACGTCCACGATGACGGAGCCGGGCTGCATACGGCTGAGATCGGTCCGGCGAATGAGGTGGGGCGCCTTTGCGCCCGGCAGAAGGACCGCGCCAATCACGATGTCGGCCTTGCCGATCTGCTCGAGGATGTTGTGGCGGTTCGAGTAGAGCAGCGTGACGTTCGCCGGCATCACATCGGACAGGTAGCGCAGGCGGTTCAGCGAGACGTCGAGCAGGACGACGCGCGCGCCGAGTCCCGCAGCCATCTTGGCGGCATTCGTGCCGACGATGCCGCCACCGAGCACCACGACCGTGGCCGGTTCGACGCCCGGGACGCCGCCCACGAGGATGCCCCGGCCGCCGAAGTACTTCTCGAGGTATTTGGCGCCCTCATGGACCGCCATGCGGCCCGCGACCTCGCTCATCGGAGTGAGCAGCGGCAGCTCGCCCGTCGCCAGCTGTACCGTTTCGTAGGCGATCGCGACACAGCCGGAGTCCATGACCGCGCGGGTCAGCGGTTCGGATGCCGCAAAGTGGAAGTAGGTGAACACGACCTGGTCCCTGCGCATGCAGGGCCATTCCGACTCGATCGGCTCCTTGACCTTCAGGATCATCTCCGACTCGGCCCACACGGTGTGTGCCGAATCGACCATGCGCGCGCCGACCGCCGTATAGCTCGCGTCGTCGAAACTGCTCCCATCACCGGCGCCGCGCTCGACCAGGACCGTATGGCCGGCCTGAACCAGCCCCTCCGCGCCGCCCGGAACAAGCGCGACCCGATTCTCGTTCGATTTGATCTCCCTCGGCACACCTATGATCATATGCTCGCTCTCTGGATGCTCTCGCCGAACTCGCACCCCCGACGCCCGGGTGCGATACTTCAGGTCAGGCCGCGGGGCCCAGGCGCAGCACGTGCTGGAGGTCGGGCGCCCAGAACTCGGCCGCGAGTTCCGCTACGTCGTCCAGCGTCACAGCGTCGACCAAGGCCGTCACTTCCTCGACCGTCCGGAACGGTTCATCGAACAGAGCCGTCCCGGCCAGCCGGTGGAGCCGCGCTCCGGTTGACTCGAGCGACAGGACGAGCTGGCCCTTGACCAACCCCTTCGCATCGGCCAGTTCGTCCGCACTCAGACCACTCGCCGCCAGCCTCGCCATCTCCTCGAGGACCACCGACTCGGCCTTCGCTGCCCATTCCGGGCGAGTGCCCACGTAGACGCCCAGCGTGCCCGCTGCACGGTAGAACGACTGGAACGAGTAGACCGCGTAGGCCAGCCCCAGTTCCTCGCGAACCCGCTGAAAGAGCCGCGAACTCATCCCGCCGCCGAACGCGTTCGACAGCAGGACCATCGCGTACCTGCGCGGATCGCTGTGCCCGAACGTCGTTTTGCCAGCGAGGATGTGCGTCTGCGCCGATGCGCGGTCGACCGACTCGCGGAGCGGCTCACGGCCGGTGGGCGATGCGATGCCGTTATCGGTCGGCCCGCCCGGAGCCCGCGCGAAGAGATCTGCAATCCGCGCGACGAATGGTTCGTGCTCGACGTTGCCGACAGCGGCCACGACCAGATTCGGCCGGCGATACTCGCGCTCGTACACGGACCGCAATGACTCGACCGTCATGCCGGCCACACTCTCGCGCGTGCCCAGAACCGGGTAGCCGTAGGGGTGCGTGCCCCACACCTGCTCGGCGTGCAGGTCGAAGATCAGGTCATCGGGCGTGTCCTCGACGGTCGAGATCTCTTCGAGCACGACTTCCCGTTCCAGCTCGAGATCCTCGCCGCGAAGCAGCGGCGCCACGACGAGGTCCGAAAGCACGTCGATCGCGACGTCAGCATGCTCATCAAGAACGCGCGCCTGGTAGCTGGTATTCTCGCGCGTCGTGTACGCGTCGAGCGAGCCGCCCAGACGCTCGAGCACCAGTGCAATGTCCTTCGCGCTTCGCGTCGCCGTGCCCTTGAAGACCATGTGCTCGAGAAGATGGCTGACGCCCATCTCCTCGCGCTTCTCGTGCACCGATCCGGTCCGCACCCAGACGCCGATTGCGACCGATCGGACGCCCGGGACGTTCTCCGTAAGCGCGATCAGGCCGCCGGGCAGATACGCGCGTTGATGCTGCTCAATCACTCGCGCCGGCGTCCCCGGCCGCATTCGCGCCCGCCCCGGCCATCTGCTCCGCGAGCGCGGCCTTCCGCGACAGGCGCATGCGGCCCTTCTCGTCGACCGAAAGCAGCTTGACGGGAACGACATCCCCCTTCTTCACAACGTCCTCCGTCTTCTCCGTCCGGCCCTGCTGCAATTCGGATATGTGACACAGGCCCTCGACGCCCGGGATGATCTCGACAAACGCGCCGAACGCCGTCGTCGACTTCACGACGCCCTCGTAGATCCGGCCGACTTCCGGCTCGGCCACGATCGCGCGGATCCGCTCTTTCGCCCGTTCGCCGCCTTCGCCGGACACGCTCGCGATGGTGATCACACCCGAATCGTCCACGTTGATCTGCGCGCCTGTCTCTTCCTGGATGCCGCGGATCGTTTTGCCCTTCGGGCCGATCACGTCGCCGATCTTCTCCGGATTGATCTGGATCGTGATGATGCGCGGCGCCCACCGCGACAGGTCCGGCCGCGCTGTCGCCAACGTCGCATCCATCCGATCCAGGATGTGCAGCCGGCCCTTGTGCGCCCGGGCCAGAGCCTCGCGCATGATCTCGACCGTCAGTCCTTCGATCTTGATGTCCATCTGGATGGATGTCACACCCTTGCGCGTGCCGGCAACCTTGAAGTCCATGTCGCCCAACGCGTCCTCCATGCCAAG
The DNA here is from genome assembly GCA_050732695.1 of Longimicrobiales bacterium. GTDB lineage: Bacteria > Gemmatimonadota > Gemmatimonadetes > Longimicrobiales > RSA9 > JBFFZF01. The sequence continues at coordinate 27,208 of JBOHRL010000080.1, read as the reverse complement.
GATGTCGGTCAGGACGGCCACGTCATTGCCATCCTTGATCAGCCCCATCGCGACACCGGCACATGAACCGCGGAGCGGAACACCTGCGTCCATCAGCGCCAGCGATGCGCCGCATACCGACGCCATCGACGAGGACCCGTTCGACTCGAGCACCTCGGAGACCACACGGATCGTATACGGAAACTCCTCGTACGCGGGGAGCAGCGGCTGGATCGCGCGCTCCGCCAGCGCGCCATGACCCTGCTCGCGCCGCGACGTCCCCCGCAATGGTTTCACTTCGCCCGTCGAGAACGGCGGGAAGTTGTAATGCAGCATGAACGACTTCGTCGTCTCCGCCGCCACATCGATCGATTCGACACGCTGCTCATCCTGCGCCGTGCCCAGCGTCGCCACCGCCAGCGCCTGCGTCTGCCCGCGCGTGAACAGCGCCGATCCGTGCGTGCGCGGCAGGACACTCACCTCACACGCAATGTCCCGGATGTCATCCACCTTCCGGCCGTCCGCGCGCACACCCTGCTTCAGGATCATCCTGCGCATCGCGTTCTTCTCGCCCAGATAGAGCAGCTCGCCGATCATCGACTCGTGCTCCGGGAACGCTTCCGCAAGGGATTCCTGCACTTCATCGCGCAACGCCTTCAACGTCTCGTTGCGCGCCGTCTTGTCCTTGATCTGCATTGCCGACGCGACCCGCTCCTCCGCCAGCGATGTCACCCGCTCCCGCAAGTCCTCCGACGCAACGACCGGCGTGTACTCCATCTCGGGCTGCGTGTCGCCCTCGAGGAACTCCTTCTGAATCCCGATCAATTCCCTGATCCCGGCGTGCGCAGCCTCGAGCGCATCCACGACATCGTCTTCCTCGATCTCGACCGCCCCGCCCTCCACCATCTGGATCCCGTCCTCCGTCCCGGCCACGACGATGTCCACATCGCTGAACTCCAGCTGCTGGAACGTCGGGTTCAGAATCCACGTCCCGTGGATCCGGCCCACACGCACCGCCGCGACCGGCGTCCGGAACGGAATCCTCGACATGCACAGCGACGCCGACGCACCCAGAACCGCGAGCACATCCGCGTCGTTCTCCTGATCCGCAGACAGGATGTGAATCATGATCTGCGTCTCGTTCATGAAGCCGTCCGGGAACAGCGGCCGGATCGGCCGGTCCACCAGCCTCGCCGACAGGATTTCCGACTCCGACGGCCGGCCTTCTCGCTTGAAGAAGCCACCCGGAATCTTCCCCGCCGCGTACGTCCGCTCCCGGTACTCGACCGTCAGCGGGAAAAACGGCAGGTGCGTCGGCTTGTCCTGCGCCACCACCGTCGCCAGCAACACCGTCTCCCCATACTGGATCAGCGTCGCTCCGTTCGCCTGCCTCGCCATCCGACCCGTCTCCAGAACCAGCTTCCTGCCCGCAAACGTCTTCTCGATCCTTCGCATTGTCCTCGCCCCGTCCGCTTTCGGGCGCCGCACGCTGCGGCTCTACCCGTCAAAAACACGTCGAGCGCGCAACGCCTGTGGCGCGCGCGCCGTATATCCTGTCCTCCGCCAGTCACTCCAGCCTCAGTGCCGTAGGCCGAGGTCCTCGATCAACTGCCGGTACCTGTCCAGATCATTCCCCTTCAGGTAATCCAGCAGTCGACGCCGCTTCCCCACCATCATCATGAGGCCGCGCCGGCTGTGATGATCCTTCTTGTGCGTCCGGAAATGATCGGTGAGGTCGTTGATCCGCTCGGTGAGCAACGCGATCTGGACAGGCGCACTGCCTCGATCGCTCTCATGCAGCTGGTACTTCCTGATGACGGATTCCTTGTCGAATGCCACAGTCCCTGGCCTCCTCGAGAGTCAATCGCTGGTCGGGAAGCGTGCATCGCTCATTTTGACTAGCCGTTAAGGATACCCATAACGTCGCCAACCCGCAAGCCGACCGGTAGTGGGTCAGGCTCGGATGGACCCACTATCCGTACTCGGCTGGGGCAGGTCAGATGGTCCCATCGATACGGTCCTGATCGGCGCGAATCCAAGCGAGGATCGCGTTCAGCACCGCATCGATATCGCCCGATCGCTCGGCGCATATCTGGTATAGCTCGGAGTGAGTGACCTCGTCGTAGAAGTGCACGAGGCGATTGCGATATCCCGCCATCTCTCGCAGGAGCACGCCGTGCTGGCTGTCGAGGACGGCCGCCTCGACCAGACCGTCCGCGATGTCCTTGTACTGCGTGACGGCGCGACCGAACCCCTTTGCGAGCACGTGCCGGCCGAGATCGAGCAACGCTTCCAGGGCGCGGCGGAGATACGATTCGGCCGCCGCCGGCGTGCGCGGGTCGGCTGTGAAGCCGGCATATGATTCGAGCGGCAGGTTGCGGAGCAACGACACCATCTGGCGGATCCATGCGACTCGATCCGCCACGATGTCTGCTCGCAGCATCGCCGGCGTCACCGTCCACCGCCGGTCAGGATCTGGTGCACCCTTTCGCGCTGGAACGACGCGAGATCTCCGGCGCGACGGAGAATGTAGAGTTCCTGCTCCGCCTGAGCGCGGAGGTCGGCGCTGTAGAGGAGTTCGCCGCGGACGACATCCACGGCCAGAAAGGGGCGAGCCTCCGCCAGTACGACGAGGTCAACGCGCGAAGCGCCGAAGAGATCTTCGAATTCGATGGCGAGACGCACGCGATCGGGCGCATCGAGGCGTCTTCCCCGGACGGGTTGGACTCCCATATCCACGTCGGACGCGGACCGCGGCGCGTCCGACTCCTGCCCGGCAACACGACGAGAGATCTCCGCTGCCCGGCTGCCGAACACGTAGATATCCCGGATATGGTACCGCTGCGCGATTCGCTCGAGCGTCCCGGCGAGAGAGTCCATCAGGTCGAAGCTACCCGGATGCGCAATCGAATCGCAAGGACCAACCGTCCTTTTCGGGCGATGGTAGCGTGTGTCAATCCGCGAGGGCGGCGCGGGCAGCCACGCAGTCCGCCGTCATGGCAGCGACCAGAGCCTCGACGGTGTCGAAACGCACGATGTCACGGATGCGCTTCACGAACGCGACGGCGATATCACGGCCGTACAGATCCGCGTCGAAATCGAACACGTGCAGCTCGATGGTCGGTTCGGCGCCGGGGAACGTGGGACGCGGCCCGACGTGAAGCACGCCGTCGGCGGTACGGCCCGGCAAGGATGCCCGTACTGCGTAGATACCGCTCATCGGGATGAGCTTGTGCGGGTCGGGCGGGCGGATGTTGGCGGTGGCGAAGCCCAGCTTCTTTCCTCGCCCGTCGCCGCGCACGACCGTGCCGCGCAGGCTGTAAGGCCGGCCGAGGCCGGTGGTCGCGCTCGCGACATCGCCGTGTTCGAGGGCTCGCCGGATCATGGTCGACGAGATGGGCCGTTCAGCGCCGAGAACGGGCGGCACGACATCGACACCAAATCCGAGTTCGGTGCCGATGAGGCGCAGTGTTTCGGCGTCGCCGCTGCGATCCTTGCCGAAGCCGTGATCGTAGCCGATGACGAGGTGGCGCATGTGCAACCGTGCGATGAGGATTTCCTCGACGAACCGGCGGGGAGAATAATCGGCGAGTACGCGGTCGAAACGGATCAGCGCGGCATAGTCGATGGGCGACTCGGCGAGGACTTCGATCTTCTCGGCGGCGGTCGTGAGCAGAGGCGGTGCGCGATCGGGGCGAACGATGACCAGAGGGTGCGGGTCGAACGTAACGAGGAGAGCGGGCTGGCCCAGCCGGTCTGCGGTCTCGCGCAGGATCTCGAGCAGGCGCCAGTGGCCGCGGTGCACGCCGTCGAAGGTGCCGACTGTGAGAGTCGTCCCGGTGCGTCCTCCCGGCCAGGCCCTCGGTCGAGCGGTCAAGCAAAGACCTTTCGTGGCCGCAGCACGTGGCCATCGGATTCAACGATTGCGATGACCCGGTCACCGAGCGCAGCGACTGCCGCGCCCGCACGTTTCCCGACCCGTGCATCGGAGTCCGGAGTCCGACTGGCGGCAACGCGCTCCGGCGTGTCGCCCGTAGAAACGCGTTCCGTGGTCCCGCGCGCGGCACGAGTCTCTGCAACCTCGATGGACCTCCCGTGCGCCAGCGCGTCCGCCGACACAGCGTCGATCTCGAAGACCGGCAAGTGTGCGAGCGCTTGCAGCGGCGTGATCCACGCGCGTTGCACGACCGCCGCATCATCGAGGCACTCGACCGACACTGCGTCCTCGGCTCGGTACGAACCGATCGCGGTTCGGCGCAGCGCGCTCAGGTGGGCGGGCACACCCAGCCGGTCGCCAGCATCCCGCGCAATGGCCCGCACGTAGGTCCCGGCCGAACACACTACATCGAACGTGAGCGCAGGCGGCGCCCAATCGACAATGTCCAGGGAATGGATCTCGACCGAGACGGGCTCGGGCACCGGTGCAAGGCCCTTTCTCGCAAGGTCGTACATGCGCTCGCCGGCGACTTTCTTCGCCGAGTACGCGGGCGGGCGTTGCAACAGGGTTCCGATCTGGTCGGTGAGTGCGCCGGCCACTTGCTCGGCGGTCAGATCGCGCCATGCACCGGAGATCGTTGTCACCGCGCCGGTCGCGTCATCGGTGCCAGTGCCGGTGCCCAGCGTCATAACCGCACGGTACTGTTTGGAAAGGCGAGTCAGATACTCCGCGATCCGGGTGGCTCTGCCCACACACAGGAGCAACAAGCCTGATGCGAAGGGGTCGAGTGTGCCGGTGTGGCCAATGCGTCGTTGACCGAGGGCGAGGCGGGCTCGTGCCACGACATCGTGCGACGTCGGGCCGGCCGGTTTGTCGACCGGCAGGACGCCGTCCGTGATGCCGGTTCCAAGAAGCGAACCCGTGGCTTCAGTTTTCGTCATCAGACGTCATTTCCGGCGGGTCCCTTGGCAGCACTTCGGACAGGAGCCGTTCGATGCGCTGCGCGTGATCCAACGCCTCATCCCACTGAAAGGCCAGCTCGGGCGCACGGCGAATCCGCATTCGCCTGCCCAGTTCGCCACGGAGGAACGGCGCAGCCGCGCGCATGCCTTCGAGAACTGTCGGGCGATCCGTATCGGCAGCGAGCGCGGTGAGGAACACGCGTGCGTAACTCAGGTCCGGCGCAACGCGAACTTCCGTGATCGTGACCGCCGCCACGCGCGGATCCCTCAGCTCGCGCTGCACGAGGTGCATCAGTTCACGCTTGAACTGTTCATTCAGGCGATCGACGCGGCGGCCGGCCATCAGCGACTCACAGAAAGCTACGCTGCACGCGAATCACCCGTGCGCGATGGTCGGCATTCACGAAGTGGTCTGCGTGCTCGAGAATGGACTCGGCGTGCTGCTTGTCCGTGGATACAACGCAGGCCGTCAGCTCGGCACGCTGCCACAGGTCATGGAAGTTGGTTTCTGCGACGGACAGGTTGAAGCGGTTGTGGAGCCGCTCCTTGAGGCTCGTGACGACGCTGCGCTTCTGTTTCAGGGATTGGGCGCCGAAGATCTCGAGTTCCCAGCCGATGACGCCGACGACCATGGGTGTGAGCCGGCGATCACTTCGCGTCTCCGCCCGCCACCCCGGCCAGCGTGCGTGCAACGCTCTCGACGCGGAAGCACTCGATCCGGTCACCGACCTTGAGATCGTTGAATCCGGAAATCGAGAGACCGCACTCGAACCCTTCGCGGACCTCGCGCACATCATCCTTGAAGCGCTTGAGACTGGCGAGTTCGCCCTGATAGACCTGCAAGCCGTCGCGCACGACACGGACACGGCCCCGCCGGTCGATGACGCCTTCCGCCACATAACAGCCGGCTACGGTGCCAATGCGCGGAACGCGGAACAACTGCCGGACTTCGGCCTCGCCGAGCAGGACCTCCTTCTCTTCCGGCTGGAGCATCCCCTCGAGCGCCGCGCGCACATCTTCCACGGCCTCGTAGATGATGCTGTACAACCGGATATCGACACCTTCGCGTACCGCCGCGGCACGTGAATCGGCGCCGGGCCGCACGTGAAAGCCGATGATGATGGCGCCCGACGTCGCGGCGAGGAGCACATCGGATTCGTTGATGGCGCCGACACCGCGGTGGATCACATCGACCTGGACTTCCGGAGTCGAGAGCTGGCCCAGCGCATCGGAAAGTGCCTGCACGGAGCCATCGACATCGCCCTTGATGATCAGGTTGAGCCTGGCCTGCCGGCCTTCGGCAAGGAGGCGGCTGATGTCGGCGAGCTGGACGCCGCGACCCTTGATGCGCAGTTGCTTCTCGCGCTCGAGACGCTGGCGCGTCGTGGCAATCTCGCTTGCGCGGTCGGCATCCATCTTGACCAGGGCGTCACCCGCCTGAGGCACGCCCGCGAGGCCGGTGAGCTGGACGGGGATACCGGGGCCCGCCTGCTGCACGTGCCGGCCGCGCTCGTCGAGCATGGCTCGAACGCGGCCGTCGTAGTGGCCGACGAGGAATGAATCACCGAGATGCAGCGTGCCGTTCGTGACGAGCACGGTCGCGACCGGGCCCTTGCCGACGTCGAGCTGCGCTTCAACGACCGTGGCGTGTGCCTCACGGTCCGGGTTGCCCTTCAACTCGAGGATCTCCGCCTGAAGCAGGATCTTCTCGAGCAGGTCGTCGATGCCGGTTCCCTTCTTCGCACTGACCTCAGCGCTCATCACGTCGCCACCGAAGTCTTCGACAACGACATCGTACTTGAGCAGGTCCTGCTTGATCTTCTGCGGATCGGCGCCGGGCAGATCGACCTTGTTGATGCCGACGACGATCGGGACGCCGGCGTTCTTTGCGTGGCTGATCGCTTCGATCGTCTGCGGCATGACGGAGTCATCGGCGGCGACGACGAGAATGACGATGTCGGTCAGTTCCGCGCCTCGCGCGCGCATGGCCGTGAACGCGGCGTGGCCCGGCGTGTCGAGGAACGTAATCGAGCGGCCATCCGCAAGGGCGACGTGATATGCGCCAATGTGCTGCGTGATGCCACCGGATTCACCTGCAATGACGTTCGTCTTGCGAATGTGATCGAGCAGTGATGTCTTGCCGTGGTCGACGTGACCCATGACCGTGACGATGGGTGGACGCGGCTGAAGATCGTCGGGCGAGTCCGCCTCTTCCTCCTCCAGTGCATTGGCCGCGTACTCCTCCTCACGCACGGCGCGGAAGCCGACCTCGTCGAGCAACAGTTCGATCTGGTCGAAATCGAGCCTCTGGTTGATCGTCACCATGAGCCCGAGGTTCTTGAACGCACTGCCGACGATGGCGGTCGGGCTCACATCGATCAGTTCGGCCAGTTCCGCAACGGTCAGGAACTCGTTGACACGGACGATGGTTGCTTCCTCTTCCGCGCGCCGCTGGCGTTCGGCTTCCAACTCGACGCGGCCGGGCGCTTCCTCTCTGCGGTGACGGCGTTTTTTGCCGCCTGTCCGCAACTCGGTCAACACGCGCGCAACGTTCTCCTGCACGGCATCCTGGTCGACCCAGCGCGCCTTCTTTTTTTTCTTGTCCTTCTTACGGCGGCCATCACTGGTAAACCCTTCGGCCTGGATCCGGACCTGGCCACCGGGCCCTGCGCTCGCCGCGGGTGCAGGTGTAGCCGTCGCAGCAGCAGGACGCTGTGGCGGGACCGAGACCTTGCCCAGTACTTCGGCCGCGCGACGCAGGCGCGGGCGCTGGTCCGCAGTTGCCGTCTTCTGCGCCGCCGACTCGATCACGGGCTCCGGTTTCGCTTCCGGCTGTACTGCCGTCCATGCAACGACCGGCTCGATCTCCGGCTCCGGCAGTTCTGCGACGTCCGGTCCTTCCACTTCAGGCTCAGGCTCGACCTCCGCCTCAGCCTCGATCTCGACGACCGGCTCGGGCGAGGGCTCAACGTCGGCCGGTTCGACCGGTTCAGGTATTTCGATCGATTCGAGTTCGGCCAGCTCGAGCCCCGCATCTTCCTCGATTTCGACATCCGCCTTGCGCCGGCGCCGACGGCGAGGACCGGACGTGAGCGTGTCCACCATGACCCCGTCGATCGATTGATCGACATCACCGTGCCCGGCGCGACGCTCACGCTCGAAGCGTGCGCGCAGCTTCGCCACGACCGTCTCGTCGACCAGCGATGCCTCGCTGTTCACGCGGACGCCCATCGCGTTGAGAAGCTGAATCAGCTTCTCCGCTTCGAGGTTGAACTCCTTTGCGGCTTCTCTGATGCGCATTCGTTACCTGTTCATTGCCGGCGCCGCGGCTGTTCCGCTGGCGCCACGTCTCCGAACAGCAGCCGGAGACGGCCTGCGATTCCCTGCCCCAACACAGCGACTGCGCTGACCGGCGCGCGGCCGATAGCCGCGCCGAGGCCAGACCGATCGAATCGCTCCGTGCACGGGATGCCGTGCTTCACGAGCAGCGGGACGAGCTTGTCCCGGCTGTTCGCCGATGCATCCGATGCAACGAACGCGAACCGTGCGCGTCCCGCTCGAACGGCTTCCCGGACGCGCTCCGTGCCTGGCGCGATTTCGCCGGCACGGGCCGCCAGCCCGAGGAGATCGAGTGCGCGACGCCCTTCATCGGTCATACCCCCGGATCGGCCTGCGCGACACCGTCGGTCTCGCGCTCATCGTCTTCCGAAGACGATCCGTTGCTCGACCCGGGCCTGAGTCCGAGGATGTCGGCGGCGAGTTCCCGCGCTTCGGCGAGTTCCGATTCCGAAGGGCCAGCGGGTGTGGACTCGTCGTTGGCGCCCTCCTCGACCGTCAGCGACTCGATCAGACGAAGCAATCCGTCCGCCTGTTCCCCGGTCAGGCCGGGAACGCGTAACAGATCTTCCTTTTCCAGGTCGATGATATCGAGAAAGCTAGTATATCCGGCCGTTTCCAGAGCCGCCAGAGTTCCGAGTGGCAGATCCAGCTCGCGCAACGGGAAATCAGCGACCTCGTACTCGGGCTCGCCGCCACCGAACAGGGCGGCGTCCGCGCCGCGCTCGAGCCACTCGCGGCTACCATACAGATCGATCTGCCAGCCGATGAGTTGGCTGGCCAGACGCACGTTCTGGCCATTGCGTCCGATCGCAAGCGAAAGCTGATCTTCATCGACGATCGCCGTGATCACGCGACGCGCCGAGTCGCTCAACACCTTCGCGACCTTGGACGGCGCGAGTGCTCGCCGTGCGAAGATCTCGGGATCCGGGTGCCACGGTACGATGTCGATGCGTTCGCCGCCCAACTCGCTGACGACGGCCTGCACGCGCGAGCCCTTGAGGCCGACGCACGCACCGACCGGATCGATGGAATCGTCGCGCGAGAACACGGCGACCTTTGTCCGGCCGCCGACTTCCCGTGCGATGGCCTTCACTTCGACGATCTGCTGATAGATCTCGGGGACCTCGAGCTTGAACAATGCTTCGACAAACAGCGGATCGGCGCGCGACAGGATGAGGCGAGGGCCTTTGGGCGTTTCCTCGACGCGCTTCAGCACGGCCCGGATCGATTCGCCCTGGCGAAACCGCTCGCGCGGATTCTGTTCCTTCCACGGGATGATGGCTTCCGCATCGCGCGACTTGTTCAGCATGATGACGATCTTGCCGCGCTCGACCTGTTGCACTTCGCCCGAGAGAAGATCACCGACTTTACCGGCGAACTCATCGCGAATCTTGTTGCGCTCGCCCTCACGGATACGCTGGATGATGCGCTGTTTGGCAGCCATCACGGCGTTGCGGCCGAACGTCTTGAAGTCGACCGGAATCTCGAGGACATCGCCGACCTCGAAGTCCGGATCATCCCACTGGGCTTCCTCGAGCGAGATCTCGCGCGACGAATCCTCGACCTCCGCGACGACTTCCTTCAACACGGTGATCTTGATGTCGCCGCCCTCTTCATCGATCTCGACTTCGGCGCTCACATTGGGACCGAACCGGCGTCCGAGAGCAGCCATGATCCCATCCTTGATGAGATCATGAAGGTCCTCGCGGGACAGATTCTTGTTCGCGATCATTTCGCGGAACGCAGCCAATACCTGCATAGCGCTTCCTCGCTCGCTGCGTGGTCAGTCGCCGCCTGCCGGCCACCGGAACACGAGGTGTGCACGCGTAACGCGGCTGCGCGGCACCTCGTGGACAATGCCGTCGGCCATGCGCAGAAGGATCCGTTCCTCCTCGCCTTCGCCGGCAATCCCCTCGAGAGTCCCCTCGAGGCGACGATGATTCCCTTCCAACAGATCGTGTCCGCTGACGGCGATGGCACGGCCCGCGTACCGCTCGTAGTCCCGGCGCCGGACCAGCGGCCGTTCGATCCCCGGCGACGAAACTTCGAGAACATAGCGTTCGGCCACTGCCGGATCGCTGTCGAGAAACGCCTCGATGGCCCGGCTCACGATCGCACACTCATCGATTGTGATGCCGTGGCCTGGCTCGGCATCCGGCAGGTCGATCCGGAGCCGCAGGATCGGCCGGTGCCTCGAGCCGGCGCGCTCGAGCTCGACGAATTCGAACCCGAGTTCGGCGACTCGATGCTCGATGATGCGTTCAAGTGAATCGTCCATGGTATCGACAAAAAAAGTGGGGGTCCGCCCCCCACTTCCACGGCCGACATCCGGCCGACAAGTGAGCGAAAAATATAGTAGCCAGGCCGTGTTTCGCGCAACGGTCCGAACCGGTGCCACGCGCCTGCTGCGCGCCGAACCTCAATCGGTGACGGGTTTCTGCTCGAAACCGATACACCGCAGGACGGGAAGCCGCGGATACTTCGGGAAGCGCGGATCGGTCCGCGACCGCTCGCACATCAGGAATATGGACCCGCGCCGGTTCGTGATCGTGCGGACGTGGACGCAGCGATCGCAGAGGCCAGCGGGTGGCGGTGATGGATCTGGCGGGTCACCCGGCAAGGGACCGGATGCATGCGAACGCGACCTGTCGCCCGGAGGCACCGGCCCGGTGCGAAAAGAAGCGGTCGCGATCGCAGCGCGTACAGAGGGAAGATGCCGTGACGTGTCGATCCGGGACGCCTGCTGCGACTGCTCGATCGAACAGGACCTGACGGAGATCGATGGGCGCCGGCGCGCGAGGGACGGGCCGCCCCAGTGCCTCGTGGACCTCCGGCCCGACCTCGTAGCAGCGGCCGCAGATCGCCGGTCCGAGATGGACCTTCAGAGAGTCGGGAATCGCGTTGGCCTCCGTCACGAGCTGGCTGAGCCCCGTCTCGAGGATCCCGGCGGCAGTCCCGCGCCATCCGGCGTGGAGCAGCATGACCGTCCTGGCCGCCGGAGCAACGATCCAGACCGGAACGCAGTCGGCCACGCTGACCGTGACGGCCAGGCCGGTTTGCGCGGTCAGGTGCCCGTCCGCGTCGGGTGCGAGGTGGAAGCCGGGCGGCACAGGATGCAATCCGTGCCGGAGAATGGCGGTGCCATGCACCTGGCGGCTGTGGAGGATCGCATCACATCCCAGATCTGCCCGGAGCTGCCGCCAGCGGCCGAGCGCGATACCGACGGGTGTCGCGCCGAAAAGGCCCATATCCGCCGGCTCGCCGTCGCCGCGCCAGGTGATTCCGGCCGTGAGCCACGGTTGCTCCGCTTCGAAGGCCGGGACCGCGAGCCTCGGAATCACGCTCGGCGACGCGACGTCTGCAACGCTCACTCGACGTCCAGTCGGAACTTCGACTCGCCGGTGCGATTCCCCGCCGCGCCGGGTGCCTCGCCGGGTGGCGGCGGCGCACCGGCCGGCGATGCTGGAGAGGAAGGCGAGGGCGTCGGCGGGGAAGGTGCATCCGATGTGGCAGCCGGGGCACCTCCATCGAGGCGGGCGCGCAGCGCGTCGACCTCGTCCTTGAGTTGATCGAACTCGCGGCGAGTCACGAAGTCGAGCCGGCCCCGCATCTCATCGACGGCTTCCTGTGCCTTGCGGAACGTGGCGGACGCGGCGTCTCTCGCCTTTTCGGGGGTGAACTCACCCGTCTCGCGGAGGTCTTCGAAGGTGGCTTCGAGCGATTCCTTGAGTGCGCCGAGCACGCCGCTGATCGAGCGGATGGCATCCTTGAAAGGATCGCCGTCTCTGTTTCTACGCTGTTCGTCCGTCATGTGTGCATTCCCTGTCAGTCGATGCGTTCGATCCGCGCGCCGAGCGCGCGCAGGCGTTCGTCGATTCTCTCATACCCGCGTTCGATCTGCCCGACGTTCTGGATGCGGCTCCGGCCCTCGGCGCAGAGCGCGGCGAGCAGAAGGGCCATACCGGCGCGAATGTCCGGACTCTCGACGGTTCCCCCGCGCAGCCGGGACGGGCCCACGACAACGGCCCGGTGCGGATCACACAGCACGATCTGTGCACCCATGCCGATCACCTTGTCGACGAAGAACATGCGCGACTCGAACATCTTCTCGAAGATGAGCACGGTCCCGCGGCATTGCGTGGCCACGACCAGTGCGATGGACGTGAGGTCGGCGGGGAACGCTGGCCATGGTCCATCATCGATCTTGGGAATGTGACCGCCAACATCGGTGCGCACTTCGAGCGGTTGTTCGGCCGGCACGAACAGGTCCTCCCCCCGGATCTCACAGTGGATGCCGAGCCGTTCGTACGCGAGCCGCGTCGCATCGAGGTGTTCGACGGCGGCGCGTTCGATCGTTAGAGCACCGCCCGTCACGGCGGCGAGGCCGATGAAGGAGCCGACTTCAATGTGATCGCCTTCTATGCGGAATCGACAGCCGTGCAGGCTCGTGACGCCCTGAATCGTCAGCACGCCTGTCCCGACGCCCTCGATGTTCGCACCCATCGCGATCAGCATGCGGCACAGATCCTGAACATGAGGTTCAGCGGCCGCGTTCCGTATGCGGGTCTCGCCGCGGGCAAGAGCGGCTGCCATGATGGCGTTCTCGGTCGCCGTTACGCTCGGCTCATCGAGAAACAGCGAGGCACCACTCAGGCCATCCGTGACGAGCTGGTAGGGCGGCCCGGTCTCGATTCGGGCGCCCAGCCGCGACAACGCGAGGAGATGGGTATCAATGCGACGTCGGCCAATGACATCGCCGCCGGGTGGCGGCAGAGCGACCCGCCCCATGCGCGCGAGCATTGGCCCGGCGAGAAGGATGGATGCGCGAACGCGTTCGGCAAGCTGTGCATCGACCTCCGTCGTGCGAAGTTCGCCGGCCTGCACGCGCACCACGTTCGGCGCGAGCCAGTCGGCTTCTGCGCCAAGATTGCGCACGAGTTCCAGCAGAGTTCGGACATCGCCGATCTCCGGTACGTTCTCGAGGATGATCTCGTCCTCGGTCAGCAGTGCGGCCGCAATCGCGGGCAGAGCAGCGTTCTTGTTGCCCGCCGGCCGCACGCGGCCGTGGACGGGGTGTCGTCCCTCGACGACGAAGGTCGGCATACGCATCCTGTATGGGGGCACAGAACGGGAGCCCCGTTCGGGGCGAAGAACATATCGGCCGGCTTTGGAGCGAGTCAAATGAGGCAAATGCCACTGGGAATTGAAGAAGCGCGCTTGACGCTTCTCCTGCGCCGGCCTAACGTGCGCTGTGCAGCCAGCCGAGCGGGCCAGGCGGTACGTCTCGGAAACGGATCTCGCGACGGGATGACGAAACTGTGGTGAAGGCGCGCCTCTTTCTGTTGCAGATGGATCCGGAACTGCTCGCGGACGTCGATCGTATCGCGCTGGCACTCACGATCGGTGCCGGTCTGGCCGTTCTGCTGGGCGCGCTCCTCGCCGTCGTCCTCGTCGCCAATCTCTTCACGTTGCGCTCGCTGACGAAACTCATGAAACGAACCGATCGCGAGATCGAGCGATTGTCACCTCGCCTCGATCCGCTCATCGATCGCATGACACGGCTCGCGACGGACTCGCAGGACATCACGGAACACGTGCGCCGCGGCGCCAAGGACCTCATGGCGACCGTCGAGGAACTCAACAGATCCATTCGCGAAGGCAGCCTCGCCGCGCAACGTCGTGTTCTCGAGTTCGCAGCTGTCCTCGACATCGTAAAGGAGGAGGCGGAACAGGTCCTCATGGACACGGCCGCTACCGCACGCGGCGTTTCCGTTACGGCGGAGGCGCTGCGCCGTGAGCCACGATTCGCGCGGCGTTCGTACGACCAGCCCGGCGCGCCGGCGCCATCGCCGCCACCGGATCTGCCACCAGAGGTCATGACACCGCGCGCCGCAGCGGTCGAGTCACCGGAGGAACCTCTCGAGCCCGTCGTTTCGAGCGTGCCCCCCGGCAGCCGCTCCGCAACCGGGTCCTGAGGTCGCGCCGTGACGCCTCGCCAGGCCACGGACGTGGCTGCCGCCTTCCTGATCGGAGCGCTGTTCGGCGTGGGCGCAACCCTGTTGTTGCGCGCCGATGAGGAGGACGACGTCGAACAACTGTTGCGGCAACTCCGGCAACTCCGCCGCGTCTCGCTTCACCCTGAACCCCCGGATCACGGACTGCGTGCTGCGCTTCACGCTGCAAAGGCACGTCGCCGCTGATGCGGTGCTCGTACCGGCCACGCGCGCGGATCGTCGGACGAGCAGCGCCTCGAGCGGCCGACGAGCACATCGGCTGATGCATCGCCAGAACAGCAGGGCGATGCGAATCGTCCTCGGCGCATGTGTGTTCGCACTCGTATTCCTCGGGCTCTCGGCAGAACCCGCATGGGCGTTCGGACCCGCCACGCACATCTTCCTCGGCCGGCAACTGCTCGATGTGCTGTCTCTGCTCCCCGGAGCGGTCGCCGATCTGATCCGCGCGCACCCGCAAAGCTTTCTCTACGGCTCCGTCGCTGCGGACATCTCGTTCGCGAAGAAATATGTGCAGGCCGGCAGACACAGTCACTTCTGGCATGTCGGCGAAGAGATCCTCGAGACCGCTACGAATGACCGGCTCCGCGCCGTTGGCTACGGATACCTCAGCCATCTCGCGGCCGACACCATCGCACACAACTACTTCGTGCCGCGCCAGCTTCTCATGACCAGCAGCACCAAAGGTCTCGGCCACGGCTACTGGGAGCACCGCTTCGATGCGCATCTCGGGGATGATTCGCACGCGATGGCGCGCGAGGTCGTCCTCGAATACGATCATTCCGAAGCGGATCACCTCTTCGATCGCGTGCTGTCCGGAACCATCTTCTCGTTCGAAACCAACAGGCGCATCTTTCGCGGCATGATCCGCGTCCAGGACAATGACCGCTGGCGCTCCGCCTTCGAACGCGTGCGACAACGCTCACGCTGGGATCTGTCCGAGGAAACCGTCCACCGGTATCTGGGGCTGTCCTTCGATTTCGTCGTGGACTACCTGCTCCGCCGCCGCACCTCCCACCCCGCAACCCTCGACCCGATCGGCGAATTCAATCTCTCGCTCGCCAAGAAGGTGCGCCGTCTCGCATTACGCGAGAATGGCACGTCGAATCCGCACCTGCTCCCTACCCTCGCCGATGATTTCTTCCCGTTGCCCGATGTCGAACTCGGCTACTGGCCGGGGCGTGACGCGCTGATCGGCTGATCACGGTGCACTCCGCGCTCGTTCGCGCAGGAGTTCCGTCGCTCGCCGCGGATCCGCCTTGCCATTCGACCGCTTCATGACCTGGCCCATGAGGAACGCAAGGATGCGTTCCTCGCCCGCGCGCAGCCGTTCGAACTCGCCGGCGTGGGCGGCGATGACTTCGCCGACCCAGCGCGCGATCGCGTCCTCATCGCGCACCTGGGCCAGACCTTCGGCATAAACGATCGCGTCCGGCGAGCGCGCATCGCCCTCCGTCATACGTGCGAAGACGGCGCGTGCGGCCGAACTCGATACGGTGCCATCGGCCGCCAGCCGGACAAGGCCGGCGAGGCGGTGCGCGGCGACCGGAAACGCATCGATGCCGAGGCCGTGCTGGTTGAGCCACGCGAGCACATCGGTCATGATCCAGTTGCCGGCGGCCTTTGCGTCGCCCGCGACCGTCGCCGTCTCTTCGAAGTAGTCGGCAGTCGAACGGCTTGCGGTCAGGACGCCGGCATCGTAAGCCGGCAGTCCCCATGCAGTGCGGAAGCGGGCTTCGCGAATGGCGGGCAACTCGGGGAGTGCGGCGCGGGCGGCTTCGATGCGATCCCGCGCGATCACGAGTGGTTGAAGATCGGGCTCGGGGAAGTAGCGATAGTCGTGCGATTCTTCTTTCGACCGCATGGGTCTGACCTCGTTGCGGTTTGCATCCCAGAGCAGCGTCTGGTGGACGACGTCGCGGCCCTCGGTTCGACGCTGATTCTGCCGGTCGATCTCGAAGGCCAGTGCCCGCTCGACGTTCGCGAACGAGTTCATGTTCTTGATCTCGGTGCGCGTCCCGAGGCTCGTGGCGCCGAGCGGACGGACGGATACGTTCGCGTCGACACGAAGACTGCCCTTCTCCATGTCGCAGTCACTGACATCGAGATACTCGAGCGTCCGCTTGAGTTCGTTCAGGAACGCGCGTGCATGGCGGTGCGAGTGAATGTCCGGTTCGGTGACGATCTCGATGAGCGGCACACCGGCCCGATTCAGGTCGATTGCGGTTCGATCGGGGAACCGGTCGTGCACGGACTTGCCGGCATCTTCCTCGAGATGGATGCGCCGGATGCGGACGAAGCGGCGAGCACCCTCACCGTCGCCCGCATCGAGGCCACCGGCCGTCGCGAGCGGCCGGTCGAACTGCGTGATCTGGTATCCTTTCGGCAGGTCCGGATAGAAGTAGTTCTTGCGCGCGAACACACTCGTTTCGTGCACCGTGCAACCGAGGCCGAGCGCGGCGGAAACGGCCAGGTCGATGGCTGCCGAATTGGTCACGGGCAGCGCGCCCGGCAGCCCGAGGCAGACCGGGCATACGTTGGTATTCGGCGCTGCACCGAACGTGACGAGATCGCGGCAGAAGAGTTTGGTCCGCGTGCGCAACTGCACGTGTACTTCCAACCCGATGACCGGCTCGAACGAGGACCCGCTCACTGATCCGCTGATCGTTCGAGGGCGGCGGCGATGCGGACGACGGTGTCCTCGCACCACCATGGCGCCAGCACCTGCCCGCCCACAGGCAGACCGTCTGCTCTGCCGATCGGCACGGAAGCGCCCGGGATCCCGGCAAGGTTGGCCGTCACCGTGAAGACGTCTGACAGGTACATCTCGTATGGATCCTCCACCTTCTCGCCAATGCGAAACGCGGGCGCCGGCGCGGTCGGCGTGAACAGCGCATCGATCCCGTCCTCGAATACCGTGCGGAACTCGTGCGCAATACGCCGTCGCACGATCTGCGCGCGGCCGTAGAACTGTTCCTGATAACCAGCTGATAGCGCAAACGTCCCGAGCATGATACGGCGCTTGACCTCGGCGCCGAAGCCACGCGAACGTGTGCGTTCGTACATGTCCTCCGTCGAAGTCGCATCCGCCGCGCGCAGGCCGTAGCGAACGCCATCGTAGCGGGCCAGGTTGCTGGAGGCTTCGGCGGGCGCAATCACGTAGTACGCGGGAATGGCGAGCGGCGAGCCGGGCAGCGAAACGTCGCGGATGCGAGCGCCGGCGTCTTTCAACCGCTCGATGGCCTGCTCGCACAACCGGCGCACGCGGACATCGAGCCCGGCCGGAAAATACTCCTGTGGTATGCCGATGGTCAGCCCATCCAGTGCGCGGCCCGCCTCGCGGACGAGAGCGGGGCAGGCGCGGTCCGCGCAGGTAGAATCGAGCGGGTCCGCGCCCGCAATGACCTCGAGCAGCGCGGCTGCATCGGCAACCGTGCGGCCGAACGTACCAACCTGGTCGAGGGACGAGCCGAACGCGATCAGCCCGTACCGGCTGACACGGCCGTACGTGGGCTTGATGCCTGCCACACCGCACATCGCCGCGGGCTGGCGCACGGAGCCGCCGGTGTCCGAACCGAGCGCGGCGGGAACGAGCCCGGCAGCGACGGCCGCCGCTGACCCGCCCGATGACCCGCCCGGCACGCGCTCCGGGTCATGCGGGTTGCGTGTGGGGCCGTACGCCGAGTTCTCGGTCGACGAGCCCATTGCGAACTCATCGCAGTTCGTCTTGCCGACGATGATGGCGCCGGCTGCGCGCAGGCGGCGCACGGCCGTTGCCTCGAAGGGCGGGCGGTATCCCTCGAGGATGCGCGAACCGCACGTCGCCGGCATGCCGAGCGTACAGAGATTGTCCTTTACGGCTACGGGCACACCCGCGAGGGGCAACATCCTGTCAGACTGCGCCGCTCGTACATCCGTTGCGCGCGCCGCCTCGTGCGCTCCATCCTCGTCGAGCGCGAGGAATGCGTTCAGCGGCCGGTCACCCTGTTCCGACGCACGAATCGCTGTGAACGCCGAGCGGACGATGTGCTGCGCCGATTCCCGGCCGTTCCTGACCTCGGCCATGATCGCGGCGAGCGAGCGATCGTGGAGCCCGCTCATGACGCGTCGCCAGACTCCGCGTCGTCGGTGCCCTGCATTGCGGCGAGGCGCGGCACGGTGAAGAAACCATCCCGCCATGCGGGCGCCAGTTCCGCCGCGGCGAGGTGCAGCGGATCGGCTCCCGGTTCATCGGCGGCAAGCGGTGCGTGGTGCTCCTGCGGTTCAGCGCCTGGTTCATTGACGGCAAGGGTTGCGTCCGCCGCGTCAGTGCCGGGTTCATCGGCGGCAGGCCGGGCAATGCGCTGAAGTTCGCTGGCGGCCTCGAGTTCGGCCACGTGATCGAGGATAATGCCAAGTTGCGGCGTGAACCGCTCGACTTCTTCGGTCGTGAGAACGAGGCGTGCCAACGTTGCCATGTGCAGCACGTCCTCGCGCGTCACGGGCATCGTCTACAGTTCCTTCTGAAGGTTGGCGTAACGCAGGAATACCTTTTTCCGTCCCACACGTTCGAAATCGATCTCTGCCTTCACATCGTGACCGAACCCCGACAGGGCGCGGATGGTACCACGGCCGAACTGGGGATGGCGAACGTGTTCGCCCTTGAGGAAACGCGGTGTATCCTGTGCATCGGCGTAGTCGAGGTACACGCCACTGCCGTCGGCCTCGTCATCGAATCTGGGCGGCCGCTCGGATCGCATGCGGACAGCGCGGTCGCGGGGCCGTTCAGGGATCTGCCACGTGCGATGCAACCGCTCGAGCTGGGGCGTCTTGCGTTCATCGACGAGATGGGACGCGAGCGGTCGCAGGAAACTCGAGCGGATGCAGTTCAGGACTTCACCGGCCCGGCGGCGCGTCCTCGCCCAGCTCAGCCAGAGCTTGTGCTCGGCGCGCGTAACGCCGACGTACAGCAAGCGGCGCTCCTCTTCCAGTGTTTCGGGATCGTCGAACGCCCGCGCCAGCGGGAAGAGGCCGTCCTCGAGACCGCACAGGAACACAAACGGGTACTCGAGGCCTTTCGCGTTATGCGCGGTCATGAGCGTCACGGCGTCGGCATTCGGGTCCTGGCGATCGACGTCCGTCAGGAGCGAAATCTTCTGGAGGAAGAGATCGAGCGGCGTGACGCTCTCCTCGGGTTCGTCCTGGTCATCGTCCGGGCTGCGCTCATCGAATTCGTATGCACCGGCAACCAGCTCGCGCACGTTTTCGGCTCGTTCGACGCCTTCCGGCCCTTCATCCTTGAGCGCCTCGAGGATTCCGACTGCCTCGATGAGCCGGTCCACGAGTTCACCGACGGGCAGGTGCAGAGCGAGTGCAGCGTAACGCTGAATCAGATCGGCAAACGCACGAAGTGCCGGGATGGCGGCGCCGCGCAGCTCGATGCACTCCTCGGCGCGGGCCGCGGCCTCGAGCGGCGTGATCCCGCGTTCCGCTGCCCATGCCAGGAGTCGAGCGCGCGAAGTCTCGCCAATGCCACGGCGAGGCCAGTTGACGATGCGGTCGAAGGCGCCGGCATCCTTCGGGTTGGACATGAGGCGGAGGTACGCGAGCGTGTCCATGATCTCGCGCCGTTCGTAAAAGCGAGTGCCACCCACGATCACGTAGCGCAGGTCGCGGCGGCGAAACGCCTCCTCGAATGCGCGCGACTGTGCGTTGGTCCGGTAGAGCACGACGAAGTCGCGCAACGAGGCACCCCGGCCGAGTCGCGCTTCGATCTCCGTGCCGGCCCAGTCCGCCTCATCGCGCTCATCGACCGCTTCCACGAGCGCCAGCCGCTCGCCCGGCCCTTCGTCCGTGCGGAGGGTCTTGCCCTTGCGACGCAGGTTCTCTGCGATGATCTGGTTCGCGGCCGCGAGAATGTTTCCGGTCGAGCGGTAGTTCTGCTCGAGCCGGACCACGTGTGCGCCCGGGAAGTCCTTCTCGAAGTCGAGGATATTCCGGATGTCGGCGCCGCGCCAGCCGTAGATGCTCTGGTCGTCATCGCCCACGACCATGAGATTGCGATGCTCGGATGCAAGCAGCTGGAGCAGCCGGTACTGTGCGCGGTTGGTGTCCTGGTACTCGTCGACGAGCACAAACCGGAACCGGCGCTGATAACGGGCGAGTAACGGAGTGTGATCTTCGAAGAGCGTGACCGGCATGACCAGCAGGTCATCGAAATCGAACGCGTTCTGCTCCTTGAGCGAGCGCTGGTAGTCCGGGAATACATCGGCCACGATCACCGAGAACGGGTCTGCGGCCAGCCCCTCGTACTCCGCCGGTAGCACGAGCTGGTTCTTGGCCGCCGATATTGCGGAATGCACGGCCTGCGGGTTCCACCGCTTGTCGGAAATGTTCAACCGCTCCATCGCGCGCTTTGTTTCGCGGATGGCCTGGTCAGCGTCGACGATGCTGAAGTTGGACGAAAAGCCGAGGACGGATGCGTGCCGGCGCAGGAGTCGCGCACCGATGGAATGGAACGTGCCCATCCACATCCCGGCCGGATCGTGGTCGAGCAGCGAGCGCACGCGCGAGCGCATCTCACCGGCCGCCTTGTTCGTGAACGTGACCGCCAGGATGCTGGCCGCATCGATGCCATGCTCGTCGATCATGTGGGCGATG
Source organism: Longimicrobiales bacterium (assembly GCA_050732695.1). GTDB lineage: Bacteria > Gemmatimonadota > Gemmatimonadetes > Longimicrobiales > RSA9 > JBFFZF01. The sequence goes on along the minus strand of JBOHRL010000080.1, from coordinate 6,341 downwards.
CGCGTGGTGAGGACACGCGTCTTGCCGGAGCCCGCGCCGGCGAGGACGAGGATCGGGCCTTCGAGATGCTCGACCGCTTCGCGCTGTTCGGGGTTGAGCCGGTCCATGTACGCCGGTCGGGCTGTCGCCTCGTTCATGCGCTGGCTTCTCCTGCGGCCGGCAGCGTGATGTCGAAGACTGCGCCGCCTCTGCGGCGGGTGCGTACGACGATGCGCCCGCCGTGCAGCTCCTGGACGATCCGGCGCGCGAGAGACAGACCCACGCCCCAGCCACCCGCCTTCGTGCTCACGCCCGGTTCGAAAATACGTTCGCGGAGATGCGCCGGAATGCCCGGCCCATCGTCGGCAATGTACACGTGAACTTTGCCATCGTTGCCGGCCTGACTGGCGATCAGGATGCGGCCGCCCCGCCCGCCGAGTGCATCGACTGCGTTCTTGACAACGTTTTCGAGAGCCCACGCGAGCAGCACGCGGTTGGCGCGCACCGGCGGCACGCCATTGCGCACGCGCGAACGAAGCGCGATGCCGTTCCCCAGCTTGGGCAGACGAGGGTGAAAGTAGTGCTCGAGTTCCTTGATGATGTCCTCGATGCGAACGATGTCGAGGACCTGCGGCTTGCCAATCAGTTCGAACCGGCGGGACACGCGTTCGAGGCGTTCGACATCCGTTCTGATGACCTCCGCCATGCGCGCATCGCTGACCATTGCTTCACGTTCGTGATCTGGCAACGCCAGCACTTCGATCCAGCCAGCCAGCGAGGAGAGCGGCGTGCCCATCTGGTGCGCCAGTTCCCTCGCCATTGCGGCCCACAGCTTCTCACGTTCCGCACGAAGATCGGCGCGCAGGAACGCGGCGGCGACGAGAACGAGAACGGCACCCGCGCCAACCTGAAGCCATGGCACCCAGCGCAACGTCGAGAGCAGTGCCGGTTCGCCGAAGTAGACGCTGCCAACGCCCGCGACAATGACCTTGTTCTCGGGGTGGCGATTCTCGAGGCCAGCCGCGAACTCGGCGACAGTGCGGCGCCCGGCAGGCGAGGCGAGGTCCGGGTCGAATGGCAGATTCACAGCGGCCGCGACATCGCCGCCCGCATTGAAATAGACCATGGGCACATCGCGGTCCTGGAGCGCTTCCATGATGTCGATCAGCGAGAGTTCGGCTTCGCCCGAGCCCGTCGTGTTCGACAGCCGGCCGCGCTGCACGAGGAAGTAGATGCGCGACGTCAATGCGGCCTGGTCGCGGATTTCGCGGACCAGGATCTGCGTGTAGTAGAGGTAGGACGCGAAGACGAGGATCGCCGCGATCGCGAGGAGGATTGGCCAGACGCGGCGTTGCATGAGCGTGTTGTCCGCGCTCAGGGCCCGATGCGATCGGTCCCTGCGTACGGGACCAGCGCCTCCGGGACCACGATACTGCCGTCCGCCTGCTGGTACGTCTCGAGGACTGCGATCAACGTGCGTGGCAGGGCCAGGCCGGAGCCGTTCAGCGTGCACGCGAATTCCGGTTTCTCGTGCGGCGCCGGCCTGAACCGGATGTTGGCGCGCCGAGCCTGGTAGTCTCCGCACGTCGAGCAGCTCGATACTTCCAGCCACCGGCCGACGCCGGGCGCCCATGCCTCGAGATCGTACGTCTGGGCGCTGGCGAAGCCGAGATCACCGCCAGCCAGCAACATGACACGGTAGCGCAGGCCGAGCCGTTGCAGGATCGCTTCGGCATGACCGGTCATCGCTTCGAGTGCCGCGGCCTCATCTTCCGGCCGCTCGAAGCGCATCATTTCGACCTTGTCGAACTGGTGAACGCGAAGGATGCCGCGCGTGTCCTTGCCGTGCGCTCCCGCTTCGCGCCGGAAGCAGGGCGTGTACGCGACATAACGCTGCGGCAGCAGACCGGCTGGCAGGACCTCGTCCGCGTAGAGGTTGGTGACGGGGACCTCCGCCGTCGGGATGAGATAGAGATCGTCTTCACTGACGTGATACATCTCGTCTGCATACTTCGGCAGGTGGCCGGTGCCGGTCGCGGCGCCGGCGTTTACGAGGAAGGGCGGCGCGATCTCCGTGTAGCCATGTTCGCGCGTGTGGATGTCGAGCATCATCTGGATGAGTGCGCGCTCGAGGCGGGCGCCGGCGCCAACGAACAGAGGGAAGCCGCTGCCGGCGATCTTGGTGCCGCGCGGCAGATCGAGGATTCCGAGCGATGCGCCAAGGTCCCAGTGCGGCTTTGGCTCGAATGCGAAGCGCGGTTCCTTGCCCCACTCGCGGACAACCACGTTGCACTCGGGCCCGCCGGGCGGCACCGCATCAGCGGGCAGGTTCGGAATGCCGAGCAGCCGTTCGCGCACTGCGGCCTCGACCTTGCCCGCGCGCGCCTCGACGCCGGCCATGCGATCACCAAGCGAGCGCATCTCGAGGACGAGCGGCTCCGCCTCTTCGTGATGCCCGGCTTTCTTCAAACGACCGACCTCGATCGAGACTTCGTTGCGGCGCGCGCGCATCGCATCGACTTCACCGATCAGGGCACGACGCTCCTCATCGAGACGCACGAGTGCGTGCACTTCGCCGGCCAGTTCCGGTTTCCCCCTGCGCGCGAGCCGTTCGACCACTGCGTCCGGCTGCTCGCGGATTCGCCTGAGATCGAGCACGTCAGTTGTTGTCCGGCGGAACGAGGTTGCGGTCGCTGCAAAGCGGGTTCCGGATCGCGACAATGCGCACGGCCCCAATGGCCGGCTCGAGAGACAGGACTTCGAACTTTCCGTAGCGACTGCCGGAACCGAAGCCGGGGCACGCCTCCGTGCGCGTACGGATCACGTAGATGCCGCCTTCCTGGAGAGTGACGGGCACACTGCGGTAGGCAGACGTGTCGCCGGGTGCACGGGTCAGGCTCTCGAGGCTGGTGTTGGTCGTGAGGCTCAGGCCGGTGCGCGATTCAATGCCCGGGAACGCCGACGCAGGAATGAACACGAACTCGCCGTCCTGCTCGGCGAGTGCGACATCCCAGAGGCCTGTCGCGCCAGGCGATTCGATCACCACCCGGCGCAGCTGCACGAAGTCATACGCCGATGGCTGGCCGAGCAGCTCTGGCCGCGAGATCGAATAGATCAGCGCCGTGTCCGGCGCGATGACCCACGTGCCGAGGCCGAGATCATCGCCGCAGGCCGTGCTGGCCAGCGCGACAGTGACGATTGCTGCTGTTTTTCTGAGTGGAGTCATGCCATCTGCCGGTTCATCGCGTGGGCGCGCGTGGGCGCGTAGGTTATCCATCATGCGCCGAAGCTGTCAATCGGTACATAGTGGACCGGGTCTGGTGCCGAACGTTTCGCGCCATTCACGCGAATCGGTCGCGCGCCACCATGGCGCACGGCCGTTGTACCCCCCATCTTCCGGAACATTCCCGTCGGGCGGGGGACCGCGGCGAGACGGCGGGGCGAGTTCCGCGATGGTACGAGAGATGCCCTGTCGGACGAGCACCGGCTGGCCTCGCCCGGCCGGCGGCGCCGAACCTCGACCGGATCATCAACCGACGCACCGATTCGAATGTCGCCCGACTCGCCTCACAGACGTCGCCGAATCCTCGTCGTCGATGATGAGCCGCACATCGGCCGGATCATCCAGTTCAAACTGGAGCAAGGCCCGTACGACGTGGCCATGTGTCATGATGGTCCATCGGCCATCGAGATTCTGAGGGATTCCGATCCTCTCGATCTCGTCCTGCTCGACATCATGCTGCCGCAAGTCAGCGGCCTCGAAGTCCTGGCGCAGCTGCGCCGCCTTCCGCACCGGCGCGACATCCCGGTCATCATGCTGACCGCGAAGGGCAACGAAACCGATCGCGAGCGCGCCGCGGAACTCGGCGTCGCCGACTTTGTCATCAAGCCGTTCAGCCCGAAGAAATTGCTGGCCCGCGTCGATGAAATCTTCCGGACCTGAAGCGCTGTGGGCCGTGGTCCTCGCGGGCGGTGTCGGCTCCCGCTTCTGGCCGGTGTCGACGCCGACTCGTCCGAAACAGCTCCTGGCCCTGGCCGGTGACCAGCCGCTGATCCGGGACGCGGTCGAACGCATCGCAGCACTGGTTCCAGCCACGCGCACCCGGATCCTGACGGGAGCCTCGCTTGCTGCGCCGCTTCTCGCTGCACTGCCCGGTCTCGGGCGCAATCACCTTCTGATCGAACCGCAGGCCAAAGGTACCGCTCCGGTCCTGGCATGGGCCGCGTTCGAGATCGCGCGCACGGATCCCGATGCCATCATGATCTCGCTGCACGCCGATCACGCGATTCAGCCGGCCTCCGCATTTCTCGCGCTTCTGGCGGACGTCGCCGCCGTTTCGTTCCGCGAACAGAAACTGTTCACGATCGGCGCGGTGCCGGACCGGCCAGAGACGGGTTACGGCTACATCCGTCCGGGGGTGGCGATCACACGTGAGCCGGCGACGAATGCGGTCGACAGGTTCGTTGAAAAGCCGACTCGCGATGTCGCGGAAACGTACGTGCGTGAGGGGTACCTCTGGAACACCGGCATCTTCGTGTGGCCGGTACGGCTGCTCATCGAGGAGATGGAACGGCACACGCCGGAAATCGCGAATTGTTTCCCACTCCTCGCGGCGGGTCGCATCGGCGATTACTTCGAGCGTGTACCGAAGCTCACCATCGATGTTGGCCTGCTCGAGCGAAGCGACCGCGTGGCTGTCGCGCGAGCGACATTCGCATGGGATGATGTCGGCGGTTGGGATGCCGTCGGCCGGATGCAACCCGCGGATGCGAGCGGCAACGTCACGGTCGGTGAGAGCCACGCCATCGATTCCGAAGATTGCATCCTCTGGTCGGACGATGGTGCGGTCGTCGTGTTCGGTGCGCGCGGTCTCCTCGTCGTGCGCAGCGGCGGCGTCACGATGGTCGCACCGCGCGAGCGCGCCGCAGACCTGAAGTCTCTGCTGGCTGCCTTGCCTGCCCACGTAGCGGCTCTCGGCGGAGGCAACGCGTGAGTGCGCGGCTCATCGTATTCGATGATCACGTTGCCGATCAGTGGATGCCTTTCGCGCTGACTCGCCCCATCGGTGACCTGCTTTTCGGTGCCTCCTCTCTCGCATCCCGGGCCGAAGCCGTCCTCGGCCTGCCGTGCGCCGGCCTGTTGTGCGATCGACTCGCCGCATTCGATGAGGCCGGCTGCCAGCCTTTGCTGCGCAGTGCAGCCAATGACGGCGACGCGGGCACACTCTATCTCTGCTCCCGTGCCGTGCCCGACTGGAGCGCGCATTTCGAGCCGCCGGCCAAACCCGCCCTCGTGCGCATCGCCGGAGAGAGCGCCGGCTGGTGGGCACCCGCCGGAACACCGCCGCCGCCTCGTGCCTTCTTCGAGCAGCCAGTCGATGCGGCGCCCGCCGCCGCGCACGAAGTCGACCTCCCCGGCCACCTGCTCGCCCACGTCTGGGATCTCGTAACACGCAATGCCGAACAGATCGGCAAGGACTGGGTCGGCACAGCGCGCCGGTCTTTTGCCAGCGCGGCACGTCCACGCACGAGCGGCCCGCGGGTCGAGGTCTCCGATGCGCCACTCGGCCCCGTCCTCACCGGAGGCCCTGTCCACATCGGGCCCGCCGCCGGATTGCCCTACGAAATCGTGGGCGGCGATCCAAAACTGCTGCGCGTCGATCCGCGCAACATCGCCGTCGAACCCTATGTCCTGTTCGATGTCTCGAGCGGCCCCATCTGGCTCGAACAGGGCGTTACGATTCGCGCGTTCACGAGGTTGGCCGGCCCCGCTTTCGTGGCCCGGTCAACATCGCTGCTGGGTGGTTCGATCTCGGCTGTTTCCATCGGACCGCAGTGCAGGATCCGCGGCGAAGTCGAGTCGTCCGTAATTCTGGGTTACACGAACAAGGCGCACGATGGCTTTCTCGGCCACGCGTACCTCGGCCGCTGGGTGAACCTCGGTGCGCTCACCACAAACAGCGACCTCAAGAACAACTACCAGCCCGTTCGGCTGTGGACGCCCGATGGCGAAGTCGACACCGGCGAGAAGAAGATCGGGTGCTTCCTCGGCGACCACGTGAGGACCGCAATCGGCACCATGCTAGGGACCGGCGCCGTCGTGGGTGCAGGCGCGAACGTGTTCGGCAACGGCCGACCGCCCAGGACGATCGGCCCGTTCACCTGGGGCGATACACAGGATTACGACATCGAGCGCTTCCTCGCGACGGCCGAGATCGTGATGGCTCGCCGCGGGGCCGCGCTCACACCCGCGTTGCGCGAGCTGTTCCGACAGGCATGGAAATCCTCTCGCCCCGGTTCCCGCGCCGCACCGGCACCATGAAAGTCACCGTCCTCGGCAGCGGCAGTGTCGGCAACTCGAC
>JBOHRL010000079.1:0-61590 GCA_050732695.1 Longimicrobiales bacterium | reverse complement strand
CTCGAACACGTGCGATACATCTGCATCGTATTCAATGACTACATCGTACTGAATGTCCAGCCGTTGACCATGACGTTCAGGTTGTGGTTCACGCGCACGCCGGCCATGCCGTTCGTGTCGATGTCGGCCGCAGGAACGGTCGTGACTTCCGTGCCGTTGATCAGGAAGTGGACGGTCTCGCCCTGCTTCCGAACCGACAGGGCGTTGGTCAAGTCAGCACCACCCGTCGATGCAGTGATGGCCGGTGCAGCCGTCCAATCGACGACCGTCGTCGTCTCTTCACCCTGACGCCGCTTGATCAGGTACTCACCCGTGGCGCGGATCACGAAATACGTGTATTGCTGGCCTGCGCCCTGGAGATCGCTGCCGCCAACGAAGATGCCGTACGCCTCGCGGTGATCGGCCGGGGCACCTACCTCGGTGAACTCGGCAGTCGCTTCGAAATCCGCATCCGTTGCCGTATTCGACGCATTGTAAAGGATGCCGGCCGGCCCGGTCTGTACGTGCAGCGTTCCGCCCATGTCCATGACTCGATAGTCCGCAGCCGTTGCGTCCGCGTTATCGAGACGCAGCTCGAACCCTGCGGGCAGACCCGTGCTTTCGCCGGCAGGCGCGATATCCGGATCCTCCGCAACCGCCGCGCCCTGCTCTTCTCCTGCCATTGCTTCATCCTCGGCAGCATCGCCGGCACCGCCGCAACCCGCGACTGCGAGCGCAAGCAGCATCCAGAGCGTCTTCTCTCTCACCTTCATCCACTCCTCCTCTCGTTGGCGGCGGCCGGGCGCCACACGCGCACCGATCATCTACCGGCCGGGGAGCAAGGGTAGGTGTCCGCGCCCGGGTGTGCAAGCGGGCCGGGTCGATCTGCGCGTGCGGCGGGATGAACCAAACGGGCGAGTGGAGCGAAGTTGCGACCTGCACAGCGAGCGCGAGGCAGGGCCACACATCAGGTGATCGCGGTCCGCTCACGCGTTACAACGTCGTTCCGTCCCACTCCTGGCGGTGCGCGACCATGTGGGTTCCGGCCAGGCGGACCAACCGGTGGCTCTGAGCGAGGTGGTTCAATGCACGATACACGTCGCGTGGCGGGCCCGACCGTTTCTTGTAATCGTGCCATACGATGATCCCGCCGGGCGCCAGCATCTCGAACGCCTTGCGGCTGTCGCTCAGAACGTACGAGTACGCGTGTGCGCCGTCGACGAAGATCAGATCGCATGACGCCCGGTACGGTGCGTGATCGAATTCCTTGCTGTCCGCGTAGAGCTGCGTGATCTTTGCCGCTGCCGGGGTTCTCGAGTACAGGAACTCGCCGAATGACGACTCCGCGAGCGCCGTCGTACGCGCGATCTCGCTATCTCCCGATTCGTGCTGATAACTTACCGTACCACCCGGCGCCAGTGTGAGCGTCACGACACGCGCGTCCGGCAGTGAATTGCGCGCCATCAAGTAGGCGGTCTTTCCGGTAGCTGTACCGAACTCGAACATGGCGTGAGCATCGCGCGCGAGCACACCCAGAACCCACGCCTCGCGGTCTGTCGGGGCGAATGGCACCGCGTCTGCCCCACCAATGAACACGATCTCCGCGTCGAGCGTGGGACCGTGCGGACCCAGGCGGAAGTGCGGGTCGAAGTCGGCAAGCCGCATCGTCGGGATCCTGTAGCCCTGGTCCCTCGCAGTGGCCAGATAGAAGCGATGTCTGTACGTGAGGAACAGGCCCAGCAGGTAGATCATCAATGCGAACAGTACGATGACGAGCACGGTCATGGTCGTTCCCGCTCTCCGTGCTCGCCGGCAGGTTGTCCACGCTGACCAGCGGATGTTCCATACTCCTGTGTGAACAGCGCGCGCACTTCGGGCTTGGTCACTTTGCCCATCGCATTGCGCGGCAGTTCTGCGACCAGCTGCACCGTGCGCGGTACCTTGTACGGTGCGAGCCGCATCGCCACCCACTCGAGAAGAGCCGGCACCGAGATGGCTGCGCCGGCCGCGGGCACGATCGCCGCAGCAACGCGTTCCCCCAGATCCTCATCGGGCAGGCCAATCACAGCGCAGTCGGCCACATCGTCGTGGCCGCGCAGCACGTCCTCGATCTCGAGGGCGGACACCTTGTAGCCCGCTGTTTTCAGGATGTCGATGCTCGAGCGACCGAGGATGCGCCAGCGGCCGTCTTCGATGACGGCCTCGTCGCCGGTGCGGAACCAACCGTTGCGGAACGCAGCCGCCGTTTCGGCCGGGCGCCGCCAGTATTCCAGAAATACCTGCGGTCCGCGCACTTCGATCTGACCGGGTGTCCCGGCGAGCACTGGCTGGCCGGCCGCATCGACGAGTCGTGCCTCGACTCCGCCCAGCGGCGTGCCGACGGTCCCGGCCACCCGTTCGCCTTCGAGTGGGTTCGACAGCGCCATGCCGATCTCCGTCATGCCATAACGTTCGAGCAACGTATGACCGGTGATGTCGCGCCAGCGCTCGAGCGTCGGCACAGGAAGCGCAGCAGAACCGGATACCATGAGGCGAAGTGATCCCGCGCCACGGGACCACGCTGCGCGCTCACCGGATGGGGCTGCCTCCCACGCCGCGATCAGCCGGCGATAGATCGTCGGCACCGCCATGAACAGCGTGATATCTCCACTCGCGAACCGGCGCCACACCTGCCTTGCATCGAAAGGCATGAACTCGCAACAGGCACCGCTCCACAGGGCGCATGACAGCACGTTGATGATGCCGTGCACGTGATGCAGCGGCAATACGTTGAGGATGCGATCTGCTTCACTCCAACCCCACGCCTCGACCAGCGTCTCGACGGCCGCAGCGATGTTCGCGTGCGTCGTGACCACGCCCTTGGGCCGGCCGGTCGTACCACTCGTGTACAGAATGGAAGCGCCACGTTGCGCGACGGAGGGGCTGGAAGCCACACCGTCGCTGGGCTGTGCGCCCGAAGCGGCGAGCTGCGCTGTGGTGAGGAACCGCGCGCCGAGATCTCGAGCGATCGACTCGACGCGGCTTGCCGCGTCCGCATCGGCGACGACGGTCGCGGCATCGCTGTCTTCGATCACGTACGCAAGTTCCGGCGGCGGGTGCATGGTGGCGAGCGGAACCGCCATGCCGCCGGCGCGCCAGATGGCCCACTGTGTGACGACCCAGTCGATGCCGGGTTGGACGAGGAAAGCGACGCGCTCGCCATCGAGATCGGCGCGCCTGCCGAGGAGCGCCTGCGCGACCGCCTGAGAGCGCGCAGCCAGCTCGTCATAGCGGAGAGTGCGAGCGCCAGCCGCTATGGCAGGACGACGAGCGAAAAGTTCCGCCCGCGCGCACAACGGCGACGCTTCCATCAAGAGGCGCTGAAGATCGGGCGCGCCAGCGCTGAGACGATGCCCATCAGCTCGTCAGTGGGGTTCGGCGATGGCGTCTTCGACCAGCTGCTCGATCTGTGAGCGATGAGCAAGACCCACCTGGCGCCCGATCTCCTCGCCACCGCGGAACATGACGAGGGTAGGCAGCCCGCGGATCGCGTACTTGAATGCCATGCTCGGATTCCGGTCCGTGTCCAGCTTGCCGATGAGCATCGATCCGACGCGAGCCCGCGCGATCTCATCGAGGATCGGCGCCATCACCCGGCACGGCCCGCACCAGTCGGCGTGAAAGTCGACCAGCACCGGCACATCGGACTCCGCGACGGTGCGCTCGAGGTCTGCATCCGTCACGGTCACGGGACGGTCCAGCAGAATCGGCTTGCCGCACTCACCACACGCCGGTCGATCCGCTGCCCTCGCGGCGTCCACCCGATTCAGTTTGGCACAGAATGGGCATCGTACGAGAACACTACGCGGCGCCCCGTCCGTGGGCATCTCATTGCTCTCCTGTTGCCGGCATGCGCCAAGTTCCGCGACCGGAGGCGTGGGCGCAATACCGGATCGAAGCCACATGTGCCCGACGCAAGTCACGACGGCGATGGCCGCACTCGCCGGGCGTTCGTCTTCGCCCGTCTCAATGGGCTCATGACACGGAGGCCGTCGAGTCACTCGCGAAATACAGAGAGGGCCCCCGGAACGGGAGCCCTCTCTGAGTTCATGTGAAGTGAATGGCTGTCGAGCAATCAGGCGGAAGGCCGATAATTCACGATCCGCTGCGTGCCATCCGGGAAACGGACGACCATGGACACAGCCGCTCCTTCTCGCAGACCCTCAGCCGTCTTCTGAAGATCATCGACGGTCCTGACCGGCGTACCGTTCACACGTTCGACAATCACGCCGGGTTGCAGGTACGGGGCCGCGCCGCTGCGCGGGTTCACGTCCGTAATCACGACGCCATCCGTCGTCTGAAGCTTGAACTGCTCCGCCAGCCGGTCCGTGATGTTCGCGGCCGCGAAACCGAGCTTGCCCACACCATCGTCGCGCGGAGCTTCAGCCACACGATCCGGGCGGCGGCCCGTTTCGAACACTCCCAGCTTCGCATCGATCGTGCGCTTGCTGCCATCACGATATACTTCCAGCTCGACCTGCTGGCCAGGCTGATACACCGCGAGCATCTCGATCAATTGATTGCTGTCCTCGATCGGCTTCGAGTCGAGTGTCACGATGACATCGCCCAACTCCAGTCCCGCCGCCTCACCCGGCCCGCTCGGATCGACCTGGATCACTTCCGCACCCTTGTTCGTGGGCACCTTGTATATCTCTACGTCTGCCGGCGACAGCGACTGCACACCTACGCCCAGCCGCGGACGGCGGTACTCGCCGTATTCGATCAGATCGTCTGCAACACGCTTCGCCAGATCGATCGGTACCGCGAAGCCGTACCCCGAGTAGAAGCCCGTTCGACTCGCGATCGCCGTATTGATGCCGATGACCTCACCTTCCAGATTCACCAGCGCGCCACCCGAATTGCCCGGATTGATCGCCGCATCCGTCTGAATGAACGCCTCCAGCGTCATCTCCGGATCGACCTCCCCGTTCTGCCTCAGAATGCCGAGCGAACGGCCTTTCGCGCTCACAATTCCCGCCGTCGCCGTCGATCCCAGGGACAACGGATAACCGAGCGCTACGACCCAGTCACCAACCTGCATCTCGTCCGCAGCGCCAAGCTGCGCCGCCGGCAGATCCGCTGCGTCGATGCGAACCACCGCAATGTCCGTTCGCGGATCACGCCCAATCACCTCGGCCACGAATTGCCGCCCATCCGTCAACGTTACCTCGACTCGCGACGCGTCCTGCACAACGTGGTTGTTCGTCAGAATGTAGCCATCCGCTCTGAAAATCACGCCCGAGCCACTGCCGGTTTGCGGAATCGTCTCCGCCTGACCCTGATTCCCGAACGGCCACAGCGACGTCACAACCCGTCGCTGCGATTCCACCTGCACGTAGACCACCGATGCCATCGCTTCCTGCGACGCCGTGCGGAACGCACGCGACAGCGTTTCCGGGCCGCTAACCGCATTCTGCGTCTGTTGCACCGATGCCGGCGCTGACACCGGCGGCTCCGCCGCATGCCCCTGCCGCATCGTCTCGATGCCCGTCGCCGCTACTACAATCGCAACCGCAAGGCCTGCTGCCGCCAACGCAGTTCGAATCTTCGCGCTCACGTTTCATTCCTCCCTGTTCACCGCTTTCCTCGTCCGGCTGGTCCACCCCGCCTCTTCGGCGAGCCGCCGGACCCCTTCGACGTACACGATTCTGGCTCGATTGTTCGTCCTCGCGCCAGCCCCCACCGAGCCGTTTGGCCAGGCCCATCCGCCCCTGTGTACTATGAATGTCGTAGTCATACCCGGCCCGAGGCCATGCGCGCCCTCGATGAATACGATCCCGGCGCCACCCGATGGGGTTGCCGGCTGAGCGTTTGCGGGATCCGGCAGGTGACGAACCCGGTCGCCCGTGTTGCGCGTCTGTTTGTTCATCCGATCAAGGGCACATCAGCCATCGAGGTCGACGCATGGGATCTCGATGCGTTCGGTTTTCGCGACGACCGGCGTTGGATGATCGTGGTAAGGAATGGCCGTTTCCTGACACAGCGATCACACCGCGCATGGCTCAAGATCCGCGTCGCGTTCGCGGATGGCGGGCTCGAGCTCGAAGCGCCGGGGATGGAGACGCTGGCACTGCCGGCGCACGTAGCGCGCCGCGGCGCGCAGAGCGATCCGCCGGTTTCAACGGAGCAGGAATCCGCTGCGCAACGGATCCGAGGGGTCGATCACGATTTCATTCTGGCCGGTGATCCACGCACTGCCGCCGATCTCCGGAATCACGGCGGCGAACGGACCGCACGTGGTTTCCTCGAGGACGCGTCCGCTGAAGCGAGTGCCGAGAATGCTTTCGACCTCGATCGTCGTTCCGACGCGCAGTTCCCCGCGGGCGTGATGAATGGCGAGCCGGCCACTCACTCCCGTGCCGGTCGGGCTGCGATCGACCTCGCCGTCCGCAAACACACAGACGTTGCGGCTGTGCGCCGTCTCCGACTTCGCCTCGCCCGTGAAGATGGTCCCGTAGAGGAAACCCAGGTCTGGTTCGTGCGGGTGCTCGATGCGTCGACTTGCCATGACGACGTGCTTGATGCGCATGCCCGTGTCGATGAGGGAACGGAACTGTTCCGGCGTGCAGTCCAGTCCCAGCGTAGCCGCATCGACGTACGCGTAGAACGCGCCTCCGTACGCAAGGTCGTACCGAACCGCCCCGAGACCTGGCACATCGACAACGGCGTCGAGTTCAACCACGAACGACGGAACGTTCCTGAATGTCACGCGGTCGACGCGCACCGCCGGCCCGGCGCGGACGGCTTGCCCGACGGGGACGTCCGACTCGACGCGGACCTCTCTTTCAATGCCGACCTCCGGTTCAGTGCGGACCTCTGATTCGTGGTCCGGCCCAACGCGGACATGGGCGTGTGCAGTGACACGGCCGGCCGGTGTGTCAATGCGCAGTTCCGTTATGGGGGGTGTGGGCGCGAACAGGCCGGTTTCGAGCAGCACCGTGGTCACTGCAATGATGCCGTGTCCGCACATCGTGCTGAAGCCTTCGTTGTGCAGGAAGAGCACGGCGAGGTCGCCATCGGGTGAAGCAGGTGGCATGAGCAGACAGCCGTACATGTCCGCATGCCCGCGCGGTTCCCACATGAGTGCGGTTCGTAGCGCATCGGCATTCTCGCGTGCCCAGCGGCGACGTTCGAGGACCGTAGAACCGGGCGGCTGTGGAAAGCCATCGAGAATGACGCGAAGCGGTTCACCCGCCGCGTGCGCGTCGATCGTGCGCACTCTGCGGATGCGACCGCTCATGACCTCGACCGTGAAGAATGCGGAGGGTTACGACTCATTCAGAAGAGGCGTTTCTGGGGCTGGTTTCTGGGGCTGGTTTCTGGTTCACGGCGAACGGATGGATGGTCGCGGCCTGCGGCTGCGCCCTGCATGAGCATTCCGATCCGTTCCAGAAACGGCCAGAGAAACCAGCCATGATGCGTCATTCGGTTTGTCGCGCGGCGATTCAGCTCATGTGCGCCCGCATCTGGACCGCCGCACGTCCGCTGGCTCAATTCGCCGCGCGCAATGCCGGATCCTCACGGATCGCGACCGTGCCCTGTACCGTCTGCCCGTTCACCGTCAGCTTGACGATGTAGCTCCCCGGTCCCGCTTCCGGCCCCTGCGGCTGTCCGCCCCGTCCGCCTCCACGACCCTGACCGCCCTGACCGCCCTGACCGCCCTGGCCGCCCTGTCCACCCCGCCCGCCGGCAACGCGCGGGGGCGGATTGAAGTGCATGTTCCACAGGTATCTGTTCACACCCGTCCTCGCCTGGATGTCAGCAGTGAATGTGTGTTGACCTGCGATGTCGGTGATCTCGAGGCGCGCCGGGCTGGAAGGCTGGGCTTTCAGCCAGAAGTGGATGGCCGCGGAGTTCTGAAGCTCGCGTGGCGAGTTCTCCGGTGACTCCTGCGCAATGGTGAGCGGGTTCCTGCCCATGAAGAGCATGTGGCCGCGCGTCGCACCCCGGCTGGTCGCCCGCCACTTCGTCGCGACACGATTCCTGAACATGTACGCGTCCATGGCCATGATCCCGTCCGTCAGTTGCTGGAGCGGCGAGATGTCATCGAGAATCCAGATGCTGCGTCCGTGCGTTGCCGCGATGAGGTCGCCCTCACGCGGGTGTACAATGAGATCGTGGACCGCGACGGATGGCAGGTTGTTGTTGATGCGATGCCACGTCGTGCCGCCATCGAGCGTGGCGTATGCGCCGAACTCGGTTCCCGCGTACAGCAGGTTGCGATTCTTCGGGTCCTCCTCGACAACGTAGACGGGTTCGTCTGCCGGCAGATTCCCCGTGACGGACGTCCATGTCGCGCCGAAGTCCGTGGTCCTGAACACGTAGGGCCGGAAGTCGTTCATGCGATGACCATCGAACGTCGCGTATGCCGTCCCCGGATCGTAGAACGAAGCTTCAACCCGGCTCACCCACGTACCCGCCGGTACGCCCTCCGATTCGGTGGAGAGTTTGCCGCGGACGTTGGTCCAGGTGCGGCCGCCGTCCCGCGTTACCTGCACGTTGCCGTCGTCCGTACCGACCCACACGAGGCCCGGAATGATGGGCGACTCCGAGATCGTGATCGCGGTGGCATGTGTTTCGGCCGAAGTCACGTCACGCGTCAGGCCGCCGCTCTGCGGATTGATATGCGCCGTATCGGCGTTCGACAGATCGGGACTCGCGATCATCCACGTTTCGCCGCGATCGGTGCTCCTGAACAGATAATTGCCGCCGAACCAGATCGTCTTCGAATCGTGTGGTGAGAGGATGATCGGCGACGACCAGTTGAAGCGGAACGTTGGCCCTTCCAACTCGTCGTCGGCGCCGGCATAATTCGGCAGTACGGCGGCCAGGTTCAGGACGGTCTCCGGGTTCGGAGTGATGCTTTCGCCCTGCTGCCGGAAGACGGCATCGAGACGGCGCAGGTTGCCGCCCTGGCTCTCCGTGTACACGGTCCGCCAGTCGTTCGGGTCGACCGTCGTGTGGAAGCCGTCACCCGAATGGAACTTGAACCAGTGATCGTTCAGAACGCCGTTGTAGTCCCGGCTGTTGCTGGGCCCGCCCCAGTTGCCGTTGTCCTGGAGGCCGCCGTACACCCAGTAGGGGTCACGGTTGTCTGCCGTCACTGCGTAGAACTGGCCGATGTCCATGTTGTCGAACATCACGAAGGTTTCGCCGCCGTCATATGTGACGTAGGCGCCCTTGTCATTGCCGACGTAGAACCGCCTGCTGTTGGCGGGATCGACCCACAGTGCGTGGAAGTCGCCGGCGATGCCCTCCATCGAACGCGCGAACGTGCGGCCGGCGTCCTCCGAAATCTGACCGTTGCCGGCGAGCACGTACAGCCGCGCTGCCTCGTTCGGGTCGATCCAGATGTGGCTGTAATAGAAGGGCCGGTTGTTGAAACGGCTCAGGTACTGCCAGCTCTGGCCGCCGTCTTCCGAGCGGTAGATGCCGGTGCCGAGTTTCGACATGTCAGCGAAGTCTACGCTGTCTTCGTCCGGCTGAAAACCATGCTCGACGATGGCGGTCAGAATGCGTGAGTCACGCCGGAAAATGCTCAGGCCGATCTTGCCGATGTCACCGGTTGGAAGCCCGTTCGTGAGCCGGGTCCACGACTCGCCGCCATCGGTGCTCTTGTAGATCCCGCCGTTTGGCCCGCCCGAGAGGAAGCGGTGTGGCATACGAATCCGTTCCCACAAGCCGGCGTACAGGATGTTCGGATTGGTCGGATCCATGACGAGGTCGCTGGCCCCGGTCCTTCCGTCATTCGGCAAACCGTCCGTGAGCGCTTCCCACGTCCTGCCGCCGTCCGTCGTGCGGTAGATTCCATGCTCGCCCTCGTGACCCCACAGATGTCCCTGCGACGCGACGTACGCGACATCCGGATCCGTCGGGTGTGTCAGGACTTCGCTGATGTGGTGCGTGTCGCGTAACCCGACGTTGTTCCACGTCTGGCCGCCATCCATCGAACGATACACACCATCGCCCCAACCCACGCTGTTGCGAACGCAGGCCTCGCCCGTGCCCACCCAGACGATGTCCGGGTTCGGCTGGAAGATCGCGATGTCGCCGATGTTGCCCGTACCGAACTCCTCGCTCGTCATGGTCCACGTCGTGCCTGCGTTCGTCGACTTCCACACACCACCCGACGCCGAACCGACATACACGATGGCTGGATTCGCCTCGACGGCCTCGATGTCCGTGACTCGGCCGGACATGTTCGCGGGACCGATGTTGCGCCACTGGAATGCCTGGAAGAACGGCGCAGCCGCTGGAGTCATGGCGGCATTCGCCATCTCGCGTGCAGCCGCTGATGTCTGCTGAGCGGCCACAGGTATGACCGGCTGCACCGCGAGAATCGCGGCCAACGCGAACAGGACGCGGCACCGGTCGATCCGGCTTCGAAGACCGTGGCCGTCCTGCGCGGATCGCGCGGATGCCGGGCGTGCGGATTCGGCTACAGCGGCGAGCGGAGAACCCGGCGCAGCCAACCGCTGGCGCGGTTCGTGGGTCGCGGTCATGATGGTCGTCCTCTCTCGAGGGAGTTCGGCGGGCGATGCGCAGGTGCGCGTCACACAACGGCATGGCACTGCGAGTCAGAATCCGGGAAGAAATAAGGCGGGTGGAACGAGCCGGTCAAGGGGTCGCGACTCGCTTCGTCACGTAGCGAACGAGAGAACGGTACGACGTGAAGCGCAGGCGCTGACCACCGGCAATGACCGCCGGCACTTCGTGGATGCCGGCGCGTCGCGCACGATCGCGCGCTTCACGCAGCACACTCCACGTGTGCTCACCCGCCATGCAGTCCTCGAGACGCGCGATCCCGCTCGGCTTCTCACCTCCGCCGTCACCCATCGCCTCGGCAGCAGATCGCGCAATCGCCGCGGGCGGGTCAGCCGCCTGCTTCCATTCGGCTGCCTGTTCGTAGATTGCGTCGTGGACCATCCAGCCGCGCTCATCCATCGGCTGCATCGGATCGTCCGGCTCATCATCCAACCGCTTGCCGTTCTCATCGCGGACAGCGCAGTGAACTGCGGCGGCCGCCGCATTGCCCCACCGGTGGGCAGACAGCGTCGCATCATGATAGACAAGGTGCAGCCGGCCGGCATCGGCGAGCGCCCGAAGGGCCTTGCCCGCCCTCGCCTCGAACGCGCGACACGATGGGCATTCGTAGTCCCCGAACACGTGAACGGCCGGCGCTCCGCCCGGACCACGCCGAAGCGCACCGTCCTCGGGCAGGAACGCGATCGGCGCGGCCAGCGGCTCGACGCGAACTGCACCGGCGCTCGCTCGCCATGCCGATCCGCCCATCGCCGACCCGCCGAACACGGCGACGACCGCGACGACCTGCGTGAATGAGGGCAACCGAATCACGGCATACCGCCTTCCGAACGATCGACCTCATACAGATACAGCTGACTCTCTGACACGATGTACAGACGGTCGTCTCGCAAGGCCATCGCCCTCGCCGTCTTGAGCGGCGCCCAGTTCGCGTTCATCTCCGGCACCGTCAAGCGCCGGGCCCGATACGTAACAGGATCTACCACCAGGCCCACCGTGTTGCCGGCGTTCAATGCGATGATGATCTCGTTCCGCTCCGTTGTGGCGAAGGAGTGGATGAGCGTGGCCGCATACTCGTTGACACCCAATCGCGACAGTGAATTCACAAGCGCCGCCCGCCCTGCCTTCAGTGAATCGAGCAGGTTGCCGGGAAGCTCACGCGTTACAAGGCGAGTCCCATCCGGCGCATACTTCGACAGCGTCCCGTCCGTGTCGTTGAAAACGTGCATCGTGTCCCCGGCCGTAACCGCCACCCGCGACTCGCGCGCGCCCATCATGATCGCATCCCACTCGGGGCCTTCCTCCACCGTATCCCGCCGGGGAGCGAACAGCGTTTCGCCCTCCTCCGTGACCCGGTACGCATGGTGTGTCATCGAGGGCGCCGGCCGGTACATCGCTCCGCGCGAATCAAGCGCGAATTCCGTTGCCAACGCCATGTCGCCGATCGTGCGCACGAATGCGCCCGTCCGGTCGAACACCGAGAACCGACCATTGTCGATCTCCGCCACGATGATCTCCGACGGCGTCACGCGCACCGAAACCGGGGCCGCAAACTCGCCCGGACCCGCGCCCGTCCGGCCGATCGATCCGAGCACATTCAGCTCCAGATCCAGCAGCACGAGGCGGTCATTGCCGTTATCGACGACGACAATCGTGTCGCCCGAAAGCACGACGTCCGTCGGCCGGTACAGAAAATCCTCGCCTTCGGCCTCGTATGCGACCGCGATCTCGCGAACGATCCGGATCGGCCCATCCTCCCGGAGCGGCCCGCTCCCCTCATCATTCGATGCGTCCACACCGCACCCCAACATCCCGAGACTCAGCAATCCCGTCCCGACGACTCGCCTCATCGTGCCTCCATCCGATCTGTGTCGTTCCCGTTTCTGCCGCCGTTCGCTACGACGTCCCTCCACTTCACCACCATCGCGACGACCTCCTGTTCGACCATGTCGCGGCGCAGTGCCGGGCCGCGCGTCCACGGCCCGGCACCTCACTTCACAGCTGGTAGCGACGGTAGTCCCGGCAGTCGATCATCACCCTGCTTCCACCGAAGTCGTAGACCCCGACCTGGAACGTCTCACTCACCGTCACCCCGATGCCGCCCGGTGAAGCGTTGTACGTGTGCGTCACCGTCTTCGTCCCGATGAGGTGACCAACCCCCGGCGCATCCTCGAGCGTCGTCGACACGTAGTCCGCACAATCCAGAACCCTCGCCGCCCTCGCTGTTCCGTGCATCGCACCCACCAGCAACGCACACACCAGCACCAACCGCATCCTCGAACTCCGCATGATTCCTCCGTACTCAGTCCCTTGCAGGGACACGACTCGCGATCCCGGCGGCGCCATGCCGGCGTGCGACGACGCAACGGGAACCGTCGACCACCGACGGCGCCAACCCCTCTGTCACGCGCCGCGCCACGCCACAGCGCCCGTGCATACGCTGTTCACACCGCCATTTGTCGCGTAGAACCATGCATTCCTTCCGATCCGTTCGACCGCTTCGGCGCGCTATTGCGCGGTCAACACTGCGCAGACCTCGGGAAGGATCGTACCCCGCCCCGAATAGCGACATGTTAGAACGGGACTACCCACTGTCAATCTGACCCATGCGCAGCGAAGAGTGGCCGCCGGTCGGTCGACCGTCACGCCGACCGGTCGACAACCCTCGCCGCCGATCGACAGGCACGCCGGTCGTTCGACAGCGCTCGCCGGCCGAATCGACAACCCCCGGCGGGGCCGATCACCCCGGGCGCCACGCTGAAACCGGTTTGCCGTGGCGCTCGTCCGGAAAGCAGGTTTGAGACGTCCCTGTCCGTGAGGAAGCGACGATGGAGAGCGAGCGGAACGCATGGGTTGGCCGATTGCGAACCTGGTTTGGCCGGGCGAAGACCGAGGCCGGCGATCTGGCGGAGACGGCCATGCTGAAGGTTGAGATCACGCGGCTGGTGCGGCGGCGCGAAGCCACCTTTCGCGCGATGGGTGCGCGTGTGTACGAGCGGAGCCGGTCGGGCCCGGCACTGCCTGGATTCGAAGCTGAAGTTGCTGAAGTCCGCGACATGGACGAGCGGATCGCGTTGAAGCAGGCCGCAATGCGGAAAGCTGGAAACACGCAGGCAGAACCAGCGTCGTCGCAGGCATCTTCTCCGGGTGCAGCGACGCGGGGGTGACGTTCGCTGCACGCTCCACGTTGGGATTGCCGTTGATCGCGAGAGTTCGGTCGCCCGGGCGCCAGCGTGGACGCCTCGATTTCTTCTTGCCATTTTCCCGGCATGACGATGGTCCACCTGAACGGGGTTTCCCGTACGTATCGCGAAGGCGAAACCCCGCTCGTGGTGCTCGACGGTGTGAATGCGGCGATCGGACGAGGTGAATTCGTGGCTCTGGTCGGGCCGAGCGGGTCCGGCAAATCGACGCTTTTGAACGTGATTGGCGGAATCGATCGCCCGGACTCGGGATCGGTGACCGTCGGCAATGTCGAACTGACCTCATTGGATGAGCGGGAGCGCACGCTTTTCCGGCGACGGCATATCGGCTTCGTCTTCCAGTTCTTCAATCTGATTCCGACGCTGACGGTCGAGGAAAATCTGCGCCTGCCGCTCGAGCTGAACGGGCTGCCGTCGCGACGGTCGGATGTCGAGCCATGGCTCGAGCGGGTGGGTCTGGCAGAGCGCGCGGGCTCGTATCCCGACCGGCTGTCCGGTGGCGAGCAGCAGCGCGTTGCGATCGCGCGTGCGCTCGTGCACGAACCCCTCGTTGTACTTGCCGATGAACCGACGGGCAACGTCGATGCGCGGACCGGAGAGATCGTGCTGGATCTGCTGGTTTCGTTGACGCGAGATGCCGGGCGTACGTTGATCGTGGCCACGCATGGCGAGCGCGTGGTTCAGCGAGCGGATCGCATACTGGCGCTCGAGCGGGGGACGCTGGTCGACGAGGGCGTGCCGCGGTGACGGCGTTGCTGTGGCGAGCGAGCCTGCGCCATTTTGAGAGGCACCGGTGGCAGCTGGGGCTGGCCATTCTGGGCATCGGCCTCGGCGTGGCGGTCGTCGTCGCAGTGGATCTTTCCATCGCGAGCGCACGGCGCGCATTCCTGCTCTCCGTCGATGCGGTGACCGGGCGCGCGACACACCAGATCACGGGTGGGCCGTCCGGCCTCGCGGACTCGGTCTATGTCCGTTTGCGCATCGGTGCCGGGATCCGTACGTCGGCGCCTGTCGTGGAAGGCATCGTGCGCGTTGTGTCAGACAGTTCCACTCGCACGCTGCGCCTGCTCGGCGTGGATCCGTTCGCTGAAGCGCCGTTTCGCCCCTATGCCAACGTGGTGTCAGCCGGCCCGACACCGGGTGGCATCATCGCGCAACCGGGCGCCGTGCTGCTGTCTGGCGAGACCGCGATCGATCTCGGTCTCACGGCCGGCGATTCGTTCGTCGTACGAATCAATGGCGCGCCGCGTACCGTCCTGCTCGCGGGCACACTCGATCCTGCGGATGCACTGTCCGGCCACGCGATCGCGGATGTGCTGATTGCAGACATCTCGACTGCACAGGAACTGCTTGGTACGGTCGGCCACATCGACCGCATCGACCTGCGCCTGCCTGCCGGTCCGGCTGCTGGAGCGATCCTCGACCGCATTCGCGCCCTGCTTCCTCCGGGTTCGCGCCTCGCATCGGTCGAATCGAGAACCGCTGCGACGGCCGCTATGAGCCGCGCCTTCGAACTCAATCTCACCGCCCTCGGCCTGCTCGCTCTCGTCTTCGGCACGTTTCTGATCTACAACAGCATGACGTTCAGCGTCGTGCAGCGGCGCACGTTGTTCGGACTGCTGCGTGCACAGGGTGTTACCCGATCGGAAGTGTTGCGTCTCGTTCTGATCGAAGCCGCCGTAATTGGTGTCGTAGCCACGTTGCTAGGCCTGTTCGCGGGACGATGGCTCGGCGGTACTCTCATCCATCTTGTCACGCGTACGATCAATGATCTCTACTTTCGTGTGAGCGTGACCGGCGTCTCGCTCCCGCCAGGAACGATCGCGCGGGCCGTGCTGCTCGGTGTCGGCGCGACGGTGCTGGCCGCACTGCCCGCGGCTCGTGAGGCCGCCGCGACTTCGCCGCGCAACGCTCTCCTCCGCTCCGTCCTCGAGGAAGGCACACACCGTATTGCGCGGCGAGCCGGACGCCTCGGCCTCGCCATGAGCGCCGCCGCCCTCGTCGCATTGTGGCTGCCCGTTCGTAGCCTCACTCTCGGGCTGGCCGCCATGTTTGGCCTGCTCTTTGGTGCTGCGCTGCTCACGCCATGGTGCACGATCGGTTTCGTGCACGCCATCCAACCCGCCGCCGGGCGCGTCCTCGGTCTGGTCGGACGTATGGCCGCCGGCGGCGTTGCGAGGACGTTGTCCCGGACCGGCCCCGCCATTGCCGCGCTCACTGTCGCGATCGCAGCTGGCGCCGCCATCGCCATCATGATTGCCAGTTTCCGCGACAGCGTTGAACGGTGGCTCGACACGACGCTGCTCGCCGACGTCTACATTGCAACGCCATCGTCGGGCGCGAACCGGCGCGAATCGAAACTCGATTCCGCCCTTGTTGCGCGCGTTCTCGCCGTGCCCGGCGTTGCAGGCGTGTCGACGTACCGAATCAGTATGATCGAACGCGATGACGGGCCGGTCCGGCTCATCGGCGCGGAGTTCTTCCCGGCGCACCGCGCTGCGTTCCATTGGATTGAAGGCGATGCGGAAGCCGCATGGCTCGCTTTTGACCGGGGCGCCCTGTTGATCTCGGAGCCACTTGCCTGGCGGTACGAGCTGCAGCCGGGCGACTCTCTGGACCTGCCTGGTCCTCCCGGAATGCACCGATTCGAGATTGCTGGCGTATTCCGGGATTACGCCACCGAGTTCGGCATCGCATTTCTCGATCGTTCAAAGTACACCGCGTTGTGGCCGGAGTCCGGCATCTCATCGATCGGCGTCTTCGCGAATGGGAACACCGATGCGCTCGTGCTGCTGGATCGACTGCGGCAGATCGATGCCGGTGGGACCGACCTCCTTTTTCAGCCTGCCGGCGGGGTGCGCGCCGCGACGCTGCGCGTGTTCGACCGTACGTTTGCGATCACTGCCGTATTGCGCGCGCTCGCCTTGCTTGTCGCGCTGGCGGGCGTGCTCGCGGCACTGCTGGCACTCCAGCTCGAGCGCACACGCGAACTCGGCGTGCTGCGTGCGACCGGTTTCACGCCCGGCCAGGTCGGCGGAATCGTCCTCTTACAGTCCGCGTTTCTCGGTGCCGTGTCGGGCGTGTTCGCCGTTCCGCTCGCTTTCGTCCTGAGCTGGGCCATGGTCGGCGTCATCAACCGGCGCGCCTTCGGCTGGACCATCGATCTGCGCTTCGATGCCGGAGCACTGGCCGAGTCCGTTGCGCTCGCCATCGTTGCAGCCCTTCTTGCCGGGTTGTGGCCGGCCCTTCGCATCGCGCGGCTCCGGCCGGCCGATGCGCTGCGTGAGGAATGATGCGTGCCGGCAGCCCTCGGGATCCCGTGGCGCGCCCGCTCCTTGCCATCTTCGTCGTGGCAGCGATCGCGCTCTTTGCGCTTGCGCTGTACGCCGGCCGATCGCGCGCGCCGCAAACAGTCCGCACAACGCTGTCTCTCGCCGACGTGCTCGTCACCGGTGACACTGCGGGTTATGCCATGGCCGCCGGTTCCCGCGACTTTCGTTTTCCTGACGATCACGCTTCACACCCCGGGTTCCGCACCGAATGGTGGTATGTGACCGGACACCTCGAGACCGAGGACGGCCGGCGCTTCGGATACCAGCTCACCTTCTTCCGGAGTGCGCTCGCCCCACCCTCCGATTCACCGGAACGCTTGTCGGCATGGAGTGCACGGCAGGCATGGATGGCTCACTTTGCGCTGAGCGATGCGGAGGCCGGCCGGTTTCACGCGTTCGAACGCTTCGCGCGCGGTGCACTCGGGCTCGCCGGCGTGACGTCTTCACCGCTGCGCGTCCATGTCGAGGACTGGAGCATCGAGAGCGTACCAGACAGTTACGCATTCCCCGTACGGCTTCGCGCAGCCGATGGACCCGTCGCGATCGATCTGATCCTCAACGCAGGCAAACCGCCCGTTCTGCATGGTGGGGACGGACTCAGTCGTAAGGGACCCGAACCAGGGAACGCTTCCTGGTACTACTCGTTGACGCGAATGCCCACAACGGGGACGGTGCGCATCGAGGATCGAACCTATCCCGTGAGCGGGTCGAGCTGGCTCGATCGCGAGTGGAGCACGAACGCGTTGCGCGCCGGCCTCGATGGCTGGGATTGGTTCGCACTCCAGCTCGATGACGGATCGGAACTCATGCTCTATCGTCTGCGGCGGGCCGGCGGCGCGACCGATCCGTTCAGCGCAGGCACGTTCAGCGCCGCCGATGGGACGACGTTTTCGATCGCGGCGAACGAGTTCACCATCGAATCGACCGCATCATGGGCGAGTCCGATCGGCGGAACGGAGTACCCCTCGGCATGGCGAATTCGTGTACCTGCGCTGGAGATGGACCTCGAACTCGAACCACTGCTTTCCGGCCAGGAACTCGATCTCACGATTCGTTATTGGGAGGGCGCCGTCGGTATCCGGGGGGTACGCGAACGAATGCCCGTTCACGGCCGGGGCTTCGTCGAAATGACAGGTTACGCCCCCGCCTCCGGCGCCCGCGGCGTGCCGGATCGAAGCGAGAGATAGGATCGTTTTGAAAAGAGTGGCCGGATGAGCGGTTCCTCATGGGTCCCGCGCATGACAGCCAAGTCATTGTCGCATGAGACGTTCACCCACACGATGTCGAAGCGGCACGAGTCCTGCCGCGTTTCCTTGCCGCTGTGACGGCGCGCACCCGGGATCCGAATTGTGGCGCCGGAACAACGGGCGCGGCACGGCAGCAACACACCGCGCACAATTCAGACTCATCTCGGGGGAGGACCCGCATGCGCAGGTTGGCAATGTTAGCAGTCGCCGCTTCGACGTTCGCCGTAGCGTGCGACGACACCGGATTCAACGGTGATGACGACGCGCGCGTTACGATCCTGCTGACGGACGCGCCCGGTGATGTGAGCGCAGCCGTAGTGACCATCTCGTCGATCTATTTGCAGGGTGGATCGAGCGAGGATGAAGCGGCCGGCGAGAGCGGGCGCATTTATCTGCGCACGGAGCCGATCACAACGGACCTGCTCACGCTTTCGAACGACGTGGCTACGCTGGTCGACAATGCGGTCATTGCGGCGGGCAGTTATGGCCAGATCCGCTTCGTCATTGACGGCGCATATCTCGAAGTCGAGACAGACGCGGGCGTGAAGGTGTACTCGACGCCCGGCTATGAGGAAGCGCCTGAAACGGTGGACGGCGAGCTGAAGTGCCCGAGCTGCGGCCAGAGCGGAATCAAAGTGCATTTCCAGGGCGCGCTCGAGCTCGAAGGCGATGACGAGACGCTTCTCGTGGACTTCGATGTTGCCGAGACATTCGGCAAGGAAGCAGGCAATTCCGGGAAGTGGGTCATGAGTCCGTCATTGAAGGCAACGAGTGTAGCCGCAGCCGCCTCGCTTGAAGCGAGCCTCGGCCTGTCTGCCGGCCTCTCGTTGCCCGTCGTGGGCGGAGTCGCCGTGACACTGGGATCGTTCTCTGCCGAGTTGCGGAGCGTGGACGCACAAGCCGGGACGTCTGGCGAGGTTGTGTCGTTCGCGGATGCGGATGGCGATGGCACGTTCACGGCGTCGTTCGGCGCGGTCGTACCGGGCTCGTATACACTCGAGTTACGTGGTCCCGACGGCCTGACGTTCGCCGCGCAGCCCGCCTCACCGATCACCATCGAGGTCGACTCGAGCGAAGAAGTCGAAACGGCGATCCTGCTCACCGCCGCGAGCGCTGCGTCCTGATGGGTTCGTTCTCTGGATGACGAACGGGGCCGGTGCGGGTTGAACCGCACCGGCCCTTCGTCATTCCGTCCTCTTCGATTGCACCGGAGTGTGTCCCCGGCGCACGACCGCCTATTCGGTTCGCATCGCCCGGACCGGACTCACGACGCTTGCCCGGTGCGCCGGAATCCAGCACGCGGCCAGCGCTGTGAGGGCGAGCAATGTTGCCATGCTGACGAACGTGACGGGATCGAGCGGGTCGACCTCGAAGACGAGGTTCTGAAGGACCCGTGTGAGCGCAAGCGCACCGAGGATGCCAAGACCGACGGCAATGATGATGAGCAAGAGGCCCTGGCGCAGCACCAGGCGGACGACGTCGCCGGGGTCTGCACCCAGCGCGAGTCGAACACCGAACTCGTTGATGCGTTGACCGGTCGCGTACGACATGACGCCATAGATGCCGATGAGAGCGAGCAGCAGTGCGACGGTCGCGAAAACACCGAGACTCACGGCCGCGAATCGCGCGCGCGTCAACGCCGCGGACAGGTTCTCTTCCATGGTTCGCACAGCAAACAGCGGGATCGTCGGATCGATGTCTGCCGTTTGTGTTCGGATCGCGGGTAGTACAGAGAGCGGATCGCCCGATGTCCGCACGACGAGCGTCATGATGTTGAAAGCCATGAACTGCGCGTAGTTCCAGTATAGCATGGAACGCGGCACATCGCTGGGACCGTTGTGCTTGATGTCGCGTACGACGCCAATGACTTCAGCAACGCGGTCCTCGTCCCACGGCATCGTCACGGTGCGGCCGATCGCGTTTTCGCCCGGCCAGATCTCTTCCTGCGTCGCCTCGCTGATCACGACGCGCAGCGGTGCGCCGGGGCCGTCCGTTTCGTCGAACGTGCGGCCACTCACGATCGAGATACCCATCGTCGAGTGGTAGTCGCGGTGCACCCACCGGATGTCGGCGACGGGTCGTTGGCCCGCTGGCGGGACTGGCCGGTCATTCGCCCAGAAGCTGGTGCCTGAACCGACTCCGCCCAGCGGTGGGAATGTGATCGCGCTCGCCGACTCCACACGAGGCAGGTTCTGCACTCGTTCGACGAGGTCGTCGAAGAACGCGACTCGCGACGCCTCCTCTTCGTAGCGAGCACCGGGCAGATTCACGGTCGCCACGAGCAGGCGGGCCGTATCGAAGCCGACGCCGACATCGATCAGGCGCAACAGGCTGCGGCCGAGCAGGCCTGCGCCGATGAGCAGAATCAGGGACAACGCGATCTCCGTCACGACGAGCGCACCGCGCATTCGCCTCGCCTCACGCCGCCCGCCATCCCCCATTCGGCCGCGCAGCCAGACAGCCAGATTCGAGCGCATCACATGAGAGATCGGCGCCAGCCCGAACAGGAGTCCCGTGAGCAATGTGATTCCCACCGCGAACGCGAGTACCGGTGCGCTCATCTGCACGGTTTCGAGGCGCGGAATGTCGGGGTTGAGAGCCTGGAGCACACCAATTCCCCATGCCGAAAGCACGAGTCCGGCTGTGCCGCCCACCAGTGCGAGGGTGATGCTCTCGGCCACGAGCTGTCGTACGATGCGGGCCCGGCTCGCTCCCAGCGCCGCGCGCACGGCCACTTCCTGGTGTCGTTCCGTTGCGCGGGTCAGCAACAGGTTTGCTACGTTCGCGCAGGCTATCAGGAGCACGAACGTGACGGCGCCGAAGATGACGAGCAGTGCCTGCGACACATCGCCCACGACCTGGTCTCGCATCGGCACGACGTTGACAGTCCAGCCGGTCTGGCGATCGGGGAACTCCTGTTCGAGGCGCTCCGCAAGCCGCTCCATCGACCGCTGCGCCGCGCCGACATCCATCCCGGCCGCGAGTCGCGCGATCACAGTCAGGTAGCGACCACTCGACGTGCGATGTTCTTCCGCCTCGGGGAACGGGACCCACACGTCGTACGTGCCCGTGAACCCGAATCCTTGCTGGACATCGAAATGGAACGACGCCGGCAGAACGCCCACGACTTCCACCGGTTCGTCGTTCAGTATGATCGTATGTCCGACAACCGATGCGTCGGCGCCGAACCGGCTTCGCCAGAACTCTTCGCCGAGCACGGCGACGGGCGGGGCGCCCGCCCGATCCTCACCCGGCTGGAACAGCCGGCCTCGCAACGGAAATGCGCCCAGCAGATCGAAGAATCCCGCGGTGACCGTCATCTGGCCGATCCGCTCTGGTTCCCCGTCCCCCGTGATCGTCGAACTGCTCGCCACGAATGCCGCCACCGACTCGAACGCCGCCCCCTGCTCTCGCCATGTGATGTAGTTCGCGGGCGAGACCACATTCCGGTCCCGGCCTCGCACGACGTTGTGCTCCCACACGTAGACCAGGTCCTCGGGCTCCGGGTACGGCAGCGGCTCGAGAAGCACCGCGTGCACGACGCTGAACGCCGTTGTCGTCGCCGCGATCCCGAGTCCGATCGTAAGCACGACCACGAACGAGAACCACGGCCGCTTGCGAAGCATCCGAAGTGCGTATCGGAAATCGAAGCCCATGGAACAACCCCTGTGGATGGACACGGGACGGACCGGCCGGATGGCTCATGAACGACGTTGCCGCCCGTCGCATCGCCCACGAAGAAAGCGTGCCGTCGAAGGCTGACCACTATCCTGCTGAGAATACTGATCTTACGTTACCTCGTCCGCGTTCTGCCCCGCTCCGGCTGGTCGCGTTCGGACGTTCGAGTCCCGCGAGCGGACAGGATCCGGCCTACAACCCGTCCACCCGCATTGACTCGCCCACCTCGCGTTTGCCGGCCTGATCCTTCTCGAGAAGGTGCCCCGCAAGCCGCCTGGCGAGTGCAAGGATCGTGAGCACGGTCGGGCGTGCCAGCGCCTGTGGAAACACACTGGCATCACATACGAACAGGTTACGAACCTCCGTCTCGAGATCGCGCGTCAGCATCGTGTCGATGCGCACGGTCGCCGACGGGTGCGTTCCACGGAGCGGTGTCATGAACACGGTTGCCGGCCGGCAGCCCACGCGTTGCAATAGTTGTCTGGCGACGGTCTCGGCGCGGGAAAGACGCTCGCGATCGGCTGGCGTCAACCCCTTGTGGATTTCGCGCAGTCCGACGTCGCCGCTGATTTCATCGTGCAGCTTGATCATGACGCCGACGGTCCGGCCATAGCGGTGCCAGGTCAGTGAATAAGCAGGAGCCTTGGTGGCGAGGATGATGGGATACATGAGCCAGGGGTCGATGAGCGTCGAGTAGAGAACACCCAGCTCATCATCGGGCGCACTCCATGTCATGGGCGGATCACTGCCCATGCCAGGGAACGGTGCATGGCCGTAAACCATCACAGTCGTGTCCATCGCCATGCCACGACCGGCTGCGTCGAGGCCGGATGCGCGCAGCAGGCGAGCCGAGCCAATCCCGCCGGCAGCGCAGATGACGGTATCGGCGCGCAGCGAGAACGGACGGCCACGCATTCTGCCGCTGACGCCCGTCGCATGGCCATCTTCGATGTCGATGCGTTCGACATACGCCCTCGTGTGTACCGCGCAGCCAGCGGCCATCGCATCATCCACGAATTCGGCGGCGTTCCATTTGGCTCCGCACCGGCAGCCGAGCATGCAATGGGCGCCGCAATCGAAGTGTGCACGCTCTGGAAACACGAACTTGTCCTGTGCTGCCCATGGCATTCCCATCGCGATGCCCGCCTCTGCGATGCGCGTCGACGCCCCGCCTCGCAGATCCGCCGGAAGCGGCGCAATGCCGAGTTCCTTCGTGATCGCCTGCGCGTGTGCATCCAGGTCGATGCCGTACCGCGTCTTCCACCACGGGGCCGGCTGGGCCGCGCAACCGCAGTACATGCTCGTCGCGCCGCCGAGCATGAGCGGACGAATGACGTTCATCCCTTCGCGTGTAAACAGGAGCGCATTCCGGTCGGCGTAGAGAAGCGCACCGGGATAGGTGCCGTAGAGTGGGTGACGTCGCCAGTCACGGCCGCGTTCGAGGAGTACGACGCGGCGGCCGGCGCGCGCCAGTGCACGAGCCAGCCCGGCGCCACCCGGTCCCGACCCGATGATCGCGAATTCCGTGTGTCCCTTCATTGCAACCATGATGGACTTCCCGTGCAGGGCGCGGCAAGGCAGGGACTCAGCGTGAAACCGGCCGGCAAACACGATCGGGAATGCATCAAGGAATGGACGCGCCGTGCATCGCACTCCATCTTGCCGCATGATCGTACATCTGATCGATGGCACGTTCGAGCTGTTCCGGCATTTCTACGCGCCCGGCAAGCCTGACGACCTTCCCGTTGGCGATCTCTCGGCTGCACGCGGCGTCGTGGCGACCGTGCTGGGTATGCTCGAGGACGATGTCACGCACATTGGCGTCGCGACCGATCACGTGATCGAGTCGTTTCGTAACGCGTTGTGGCCGGGCTACAAGACGGGCGAAGGCATCGATCCGGGCCTGTGGGCGCAATTCTGGCCCCTCGAGGACGCGCTCGAGGCGCTCGGTGTCACCGTCTGGCCCATGGTCGAGTTCGAGGCCGATGATGCGCTCGCCGCAGCCGCCGCCATGGCTGCGACCGATCCGCGCGTCGACAAGGTCGTCATCTGGACACCCGACAAAGACCTGGGGCAATGTGTCGTCGATGACCGTGTCGTGCAGGTCGACCGGCGTGCGAATCAGATCCGCAACGCCGAAGGGGTACGCGCGAAGTTTGGTGTGCCGCCCGCTTCGATCCCGGATCTGCTTGCGCTCGTCGGCGACAGCGCGGACGGCTATCCGGGGCTGCCTGGCTGGGGAGCGAAGTCGGCTGCCGCACTGCTCGCTCACTATGGTGACATCGAGTCGATCCCCGAACACGCACGGGACTGGACGATTCCGGTTCGCGGCGCGGCGCGCCTCGCGGCCACGCTCGCTGAGGAACGTGAGACTGCATTGCTGTTCCGCACGCTCGCACGACTCCGCACCGATGCACTCGCCTCGATGCGTGTGGATGATCTGCGCTGGCGCGGGCCCCGGCCCGCTTTTGCTGAGATGGCAGAACGGCTCGGTAGCGTCAACCTGATGCAGCGCGCGGCAAGCCTGGCTGAGCAGCGTTAGCCCGGACCACACAGAGCGCACGGCCCGCGAGCGGCAGGCCATCGGACGCTCGACGGACGCCGTCGACTCCCGTATATTGCCTGTCGAGCCGCATCGTCCGGTGGCTCGCTCGCCGCAACGGCCAACCACCGGTAACGGGGCTGGGTTGTCTCCGGTCGGTCCCGAATCGGCAGCTCGCTCCCTTTTTCATTCGTCACGGCCTGCCGGGCCCACATCCAATTCGGAGTGATGGATCGCATCATCGAGCCCATCGCCGGGCATGCCCTGATGATTCTCCTTGTGCAGCTCAGCGCGCTGCTCGTCCTTGCGCGGTTGCTGGCAGAGGCAGCGCGACGTCTCGGTCAACCATCGGTCATTGGTGAACTGCTCGCAGGAATTCTGCTGGGTCCAACGGTCCTCGGCCACCTCGCACCGGATCTGTCGATTCAGCTGTTTCCTCCCGAGCAGGCGCAATTCCACCTGTTGGAAGTCATCTCGTGGCTGGGCATGGTGCTGCTCCTGCTGTTGACGGGCATCGAGACCGATATCCGTGTCATGGCGCACCTCGGCCGCGCTTCCATCTTTGCCTCCGTCTTTGGTATGGTCGTGCCCTTCGCGAGCGGTTTTGCGGTGGGCTGGTTCCTCCCGGATCAGTTCGTTGCCGATCCATCGCAACGGGCAGTCTTCGCGGCGTTCCTCGCAACGGCGATGGCCATCTCCGCCATGCCCGTCATCGCGAAGATCCTCATCGACCTCGACCTGATCAACCGCAACGTGGGCGTTGTCACCTTGTCGGCGGGCGTTGTCGATGATACGACCGGCTGGTTGATCCTCTCGGTCATCGCGGGGATTGCCGCCGGCAGCGAGTTCTCGCTTGATGGACTCCTGATCTCGATCGTTGCGCTCGTGCTGTTCCTCGCGGCCGTCCGCTGGATCGGGTTCCCAGTGTTGAACAGGATGATCCGCTACATCAACGAGCGCGTCGGCCTTGCCGGGGCTGATCTGACGATTGTCCTCGCCTTCACGTTCACCGCGGCAGCAGCGACGGAGGCGATCGGCGTACACGCTGTCTTCGGCGCCTTCGTGGCCGGCCTCGTCGTGCGAC
This sequence comes from Longimicrobiales bacterium, assembly GCA_050732695.1. Taxonomy (GTDB): domain Bacteria; phylum Gemmatimonadota; class Gemmatimonadetes; order Longimicrobiales; family RSA9; genus JBFFZF01. The sequence continues at coordinate 35,944 of JBOHRL010000079.1, read as the reverse complement.
AGTTGCCTCGCATCAAGGCCTCGTCTCTGCACACTCTCGAGCTGTTCGTCCTCAGTGCGCTGTCCCCGATCTTTTTCGCATATGTCGGCCTGAAGGTCGACCTCTTCTCGTTCTCCGGCTGGCAGATGCCTGTCCTGATTCTCGCGCTCGCAGTCGCCGGCAAGATGATCGGTTGTTATGCCGGCGGTCGCCTCGGCCGCCTGAGTCACTGGGAATCCGTGGCACTCGGCCTGGGCATGAACGCCCGCGGCGCCATGGGACTCATCGTCGCACTCATCGGACTCTCTCTCGGACTGCTCACCCAGGAGATGTTTTCGACCATCGTGATGGTCGCTGTCGTCACATCCTTCATGGCGCCGATCACTCTCCGGTGGGTCGTTCCACTCATCCCCCTGACGCCGGAAGAGCAGAAACGCCTCGATGATATCGGCAAGCGCCTGTTGATTCCCGGCGGCACGCTCCGCCTGCTCGTGCCGACCGCGGGTGGTGTGAATGCCATGGGTGGATTCGAGCTGGCCGCCATGCTCGCCAAGCGTGACCGCGGTCAGGTCACCGCGTTGTACATCGAACAGCCGGATGGTTCCAGACGGTGGCCCTGGCGTCGGTCCTCGCTGGCCGGCACCAATCTCGAAGCTCATCTCGACAAGGCCAGGAAACTCGTCGAAACAGCCGGCGGCCGATTCGTCGTACGCCGAGTCACCTCCGAGGATGTCGCCGCGGCTGTCCTTGGCGAAGCGGCTCGCGACTACGACCTGCTGCTGCTCGGCTCCGCCGTTGATGCGTCATTTCACGACCCGCTGGCTCGCCACATCGTCCGCGGTGCCGGTGTCCCGGTCACGATCGTGCGCCGCACTCCCGATTCCGAGCCACCGTTTCAGCGCATCCTCGTCCCCGTCGATGGCAGCGTACTCTCGCGTTACGCCGCCGAGTTCGCGTTCCGCTATGCTGCCGCGGCCAGCGCGCATGTCACCCTTCTCCACGTCATCGATGAGACGCGGCTCGCACCCGGCACGCTCATGACGCCCGAGCGCAAGAGCACATTCGCCTTGCTCAATCAGCGGACCAACGAGATACGCGAGCAGCTGAATCGTACACTCGGTCCGTTGGCGGCCACGTGGGACGTCAATTTCATGACCCGAATCCGCGCCAGCGATGCACCCGGTGAGACCATCATCGCTGAATCCAGCTCCGGATACTACGACCTGCTGATCACGGGTGCGGAGAATCGCGTATTCAACGTGCCGCTCTTCTACGGTCAGGGCACGGGCGAGGTCGTGGAACGGGCGGGTTGTACCACGGTCGTCGTGATGCCACCTCTCGTGTGATCTTCCGGCGCGTCTTTCCTACCAGCCTCGGACCTCGCCGTTGTCACGGGGATCGGCAACACCGATCCAGCGGCCGTCGCGCCGCACGATCATGTACAGACGCGCATAACCGCCGCCGGGCGGGGCAGGGGCGTAGCCCATGGCGCGGACCCGTTCGAGAACGTTCGCCGCAAAACCCGTCTCGAGTTGTACTGTCGGATTGGACGGACTCGGAAACATGCGCGGCATGCGCAGTGCTTCAAGCGGGTCCATGTCGTAATCCAGCGTGTAGACCATCGCCTGAAGAATCGCAGGCGGAATGCGGCCGCCGCCGGGGGCGCCGACCACCATGTGCACCTTATCGTCCTCGAGCACGATCGTCGGAGCAATCGTCGATGTACGGGTGCGCCATGAGTCACGCGCCGGCTGCCGCGCACTCTCGTTCGTGAACCGATAACCTGAATCATTCAGGAAGAAACCAGCGACGCTCGCGCCAGACCCGAACGTCGTGCTGTTCGTCTGTGTCAGGGCAACCGCGTTGCCGGCGGCGTCGACGATCGAGATGTGCGTGGTCTCGCCCCGTTGCGATTCCTCACTCGGCTGGCCTGACCTCGCTCCACGGTCTTGCGCCACACCCTCAGCCGGAGTGCGATCGCTCGCAGCCCGAGCCGCATGCGTTTCGGAACCGCCTGCGGAAATCGCCGGCGTTGGGCCGTAGGGCTCGTACGCCGCGCAGGCGGCCGGCGGCGGCTCGTCATCTGAGACGAGAATGTCAAACGCGCGCGCATCCCGTGTCGGCAAGCCGATCGCACCGATGTCGAACGGCTCCAGCATTTCGAGGACGTGCAGGATCTCGGAACCGGTCTGCGGCGGCGGCGCCGACAGTACGACTCGGCCCCGATAATCCGTGCATAACGGACGCTTCCACTCCGGCCGGTATTCTGCCAGATCGGCGAGGCCAGCAGGATGCCCGCCCGCGTTCAGTGTCTCGATCAATCCTGCCGCAAGCGCTCCACTGTAGAAGCCGGCCTCGCCCTGCTCGGCAATCGTGCGCAACGTCGCAGCCAGCTTCGTGTTGCGAAAACGAGTGCCTGCTTCGAGCGGCCGGCCATCCGGCCAGAGCATGTCCCGAGATGCATGAAAACGGAACAGTTCCGCCGAGTCTGATTCGATCATCTCAGCCAGGATCAGATTGACCGGGAATCCTTCGCCGGCAAGCCGGATCGCGGGCGCCATCACCTGTGCGCGCGTCAACCGCCCGAATCGTTCGTGCAACGCAAGCAGCCCGCGCACACTGCCCGGAATCGCAACCACGCGCAGGTCACCTGGCTGCTCCGCTCTATCTGCGATGGTGCGAAAGGGCTCGGACGGCTGTGCCGCGTAGAAGTCGAGGTACTCGGCCCGCTTGTCGCTTTCCAGCCAGATCAGCGCTGCACCGCCTCCGCCCACGCCTGACATCTGCGGCTCGACGACACCGATCGCGAATGCCGTCGCAACCGCCGCGTCCACCGCATTGCCTCCGCCACGCAGAATCTCGAGACCGGCTTCACTCGCCAGCGGATTCGCGGAACTGACGATGCCGCGCCCCGCCTCGATCCGCTTCCCGACATCGGGCCCCGGCGTTGCGAGCCGGCCGGCCGGCACGCACGACGCCATGAGCGTGACCACTGGAACGAATCGCATGCCGACTCCCCTTCCTCTCCGCGTGACGTCCACGGGATGCGGGACGCATTTCCGCGGAATCAATTGAAGGGAAGATCGTCGCCGGCGCGAGTCCTGAAGAATCGTCAGCGGGCTTCCGGCCTCACCACCAGAATGGTCGTTGGCACGTCGGGCGATGTCCGCGCACTCCCGACCACGACCGTCTGACCGATCGGCACCGTCAACGAAGTCTGGATCAACTGCACCGACGTCGGACCACCAGCCTGTGGTCGTTCGCGCCACAGTTCCACACCGAGCCGAACCGAGTCCGACCTGCCATCACCATGCATCATCGCATCGCCCTGAATGACGTACTCGACGCCTTCATGATCCGATGTCTTCTGCAAGAACTTCGCACCCGACATCACGCGCACGACAGACTCCGCTGCCAGACGATAACCGCGAAAGCGGAACAGCTCGCGCAGCACTTCACTCACGTCTGCGATCGCGGGGTCCGTCTCCGTGAACCCATCGGCCTGGATGATCTGAAATCGCAGCAACACACTCTCGGGTGTGCCCGTCGCGCCCGCCTGCGCCCGCTGCGCTGACAATGGCGCCACACACACCAGCATCGCCAGCATCCCGACGAACATCGGTCCCAGCCTGCTCATGGCCCCCCCTGCGTCGAGTAGTACCATACCACCGTGATCTTCGGATTCGATGTGCGAAATACCACCGCGTTCTGACCGGGTCGCACGACCACGTCCGGACTCTCCAGCCCGCCCATGTCTGGCGACGGCTGTGTCACAGATGCGCTGTCCACGGCCGGAGCATTCGCCCCATCATCGCCGAGGCGGTCAAGCCCGACCGCCAACACGAGCGCCGCAGCTGCCGGCAACGCGACGAGTACGGATCGACGCGTGCGAGCCCGCCACGTCGACTGCCTGATGCCGGGTCGAGCGCCAGCCGCTGCGACAATGACACGCGAACGCGCCGCGTCCTTTGCTTCACTTCGAATGTCCAGCTCGGCTGCCAACGCCTCGGTCGCACCCAGGACGAGCTGCGCTCGCCGTGCACAGCGGATGCACGTCCGGATGTGGACCGCCAGCGCCGTGGCGCCCTTGCCCCGCAGCACCGCCGGCTCCGCTTCCATCATCGCATCAACGAACGACCTGCACTCCATACCGATCCTCCACTAGCGCCGCATCTCGCTCCAGCACCCGACGCCGGATCGCACGCCGCGCGCGCAACAGATGAACTCGCACCGTCGACGCCGCCAGACTCAACAGTTCCGCCACTTCCTCCGTGCTCCGGCCCTGCAATTCCACCAGATCGAAGACTTCCCTCTGACGGGCCGGCAACCCTTCGAACGCGCGTCGTACGACCCGGCTCAGCCGCGCTTCATCCGCCGATTCCCCGGGCATCACACCCAGCGCGCCAACCTCTCCAACCGACTCCCGCCCCCAACTCGCCTGCCGTCGGCGCCAGTCTGCCACCGCTCTTCGCACGATCCTGTACAGCCACGTCTCGAATCGCGACTCGAAGCGGAACGCGGGCAACGCTCGATACGCCGCAATCAGGGCCGCCTGCGTCACATCTTCGACGTCATCCTCTCCCAGCCCCTGCGTCCGCGCCCACCGCGCGACCCGCGGATACACCTCTGCCAGCAGGCGCTCCATCGCTCGCCCGTCGCCGGCCCGCGCTCGCCGCGCCAGACCCTCGACTTCGTCCGCTTCGCCGATCCGCCCCAAAACGCCTTCCGTCGTTTGTCTGCTCCTTCGACGTCACCCCTCCGCCCTCCGTTTACCCACGATGAGCCGGCGGATGACTCGCGAAGGGAGCTACTGAATGGCTGGACGAGCCATCTCTGGGGAATGGTTCCCGGTCCGACCGACGTGGGCGGTGATGGTTGCGCCGATGGCGACGACGAGGACGCGAACGATGAGGTTGGAAACTGCCGCGAACGTGATGCCGATCGTGACCCAGAGGACGGCTACGGAGGCGACTTTCACGCGGAGCGGAATCAGCCGGTGGTCGCGGTAGTCGCGGAGCAGTTTTCCGAACAGGCGGTTGTGGTGCATCCAGTGGTAAAGCCTCGGCGAACTGCGGGCGAAACACCATGCGGAGGCGAGCACAAAGCACGTTGCGGGCATGAGCGGGAGGACGATGCCGATCGCGGCGAGGCCGAGCAGGAGCAGGCCTGCGGTGCGCAGCGCCCACGCGCGCGCGCCGGTGACCCGCTTGATGGACTCGATATCGACATGGCCGACCGGACAGACCGGCGTCGTGGTTTCGTTTCGGTTTTGCGACATCGCGGCAAATCTAAGGTTTTCTCACGGTGTCGGTCGAGTCCCGCTCCCCCCAACCACCCTCGCCTCCGCCAGCGGGCTCCTCGCCTCGATGCACGTCCGAAGCAGTTCCGCCGTTCGGGCAGTCCCCGTGGAGAGGACACAACCCGCGCAGGGTGTCACGAAGCCGCGACGAGAACGCCTCGATTCCGGTCCCAGCGCCATGGCGAGTCGGCGCCGTGCAGGTGGACGCCGCCGATCCAGCGGTCGATGCCGTTCAGTTCGATCCAATCGGCTCGTCCTTCGAGCACGCCGCGACCTTTGGGCGTCAGTCGAACCTCGTGGGTGGGATCGTCATCATCGGAGGCTGGCGATGCGCCGGCGCCATTCCCCCGCCCATCGGCGGAGGTGCTGGATGGATCTGAAACGTTCCCCGATCCGGCGCCGGCTTCGATGGCGATGAGCGGGTTGTCGCCGTCGGCGAGCCCAAGGACGTGCAACCAGAAGGTGGAGTCACCCATGAACACGCGCTCCTCCTTCGTCTGATTGGCTCGGAAGAGCGTCACGACTCTGAGTGGTGCGGGCTCGAGTGCCTCGAGGATCTGTCGCTCCGTTCGTGGCAGTCCATTGCCGGTTGCAGGGTACTCTTCGAGTATTCGTTGCAATGCGCCTGCCAGGTACGGAAGTGGTTGTCTCTTCTGATCGATCAGAGCCTGCACGGCGAGCGGCTGTTTCGAGGTGAACGCCTTCCACGCCGCTCCTGCCTGATCGAACTGCTCATCAGAAACGGGGATGCGCGCATCGAGCAGGCCGGCCAGCTGCGCCGGGCTCAGCTGGCCGAGGCCGGCGAAGTCTTCCATACCGGGATATTCGCCGATGCAGATCAGGCTCAGTCGCGTCGCGCCGCGGTTCGCTCGCCGCCACCATGCAAGGTGGCGAATCAGCAGGAGCTGATCGTACAGATCGTGTTCGAACCAGAGCACGATTTCGTCATGATCCGACCAGGAATCGAACGCGGACTGTGCGGTTCGATACGAGGACAGAATGGCTGGCTCGCTCGACCACCCGTTGCTTGCGAGGTAACGGGCTCGCAGGCGGATCCACGCATCGACGTCTTCATCATATGGGACCGGTCCTTCGTGCAGGACATCGGTCCAGACCGCGATCTGCCCGGGCACATCAGTCTGCTCGAGGATCAATCGGGTCGAGTCGCCGTTCAGGATGTGAAGCATGATCCGCGTTTCGAGATCGTGGCGTTTCGACGTCTGACTCCAACGCAGCAGGACTCGGGCCAACGCACCGTGCGATTCGCTCGCATCTGCCGCTGGCCATACGAGTGCAGCCGGACCTGGAATCGGTTCAGGCCGCCGCGCTCATGTCGATCGACAGGAACGTCCGTACGATGGCCGGATCGAAATGCTTGCCCGACAGCGAGTGAATGTAATCCCTCACGATCCCCTCGGGCCACGCACGCCTGTAGGGGCGGGTGTGCGTCAGCGCATCCCACACATCGACCACCGTGAAGATGCGCGCTGCGATGGGGATCGATTCTCCGCGCAGACCGCGCGGGTAGCCACTGCCATCCCAGCTCTCATGGTGGCAGAACGGGATATCCAGTGCCGGCCGCAGAAACGGGATGGGTGCGAGAAGGTCGTGCGCATACGTGGGATGCTGGCGCATGATCCGCCACTCGTCTTCGGTCAGAGCCGATGGCTTGAGCAGGATGCTGTCGGGGATGGCCATCTTGCCGACGTCGTGGAGCAGCGCGCCCCGCCGCATGTGAACGCGCTCCTCCTCGCTGACGCCCAGCGCGTTCGCGAGTTGCAAGGTCAAACGGGTAACCCGGCGGCTGTGACCCTCGGTCTCGTAATCCCGCAGTTCGAGTGCTCGTGACCAGCCTTCGAGCGTGCGGTCATAGGCGAGCGCGAGGTCGAGATTGGCTCGTTGCAGACCATCGAACATCGACAGATGCTCGACCGCAATCACGCACTGGCCCGCCAGCGCATGCAGGAAATCGAACCACTCGTCGTCGGGTTCGAGCGTACCGCGCTGAAAGACCTCGAGCACACCCCGCACCTTTCCACGGGTCGTCAGCGGCATGCCGGCGTATCCACGGAATCCCTCACCACCGACAAGTCGTAATGCGAACCCGTCACGTTCCACCAGAACGTCCATGATGTGCCGCATCGTCCGCTCCGCCGCGATTCGGCCCGCGAGTCCTTCATTGAGCGATTGCCGGGTGCCCGGCATGCCATACCTCCGGAAACCGCGCGCCGCGACAAGCGTCAGCGTTCGCGTCCCCGGATCGAGCAGGTGCACCGCCACCGCATCGACGCTCAGCCGCGTCACTACCTGCTCCAGTATGATGTCCAATGTCACGCGCAGATCGACGTTTCCTGCGATCGCCGTGTCGATGGATCGGAGCGCCGCCAGTCGCTCGAGTTGCCGGCGGATCCTTTGCCCGGCGCTGTCGACCTCCGTCTTCGCCTGCTGCGCTTCGCCGCGCGCCAGTTGTGCCTCGTCCCGTGCCTGCTCCGCTTCACCGAGCGCCGCGTGCGCCCGCCCCAGCGCGCGACGCTCGCGCAGCCTGCTCCCGCGCAACTCGACTTCCGTACGACGCCGCCGCTGGAACTCACGCTCGATCAGGACAAAGATCACGAGCGCCGAACCCAGCACGAAGATCCAGCCTGCGTAGGCCTTCACGGATGCCACCCGCACCGGCTCGGCCACAACCGTTGCCAGGATGCGGTCAGAGACCAGAATCCACGTGCTGCCGATCAGCGCGTACGCAGCCGCAATCCGTGTCGAAAACGATGACTTCCAGCGCATAGCCAGGTTGGCGGGTATGACAAGACAGGCTCCCGGCGCGACCTCAGGTCGTGGCACTCACCACCATCTCGCCGGCGCTCCACCGGCAAGCCCTCGGTCGCTCCGGAATCAACGGGGTAGGTCGGAGCTTTCAAAGCATTAGCCCAACTTCGTCGTCCCGTCAAGACGGACCGGGAACCATTTCCCAATCCTTGCCCAACGGTCCATGCATTTGCTACGATCTGCCCATCGATTCACGAGGCCCGCGCGTCTTGATGTGGCAAATGCATATCGGGACGGGCCAACTTTGGGAAATGGTTCCCGGTCCGCGAGAGTCAACATGCGACGCCTCCTGCTTTCAGCACTCGTCACGGCCACGGTCCTGGCCCCATGGCCGGTCTTCGCCCAAACGGCCGCTCAGGCAGAGCCGCCCACGATGGCGGCAGTCGACACGTCGCTGTTCCATGGGCTCACGTTCCGGCTGGTGGGGCCGTCCCGCGGCGGCAGGGTCACGACAGTGACGGGCGTTCCGTCGCAGCCGCAAACGTTCTACATGGGCGCGGCGAGCGGCGGTCTCTTCAAGACGACCGACGGTGGCGGGAGCTGGTCGGCCGTGACGGACGGCCAGGTCCCGCTCGGCTCGACGGGTGATGTGGCCGTTGCCACATCGGACCCGAACATCGTGTACCTGGGCACCGGTTCCGACGGCCTGCGCAGCAACGTCTCGACTGGGCGCGGCGTGTACCGCAGCGCGGACGCGGGCGCGACATGGCAGTTTGCCGGCCTCTATGATGTCGGCCAGATCGGCGCCGTGCGCATCCACCCGACCAACCCCGACATCGTGTGGGTGGCGGCGAACGGAGACGCGTTCAAGCCGCATCCCGAACGCGGCATCTTCAAGACGACGGATGGTGGCAGATCCTGGCGCAAGGTGCTGTTCGTGAGCGACAGCACGGGCGCGATGGACGTCGAGCTCCAGCCCGGCAATCCGGACGTCGTCTACGCATGGATGAACCGGATCGAACGGAAGCCGTGGGCCATCATCAGCGGCTCGCACGAGGGCGGTTTCTACAAGAGCACGGATGGCGGCGAGAAGTGGACCCGCATCACGACGGGCCTACCGGGCGACCTCATCGGCAAGGGCAACCTTGCGGTAACGGCCGACAACCCGGCGCGCGTCTATGCGCTCGTCGAGGCGAAGCCCGGCGGCGGCTTCTACCGCTCCGATGACGGCGGCCAGACCTGGGCCCTCATCAACGACCAGGGCTCGCTCATCACGCGTCCGTTCTACTACACCACACTCGCCGCCGACCCGACCAACGCGGACATCGTATACGCCGGTGCGGAAGGCTTTTTCAAGTCGACCGACGCGGGACAGTCGTTCACACGATTCCCCACGCCGCACGGCGACAACCACGACATGTGGATCAGTCCCGTCGATGGTAATACGATGATACAGTCGAATGACGGCGGTGCCAATGTCTCGTACGATGGCGGCCGCACGTGGTCGACGCAGGGCAATCAGCCAACTGCCGAGATCTACGGGATCTGGACCGACAACGCGTTCCCGTACCGGTTGTACGGCGCGCAGCAGGATAACAGTACGTTCGTGATGTCGAGCCTTGCGACCGGTGGTGAAGAGGGTGAGGACTGGTGGAGCGATACGCCCGGCTGCGAAACCGGCCCCGTGATTCCGCACCCTTCGAAGCCCGACATCGTATATGGCTCGTGCAAAGGGCAGTACGGCGTGATGAACATGGAGACCGGCCAGGAGAAGCAGTACTGGGTCGGTGCGCAGTCTCTCTACGGCAACGATGCACGCGATCTGATCCTGCGCTTCCAGCGTGTCTCGCCCATGGACGTATCGCCTCACGACCCCGATGTCCTCTATTACGGTTCGCAGCACGTGCACCGCACGCGCGATCTCGGCGTTACGTGGGAGACGATTTCACCTGACCTGACCGCGAATCCGGAATGTTGCCAGGGCACGAGCGGCATCCCGATCACACGCGATGTCACGGGTGAGGAGTTCTACAGCACGCTCTACGCGATTCGCGAATCGCTGCTCGAGCCGGGCGTCATCTGGGTCGGCTCGAATGACGGGCCGTTCCACATCACGCGCGACAATGGAAAGACGTGGACGGACATTACGCCGCAGGGCATGCCGGAAGGCGGCCGCGTCGCGTTCATCGACCCGTCACCACACCGGCCCGGGTCTGCGTACTACGCCGTGTATCGCTACCTCCTTGGTGATTACGAGCCGTACCTCTACCGGACCGACGACTACGGCCGTACATGGACACGCCTCACGGATGGGACCAACGGAATTCCCGGGGACTGGCCAACGCGCGTCGTGCGCGAGGATCCCGACCGGGAAGGACTGCTCTATGCGGGCACGGAGTTCGGGTTGTTCATCTCGTTCGATAACGGCGCACACTGGCAGAGCTTCGATCGTAACCTGCCGAACGTCCCGATCCAGGACATCAAGCTCTTCCGCAAGGATCTCATCATCGTGACGCAGGGTCGTTCGCTCTGGATCATGGATAACGTGTCCGCGCTGCACCAGCTCACGCCGCAGGTCGCAACCCAGGACGTGCACCTCTACAAACCGCGTGACGGATACCGCACGCGCGACGGCGCCAACATCCTCGGCCCGAACATCGAGTATTACTTCGCCAATGCGCCCGCCGCTGGTGTCAGCATCGACATTCTCGATGCCGGAGGCCAGGTCGTGAATACGTACCGGAGTGGTGCCACAGCCGGGCGCGGCGGCGGCCGAAGAGGCGGTGGCGGCGGCGATCCGGACGATGACATGATGGCCGGCCGCGGGCGCGGCGGCGCCGGCGGCGGCCCCCGTGTCACCCAGGACGCCGGTCACAACCGCTTCGTGTGGGATGTCCGGCACAGCAACGGGCTCACTGTGCCGCCCGGTCAGTACACGGCGCGTCTCACCGTGAATGGCACTGCACATACGCAACCGTTCAACGTGCTGATCGATCCACGCATCGCGGCCGAAGGCACGACGGTCGCCGATCTCGTCGAGCAGTACCAGCACAATACGCGCATGCGCGCGATGGTCGCGGAAGCGGAGCAGCTCGGGACACGCTTGCGTGAGGCGCAGACCCGTCTGGCCAACGCGACAGGCGAAGGAGCGGAAACGCTGCGCCAGGTCAATGCGCTCGCCAGCGAGTTGTTCGCAGAGGAGGTCCGCTACGGCAAGCCCGGACTGGAGACCCACATTTCGTACCTCGCCGGTATGACCGCGCGGACCGATCAGAAGATCGGGCGTGATGCCATCGAACGGCATGCGGTGCTGAGGCAACAACTCGATGACCTGACCGCGCGCGTCAACCAGCTCCTCGGGCCGGCGACGCGCTGAGGTCTGACTGCGGCCTGGCGCAACGGGCGCCAACAGGGAGATCGCTTGCGCAGGCAACGCCGGATCACCGGACCGCTCGTTGTCCTCTCGGTCGCGATCCCGGCTGTCGCATGGACCGCCATCCGGCCCAGCAACGATAGAACCTGGATCGCGGAACAGGCGCGTACGGCCACAGCAAGCTTCGCTGGACGCGAAGTCGTAATCCATAATGTCCGCAACTTCGACTGGTCGAGCGCTCATGACCCGGTGCCTCGCTGGGAGCGCAGGGTCTATGACCTCGATCGCATCGAATCCATCTGGTACGTGCTCTCACCGTTCGGCGACCGGTTCCGCGGGCCAGCGCACGCGTTGCTCAGCTTTGGCTTCGAGGATGGCCAGTACGTCGCCGTGTCCATCGAGGCGCGCAAGGAAGTGGGTGAAGAGTACTCGCTGTTCAAGGGAATGCTCAAACGATTCGAGTTGATGTACGTCATCGGCGACGAGCGCGATCTGATCCGCCTGCGCACCGATCGCTACGGTGACGAAGTCTACCTGTATCCGGTGCGGGCGACACCGGAAGCGGCGCGCACGCTCTTCGTCGAGATGCTCGAAGCCGCGAACCAGCTCGCGCGCGAGCCGGCCTTCTATGGGACCATCCGTGACAACTGCACGACGCGGATCCTGCACCATGCGAATCGCGTGTCGCCCGAACGCATCCGCTACGGCCTGCGCATCCTTCTGCCAGGTTATTCGGATGCGCTTGCGCTCGAGGCCGGCCTTCTCGACACAGACCTGCCGCTCGAAGCTGCACGCAACCGCTATCGCATCAACAGCCTCGTCCGGACGTACGCAGACGATCCGGAGTTCTCTCGCCGCATTCGCAACCGGCGGCGCTGACCGATCATGCCCGGCCCGGACTTTAGCGGACGGTGCCCGGTTCGCCGCTCACGATCGTGATCGGCTGCGGGTAGCGGATCGGTCCTATGGCGGTCTGGATCGCAGGAGTGGCGCGCAGAGCGATGCGCTTCGGCTCACCACCCGCGCCGGCAACCGCAAGCGCCAGCTCGATCATATCGCGTGCGTTGCGTTCGAAGAACTCGGCGAGATCGAGGCGGATGTCGATCGGGATGTCCTGCGCGACCCCTGGCTCGAGCACGACCTCGCGTTCAAAGCTGCCGGAGATGGCCGGCAAACCGAGCGCCGGTCACGCGATCGATCGAGAAGCCGACCTGTCGCAGCGCCGCGATCTGCTGCAAGGTCGTACAGCCTGCGGCAAGAACAGCCAGCATCGCCGCACTCATCGTTCTGAGTCGCCCTTTCATGACCGGCCCCCTTCGGCTGGTTTCGGCGGTCTCCGCCGCGACCCGCAAAACGGCGGACCCCGGATCCGCCCGCTCGGGCCGCAAGGACGTCGGCCTGTTTCGTCCATAACGCAGGGAGACATCGCATATGATTGGTGTCAGCCTCTTCCACTCGCGCGAGCGACTTCGCCTCGCGGCGTTCTTCCTTGTGATGCCGGGCGCTGCACTGGCACAGGAGCCCTCACGCGATCTTCGCTGTCCATACGAGCGGCGCATGAACTGTACCCCGGAGGGCTGCGAACCCAGCCAGATCGAGAACGGGTATCTGCTCGTGCCGCCGTTGCAGGCGCTCCGTGACTCGACCACGCTCGGCGCTTCGGTCTCCATCCAGCGATGTGACAGCAGCGGCTGCGTTCCAGTGGAGGCCACGCACAACACCTCCGAAGGATTCCTCACTCTGTCCGCAAGACATGGTGCGTATCTTCTGAAGATCTACGGCGATTCCGACATCCCGGCGATCGGCCTCGAGCTGGGGGCATTCACGGAAGTCGTGACATCGATGCTCATGACGTTTGTCAGCTACGGTCACTGTTCCGTACCGGACCCGCGCTCCCCGTGACCGGGTCCGATCTGTCCTGTCGCGGTGAACGGTTGGAAATGCCAGCCGGTCGGCGTTAGATTCCGCGCTCCCTTCGACCAGGATAACCCACGACATGAAAAACAGGCCCATGGGCGCGGCGGCCGCCGTGTCATTGCTGAGTACCGTCATCGTGGCGGCGTGCCAGGGCGGGCTGGAGTCCGCGCAGAATGCGCCCCTCGAGGACGACAGCCAGAAGGCCAGTTACGCGGTGGGTCTACAGATGGGCGCTTCGCTCGCGCCGGCTGCCGACCACATACAGCTGGACGCGCTGCTGCGGGGCATCCAGGACGCGCTGGCCGAGCGTGACCCTGCCGTGCCCGCCGACTCGCTTCAGGCAGTCATGGGCCGGTTCAGCCAGATGGTCCAGGAAGAACAGCAGGCCGAGATGGCGGCGTCGGCTCAACAGAACGAGACAGAGGGAGCTTCGTATCTGGAGACCAACAGGGCGAGGGAGGGCGTCACCACGACGGCGTCGGGTCTTCAGTACGAAGTGATGCGTGAGGCTGAAGGCGAAAAACCCGGGCCGGACGACCAGGTCCGGATTCACTACAAGGGCACGCTCATCGATGGGACGCAATTCGACAGCTCCTATGATCGCAACGAGCCGGCCACCTTCGGCGTGGGTGGTGTGATTCCCGGCTTCTCGGAAGGGCTCCAGTTGATGTCCGTGGGCAGCCAGTACCGGTTCGTGATTCCGGGTAACCTCGGGTATGGCCCGCAGGGTCAGGGCGCCATGATTCCGCCGAACGCTGTCCTGATCTTTGAAGTCGAGCTGCTCGAGATCGTACCGTAGAGCAGAGAGCCGCCATGGCGGTTTGCGCAGGGGGTTGGCCCCCGGGCCAGGCGCAGGGCCGTCCCCTGAACCGCGGGGGGACAGGCGCCCCGGCCCAGTGACGCGACCGGATCCGGAGCACCCGAAGGTACAGAATGCACTCGGTCTTTCTGACGTTTCTGCTGATCGGCGCAGTCGTCCTCATCGCGCAGATCGTGCTGGCCCTTGCCGGCATCGGTCATGGCGATGTCGACGTGTCTCACGCGCACGCCGGTGGTGAGATCGGGCACGGCCTCGAGCTGCTCGGTGTGCGCTCGATGTCCGCCGCCTGCGTCGTCTTCGGAGCGGCGGGCATCTGGCTGAACACGACGCTGCCGGCGGCGCTCGCTGCGGTGATCGCGATCGTGCCCGCCTTCGGCGCGGCGTGGTTCAGTGCCTGGGCCACGCGGCAGATGACGCGTTTCGACACATCGGGCACGCTGAATCTCGACAACGCCATTGGGCGGAACGCGCGCGTCACGCTCACGATTCGGAAAGACGGCGGCTTCGGGCTCGTGCAGGTCCCGATCCAGGGGCGGACGGTCGAGTTGCGCGCGATCGCCCGCGAGGCCAGTGACATCCCGGAAGGTGCGACCGTCGTTGTCGTGTCCGTCGGCGAAGACGGGAAGACGGTCGAAGTTGTACCTGCGTCCATCATCGAGGAGATCTGATGGGATACCATGCGATGTTCAGCGCGCTTCAGTTCAGCGACCAGATTGCTGGCCTGACGGGAGCAACCATCATAGCGGTCGGTGCGATCGCCCTCGTCGTGGCCAGCCTCGTGATCCTGTTCGTGTCACGCTACAAGCGCTGTCCCGCGAACAAGGTCCTCGTCATCAGCGGAAGGGTTGGCGAAGGCCGGTCCGCCAGGGTGTTGAGCGGTGGCGGCACGTTCGTGTGGCCGGTCATCCAGGAGGCGGCATTCCTCGAGCTGACGCCGCTCCAGATCGACATCAATCTGACCGATGCACTCTCGGCCGAGAACATCCGCGTGCGCGTCCCATCCCAGGTGACGGTCGCGATCGGTGACACGGAGGAGTACCAGCAGAACGCCGCGGCAAGGCTGCTCAGCCTTCGTCCTCAGTCGATCGTCGAACTGGCGCAGAACATCATCTTCGGTCAGATGCGCCAGGTCATTGCGCAGATGCGCATCGAGGAGATCAACGTCGATCGCGACACGTTCCGCGGCAACATCGAGCACGCGATCGAACCGGAACTCATGAAGATCGGTCTCAAGCTGATCAACGTGAACATCAAGGACCTGAACGACGAGTCCGGCTACATCGAAGCGATCGGGCAGAAGGCGGGCGCCGGGGCGGTCAATCGCGCGCGCGGCGACGTAGCCGAAGAAGAGCGCATGGGTGAGACGCGCGTAGCGCAGGCGAACCAGCAGAAGTTCATCGCCGTCGCGAACGCGGACCGCGAACGCGAAATCGGCGTGAAGAGCGCGCAGCGCGACACGGCCGTGCAGGTCGCGGAACTCGATCGCGAAACCGCCGTCGCGCAGCAGCGTGCCGAGTTCGTGCGCGACACGGAGATCGCGCAGGCCGACCAGGATCGTCGCGTTGCGGTCGCCGCCGCGAACGCCGAGGCAGTCGAAGGCGAGACACAGGCGAAGGCGCGCGTCGCTGCGGCCAACGCCGAGTTGCACGTCCGTGAAGCCGACGCGTACCAGAAGGGCGAGACCCGGAAGCGCGTCGCCGAGGCCGCCGTGCAGGAGGAAGAGAACCGCGCCCAGGCAAAAGCCGCCCTCGCCGAAGCAGAGCGCATCGAAGCCGAGCGCCGCGCCGAACTCGAGGCTCCTGCCAAAGCCGAGAAAGCGAAGCGCATCGTCGACGCCGAAGCGCGCGCCGAGAGCATCCGTCTCGAGGCCATTGGCCAGGCCGACGCGACCTTCGCCCGGCTCGAGGCCGAAGCGCGCGGCGAATTCGAGAAGTTGAGCAAGAAGGCGGACGGCCTGAAGAAGATTGTCGCTGCCGCCGGCAGCGCGGACGAAGCCTATCGCCTTCTCATGCTCGAGCACATCGACCACCTCGCCGACACCGCGGCGAAGGCCATCAGCAACATCAAGTTCGACAAGGTCGTGATGTGGGGCGGTGCCAACGGCGAGGGCAGTGGCGCTGGTCCGGGCGTAAGCTCCTTCATCACCGATCTCATGAAATCACTGCCACCCGCGCTTCACACCATGATGGACATCGGCGGCGTGACAGTGCCCGACACGTTGCTCCAGTTGCAGAAGGACGCTCTGGCCGAGCGTCTCGACGGTGCGCCTGCCGCTGTCATCGCGGATTCCGCCGACGGGAACCAGTCCCCACGGGAGGTCGAGCCGACTTCGAAAGCCTGAGGGGCAACGGTGAAAGTGTACAGGCAGCGTTCTCGCCACGCATGCCCCCGCGCAGGTCCCTGCGCCGCATCCGTCATCGGATGCGGCAACGGCATTTCAGGGGCGGATCGATTACTCGGTAGTAGTGCTGGCTCCCGGATTGTAGAAGAACTGTTCGCGGACGATCCTGTCGCCCTTGACTTCGTAGAGCGCGACTTCCTTCATCTGCATGCGCTGCCCGTTCGTCTTGTTGGTCACGTCCATGTTGTACTGAACGGCGAACTCGTTGTCGCCGATGAACGGGCCGCGCACGTCGACACTGTGGACCTGGTGGTTCTCATCCCACCACTCGTTCTTGCCTCGCACCGCCGTCTTGCCGCGTAGCTCCGCCGGCACCTCGGCAGATCCGACCGGCTCGATGCTGACGATGTCGTCGCCATAGAAGCGATCGACAGCGCCGAGGAAGTCCCCCTGCCTGCACCGCTCGACCAGGCCGTCTGCAACATCCTTCACGGACATGGCCCCTCCTTGTAAAGGGTTCCGCTGAGTGAAGCCGGACCGTTCCACGGACACTCGTCGCGTGCGACGTCCGGCAACGGAACTGATACGCCATGCCCTACAGCACGGCAAGACGGTCGGTCGAACGACTCGAGCAGCACGCGCCCTTCCGCCTCGCGCGAGGCGCGTGTATCGACGGGTCCGCCGGCCCGAACGGCCGATCCGTTGACGGAATCCAACCTTTCTGCCGTGTTGGATGTCACATCGTGCGGAGCCCCTCAACAGGATGTCGCGGATGCCTTTGCTTGCGGCCGTAACCGCTGTGACGCTTGCCGTTCCGCTACCTGGCGCGATGCCGCCCCAGTCGACACCCGAGTCAGAGGCCCGTGCGACGGTGGTCGCCCACCGGGCGGCCCGGCCCCCTTCGATCGATGGTCTCGCCGATGATGACGTCTGGCGCGTTGCCGTGCGCGTTGCGGATTTCCGCCAGTTCGAGCCCCTCGAGGATGCGGACCCGTCGTTCCGGACGGAGGTCCAGGTCGCGTACGACGACCGCGATTTCTTCGTTTTCGTGCGCGCCTGGGACCCCCATCCGGACAGCATCATGCGCGCGCTGACTCGCCGTGACGTGCGCGGCCCGTCGGACCAGATCGTGGTTTTCATCGACTCCTACAATGACAACCGGACCGGTTTCGAGTTCGCCGTGAATCCGGTCGGCGTAAAACGAGATTATGCAGTGTACAATGACGGCAACGAAGATGGCTCGTGGAACGGCGTATGGGATGTCGCGACCGTGGTCGATTCGCTCGGCTGGACGGCCGAGTACCGGATCCCGTTGTCGCAGCTTCGTTACGCCGATGCACCGCGCCACACGTTCGGGTTCGGTGTGTTCCGTGATATCGAGCGCTATCGCGAGCGGGTGAGTTGGCCGCTCTTCCGCAAAACGCGGAACGGGCTCGTGTCGCAACTCGGGAACCTCGAAGGAATCGCCGGCATCAGCAGTGCGCGTTCTCTCGAAGTAACGCCTTACACCCTGGCCAGGAACGAAACACGGGGAAGAGCCACTGGCGGTTTCGAGCGTGCGCAGCACGTCTCGGCCGGCGCCGATCTGAAACTGCGCGTGACGCCGAACGCTACGCTGGACGCGACCGTGAACCCCGACTTCGGCCAGGTCGAAGCCGATCCTGCTGTCCTCAATCTGAGCGCATTCGAGACGTTCCTCAGTGAGCGGCGGCCGTTCTTCGTCGAGGGTACTGGACTCTACCGCTTCGCCCTGAACTGCTACATCGTCGTGGATTGCAGCACCAACGAAGGCCTTTTCCACTCGCGTCGTATCGGCCGTTCACCAATCCTCCGCAATGACTACGGCGATGCATCGACACCAACGGCCACGCCCATTGCCGCCGCTGCCAAGCTGACGGGGCGGACCCGCAACGGCCTTTCCTTCGGCATCCTCGATGCCGTCACGCAGCACGTCGATGGTGCAAACGGCACGACCGTTGAACCGCGCTCGAACTTCGCCGTCATCAGTGTCGAGCAGGATCTGCGCGGCGGCGAGGCCGGCATCCGCTTGATCGGCACAGCGGTCAACCGTTCACTCGACGAGTGGACGGCGCCGTTCGTGCACAGCAGCGCCTATGTCGCCGGCGTGAGCGCCCGCAACCGCATGTTCGGCGGGCAGTATGAGCTGGCCGGCTCGTTCGCTGCCTCGCGAGTCGCTGGCACCAGCGAAGCCGTTGACCGCACGCAGCGCAACGCCGTTCACTACTTTCAGCAGCCGGATGATAACGCACGATTGGACGCGGCACGCACATCGTTGTCAGGCCATGCGCAACAGATCAAGTTCGGAAAGTACGGCGGCGGCATCACGCGCTTCGAAACCAGTTTCGTCCGGCAGTCCGCAGGGTTCGATGTGAACGATCTCGGTTATCTGCGCCGTGCGGACCTCCAGGACTGGAGCACGTGGGCCGCACTCAACTTCCTCACGCCGCGCGGCCCATATCGCTGGTTGCGCATCAACGGCAACCATTGGCAGACCTGGAACACATCCGGCAGGCGCCTTCAGTTCGCGGTCAACGGCAACGCCCACATGGGCCTCCATAACAACTGGAACCTGCACGCGGGCATCACGTTCGACGGGTTCGGCGAGTCCTACTGCGATCGCTGCACGCGTGGCGGGCCCGCGCTGCGAGAATCGCGCGGCATCTACCCGTGGTTCGGCATCAACGGGGACAGCCGCCGCACGCTCGTTCCAAACCTCTGGGTCAATCTCAGCTTCGGTGACGAGGGCCAGACCCGGTCCGTGAACCTGAGTCCCAACCTCCAGATCCGTTTCTCGGAGCGCCTCCAGACGAGCATCGGCACCAACATCTCCCGCAATACGAATCACTCGCAGTGGTTCGGCAACTTCACGGACGGCATGCTGACGCACCATGCCTTCGCGCACCTCGAGCAACGCACGCTGTCCATGAATCTGCGCGTGAACTACACAGCCGGCCCGGATCTCACGTTCGAGCTGTATGCCGAACCGTTCGTCAGCAAGGGCACGTACTCCGGGTTCCGCGAACTGAGCGCGACCCCTGGTGCGGACGAGTACGACGCGCGCTTTGCCCCGTTCGTGCCGCCGGTTTCCGCCGCGACGGCGTTCAAGTTCCATCAACTGCGGACGAACGCCGTCGCGCGCTGGGAGTATCTGCCCGGATCGACCCTCTTCCTCGTGTGGGCGCACGGCCGGCAGGCGTCCGATGATCGGGTGACACCTCGCTCGTGGAAAGGCGAGTACGGCGATCTCTTCCAGTTGCACCCCGAGAACACGTTTCTCATCAAGGTCGCGTACTGGCTGAGTATGTGATCCGTCCGGCCGTCAGCCGACCGGACGGATCCAGCCACCCCGCCTGCGAGGGTTCAGGCGAGGGAGCTTGGAGACGGTCACGGACGCAGTCGCTCGCGCCCGCTGCCTACCGGCGCGGAGGCGCCGGCGGCAGGGCATCGACGAGTTCGATCATGCGCTGCCGTGTGGCCTCGTCCGGCAGCCGACCCGTTGCCCCGCCGATGTTGTCGATCATGTTGCGCGCCTGGCTTGTCGCAGGCGTGATCGCCGTCACCGCCGGGTGTGCCGCAATGAACTTGAGGAAGAACTGCGCCCATGAATTCGCGTCGAACTCGCTCGCCCATTCCGGCAAAGAACGATCTCCGGCACGGGTAAAGAGGCGCGTACGGCCGAACGGTGCGTAGACCAGCACGCCGATCTTCCGTTCGAGCGCGAGTGGCAGAATCGTCGTTTCGACCTGGCGATTATCGATGGCGTAGTCGATGCCGATGAAGTCGATCGGCTCGCTGCGCATGATCCCGGCAAGCTCCTCGTATTGTTCTTCGCTCGTCGTCGTAACGCCGATGTAGCGCACGCGCCCCTGTGCCTTGATGTCCTTCAGGATGCCGAGCTGAGTCGGGACATCGCCAAGGTTGTGGACCTGAATCAGGTCGATCCTGTCCTTGCCGATCCGTTCGAACGATCGGTCGATCTGCTCCCTCGCCGCCGCCGGATCCGCCGGGCCCTGGCGTGCGACGTTCACCTTCGTCGCCCAGAAGATCCGGTCCGTGACGCCCAGCTCGCTTGCGATCCGGCCGGCGACCTCCTCCGACGCGCCATAGCCGGGCGCTGTGTCGAAGACACTCGCCCCGCCTTCGACCATCGCATGAAATACATCACGCAGCGCGGATACGTCCTCGCTTCGTGCGACCCGTGAGAATGTTGCCGAACTGCCCAGTCCCACGACGGGCAGCTGCTCGCCGCTCGATGGGATGGCACGGGTGATGAGCTGCTGCGTTCGGAGCGCCCGCAGCAAGCGGGGATCCAGTGCCAGCGCGGCGCCCGCGCCGGCAGTGATGCCGAGCCATTCGCGTCGTGTGACCATGGGATCTCCTGCTGATTGGTTGGAAGGTCCACGCTCGGGGTGAGTAAGATGGACGCTCCGGGGCAGCGCATCGTTGGCTGATCTGTCCCGCCCGTCATCGCGATGGTTCTACGCGAGGGCCGGCTCGCGGAAAAGCCTGTGAGCGCGAAAAACATGTGACCAAGGACGTGTGCGGGTTCGCCACCAAAGGCCCGTCCGACGTTGCCAACGGATAGATCGACCAACCCACTTTTCGCGCCTTGACCGGCAGTCCCGGCCAGCCGCATCCTGGGTGTCTCGATGCGTGTTCTCCTTCTCGTCATGCTTGCCGCTCTCATGGTAAGCGGCCAGTCGATGCCGGCTCACCCGCTGGGCCCGGTCGCGGGTGGCATGCGCATCGGCGCGATCGAGGGTCGGCTCGAGACTGGCCATCCCATTCGCCTCGGCACGATCGAGGGCCGCCTCGAAGTCAGACCCGCCGCCGCAAGGCGCCGAGCGAAGCGCTACCTCGGTGGCGCCGTCGAGGCGCCGCACACGGTGCAATCGATCCCTGCCGTCGTCTTTCTGCGCGGGCCGTTTCCCGCTGTTTCTCCGACCGCCGGGCGAGTCCGGCTCGAGCAGCACGACACGACATTCGCGCCCGCAGTCGTATTCGTTCGCGTGGGCGGTACCGTCGAGTTCCCGAACGGGGACCCGTTCTTTCACAACGTGTTCTCGTATTCTCCGGCCCAACGCTTCGATCTGGGCCGGTATCCGCAGGGTGAGTCCAAGTCCGTGCGTTTCGATGAGCCGGGCATCGTTCGGATCTACTGTGAAGTGCACGAGACGATGCGCAGCGCTGTGATCGTAGTTCAGAATCCGTTTCACGCGATGGTCGACGACCGGGGCACGTTCGTGATCCATGATGTCCCGGCGGGCCGCTGGGAACTCGAGGCCTGGCATCCCGATGTGGATGGCCGCGTCACGACGATTACCGTCGAGTCGGGGCGTACGACCAGTCTCACGATTCCACTGTCGTGAGTACGCGCGTGCGGGAGGCGCATATCACCGAGCGCTTGCGCACCAGTTTCGCCGCGCGACTGATGCTTTCGCTGCTGGGCCTCGTGCTGCTCGTCGCCGGGACCATGCTCGTACTCGTGGAGAGGCAAACGGCGAGCCAGGTCCGTCACGTGACGTTGCGTGCCGCCGGAATCTCGCGCAGGGCGTTCGCTGAAGTCGAACAGTTGCATCGCGCCCAGCTCGCACGCCTCGCCCGCGCGTTCACCGATTCACGACGCACACTCGCCGCGCTCGAGGCCTCCCTCGAATCCGGCGAACCCGACTGGCTCCTCGAGACGGCCCGCTATGAACTGGACCTCGCCCGCCTCACTTCCGGCGTGGCGGCGTTCACCGATGCGCGCGGAGAAATCGTCGCCACTCTGCTCGACGGCAAGGCGGTCCCGGGCGATCCGGCGGGCGCGACAACTCTCGCGCGAACGGCCGCCGAGCGCGATTCGATCGGCGAGACGACGTACCGCCTGATCGACAGCCGGCTCTTCGCGTTGACGGCCGAACCCGTCGCACTGGCCGGCCGGGCGATCGGCACTGTCGTGTTCGGTGTACCGATCGATGCGGAGGACGCCGCTCGCCTCGGTCAGGCTGCAGGTGTCGAGGTCTGCTTCGCCGCCAAGCGCCAGTGCATTGCCGGAACCGGCCCCGGCAGGTCACTTCGCGCGCAGATGGCGGCAACGGAGAACGGCAACGACCACGTCGTAATGACCGATGCACGCCGTTGGATGCTCGCTGCCGAGAGCGTGACACCGGCAGGGGTCGAGCCGGCCGTGCGCCGTGTCATCGCTGTACCGATCGATGAAGCGATTGCCCCGTTCGAGCGCATTCGCACCGTACTGGTGTGGACCGGCCTCGTCGCTCTCCTCGTCGCTCTCACGATCGGCGCTCTGCTCTCGCAACGCCTGACGCGGCCCGTGCGCGCGCTGGTGCATGCTACGGATCGCATCGCGCGTGGCGATCTCGAGACGCGCGTGCCGGTGCACGGCCGCGATGAGCTGGCTACCCTCGCGCGCTCCTTCAACCTGATGGTCGAAGGACTCGCACTCAAGGAGCGCTACCGCGATGTGCTGCAAAAGGTCGTATCCCGTGAAATCGCCAACGATCTCATGGCCGGGCCGCTGCACCTCGGCGGCGAGATGCGGACCGTTTCTGTCGTGTTCGCCGATATCGTCGGCTTCACGGCACTGGCCGAGGGCGCGCGGCCCGGTGCCGTCATTGCCACACTCAACGAATGCATGACGGCGTGGAGCCAGACCATCGAGGAAGAGGGCGGTGTCGTCGACAAGTACACCGGGGACGGCATCATGGCCATCTTCGGCGCACCCATCGTTCATGACGATGATGCGCTCCGCGCCGTGCGCGCCGCATTGCGCATGCAGGAAGCGACTCGGCGCATCAACCTCGAACGCGAGGCACGCGGCGACCCCGCTGTGAACATTGCAATCGGCGCGAGCACCGGCCCGGTCCTCGCCGGGAATGTCGGTTCGCCCGACCGCCTCAACTACACAGTGATCGGCGAGACCGTGAACCTTGCCGCGCGATTGTGTGATGCCGCCGCTCCGGGCGAGATCCTGATTTCGGAATCGACCATGCTCGCCGTGGAGGACCGCATCCCGGTCGCGACCCGTGGCCGGCGCCGGCTCAAGGGGTTCTCGCAGCCAACACCCATCTTTGCGGTCGCGAGCGGCACCGGCAACGCGTCCGCTCCGCGTCGCATCGCTGGCGCGATCGCGCTCGCACTCGCCAGCGTGGCAGCTCCCGTCAGTGCACAGGATCGCGGGCCCGGTCTGCCGACGCTCGCCGGTCTCGGCCTCAGCTACATCTCGACGTCCGGCGCCTTCCAGATCGATTTCAGCGGCCGGCTCGATCTCGAGGGCTATGTCCCGCAGGATTCGCCACCCTGGCTGATCCCGTCCGTCGATCCTTTCGTCGCAGGACGACTTCGGCTCCTCACGGACGTGTTTGCGGGTGACCACGTCTATGCGATGCTCGAGCTGCGCGCAGACCGCGGTGAAGCTCCCGCTGATGCCGGTGTCGAAGCGCGAATCGAACAGGTCTTCCTGCGCGTGGTTCCGTTCGCACGCGCAAGACTGGCCATCCAGGCTGGAAAGTTTGCGACGCCGTTCGGCGGTTACGCAGAACGTCACCACACCGTGGACGATCCGCTTATCCGCCCGCCGCTCGCCTACGACTACAGGACGCTCGTTTCCGCTACCGTCGTGCCCGCCGCAACGGCCGGTTTCCTCGACTGGAAGAATCAGCCGGACCGCCGCCCCCGTGGCGCGCCCCAGGTCTGGAACGTGCCCTATCCATGGGGTGCGATGCTCTCCACCGCATTCGGTGATCTCGTCGTGCGCGCTGCGGCATTGACGGCATCACCCTCGAGCGGGCCCGATGACTGGGACCTCGATTCCGATCGCTTGCGCCACCCTTCGGTGGTCGTCGGTGCAGCCATGCAGATCGTGCCCGAACTTCGCCTCGGACTCGCATACAATCGCGGCCCTTATATCGATCGCGTCGACGAAGGTCCGCTTCCTGACCGCGCCGAGCCTCACGACTTCGACCAGGAGATCTGGAACGCCGAAGCCGTCTTCGCCCGCGGCAGGACCACCGTACGCGGCGAGATCTTCTTCGATCGCTGGCAGGTTCCCAACCTCTCCACGGATCCGCGCGACTTCTCCTGGTACGTCGAGACTCAGTACAAGGCAACGGCCGGCCTTTCCCTTGCCGCCCGGTGGAACGAGTTGCGCTTCAACGATCTCGACACCGCCACAGGCACTCAGCCATGGGATCGCAACGTGAAGAGACTCCAGGTCGGCGCCGGCTATCGCATCCTCCGCAATACCGGAATCCTCGCCGAATACGTCGTGAACAGGACCGCGGACGCAGACCCGCGCGACAATCTGTTCGCAGTTCAGTGGTGGTGGGCATTCTGACTCGGGAGATACCGCCCGGTCCGTTCCCGAGTTCTCACACGAGCGCGCCCGGCCTCGGTCGCGCCTTCGGACGCGCGCCGAATCGCGACGTGCCATCAACCTCGCAGCGAATCGCGATGGGCCATCAACCTCGCGTCGAATCGCGATGGGCCATCAACCGGCCCCGAACGTGTCGCACGCCGACATGTCACCCGCTGTCATTCCGCGACGGAACCATTCCACACGCTGCTCGGACGAGCCGTGCGTCCACGACTCCGGATTCACTGCACCGCCCATCTGCCGCTGTAATCGATCATCGCCAATCGCGGCCGCCGCGTTCAAGCCCTCCTCCACATCACCTGTCTCCAGCCACGATAGCTCCGCCTGCGAGTGGTTCGCCCACACGCCCGCCAGACAGTCCGCCTGTAACTCCACGCGCACGGACAACGCGTTCGATTCTGCCTGACCCGATTGTTGCCTCGCTACCTGAACCTGATCCGCAATGCCCAGCAGATTCTGAACGTGATGACCTACCTCGTGCGCAATGACGTACGCCTGCGCGAAATCGCCCGGCGCACCGAACCGGCTGCGCAACTCATCGTAGAACGAAAGATCGATGTACACCTGCTGGTCCAGCGGACAGTAGAACGGGCCCGCCGCCGCTGACGCCGTCCCGCATGCCGATTGTACCGCACCCGAAAACAGCACCAGCGTCGGCGCTGCGTACGAATCGCCTCGCGCCGCGAAGAGCTGCCCCCACACATCCTCCGTCGTACCGAGAATGTGTCGCACCTGCTCACCCATCTCCTCCTCCGCCGGAGTCAACGGCGCAGCCGGCCCGGCCGTACCGCCGCCCGTTCCGCCTATCATCTCCAGTACCGCTCGCGGATCGCCGCCCAGCAACATCACCACCACCGCAACCAGCAACGCACCTCCTCCCAGCTTCAGCCCCGCTCCCCCCATCCCGCGCCGATCCTCGACGTTCGTGCTCCGTCGCCCTTTCTGCCATCGCATGCGCTCGCCTCCTTCGAGTTCAGGACGCGGAATCTGGCGGAAACACGGACGGACCGCACGGTGTCCGTGGACCAGCCACATCAACGTCGTCCGTGCAAGCAAGCACTTGCACAGGCCGCTCCCGGCCGCCATCTTCACCACATGGACAACCGGGAACGGATCCTCGATGCGGCACAGCGGCTGTTTGGTGAATTGGGGTATCGCGGGACGACCACGCGGCGGATTGCGGACGCGGCGGGCGTGAACGAGGTCACGTTGTTCCGT
The DNA here is from genome assembly GCA_050732695.1 of Longimicrobiales bacterium. Taxonomy (GTDB): domain Bacteria; phylum Gemmatimonadota; class Gemmatimonadetes; order Longimicrobiales; family RSA9; genus JBFFZF01. The sequence goes on along the minus strand of JBOHRL010000079.1, from coordinate 9,836 downwards.
CACTTCGGAACGAAGGGAGAGCTGGTGCGGGAGGCGGTCGGGCGGGCGGGTCGAACGGCGGAGTTTCCGCACCTGCCCCGGAAATCGCGCGATGTGCGTGAGGAACTGGTCGGATGGAGTCGGCTCCAGCTGGCGCATCTCTACAGTGTGCGGCTGATGATCCGGACGGTGATGGGGGAGGCGCAGGAGCGGCCTGAGTTGCTGGATGCGGCGCGGGACCGGCCGCTTCGGGTGCATGCGGAGTTGAGCGGCTATCTGGCTCGGCTTCAGCGGCGCGGTCTGGTCGCAGGGGATGTCGATGTACGTGCGTGTGCGGCGATGTTGATCGGTGCATTGTTTTCGGATGCGATGGGGCGTGACTTCATGCCGGAAGTTTTCAATTACACGATGGACGAGGCGCCCGCGTTGTATGTGGACCTGCTCTTGCGAGCGATCGGCGGAGCGGAACGCGCAGTGTGACGCGGACGGTATTGAGGGGGCGAGCATGAACGACGTCAGGCGTGGAATGAGCGGTCGAACGATCGGGTTGAGCGGGGTGTTGGTGGCGATGCAGTTGCTGGTGCCGGCGTCGCTGTCGGGGCAGTCGGTTGACACGGCGCAGTCGCTGTCGCTGGAGGCGGCGTTGCGAGCGGCGGAGGCAGCGAGCGAGCGTGTCGCGATTGCACGTGCGGGTGTCATGCGATCGGCCGGCGAGCAGCAGCGGGCGAGGAGCGAATACTACCCGCAGGTATTCGGGTCGGCATCGTTCACGCGCACACTGGCGAGCGAATTCGAGTCGTTCGGCGGTGGCGGTCAGGACACGACGTCTACGGACGCCCCGCCGTCCGATTGCGGCACATTCACACCAGACCCGGTGCTTCCATTGCCGGCGCGGGTGGATTCGCTGGAAGCGGCCGTGCGCTGCCAGTCGCGGGAGGACCCGTTCGGTTCGTTCAGCGATCTTCCGTTCGGCCGTGAGAACATCTGGCGATTCGATCTGACGGTGAGTCAGACGATCTTCTCGGGTGGCCGCGTTCAGGCGCAGAGCCAGGTCGCGGCAGCGGGGCGTCGCACGGCGGAACTCGTGCTTGCAGCGGAGCGGGCGCAGCTCGTCCTCGAGGTGGCGAGTGCGTATTACGATGCGGCGCTTGCGCAGCGGTTGTTCGTCATCTCCGAGGCGACGCTCGAGCAGGCGGAAACCACGCTGTCGCAGGTTCGTCTTGCACGCGATGTGGGTGATCAGTCGGAGTTCGAATTGTTGCGCGCCCAGGTCACACGCTCGACGCAGGAACCGCTCGTGATCCAGCGGCGTGCGGACCGCGATCTTGCGATGCTGCGCCTGAAGCAGTTGCTCAATCTGCCGGCTGACACATCGATCCTGTTGACGACCGACCTCGATGATGAGCAGGTCGGCATGGGAGGTATCGTGCGGCTTGCGAGTCAGATCCTTGATGTGGAGCTGGACACCGCGGCCGCACGTGTTCCGGTCCAGCAGGCAGAGCAGGGCGTACGCGTTCAGCAGGGTCTTGTGCGCGTGGCCAGAGCACAGCGTCTGCCCTCGCTGACGGTCGCCCTGTCCTACGGCCGCGTCGGGTATCCCGAGAATGGCAACCCGTTCAATGTCCCGTACCGTACGAATTCATCGATCTCGGCGAGCATCCAGCTGCCGATCTTCACCGGATTCAGGATCAGCGGCGATGAGGCCGTTGCACGTGCGAATCTCGAAGAGGCGCGGGCACGCCTCGACATGACGCGCGAATTGACCGCGCTGGATACGCGGGATGCGTCGGCGCGGCTGGCAGCGGCGAGGTCTGCGTGGCAGGCGAGTGCGGGTACGGTCGAGCAGGCAGCGCGCGCGTACGCGATTGCCGGGGTCAGGTACCGTGAAGGTATTTCGACTCAGCTGGAACTCACCGACTCGCGAATCCTGCAACAACAGGCGCAGGCTAACCGGGCGCAGGCCGCGCGTGATCTCCAGATCGCGATGCTGCGTAACGCATTGTTACCGTTCCTGCCGCTCTCGACTGGGGAGACCGCTGCTCGCGCCGCGCCAATGCCTGTGCAACAGGTGCAACCGCAACAGTCCGTGCCACAAACGCAGACAGGAACACAGACGGTGCGCACGGCAAGTGGCATGACGGGAGGAGGACAGCGGTGAAGCGGGAAACAGCAGTGCATCGCCTCACGGCAACGCGCAGGGCGGCCGCGCTCGTCATGAGCGTGACGTTGGCCGCGTGCGGCGGCGGCAGCGAGGGGGAAATGGCTAATGAAGATACAGCAGTGCTGGTCGGTCCGGAGAACATCGTGGTCGTGGATTCGGTCGATCTGGCGAGCGGTCCATCGCTGTCCGGATCGCTCCAGCCGGAGCGCGCGGCATCGATCCGTGCGGAAGTCGGCGGCACGGTTCTACAGACGCTGGCGGAAGTCGGCCAGCGTGTTCGCGTCGGGACGTCGCTTGCGCGCATCGAGGATACGGCGATTCGCGACGCGTTCTTCTCGGCTCAGTCGGCGGTCACAACCGCGCAGCAGGCGGCGAGCGTCGCGCGCCGCAATGCAGAGCGTGCGACACGACTGGCGGAAGCCGGCGCCATCGCCGAGCGTGACCTCGAGGCGGCCCGCGTCGCGGCGACAACGGCGGAAGCGCAGCACGCGGACGCGAATGCCCGTCTCGCGCAGGCGCAGAAACAGCTCGAGAGCACGCGCGTCCTTGCGCCGATCACCGGCATCGTGAGCGAGCGAGCGGTCAGTGCAGGCGATGTCGTTTCGCCGGGCCTGCCCCTGTTCACGGTTGTGGACCCGACGGGCATGCGGCTCGAGGCCGCCGTATCGGCATCGGAAATCGGCAAGCTGCGCATCGGCGCACCTGTGGACTTCACGGTCAATGGCTACGGCGAACGCATCTTCTCCGGCGAGATCACGCGCATCAACCCGACGGTCGATCCAGCGACGGGCCAGGTCGGCGTGATGGTCTCGATCCCGAACGCGGGCGGCCATCTCCTGGGAGGCGTGTTCGCACAGGGCCGCATCGGCACCGACGCGAAACGCGCGTTGGCCGCACCGCTCAATGCGGTTCAGATCAGCTCCAGCGGGGCCAGTGTCCTGCGCATCAGGAACGGCACGATCGAACGCGTCAACGTGCAGACCGGGATTCGCGACGAGCAGGCGGAACGGATCGAGGTCGTCTCGGGCCTGGCACTCGGTGATACGCTGCTCGCAGGCGCCGCTCAGGGGTACACACCGGGAACGCCGGTCCGGATTCAGTCGCTTGCCGACTCTCCGGCCGTCGAACGTTAAGAGGCACGCGTGGTAGGCTCGGATTCCTCGATCTGTCGTCCCGGCGCATAGGAGGCACGCGTGTTCATCTCGGATTTCTCGATTCGTCGTCCGATCATCACCGTCGTGTCGATGATTGCGCTCGTTGCCTTCGGACTGTACGCCCTCATGCGTCTCGAGGTCGACGAATTCCCGGATATCCAGAGTCCGGTCGTCACGGTCTCGATCCCCTACCCCGGCGCATCGCCTGATGTCGTCGAACGCGAAGTGATCGACCCCGTCGAGGAAGCCATTGCAGGCATCAACGGCGTCGATCGCATGCAATCGACATCGCTCGACGGATTCGGCCAGATCATCACGTTCTTCGTCTTCTCGAAGGGCGTGGACCAGGCAGCCCAGGATGTGCGCGATGCGGTATCGAGCATCCGCGGCGATCTGCCGCCTGAAATCGAGGAACCGATCTTCGGGCGATTCGATCCGAGCGACCTGCCCGTCATCTCGCTCACACTGTCGTCGAACACGCTGTCCCAGGCGGATCTGACCGCCATTGCCGATCCTCGCATCACGCGCGAGCTGCGTTCCATTGCGGGCGTTGCCACGGTCCGCGTCGTCGGCGGCGCCGAGCGCGAACTCACAGTCGAACTGCGACCCGCGGATCTCCGCGCAGCCGGCGTGAGCGTCGCGGATGTCGTGCAGGCCATCCAGTCACAGAACCTGGCCGCGCCTGTCGGACGGGTCAGCAGTGACATCGATGAGCGTACGATCCGGCTCGAAGGCCGCCTTGCCGGCCCCGCCGAGTTCGAGCAGCTCGTCGTCGCCGAGCGGAATCGTCAGATCATCCGGCTCGGTCAGGTCGCGGACATCCGCGATGGCGCCGAAGAGGCGCGCTCTGCCGCACTCTTCAACGGCCGGCCCGCCGTCGGCCTCGACATCCTCAAGTCCGATGGCACGTCCACGACCACCGTCGCAAACGAAATCAAGGCGCGCATTGACCAGTTGCGACCTTCGTTACCGGCCGATGTCGAGGTTTCCATCGTGACCGATGCCGGCGACCGCGTAGAGGACTCCGTCTCGAACGTCCAGGAGATGCTCATCGATGGCGCGATCCTGACCATCCTCGTCGTCTTCGTGTTCCTGAACTCGTGGCGGTCCACGGTCATCACCGGGCTCGCACTGCCCATCAGTGTGCTGTCTGCCTTCATTGCCGTCTATGCGTTCGGCTTCACTCTGAATACCATGTCGTTACTGGGCCTGTCGCTCGCGATCGGCGTGCTCATCGATGATGCGATTGTCGTGCGCGAGAACATCGTCCGCCACATCCAGATGGGGAAGGACCACCTGCGCGCGGCTCGCGAGGCCACGGAAGAGATCGGGCTCGCAGTCACGGCAACCACGTTCTCGATCGTGATCGTGTTCCTGCCCATCGCATTCATTGAAGGCGAAGCCGGCCAGTGGTTCAAGCCGATGGCGCTCACCATCGCATGCGCCGTGCTCGTCTCGTTGCTGGTCTCGTTCTCGCTCGATCCAATGCTCTCGGCGTACTGGTACGATCCGCAGCTCGAGAAGAAGGAACGCAGGAATCCCATCTCGCGCCTGCTCGGCCGGTTCAATGACTGGTTCGATCGCCAGGCCGATTCGTACAAACGTGTTATCGGCTGGGCCCTCGACCACCGCCTCGCCATGATCGGCATTGCCGCCCTGTCGATGATCGGCGCCCTCGTCATCCAGGTCGTGTTCGGCGGGTTCGGCTTCGTGCCCAACAGTGACCGGAGCGAGATCAACATCGGTGTCGAGACGGCGCCCGGCTCGAATCTCGAGTACACGCGCATCAAGGCAGAGGAAGTCGCGCGCACGGTGCGGGCACACCCCGAGGTCCAGTACACGTACGTGACCGTCGGCGCCAGCGGAACGACGTGGGTGGCCGGCGCCAGTGCAGTCGATCAGGCCAACATCTACGTTCGGCTTGTCCCGCGCGCAGAGCGCGATGTCAGCCAGTACGAGTTTGCGGGCACGCTCCGCGAGGAGATCCGGCGTGTGGGCGGCGCGCAAGCGTGGGTCTCCTCGAGCGGCTTCGGTGATGCACAGAAGGAGGTCCAGTTCGACTTGCGTGGGCCCGACGCGACGACGCTCACCAGTCTTGCCGAACAGGCCGCCGACATCATCCGCGATGTGCCGAATGCCGTCGATGTCGGCCTGTCCACGCGCGGCCAGAAGCCCGAACTGACCGTCCGCATCCAACGGGGCCTCGCCGGCTCGCTCGGTCTCAGCATCGGCCAGATCGCGCAGGCCATGCGGCCCGCCTTCGCCGGCATCGATGCCGGTGACTGGATCGATCCCGATGGCGAGACGCGCGACGTCATGGTTCGCCTTTCACCGCAAGCAAGGCGTCGTCCCGAGGACATCCGGCAGCTTCCGCTCGTGCTGCCCGGCGGCGAGCCCGGCTCACCGCCAGCCATCGTGCCGCTCGAACAGGTCGCAACCATCGAGGCGGGTCTTGGCCCCGCTCAGATCAACCATCTCGACCGCGAGAAGGTCGTCACCATCGGGGCCAACACCCAGGGCCGTTCACTCGGCGAAGTCTCGACCGAGATCCAGGCGCGGCTTCAGCAACTCGATCTTCCTGCCGGCTACCGCTTCACACCCGGCGGCCAGTTCGAACAGCAGAACGAAGTCTTCATCGAGATGTTCGCCGCCATCGGCTTCGCGCTCATGCTCATGTATCTCATCCTCGTCGTGCAGTTCGGCTCGTTCCTCGACCCGATCGGCATCATGGTTTCGCTGCCGCTCAGCCTCATCGGCGTCGTCCTCGCCCTGCTCGTCACCAACACCACGCTCAACCTGATGAGCATGATCGGCGTCATGCTGCTCATGGGCATCGTCGCCAAGAACGCGATCCTGCTCATCGACTTCGCGAAATGGGGACGCGAACGCGGCATGACTCGCAGAGAAGCGTTGATCGAAGCCGGCCGCATCCGCCTGCGACCCATCGTCATGACATCGTTCGCACTCATTGCCGGCATGACTCCCGTCGCCCTCGGACTCGGCGAGGGCGCCGACTTCCGCGCTCCGCTCGGCCGCGCCGTCATCGGCGGAGTCATAACATCGACGTTACTCACGCTCATCGTAATTCCAACCGTTTATGAGATCCTTGACGAGTGGAAGGAGTGGGCGACGATGAAGGTTCTGGGGCGCAAGCCGAAGGTCGGGCATGCAGCCGGGGGATTGGTTACGGGGGACTGAGGACGCAGTCAGGCCAGAACTCGCTGTTCCCCGGCATGGTGAACAGCCCGCGTACCGCGAACCTTGCCGTCGGCGCAGACGTCTGACGTTTCGCTACTGGTCCGTTCTCTGCGACTCCGCCTCCCAGCGTCTCCGCGTGAGAAGAGGTCCACGATGCAGGGCGATCGCGTGTGGTCGGTCCAGCCGACGCTGGATCCGCGGCAGATCCACCACGGATCGCATCCCGCCCGGCGGCGGTCGTGATTTGACCGCGCTATTCGCGGCAGATCCACCACGGAGAGCGTCCCGCCCGGCGCCGGTTGTGATTTGGCCGCGGTATTCGCGGCAGATCCACCACGGATCGCATCTCTCCCGGCGGCGGTGGCGAGTTGGCCGCTCACAATTGCCACTTGGCGAGGGTATGCTCTTTGCTCCCCGCTTGTGGCCGGGCGATCGGGCCGAAGACGATCGTTACGTCAGCGCCCCGGTGACGTACGTATCGGATGCTTTCTTCGCTTCGCTCGGCGTACCGCTCTTTGCCGGTGTCGGAATCCGACCCGGCAACATGGCCGATGCAACGGTTGTCCTGAGCCGGCAGCTCGCGCTCGAACTGTTCGGGCACGCGGACGTCGTGGGTGAACGGGTTCGCCTTCGGATCGGTTCCAACGCGGAACCCGAGACGCGCCGAATTGCGGGAGTTGCAAGGGATATTCGGGTGCGCGGATTCGAGAGCGAGATCGGGACTGCGTTCTACCTACCTTTCGCGGAGCGCCCGCAATCGCACGTTGCTTTCGTCATCCGACTGAACCGTGACCCGCCGGCTTCGCAGCGACGATTCATTGCATCCTCGACATCCGGCGAGCGCGAAACCACGACATGTCGACTTTGCCGCGAATAGCGCGGTCAAATAGCCGATGTTCATCCGGTGTCGCCCCCACCGGGATCCAGACGACACGGTCCGCCGCTCGAAGCGCTGTTGCAACTCGTGAGGCTCTCGCCACGGCCGCTACACTGTTCGGTGGAGGTGCCCTGCTGCTGGCCGTCCTGGGCATCTATGGTTCCATCGCGCAAAGCGCGAAACGGCGTCGTCGCGAGATGGGCATCCGGCTCGCCATCGGTGCACAGACACGCGACCTCTTCTCGCTCGTGCTCAGCGACGGGTTCCGCCTAGCGGCAGCCGGAATCAGCATCGGCCTGCTCGCCAGTTTCACATTCATGCGCTTCATTCGAGGATTTCTCTGGGGAATCAATTTGCCGCAGACCCGCTTGCGCTCGCCGTTGCAACGGTGGCAACGCTGACAGCAGTCACCGCCGCGAGCTTCCTGCCCGCGCGGCGGGCAGCCCGAATCGATCCCGTGGATTCCCTGCGTGCCGAATGACCGCATCAGGACACGATTCGGATCTCTTGCTGTCACGGTCGAGCACGCCAGGAACACTCCACGTCTCGTGGTGAACGCGGGCCCGGGGGAACTTCGCCGTTTCCGTCCCGGGTCGCAGCGAAATGTGGTGATCCTGCCAGCGCGCATTGTGTCTCGCGTGCAGTCGGCCCGCGAGCGTTGCCGTCGCGAATCGGAGCGCTTTTCCGGCGCTCAGCCGCCGTATGGCACTTCGATGTCGTAGACGCGGACCGACTCGACACCGAGATCATCCCGCCAGATACCAAGGATATAGTCCGGGCCTGCATCGAGCAGGCGATGGCGACCGGGCACGCTCACTCGCCCGAGCCATCTTCCTTGAGGATCGAACACGCTCCACTGTTTGTCACCGCCGTCCTCGACTGGCCGGTAGTCCTGGGTCCAGATGTGGCCACTCGAGGCAACAACCAGTTGTCCGAACGCGGGCGTGTGCTCCGGCAGCGGGAGGCGCTCGAACGGTTCGCGAATTGCCGCCGCCCGCGCGTCACCTTCAGCAACTCCGTAAAGGTCCATCTGCATACGGACCAATTCGTCAACGAGTACGGGCGTGACCCGTTGTGGCTCCCAAGCGCGGCGAATGATGCGGACGAGTTCACCGATCGCGGAATACACGCGGATCTCGTAGGTCGCGCCGTCCCCTATGAACAGACTGCTTCCGTCTGTATCGAGTGCACTCATCCGGCCGAACGGCTGTGGGCCACCTCCGTCGGTTTCGCCGAACAGGTCCATGCGGACGGGTTCTCCGAGAGTTCCTGCTGGGCGGCCGTCCTGCGAGTAGACGAGATTGGGCGCCGAATCCGCATATACGGCCGCAGGTCTTCGAGGAACAGGCTGGAAGAAAAGCGTACCGAATAACAGCTCTGCTCCGACAGTACCCACCAGAGAGTATCGGAACAGCGATATTCGATCGACCGGCCCGAAGCCTGCCGTCCTGATCGGATCGCCAGCCAATGTCAGAACCGAAAGCCGGTCGAGCGATGCATCAAACACATACAGCGAATCACCGACGACTTCGACGCTGCGCAACGCCATGAACTCCATCGGTCCGCGACCCGTGCGTCCCACAGTTCGGATGTGGCGAGGCCCGGGCGCGAAGAATCGCAACTCGTTCGAACCGAGGTCCGCAACAACAAGGACACCGTCTGGCAGCAATGCGGCATCGATCACTGTACTGAATTCCTGATCAGCCGAACCATCGCGTAGCCCCACCTGGAGGCGGGGCGACTCACCCAGACTCCAGCCCTGCTGCGTAGTCCAAGTGGGTGACCGACTCTCGATGATCGCGATGCCCGCGCTGTCCCGCGCAACAACCGAGTCCTCACTCCCAGAGTCCGGAGCGCAGGCCAGAACCAGCGCTGAAGCCGCCGCTACCACTGCGGCGATGGCGCTCCGAACACCGGCAGCCGGATGAGCCTTGAACGGAGGATTCACTCGAGCTCGACGGCCGTCCGTGGGGATCTGACCGCGTTCAGCGCGGCGAATCCCCCACGCGCGGTCAGGATCACCGCGAGACTCGCGCGGCGGCGGGCCGCGCGCGGAACATGCCAGCCCGGCAGGGTCCACTCCAAAGCGCGATGGGAAGTTCGGGGTGTTATGCTCGCACGGGAGGGTCATGGGCAGGCGGTCTCCAGGACTTCGGGCCGGCGTCGGGCTCGGGCAGGGTCGGGCATCCGGTTCCGGCCCGTTCCTCTCGCTCGGCAGCCACCGCGTACGCCTACAAACACGCCCTCGTCGAAGCGGGACGTGCGGGGCGCGATGATCTGCTCGCGGACCTCGACCTGGTTCACGGTCACGACACAGCTCTGTTCTGCTCCGGCCTCACCGTCGCCGCGAAGGCCAGCGCACAGAGGAGTGTGATGATGCCCGGCACGAGGAACACGATGAAGTAATTCGTCGTCCCAGCCACCGTCGCCCGCTGCATCAGTTCGCCGGCGAACAACGCCCCGATCA
>JBOHRL010000078.1:0-41367 GCA_050732695.1 Longimicrobiales bacterium | reverse complement strand
CCCCGCCGCCGTGTCCGGGTCACTCGACAGACCGACCAGCCGCAGCCGGAGCAGTTGCAGCAGCGTCGCGGCTTGTTCGGTGTCCCGTACCAGGCCAACGCTGCCCGTCTCGGTCATGTTGAACCGGCGCGGCTGCCAGGCCTCCCGCCCAGCCTGGATTCTCGATCATGGGCTCCGCCCCGCTTCATGGGCAGTCCTGCAAGTGCGCTACGCCGGGCTCCATCGATCCCGCCTGCCCAACAATGCGTTTCCGGCAGGCTCCCTCGTCGATCCCGGTTTGCCCCTCGAATCGTTGCCGCCGGCTACTCCCTCGAGGTGAGGGGTGTGTTCACGGTCGTGACACCGCGCGCGTCGATTCCAAACGAGTGGCTTGCCCGGGAGCATCGGCCGGATCAAGTTGTGATGTTGAGCCACGCACGAGCCGGGCATCGGCAAGAAGGTGAATGAATGGCGGACGAATCCAGTGGAAACGTGGTCCGGAGATTCACACAGGACGAGGTTGCGCGCATCATTCGACTGGCGAGCGATCTACAGGAACGTCACGGCGGACTGCTGCCGAGCCGCGGAGGTGTGACACTCAACGAGATCGAGCAGATCGCCATGGAAGTCGGGATCGCACCCGAATGGATCCGAGAAGCAGTCACCGGGGCCCAGCCGCCTTCGACGCCGGCCCGTACTCAACCGCCTGGCACGAACCCGATCGGTCGTCGCAGGTCCAGACTGTACGGCAGTCCCCGGCAGTTTCGATGTGAGGCCTCACTCGATCGTGGAGTGATCACGGGTGCTGGCCTTACGACACTCCCGCCGGTCATCCATGACGTGATGGAGTCCCACGGCGAATCCCGCGTTACCGAACAGAGACTGGAGTGGGTTCACGACAGCAGCGGCGGTACCGTGCAGGTGACGGTGAGCAGAGATCAGGGCACGACCCGGATCGTAGCCGAGGCCGATCGCGCTCCACAGGCCAGACGGAATCTGATCAGCGGAACGCTGGCCGGCACCTTTGTCATGGGCTTACTCGGTCTTGCGACGGAGGATCCCGCCGGCTTCATGTTTTTCGCGACGACTGGCGCAGCCGCGGGGCTGGTGGTTGGCCGGGCCTGGTGGAATCGGCAGGCGAGCAAGTGGCGCCGCCGGATGAGTTCTCTGATACAGCGACTCTCGGAATCCGTATCGGCACGCTTCGCCCCGACCGCGTTCGCTGAACGCGGTGCGTTCAGGGACGCGACCGACGTCGACCACGCGGAACCGACGTGGCGCTCGCCGTCGGAGCGTTGAGTCGCCCGCAATACAGCTCCGGCCAGTGGACCATTGGCCCTTGTCGCTGTCCGCGAACGTCTCGCTTGCGCACCGCAGTCCTCGCCAGGCGCTGCGTCTCTCGCATGACGTCTTGAAGGACGAGGCCGAGGGGATCCTGGCCGCCGGCCGCGGCTGGTGCGCGCGAGTTGACTGGCGCACACCGCGGCGTCGACCTACCATTGCCCGAATCCGATCCGGCCCGCCGGGGCCGGTTTCTCGCCTGCCACTGGATACCGCATCATGACGACGAGCGTGAAGAGCCCGACCAGGCCGCCTGCCGGCCCGACCGGTATTGCTGGAGTGCCCGACGCAGCCGCCGGAACCGATTCGCTTCTGTTTCCGTGCGAGACAAGGCTTTACGCCGAGCCGATGGTCCTCGCGCGCGGCCGGGGAGTGCGTGTCGAGGACACTGGCGGGCGCGAATATCTCGACCTGTTCAGCGGCATCCTGACGACATCGCTCGGCCACTGCCACCCGGAAGTTGTGGCCGCGGTACAGCGGCAGGCGGCGACGCTCGGGCACACATCGACGCTCTACGTGACGGAGCCCGAACTCGAGGCAGCGGCGAGGCTTTCGCGCATCGCGCCCGGCCGGCTCGACTACACGTTCTTCACGAACAGCGGAACCGAAGCCATCGAGACCGCGGTGATGCTCGCGTGTCAGCATACGGGGCGCACTGACATCATCGCCCTGCGCTATGGCTATTCGGGGCGCAGCACGCTGGCAACCCATCTGACCGCGCATGCGGGTTGGCGCCCGCTCACTACATCGCTGTTCGCGGTCAAGCATACGCTCTCCCCATATTCGTACCGCTGCCCGTTCAAGCAGCCGTGCGATGAGAGCTGCCTCGACGCGTACGCTCGCGATCTCGAGGAGCTGATTCTCACGACGACCAACGGCAAGCCCGCCGCCTTCCTCGCCGAAACGATTCAGGGCGTCGCCGGCTACGTCGTGCCGCCCGCCGGCTATTTCCAGCGCGTTTCCGAGATCATTCGGCGGTACGGCGGCCTGCTGATCATTGATGAAGTGCAGACCGGCTTCGGCCGGACCGGCGACCACTGGTTCGGCATCGAGCACTGGGATGTCGAGCCGGACATCATGGTGATGGCGAAGGGGATCGCGGGCGGCTTGCCCGTCGGCGCGACCATGACGCGTCGCGAGATCGCAGAATCGTGGAAGGCCAAAACGATCTCGACGTTCGGTGGCAATCCGATCTCGATGGCTGCGCTCAACACGACGAACGAAGTGATGGTACGCGAGGACGTGCCTGCGCGAGCCGCTGCACGCGGTGCGCAACTGCGGGCAGGGCTCGAAGCGCTCCAGCAGCAATACCAATGGATTGGCGACGTGCGTGGTATGGGGCTCATGCAGGCCATCGAGCTGGTCGAGGATCCGGTGTCGAAGAAACCCGATCCGAAACGGGCGAGGATTCTGCTCGAGGCGGCGAAAGCAGAAGGCGTTCTCGTCGGCATCGGGGGGCTGCACGGCCACATCATCCGCATGGGTCCATCGCTCCTGATCGAGAGGGAAGAGATCGCGGACGGCGTAGCTCGTCTCGAGCGCGCCTGCGCTCGCGCGGCCGCCACCACCTGACGCCCAGGACTGCATCGAGTCCGGGCATGATCGACGAGCGCGCCGATCCAGCGCCGCATGCGACCGGTCGACTGACCGCATCCATCGGCGTATGGAGCGCAACGGCGGTCGTCGTTGGCACGATCATCGGCAGCGGTATTTTCCGCGTTCCCGCAACCGTGGCGGCCGAAGCCGGTACGCCGGGCGCGGTGCTGGCCCTGTGGGTTGTCGGCGGATTCATTGCACTGGCCGGCGCACTCTCGCTCGCCGAGCTGGGGGCAGCGTTTCCGCGTACTGGCGGGATATACGTCTTCCTGAAGGAATCGTACGGTCCATTGGGCGCGTTCCTCTTCGGCTGGGGAATGCTCGTCGTCAATCCGGCCTCGTACGGGGCGGTCTCGATGATCTTTGCCGCGTCCGTCGATACGCTCGTGCCCCTCTCGACGATGGGCCAGCGCTGGGTCGCGGCCGTGATGATCGTGGTGCTCGTGCTGATCAATTGCCGGTCCGTTCGTTTCGGCGCAGCCGTGCAGAACGCGAGCACCGCAGCCAAGGTCGCGGTCCTGCTCGGTCTGGCAGTGCTTGGTCTTGCTCTGGGCGGTACCGATGCGAGCGATGCAGCCGCTCCAACAACGGTGACAGATGCTGGGCTGGGTGGACTTGGCCTTGCCCTCGTTTCAGTCATGTTCGCGTACGATGGCTGGCAGTGGATGCCGCAGCTCGCCGCGGAAGTGAAACAGCCCCGGCGCACGATCCCTCGCGCGATGGGCGGCGGCGTGCTCATCATTCTGCTTGTCTATCTCATCGTGAACGTATCGAATCTGCGCGTTCTGTCCTTTGATGACCTGGCGTCGTCGCCGCTCGTGACCGCAGATGTGGCGACGCGACTGCTCGGCGCGGCCGGCACCGCGATCGTTGCCGCACTCATTGCACTCGCCACGTTCAGCTCGAACAATGGCGGATTCATGACTGATCCGCGCGTGTTCTATGCAATGGCCGAGGACGGATTGTTCTTCCGATCCGTAGCCGCCGTACACCCGCGTTATCACACGCCGCACATCGCCGTCATCGTGACCGGCGCCGTCGCACTGGTCTACATTTTCGTCAGTACCTTCGAGCGGATGGCGGCCACCCTCATTCTCGGGATGTGGCCGTTCCTGTTTCTCTCGGTGTGGTCCCTGATCCGACTGCGACGTACACGCCCGGACCTCGAGCGGCCGTTCCGCGTTCCGCTCTACCCGTGGTTGCCAGCATTCTTCCTGCTGGCATGTGTCTATCTGTTTGCGAACTCACTCGCCGAGACACCTCTGCTGACGCTCGGCAACTTTGCGATCCTTGCCGCCGGGATCCCGGTGTATCGTGTCTGGCGTGCGAGGAACTGATGAACGCCCTGTCTGGAACTCGTTTCTGGGGCTGGTTTCTTGGGCTGGTTTCTCGTTGAACAGATCAACGGATGACCCTCTCTCGATCCAAACCAGCAACCAGCCCCAGAAACCAGCCCCAGAAACGAGTTCATTTCCCGGGAGGCCCAATGAGACGTCGCGACTTTCTGGCATCGGCAATGGCCGCTGGGCTCGGCGCGGATACAACGGGCTGGACGGAGGCAGCGCGTGAGACACGGCGTGCGGCCGGCGATCCAGCGGCCAGCGGTCCGGCAGGCAGCGGTCCGGCGAGACCGCGTGAGGCGCCGGAACTGGTGGTCATCAACGCACGCGTGTACACGATCGACGATGCATTGCCGCGGGCGCAGGCGTTCGCGGTGCAGAACGGCCGATTCACGGCCGTGGGCAGCAACGCGGATGTCCGCAACCTGGCCGATTCGTCAACCCGCATCCTGGATGCCGGGAATATGACGGTCGTGCCGGGCTTCATCGACACGCACAGCCATCCGAGCGGCGTTCAGGAGTTGACGGGCGTCAACGTCAATCTGCGAACGGTCGCCGAAGTGAAGGATGCGCTTCACAGGAAGGCCGCGACCACTCCGCCCGGCTACTGGGTCAGCGGCTACATGTACGATGACACGAAGCTCGACCGCCCGGTCACGCGTCGCGATCTGGACGAGGCGGTACCGGATCATCCGGCAATGGTCGGACATCGCGGCGGGCATACCGGCGTCTATAACAGCAAGGCATTCGAACTGGCCGGTGTGACGGCTGCTACGGCCGATCCGGAAGGCGGCCGCTTCTATCGTGAGAACGGCGAGTTGACGGGCAAGGTCGCGGAACGCGCACGCGGCGCGTTCAATGGCGTCGGCGAACGCGAATCGACGACTCGCGAGACGCGGCAAAAGGGTGTCGCGTTCATCGCACAACAGATGACGGCGGCCGGCCTGACGTCGGTCCACAAGACGGGAGGCGGTTCGACCGACCTGGTTGCACTCCAGGACGCGTACGCAGCCGGCGAGCTGCGCTTCCGCATGTACTTCTTCCCGCGCGGCGGCATCTTCGACACGCTCCGCGAGGCCGGTATCCGCACCGGCTTCGGCGACGAGTGGCTGCGTATCGGCGCAGTGAAGTACGGTGCGGACGGGTCGGCATCCGAACGAACCATGCGCATGAGCACGTCGTACGTCGGCCGGCCCGACGATTTCGGCATCCTGACCATGACGCCGGAGGAGATCCAGGCGGCGGTCGAGGAAGCGCATCGCGCCGGTTTCCAGATCGGTGTCCATGCCAATGGCGATGTCACGATCGGTTACGTACTGGACGCGTACGAACGTGTACAACGCGAGTTCCCGCGCCCCGATGCGAGGCATCGCATCGAACACTGCTCACTCGTGAATCCTGAACTGCTCCGTCGCATCAAGGCCGCCGGTGTGATCCCCACGCCGTTCTACACGTATGTCTACTACCATGGTGACAAATGGGGCGAGTACGGTGACGAGAAGATGCGGTGGATGTTCGCGCACCGCTCGTTCCTGGATCACGGTATTGCGGTGTCCGGCGCGTCCGACTATATGCCCGGGCCGTACGAACCGATGATGGCGTTGCAGAGTCTGGTCACGCGAACGGACTATGCAGGCAGGGAATGGGGCCCGAACCAACGCGTAACCGTGGATGAAGCGCTTCGGATCTGCACGCTGAACGGCGCGCACGCATCGTTCGAAGAAGCCATCAAGGGCTCGATCACCGCCGGCAAGCTTGCAGACTTCGTGATGCTGGCGGAGGACCCGCACGACGTCGATCCATCGACGCTCAAGGACATCACGATCGTTCGGACCGTGGTGGGCGGTCGGACCGTGCACGAAGCCTGACTCACTCGAGATCCGGAACGGCCTGTTATCGTGCGGGCGGCAATTCGCCGTTCAGCTCGGCGTACACTCGCCTGATCGCAATCGGACCCTGACTCGACCTGAGCAACCAGTTCTCGAGTGCGCCAAAGTCGGCACTGTCGACCGCAGCTTCGACAGGAATGCCCGCCTGATGCAATCGTGTGGCTTCCGCGATGACCTGCTGGATGGCGATCCGGAACGTGTCCAGCTCCTCCGCCAGCACGGCCGGCGACTCGACGAAGCCGTGGCCGGGCACGTACACATCCGCGCCCAGCCGCTGCGTCCGGTCGATCATCGCAAGCCATTCCGATGGATACGCTGAGCGCATCGCCGGAAACACGCGGTTCAGGTACGCCTCGCTCATGAACGCGATGTTATCACCCGGCACGTACACGACCAGATCGCCGCCTGTGTGCGCGCGCCCGAGAAAGAGCACGTGAACGGCGGTGCCACCGAGGTCGAGTTCGAGGCGGTCCTCGACCAGCACATTCGGGACGACCACAGGCGGCGCATCAGCAGGTCGGTCTGCCCTTGCCGCAGTTGCCTGCAATACCGCCGCGGACGTTGGGTGCGCAAGAAACTGCGCATCCGCCGGAAACGCGGCGTTGCCCGCCGTGTGATCCCCGTGATCCGAACCGATCACCACATGAGTGATCGGCCGATCCGTGATTTCTCCGATTGCAGTCACCAGTCGTTGCGTCTCCTCGAGACTTCCCTGACCATCCGCGACGAGGACACCTTCTTCCGTGACTACGATCAGGCTCACCGTCGTAAACCGTTCCTCGCCTGCCGATCGAAGCTGTTCGTACGTGTACACCTTCTCCGAGAGTTGCTGCACGCGCGGAAAATCGGCTTCGGTCAGGCCTCGCCGGGCGGGGTCGGCCGTGCGCACGATCGCGGCCTGCGCCGCAGTTCTGCGGTCCGCGCGGCTTTCACTTTGTGTCCTCGGCTCGCAGGCGCCCAATCCGATGCACGCCATCACGACAACTGCTTCGAATCGACCCATCGATATCATTCGCGTCATGAGTCCTCGCCCTGTGACTGCCCGGCGCGAAGTGTCGCGTGAAGCACGAACGCGCGCCAGACGTAAGCGGCGCATCGCCCTTCAGTCGATGAGCGAGCCATCGGCAACGGCAGTCCTCCCGGGCGAGGCCGAGGAGGCAGGCACCGGCCGGTACCAGGAGCAGATTCGGCATGCGATGCTGAAGCTGCGGAAGTCGGCCCGCATCACCATTCCCATGCCCCGTAGTGACGTGAATCGTTGCCGCGACCGAATTCCCTCATCCGTGGAGGTACCATGAGCCGATCGATCAACAAGGTGATTCTCGTCGGCAACGCAGGTCGTGATCCGGACGTCCAGACGACGTCGAAAGGAACCAGGGTCGCCCACATTTCACTCGCGACCAGCCGTCGCATTCCTCGTGACAGCAGTTACGAAGAACGGACCGAATGGCACCGGCTCGTGTTGTGGGATCGGCTCGCCGAACTGGCGGAGGAGTACGTCCGCAAGGGCGATCGCCTTTACGTCGAGGGGCGCATCGAGTACGGCTCGTTCGAGAAGAACGGTGTGACGGTTCCAACGGCCGAAGTCCGCGTGCTCGAAATCGTCATGCTCGGCCCGCCGGGCCCGCGCGCCGTCACCGCTGACGATGTCGAGGACGCGTCGATCGCGGCATGACGTGAGGCGGGGATCGGATGTTCACCGCAGCGACATGGAACGCTCGAGCCAGGCCGCGGGTCTGGAGGAGCGCCGTTCAAGCGCACCGGTTCCCGCCGTCACAGCAGAAATCGAAACTCTAGAGGACGCCCCAGAGCCGCGGCTGAATCGAGAAGAGGAACTGCCATTCGCCGTCGCGCGAGAGGCCGCGGACGACGTCGAACCGTAGAATATCCCAGCCGAGGCTTATACCCGCACCGATGCTGGTGCGGATTCCGCCTGTCGGCCGGGCGGTCCAGAGGTCGCGGACGCGGTCGGATCCGGCCAGCCCGCCGTCCAGCGTCCTCGCCGTGGGGCCGACATCGCCCACCCAGCCCGCAGCCGCCAACAGGCGAGCGCGGATCCATGGAGCATGCACATCGCGGCTCGCCTCGGCATCGGCAACGACAAAGGCATCGCCTGCAAATGAGCGGTACGCGTAACCCGGAATAGTGTTGCGACCGCCGGCCAGTGCGTGCGCCTGCGCGGGCGGCGAACTGGCGGCGAAACCCGCACCAACGCGCACGTCGAACTCGGTTGCGCGCGTCGCATTCCCGCGATGAAGTGCGGCATCGATACGCGGTGCAACGAACAGATTGCCTTCGAGGCTTGCAACATCGAGCGTCGCGCGGGTTTGCCATGACCATCCGGACCGCTCGTGATCCGTGCGCTCGACGAAGATGCTGGCGCCGCCGAGCGTCCCTTCGTCGATCGGGCGTACGGCGCGGAACGATGCATCGCCCAGCGGTGCATCCAACCGTGCAAGCGCTGCGGACTCGTGCTCCTCAATGCGTGCGCGCACACCCAGCTCCCACGTCGGATTCAGCGGGTGCGTGATGTCGACCGAGAACCCACTCGCCCAATACGGATCGAGAAAATCCGTCCCGGCAAGCGCGGAGAACGTGTTGAGAGCGCCGGGCGCGCCGGGTCGCACGCCGAGATCGCGGGTCGCGTTGAGATACGCACGTGTCCGCACGAGTGTCGCGTCACCGACCTGCTTTCGCAACCCGATGGACAGGGCAGGCTGCTCTGCACCGAATGCGAAGCCGAACGTGCTTTCGAGACGGGTTGACGTACTGACGGCGTAGGATGCACCGGCACCCAGATGAAGGCCGGTCGCACGATCGAAGTGCAGCACTTGCGATGCGTTGGGCAGGCTCAGGCGCAGGCGGGGCAGACCACTCAACACCCGCTGCCGCACCAGTGTGGCCGCACGAGCCCGCAGCACATCCATCTCGGGCGGCGGCGCGAGTCCAGCCTCGTGCAGGTCTTCGTAAATGCCGCGGTCAAACGGGTAGGCCTCGCGCTGCTCCCTCGGTACGGTAACGACCCGATAGCCCCAGAACAATTGCTCCGGCAATTCGAGATTGAACTCATAGTCGCGAATCTGGAACCGGCCCTGGATCACGGATGTCGCGACGAAATCGAGTTCCGGAATCTGGCGCCGGATCTCGACGGACTGCTCATTGGGCAGCCAGTACCGGCCCTGCCAGAGACCGTTGTCCAGCGACACGTTGATCCGTTCCAGCCGCCGATCGACGTAGGATACCGGCGTAAACGTGAACGTCATGCGCACGATGTCGCCCGTCTCGTGATCCACATAGACAGAACCGATGATCGCGGACCGGTCCATGTGCACCGGCCGGACATCGATGCGGTACGCCTTGATCGGTGTCGGCCGGCCCGGCAAGCGCATTGACAGCGAGTCCGTGAGACGGAAATCGTAAATGGAATCGGACCCGGGCGCGGCCGGATGCGGTACGTCAGCGACTTCATCGCCGTCACCCATCCGCATCACGTCGCCGAAACCGTTCTGTACCACCGTCAGATGGTCGAGGTGATAGTACATGCGGTTGGGCAGCGCGCTGCGGTCGCGCAGGCCTACAATGCGCTGCTTCGTCAGATCGGGCTGTGCCCAGAATACTTCGACCGCGACCTGATCGGTCCTGACCAGCACACGCTCGTCAGCGTCGCGCCGATCGAGATAGAAGTAGACCACACCCTCGGCCGTTGCGCGGTAATTCTGGAGTGTCGAATCCGCTAGCGGTTGAGCCCGCCGCTCACGCGCCATGTCCATCAGCTGCAACGCACGCGCACCGTTCCAGCCGTCTTCCTGCTGGGCAGCTCCCGGTCCGGCCGGGAAGAGAACGAAAAGGCCAAGAATCGCACCTGCAAGAACGACAGCATGGCGTATTGTGCGATCCGAACCGCCGAAGGCGCCGATCAAGGCCGGAGTTTCACCCTGGTGTTGCAGGTGAACATGCGTGACGCGGATTCTACCGGGCAGGCCGGCCGACGTTCCCGGCCCGCCGCTCAGTCGCGGCTGTGCCGCTCCTTGCGGCGGTCCAGCGAACGCAGCTCGCGCCGCAATGCCGCGAGCCGTTTCGACCACTCGACGCGCGTCTCGACTTCCGCCCGCCGCGCCGGCACATCATCCGCCGATGCACTGCGGATTCGCTCGAGTTCTGCTCGCAACGACTCGATTCGTCTCGAATGGTCAAGCCGGCCCTGTGCATCGAGCGATGCACCGAGTTCGTCCAACCATGCAGACGTTTCCTCGAACATCGGTGCCGCGGCTTCGTGAAACCCCATCGACTCGGATCGCGACTCGAGCACGAACATGTCCGTGCGATATTCGAGTTCCGCAATGCTCGATCGCACACCAGCCCACGCACCGCGCTGCTCCGCATCATGCGGATCCAGTTCATCGACCCTGACCCGAATCGCGCCGGCCCGCGCGCGCAACTGCTTGTCCACGCGAACCGCGTCCTCATGGCCATTCGCAACGAATGGCTCGACATCACGGATGCGTCGCGCAATCGCATCGAGAGCCCGAACCGCCCTCGTACGCGGCGTATCCGGCGCTTGTGATCCGGCACCCGGCGACGCCACTGCCCCGGACGCCAGATGCCCGCTCAACACGCCCGTCACGATCACGCCGGCGGCGACCATCAAAACTGCAACACGCACTCGCATTCTACAGGAATCCTCCGGAAGCGCCGTTCGGTTTCTACAGGGCGCTGTCCAACCGGCTCTGAGGGGCAAGACGTATGCCCACACCCGGTTTCAGAACGCTGAAACGCCACAACCCGTGACGTGGCATTGACCTTGCCTCTTGTGGATAAGCCGGGCACAGGTGTTGTGCACCGCGCTGAAACGCATACGCTGTAGCGGGAGGACACCATGCAGAGGCAGGACGGACGCCGCGATCGAGGGCAGAGACGGGCTGCTCCCGTCATCGTGCTCGTCGAGGACGAGCCCGGCCTTCGTTCCGCATGGCTGCTGCTCCTCCGTGATTGCGGATACATCACGCTCGAAGCGCCCGATGGCAAGCTCGGTCTCGCGTTGATTCGGTCCGTCAAGCCTGACGCGGTCATCACGGATCTCGTCATGCCCATCTCGGATGGATTCTCGCTCGCGCAAGCAATGCGCGCGGACGAAGCGCTTCGCTCCGTTCCCATCATCGCTGCAACGGGTACCACGGTGAGCCATGACGACGAAGAACTCTTTGATATCGTCCTGAGCAAACCGTTCGAACCTTCGATCCTGCTGCATAATCTGGCGGCAATTCTCGTCGAAACCGGTCAGACCGACCGGTCGGTGGATGTCCTGCTGCACAGTTGATCGCGTTCGAGGTCAGAGCCGCGGCTGAACTACGGTAGTGGCGGTGCCGTTCCGGGTTGATTGCAGAGTGGGTCGTACATCAAGGGGCCGGCCCGGTGTCGTCGGGCCAGCCCCCCTTGATCTGTCCGCGCCAGTCGCAGCTCAGAAACCAGCCCCAGAAACGAACTCAGTGATTCAGTTCGCGC
Source organism: Longimicrobiales bacterium (assembly GCA_050732695.1). Lineage (GTDB taxonomy): Bacteria > Gemmatimonadota > Gemmatimonadetes > Longimicrobiales > RSA9 > JBFFZF01. The sequence goes on along the minus strand of JBOHRL010000078.1, from coordinate 29,720 downwards.
TCCAGAACGTTTCCAGAGCCTCGCCGTCGGGACTCTCGCGGAGCTTTTCGAAGGCGCGATTGCGGATCTGCCGGATCCGTTCGCGCGTGACGCCCAGCAGTGAACCGATCTCCTCGAGCGTGCGCTCCTCACCATCGTCCAGGCCGTAGTAGAGGTAGAGGATCTTGCGTTCACGTTCGGTGAGGTACTTCTCGAACATCCGGTCGAGGAATTCGCGCTGTGCCTGAGACTCGACGGTGTCCTCAATGTCTTCGGCCTCTGCGCCGGCGAATCGTTCGCCGAAGGAGGCGCTGTCGCGGTCACCGCGATCGATAGGAGCGTCGAGGGACAGCTCGGAAGCGGCGACGCGGCGAAGGGCCCGAACCGTCTCGACCGGCTCGCCCATCTCGTCTGCGATTTCCTGGTCGGTCGGCGAGCGACCCAGGATCTGCGTCAGTGCGGTTTCCGTGCGCGAAAGCTTGACCAGGTTCGAATTCTGGTTCAGCGGGATGCGAACGGACCGCGTCTGCTCCGCGAGCGCCTGGAGAACCGTCTGCCGAATCCACCAGACAGCGTACGAGATGAACTTCACACCCTTGTCCGGATCAAACTTCTTGACTGCTTTGAGCAGGCCTTCGTTGCCGATGCAGACCAGCTCCGCAAGGCCCAGCCCCCGGCCCTGATACTTTTTTACGTACGAGATGACGAATCGGAGATTGGCGGTGACCAGGCGTTCTGCCGCCTCCTTGTCGCCGGTACGAGCCCGCCGCGCGAGTTCGCGCTCCTCTTGGGCCTCCTCGATGAGTGGATATTTCTCGACATCGAAGAGGTACTGATCGAAGGAGTCTAAAGCGCGGGAATTCACGAACATGGGTGAATCCACCTCGGGGTTGGGGGTGAATAAACGAAAAGCAGCGATCCGTTCAGCCTGGACGGATTCGCTGCTCCAGTCGGGTCGCCGTGTGCCGCTCTCCACGAGCGTTGCTTTGCACCCGGCCAGTACCCCAGAAGGTCCTGATCATAAGCGCCTCGAATATAAGCCAAGGCGGGACGGGATGTAACCCCCTTGTGACAGGTGCACGGGCAGTGGCGGTGTGGAAAAGCGGGAGAGCGACTGGCCGGGTACGCATCGGTGGCGGTGGCGATGGCGGTGGGAGAGGCGGTGTGTTCGAGAGCGAGTGGCCGGGTACGCAGCGGTGGCGGTGGCGGTGGGCGGCAGGCCATCCCATCGTGACAGGCCCGCCGAACGGCCTCTCAGACTCGGGCGGGTCCCGGCCGGGGGACCGGCGAATGAAGAGGGGCCACCAGGGCCACTGCCATGCCTGGCGAGCCAGCGCGGTTCGCAACCTGAGGCGCCGGCTCCGCCGGAGGATCCTTTCCCGGCGAACCGTTCCCGGCGGCCAGACCCGGGCGTGCAGTTCCATTGGCCGGCAGACTCGAGTCCGCCGCTGGCTCGCGTCCGGCGGGGAGTGCGCCGGCGCTGGCCTCTGCGACGGGGCCATCCTTGAGAAGAAACAGAGTAGTGCGGGATCCGGCGGCCTCGATATCGAGGGCGTCAGCGAGGAACCCCGGGCGGACGGCCGAGCCGGCCGAGGTGATCTCGATGCGGAGAGGGCGCATGCGGCGGTGGCAGAGGAATGCTGCCTGTTGGCCTTCGAACACGAGCCAGCCGTTTCGCCAGACACCGGCGCCCAAGGTCGCCCGGACGGCGCGCGGAACAGGCGAGCCGGCCTCGGTCGCCAGGACGAGGGCGCGGAGTGTACGCGGGATTTCGCGCACGGTTCGGAAGTCGCGGGTTCCGAAGAACCCTCGGACGCGAGCCGTCACGGACCGGGTACCGAAGACGGCGGCACGCCAGAGTCGTGGGCCGACCGTGGCCAGGAGGCCGAGGAGGGCAACGGCAAGACCGAGCGCGACGGCTGGGTACGCCAGCGCGGCGATCGCGAGGCCGACGGCGAGCAGATCCTCGATCGTGCTGATGGCGATCCGGACCGCACGGCGGCGGGCTTCGACCAGTCGAAGTCCGACCTTCGCGGCATGAGCGGCGAGAGCGACGCTCCCGGCAGCGCAGGCGCCGGCCATCTGGACCGCGAGGGGTGAGGTCTCGAGTGCCAACCATGCGAGCGCCATGGCCATCATGGGCCGCACGATCGTGTGTACGGCCTCCCACGCGGCCTCGAGGACCGGAATCGCCGAGGCGGCCATCTCGAACACGAGAAGCACGGATGCGGCGGCGATGATGATGCCGTTCTCGAGCCCATGCAGCGATGTCGGCAGAGGCTCGATCCAGCCCAGCCGCAGGGCCACGCCGAGCACGGCGATCGTCGCATACACGTTGAGGCCGCACGCCAGGGAGGCGCCAAGGAGGCGACCGGCCACGATCAACGAAACCATTGTGCGCAGGGTGTTGGGGCGCGTGGCACGCGCGGATGGACAGGATCGCTTCTGGCGAAGCGACGCTGGCGATGCCACTCGGCAGAATCACCGTGCATCGCCACCGGTTCACATCCTCAGCATCGGCTCGTCAGGGCAAAAACGAGAAAGAGCCCGGCCGCTGGTTCGTGCGGCCGGGCCCTTTCCCACAGAACGGCGATGGTTCAGCGCATATCGTCCTTGCGAACGGGCTCCTGCCGCTGAAGCCCCTGCATGCGACATCCGACCACGCTCATGGGGACATGGATCGTCATCACGCGGTCGAACTGCGTGCGGAGGCCGGCATCGCCACCGAGCGCAGAGCCGAGATCGCCATTCTGCGCCTGAACGGCCGTCGCGAGCTGCGACTGGAACGCCGAGACATCACTCGTGTTGGCGTAGACCGGATAGCCGTTCGCCATTCCGACGTACGTCACACCTGAGGACATCATCGTCGGCTGGCCGTACGTCACGAATTCTTCGCGAGCCCGGCCCATCGTCAGAACGAACGGTGTACCGCGCACGTACCAGTCCGCCTGGCCTGCGGTCGGTACGTTGCCGACGGTCTGCCTCAGCGGCGTGGTCTGGCCGCCGGAAACGACGACCGTGTCACCGTTGGCATGGCGGAAGACCGCGCTCTGCATGCGCATTCCGTTTGGTGCACCCGGATCGACTACACAGACCGAGATCTGGTCCTCGCGCGGCGGCGGCGGCGGCGGCGGTGGTGGTGGCTGCTGCTGTTGCTGCTGTTGTTGTTGTTGCGGCTGCTGCGGTGGTGGCGGCGGTGCGGCCACCGGAACCGCATCACGCAGGCCGAGTGCGACGTGGACTCCCGCCTGAACACCGAGTTCGTGGATCCACTTGCTCAGGTTCTCCTCGCCATCGGGCACGTCCCAGATGTTGCCGCCGAGGAAACCGGCGACATCGAACACCTGCGGCTTGGCAATGCGGTCATTCACTTCTACCCGGAACAGCCAGCGAGGCGTAACCCGGAAGTCGGCGCCCACGCCGATCAGACCCATCAGCGATTCTCTCCACTCGCCGAGCGCGAACGTGCTTCCCGCAGTCGGCGCCCGATCGAACGGGACGCACGACCAGTATTCGTTTCGCGACGTGTCGTAGCAGACGAAATCGTCGCCTGCCGGATTGAACCACTTCTCGCCCAGACCGAGTGCGAGATAAGGCAACGTCTCCGGCCCCTGCCACGTTTCGTTCGGCACCTTGAAGCGGTACAGGAGGTCACCCGAACCGGCCCATAGATTGACGTGCGAGAACAGCTCGTCATCCGCCTCGAGAGGTCGATCCGCGTACGCGAAATTCGCGCGCAGGCCGACCCGTGACCACGGCCAGATCGTCAACTGCGATCCGGCCAGCCAGCTCGTGCCGAACTTGGCGGAGCCGCCATTGAATCCCTCGTCCGCTCCGATCATCGAAGTGTAGAGCGAAAGGCCGCCGTTGATCCCGAAATCGACGAGATAGCTCTGACCGGCCGCTGGACGCGCCAGCGCCAGGAAGGCCAACAGCGCTACGCCCCGACTCAATTCTCTTTTCATAGAGACGCCTCCCACTGATGGTTGCGCGTGTTGGCAGCAGGTCGCCAGGCTCGCCGAACACATTGTCCAAAATACACTTCAATCCGATCGGATCAATACCAGCGAGGCATTGATACCGCCGAATCCGAACGAATTCGAGAGCGCCACGCGGGGTCTGGTCTGTTTGCCGCCCGGCGACCCGTAATCCAGATCGCAATTCTCATCTCCGTCTTCGAAATTGAGCGTCGGCGGGACCCACCCGAAGTGCATGCTCAGGCAACAGATCGCAGCCTCGATTGCGCCGGACGCACCCAGCGCGTGCGCGTGGTACGGCTTCGAGCCGCAGACGGCCACACGGTACGCGTGTTCTCCAAGCACGGACTTCAGGGCGAGACTCTCGGTCGAGTCGTTCAGCGGCGTCGAGGAGCCATGGGCGCTGACCAGATCGACTTCGTCCGGGCGGATGCGTGCCGATTCGAGAGCGATCCGCATCGCCCTGACCGCCTGCGAGGCGTCCGGGCGAGGCGCGGTCATGTGAAACGCATCATTGGTGGTTCCGTAACCCGCGAGTTCTGCGTAGATGCGAGCGCCTCTCTGCCGCGCGAGGTCGAGCCGTTCGAGCACCAGCGAACACGCACCCTCGCCCATGATGAACCCGTCGCGACCACGGTCGAACGGACGGCAGGCCCGGCCAGGGTCGTCGTTGCGGGTGCTCATGGCGCGGATGATTGCGAATGCGCCGAAGGAGAGGGGTGCGAGAGGTGCCTCGACGCCACCCGCGATGGCGGCATCGGCGAGGCCATCGCGGATGAGGCGCCACGCGTCGCCGATCGCGATTGTCCCCGACGCACAGGACATGGCATTCGTCGAGTTGGGGCCGGTAAAGCCGAATTCGATCGCAATCGAGCAGGAAGCGGCGCCGCCGAAGGTGGTCAAAGCGACGCGTGGATCGACAGCGCGCAGGCCGGCTCGGTTGAGGTTTGCGACCTGTTCCTCGGCGTAGGCGATTCCGCCGAGAGCGGAGCCCATCTGCACGGCCGTGCGGTCTGGCTCGAGGTCACCCTGATCGAGGCCGGCGTCGGCAAGGGCGAGTCGGGCACTCGCAATCGAGAACTGGCCGAAGCGATCCATGCGCCGGATCGATCTGGCCTCGAGAAAATCGGCCGGCTCGAAACCATCGGCCTGTGCGGCCATCTGTGATCGCCAGGGACTCGGGTCGAAGCGGGACACGCGGCGAATGGGTGACTTCTGCGAGCGCAGTCCTTGCCACAGCCCTGCGGCGCCAATCCCCGCAGCCGTGATGGGGCCGATCCCGGTGACGGCGACCCGGTGCGGAACACTCGAGGGGGCGATCATTGCGCACGCTCGACAGTGCCCGGTTTACGCGTTAGCAGGCGTTCGGTTTCGCGCGCGATACCGGCCAGCGTGCCGGTCGCGATCGCGCTCACGAAATGCGGTGCAATGACGGCGCGCCACGCGAATCCACCGACGATCGGCCATGCAGGGCCGTCCCAGGAGTGCGCGATGCGGACGTGAGTGCCGTCCTGTTCCACCATGAATTCCCACTTCACTTCCATTCCACGCGTCAGGCCGTCGATGTGACGGTAGAACACGGCGGGCTCGTGTTCGTCGATGCGCATCTCGGAAACCCACCAGGTCGGATAACGGATCGGGCCGCCGAAATTCCTCCACGCCGCCATCTCGACTCGCCCGGTACCGAAGCTTCGCCGGTCGAGAAACCGCACCCAGCGGTAGTGCGGCAGGATGAGAGGCCAGCGCTCGACGTCGGCCGCCACCCGAAAGCATGCATCGGGCGGAGCCTTCACGAAGGCCTCGTCGTAGACCGTCATGTCGTCGAATGCCGTCGGGTTGAACGCGTGAGCGCGCGCAATGTGACGGGCGCAAAAAGCGAACGCACCGGTGCGAGATCTCCAGTTGTGGCGAGCAACGCATGGATCGCGCCCGGTCGGTCCGCCAGCCATGCGGTGGCCCGGTCTGCGATACGGGGCCGGCTCAGGACGATCTCGATCACATGCTGGAGCGCCCGCGGCCCGCGCAGCAACCGGCGCAGGTCGCGTGCGTACGCGCGCAACGCGGCTTCGACCGGGACGCGGTCTCGATGCGCCTGCGTGATCGCGGCCGCCAGCCGCTCCGCGCCGGCCAGCGCCTGGTAGATGCCCTGACCGGTGAATGGATCGTAGTACCCGGCCGCATCGCCAACCAGTGCGACATTCCCCGCGGTCACACGCCGGGTCGGCGCATCGAACGGACCCGACCGCAGCAGCCACCCATCACGGCCGCGCCCCTCGGGTCCGATCGGTTGAAGCCGGCCCAGCCGATGGCGCAGCCCGCGAAATCCGCGCACGGCACCGAGGAAGAAATCGCTCGGCCCGGCGGCCAACGCGCGCCCGTAACGCACCGCGTCCGCAACCAGTGTAACATTGTATGCGATGCCCCGCGCGAGCGGCCTCGTGTCCTGCCCCCATGATTCAACGGGCGCCAGTCCCAGACAGAGTCCATCGGCTACATGCATCTCGCCCATTCCGTGAGGACCCCGGATTCCCGTGACGTGGGCGGTCAGCGATACCTTGCGCAGACGTTTGCCAGCAATGCGGGTCATGCCGGCACGCCGAGCGACCACAGAGCGCAATCCGTCCGCACCCACGATCGTGCGGGCGCGTATCGTGAACGCACGGTGCCCCGCCGTGCCGGAAATCAGACCGGCGCCGTTTCCATCCTCGGCGCGAATCGACACGACGTGTGCATCGTCGTGAAAGCGGGCGCCGGCCGCGCGTGCAGCGTGCAGGAGGACGGTGTCGAGGCGGTCGCGCGAAACGGCGAGCGCGTAGCGTACCCGTGTGTCTTCCCCGACGAAGTCACGGAATCGGCCTTCGAAGGCGTGTCCATCCGGTGAGACGATTCGCCAGCCTTCAAGTCGCGCCGGCCGCTCGTCAAGGATCGCATCCAACACGCCGAGTTCATCCAGCAGCCGGTTGGATTCCGGACTCAGGCAATCGCCACACGGCTTCGGCCGCGGGAAAGTCGCACGATCGAGCAGCAGAACGTCGAGGCCGCCGCGTGCGCACGCGATTGCTGTGGCGGAGCCGGCCGGCCCGGCGCCCACGATCGCGACATCGCAGTCAGCCAGCGTTTGTTGCGACGTTTCTCGCAATGCCATCGTCCTCGGTTCGATCCGGTCGCAGCGCCGTGCAAGGCAAGCGCCCGCATCATTGTACCCCGCCCGTCGACCCGGACCGCGAGATCGATCGTATCTCAGACGGAAAGCGCCGTGCGCTCGGCCGTGCCAATGAGCCGGTAGAAGAAGCGCCGCCGTACGGTGGCCGGCGCGAGCGCGTCCGCAACGAGCGCGCGTTCGAGTTCGGGCGGCGTGAACGCGCGCAGTACAGAAACCGGTCCGTCGTGTCGTGTGAACGGGCTGCGCCGCCAGAGCGTAGCCGCCAGCAGTCGAGCCCCCAGATAGTGCGCCCAGCTTCGCTCGAGTTCGTGCACGATCACCAGGTCCTTCGCGACCCTCGCCATCTCGCGGACCGCATGTGCACAACCGGACTCGTTGAAGTGATGCAGTGTCAATGACATCAACACGATGTCGAACGTGCGATCAGGGAAGGGCAGGGCAAACGTCGTTGCACAGGCGACATGGATCCGCCCCGCATCGCGAGTCCTTCCATGTGCGATCGCCGCCGTTGTCGCATTGCGATCGATCGCCGCCACCGTAAGGAGTGTTCGCGTTCGGTTCGCGAACTGAATGAGGGCCTCCGCGATGTCGCCACCGCCACAACCCGCGTCGAGCAGTGACACGTTCGCATCGGGCAGGAACCATGGTCGTACAGCGGATTGAATCGCGCGCACGCCGCCGAGCCACCGATTGATGACAGCGAGATCACGAAGCGTACGTTCCAGGGTTCGCTTGTCTGTCGCATCGTCCATGAGTTCGACAGCACTTCGTAACCGGGGAGGTGGCATCAGCAGGTGCGGGCGCGAGGTCGGGTCGAGAGCGGCACGGTTCACGGTGCGGCGCTCAACGGACGCGCGCAGCAAGGGCTTCGACAGCCGAGCCGACGGCTTCGACATCGAGCGTTATCCAGGCGCCGTCCTGAAACAACACCTCGCCACACACGACCGTGAGGCACACGTCGCTTGCTCGCGCAGCATGGAACAGGGCAGCGAGCGGATCGTGCACCGGCCGGACGTGCGGTGCGGCGAAGGAAACCGCGCACAGGTCAGCGTCCTTGCCGGGTTCGAGAGAACCGATGCGGGCGTCGAGACCGAGAGCGCGCGCTCCCTCGATGGTTACGAGGCGCAGCAGCTGCGCGGCAGGCACAAGCATGGCGTCTGCACGGCTCGCACGCTGCACGATCTGGGCGAAGCGCGCTTCCTCGAGAAGATCCATCCGGTTGTTGCTCGCCACCGAGTCGGTGCCGAGTCCGACGACTATGCCTGCGTGCTGGAGGTCCGTCACGGGTGCGATGCCATGGCCGAGGCGCGCGTTTGCGACCGGACAATGCGCAACGCAGGCGCGGCTCGCGGCGATCACGTCGATATCCATCGCGTCGATACGCACACAGTGAATCAGTAGCGGGTGCAGGTCGAGGATCCCGGTCCGTCGCAGCAGTTCGATCGGTGACCGTGCTCGGACGGGTGTCGCCATGCCGCGCGACGCGTGTCGTTGCGCGAAGATGCCATCGCCGTGCGTGACCAGCCGCTGTTCGGCCTCACTCTCCGCAATGTGAACCGCAACCGGCAGCGCCTCGTCGCGAGCGAACGCCGCAACACGTTGGTACAGTGCATCCGAGACCGTGTAGGGCGCGTGCGGCGAAACACCGGCGCGCACGCGTTCCGTTTCGAACTCTCGCATGGCGCTGATGGCCGCGCACAGGCCGGCCATCGCCTCGTTGGCCTGCGCAGGCGCGGGTCCGAAAACCTCGCGATACACGATGCCACGCAGTCCGCTCTCGCGGAGTGCTTCCATGGCGGCGCTGGAATCCTCGGTCGCCCCGAGGGTCGTGATGCCGGCGCCGATGGCTTCGATGCACGACCAGCGAGTGGCCGCGAGCTGGTCCGCGTCGAGCAGTCCCGCGCCGCGCTTTGTTTCCTTCAGTTTGGCGAGCCAGTCGGGGAACGAACGGTCTTCGAGATGGCCGCGCAGGAATGAAAGATCGAGGTGTGCATGCGTGTTCACGAGGCCGGGCAGCAGCGCGGCATCACCAAGATCCACTTCACGCGCAGATTCGGGGAGAGCCACCGCAGCCGCAGGCCCGACTTCGGCGATCCGGCCGTGCGCATCGACCAGAACCGCACCCTCACGGATGGCTGGTTGATGAACGGGCAGCACCCAGCGCGCCGCGTATCGCGCCGGCTGCATCAACGGCGGGCCGCGTTCGTGTGGCTGAACAGCTGGCCGGCTGCGCCGGCTGGCCGCGAGCGACGGAACTGCGTCTCGCTGAACGCACCGAGAAGGCCGATCGGTTCGCCGGTGCTGAAGCGGAAGCGGAAGTCGCCCAACCTTGTGGATGTCTCGATCGGCCAGGCGAAGTCGATGCGGTAGGTGGTCCGGCTTCCGGCCGGAAACGAGATGCGCAAGCCGAGTCCGGCCGATGCGCGCCAGTCGGAATCCGCACCGAATGGCGCATCACCCGGCCAGATCCGGCCCGCATCGGCGAATACGGTCGCACCCACGTCCATCACGCCGGGCATCGGCCAGCCAAGAAAGATGCGGTCCTCCGCAGTGAGCAGGACGCGACGGCCGCCCGGAAACCGCTCGTGTCCGTAACCGCGCAGACCCAGCTCGCCCCCCAGGGTCAGCTGGAACGGCGTCCGTGTCCGCCACGCGCCTGCACCGCTCGCGCGCAGGACCACAAGGTGACGCGACTGCGCCGAACTGCGCAGGTATGCGAAGGCATCGCCTTCGAGCCGGAAGTCCTGCCACGCATCCTCGACCGGCAGCGGATCGAAAAGCCGCAGTGCATCACCGCGCGCGCGCACTGCGACGAGCGAATTGCCAGGCCGCGCGGCCGCGTACATGAGGCCGGTCAGTGCAAGATCATCATCGCCGAACGAGGGAATCGACTTGCCGGCGACCAGCCCGAACTCCGTGCCCAGCAGGAAGTCCTCCTCGCCGCGCATGCTGTCCATGCCACGCACCTCGATCCAGCGCACGTCACGGCGGCCGAACAGGAGAGACACGCGAACGGCATCGCGCGCCGACGTCTGCCAGCGAACCGCCTCGACCGTCGCACTGTCCGCAGGGATGCGATCGTCGAAATTGCCGTCAGGCGCGATCTCGACGTCGCCCGGATAGACCAGAGTACGAATGTCGAGGCCAAGACCGCCGAGCCACATCCGGCCGCGCGTGCCGAAACGGCGGACCAATGTTCCGTTGAACTGCTGTTCGCGTAACTGCATGAGCACGCGCGGCGATGCCTCATCCTCCGCATCGTGCACGATGTAGTCGAAGAAGCGATCATCGCGCGTGTACGACTGGCCGCCGCTCCACACGCCGACCTCACCGACGAACGGGTAGCGGACCTCTTCGCGAAAAAGAGAGCCGGCGCGCGTGCGGCCTGCCGCCAGCCCGATATCCCAGCGCGACCGCCCGATCTGCGGCGCCCAGTAGGTCAGACCATAATCCCGTCGTACGTCGCGCTCGAACCAGAACAGACCCAGTTCCTGGCCCATGCCCAGCAGATTCAGTTCCGTCAGACGAATGCCTTCGAGCGCAATGCCATCGTCGACACGAAACCGCACGTCGAAGCGCGTGCTCCAGTCATCGTGCGTAGCTACGATCACATGGTGAGTCCCATCCGGTTGCGGTACACCGTGCACATTGACCTGCGCGAGGAATGGATACGCGCGCAACAGCCGTTCGCTCTCGGCGAGCAGGTACGGGTCGTAACAGTCGCCGGGTGCAAACAACAGTTCGCGCCGGATCACCCACTGTCGAGTCCGCACGTGCAACGAGTTGGCTATGCCGTAGGCCCAGCGAAACCGCGCATCGAGGTCCGGATCCGTCGTGTCGAAGATCGAGTTGTTGTCGAGGAAAACGAACGAGATTCGCCCGTTTGCACACGAATCACCGGGTGCAGCGCGCTCGTCCACCTGCGCAGCAGCCGGGGTGGCGGCGACCAGCAGGAACAGGCAGGACCACTTCACGATCGCGCTACACCGCCAGTCCGCCATCGGATCCCGCACGGCTCGTCCGGTTGGAAGGTTGCAAGCACGGCAATCACCGCCGTGCACCCCGCACGCGACCGCGCCAAGGGGGCCGGCCGGGCGAATGTCGCGACGCGACGCACCACCTGCAAGTGCCGTTTCATGCTTGACATGGCCGAGATTCGACCCCTACCCTTCCACCTTTGACTGCGCCGACGAACCGGCCTGGCCGGTCCACCCCTCGAGCATCGAGGCACAATCGTGGCCACTACCGTTGCTACCCATGACCTTTCCCGCCACGGGCTCGAACCCCGCGGCCGCGTCTACTGGAACCAGCCACCCGCACAGTTGATCGAACACGCCCTGCGCCGCAACGAAGGTGTGCTCTCCGCGCGCGGCGCGTTCGTCGGCGTCACATCACCTCACACCGGCCGCTCCGCGAACGACAAGTTCGTCGTGCGCGAGCCTGCCATCGCTGATGAGATCTGGTGGGGCAGCGTCAATGTCGCATTCGAAGCGGACCGTTTTCTCACTCTCCGCGACGACGTGCTCGCGCACCTCGCGACACAGGATCTCTTCGCGCGCGATGTCTGGGCTGGCACCGACGTCGACTACCGCATCGGCGTGCGCGTGCTCTCGCCCAATGCATGGCACTCGATGTTCGTCTACAACATGTTCATCGAACCGACAACCGCAGAGATTGCCGGCTTCGAACCCGATTGGATCGTTCTGCACGCGCCCGAGTTCCAGTGCGATCCCGCAAGGCATGGCACTCGCTCGCCGACCGCCATTGTGCTCCGTTTCGAGGAGCGGACCGTGCTCATCGCAGGAACCCGCTATGCCGGCGAGATCAAGAAATCGATTTTTACGGTGATGAACTACGTTCTGCCCCGCCAGGGTGTGTTGTCGATGCACTGTTCGGCGAACGCAGGCAAGCGCGGCGATGTCGCGCTCTTCTTCGGCCTCTCGGGAACCGGCAAGACCACGCTGTCCGCGGATCCCAACCGCCACCTCATCGGCGATGACGAGCACGGCTGGTCCGAACGCGGCGTCTTCAATTTCGAGGGCGGCAACTACGCGAAAGTGATTCGCCTGTCCCCTGAAGGCGAGCCGCTCATCTACAGCGCGAGCCGCCGCTTCGGCGCGATCCTCGAGAACGTCGTACTCGACGAGCACACCCGCGAGGTCCAGTGGGACAATGACTCGATCACCGAAAATACGCGCTCCTCGTACCCGATCGAATTCATCGACGGCGCTGTTCCAAACGGCAAGGGCGCTCACCCCTCCCACGTCGTGTTCCTCACCGCCGACGCCTTCGGCGTCATGCCGCCCATCGCCAGACTCTCGCATGAACAGGCAATGTACCATTTCCTCGCCGGCTACACCGCCAAGGTTGCCGGGACAGAGCGAGGCGTGACAGAACCGAAGGCGACGTTCAGTGCGTGTTTCGGCGCACCGTTCCTGCCTCTGCCGCCTGCGACATACGCGAAGATGCTGCGTGAGAAACTCGAGAAGCACGGCGCGCAGTGCTGGCTCGTGAACACGGGCTGGACCGGAGGCTCGTACGGGACGGGGCGGCGCATGAAGCTGGCGCACACGCGCGCCATGGTCGATGCCTTGCTCGCCGGCAAGCTCCGTGATATCCCCGCGCGAACGGATCCCGTGTTCGGACTCAGCTCGCCTGCCCGCATCGAGGGCGTCCCGGACGAGGTGCTCGAACCTCGCCGGACCTGGCAGGACGGTGGCGCGTATGACGCGCAGGCCGCGAAACTCGCAGCCATGTTCCGCGAGAACTTCGCGAAGTTCGAGAAGGATGTGAACGCGGACGTACGCGCGGCGGGGCCGCGCTGACGTGGCAGGGCGGTCAGGCGGAGACACAACATGAAGCCATGGCTGCGCTGGACGGTCCGTGTGCTCGCCGGTCTCGTTCTGCTTCTCATCATTTCGGTCGGGATGGTCTACGCGATCAGCGGTTCACGCATGGCGCCCGTCGAGGGAACGCCCCATGCAGTGGACGCATCGAACGCGAACATCGCGGAAGGCCAGCGCCTTGCCAATGCATTCGGTTGTACTGCCTGTCACGGCGGCAATCTCGGTGGCACCGTGCTCATCGACGCCATGCCATTCGCCATTCTGCCGGCATCCAATCTGACGGCGGGTCGGAGCGGCGGTGCGCTGACCGATGCACAATGGGAACTCGGCGTGCGCCATGGCATCGGCTTCGATGGACGGCCTCTCTTCATCATGCCGTCTCCCGAGTACTCGCGGTTGAGCGACGCACACCTGTCAAGCATCATGGCATGGGCCCGTACACTGCCCGCGGTCGAGAATCCGCTGCCGGACCGCGCCTTCGGGCCGATTGGCCGGATGGTGATCGCGCTCGGCCAGCTGCCGCCCGCACCGGCCGTCATTCCCGCCGATGTACAGCACCTCCAGACGGTTCCCGCACCGACGGCCGAGTTCGGTTTCTACCTGACTCGTTTGTGTCTGGGTTGTCATGGCGCCGATCTGCGCGGCGGTCCACCCGACCGGACAGAACCGCCTTCCGGACCCGATCTCTCGCCGGCCGGCAACCTCGGAACGTGGAACGAGGCCGAGTTCGTGCAGGCCTTGCGTACCGGCCGGCGGCCGGATGGCACGATGTTGAACGATTCGATCATGCCGTGGCAGGCGCTTCGTAATCTCAACGACGTCGAACTGACCGCGATCCGGGCTTACCTCTCGACACTGCCAGCGTCATGACACACCAATGCGCATCCGGCGTGTGAGCAACGGCGTCATCATCCGCGATCCGCTGTGGGACACGATCCGGCTCGACCCGGTCGCCGTCCGCATTGTCGATGCACCGGCTTTCCAGCGCCTGCGTCACATCAAACAGCTCGGTCACGCCCATCTCGTCTATCCGGGCGCGACGCACACACGCTTCGATCACGCCCTCGGAGTCTATCACCTCGCCCGCCGTGCACTCGATCTGCTCGAACGGCGAGGTGATCTGGCTCGCGTCGATGGTCTCGACGTTGAACTCGTTCCACTCGCCGGTTTGCTGCACGACATCGGACATTATCCGTTTTCTCACGCACTCGAAGAGCTTCAGTACACTCGCATCCCCGAACATCACGAAGCCCTCGCCGGCCGGTTCCTCGCAGACCCGGAAGTCGCCGCCGCGCTGGCTGGCGTCGCCGCCGATGCCGGAGAGCGTATCGAAGCCCTCATCCGCGGCGCTTCAACCAGTCCGCTGGGTGGGCTGGTGAGCGGCAGCCTGGACCTGGACAAGATCGAGTACCTCATGCGGGACGCCCGCTTCTGCGGCGTGCCGTACGGCGAAGTCGACGTCGACCGGCTGCTGCATGCGCTGGCGCTCGTGTCAGATCCGGAGACCGGCCGGCCGGAACTCGCCGTGCAGGAAAAGGGTGTCGCCGCACTCGAGTCACTGCTCTTCTCGAAGTACCAGATGTTCCGTAACGTTTACTGGCATCACGCCGTGCGTGCGGCAACCGTACTGTACAAGCGCATCGTCGAGGATGCGCTGGATGCAGCCCTGATCGGAACCGACGACCTGATTGGCGAGACGGACGAAGGCGTCCTGTTCCGCATTGAAGGCAAGGCACGATCTTCTTCGGGCGAACCGCGCATCGCCCGCTGGATCGACGATCTGCGGTTTCGACGGTTACCGAAGCGCGCCGGTGAGATCGTCGCTGCCGATCTGGGGGTCGGCGAGACCGGCGCCTGGCTCGACGAGAACGCCCCGCTCCGAAGAGAAGTCGAGGACCGCATCGCCATGGACCTCGGGCTGGACGCCGGCCACGTATTTCTGGATTATCCGGAGAAGGAGGCCATGTTCGGGCTCGATCTGCTCGTGCAACGTCGCGATGGTTCGGTCCTGCGGCTCGGGCCGCGCGGCCGCACGGGACTGATCGGATTGCCGCGCGTGGCCAGTGAACTGTACCGGACCGCTCGCGTGTTGCGGCTGTTCACGCACGGCGGGCGCCGCAGCGTCAGACCGGATGCGCTCGGTGAACTCGCGTCGCTCGATGCCGTTGCGCTGCCGTCCAGACTCGCGAGCACACAGCCGCTGTTTCCCACGGTGTGACACTCCACGTATGGAACGACCAGGCTGCCGGCGAGGTCGCTTCTGCCTCAGTCCGGAGCGCTCTCGATACGAACGCTCTCCATGATGACGTCCGCCGATGGCCGGTCAACCGCGCCGGTCTGTACCTTGCCGATCTGTCTTACCACGTCCATGCCTTCGATCACCCGGCCGAAAATCGCGTGTTTGCCATCCAGCCAGGGCGTCGCGGCAAGCGTGATGAAGAACTGCGATCCGCCCGTATTCGGTCCCGCATTCGCCATCGACAACATGCCTTCGCCCGTATGCTTCAGCTCGGGGTGGAACTCATCCTTGATCTGGTAGCCCGGACCGCCTCGCCCGGTACCCGTCGGATCCCCACCCTGGATCATGAAACCATCGATCACGCGATGGAAGATCACACCATCGTAGAAATTCTTCTCCGTCAGTGTGATGAAGTTCTTCGTCGTGGCCGGCGCCTTGTCCTCGAACAATTCGATCCGGATGGCTCCGTGGGTTGTCTTCACGCTCGCGACGCGGTTCCGCATCTCGTGTCCTTTTCTGAGGCTGAAAGGGTCACCCAGTATGATGCGCAGGCGCTGCGTAGCGCAATCAGCGGTTGACGATTTGTGCCAGCCGGTCTCGCGCGGACTGACGCCACATGGTCGCGCCAGGGCCGGCGTCCTCCCAGTACTGGAGCGCACGTCTGTAGTGGAACGCGGCCATGGCCATGTCGCCGCGATCTGCCTCCAGATCTCCCAGTTCGACGGATGCGCGCGCCGTCAGGAACCCGGCCCACGTCGTGGGCGGCACCAGCGATGTGAACAGTGCGCGCGCGTCATCAACGTGGCCGGCCTGCTGGTGAAGCTTGCCGAGGTGGAAGCGCATGGCAGGAGCGGGCGACGATTCGACGGCAATGTCCGAATGAATCGTCCACAACTCGTAAGCGCGACGGGCTTCTCGCAGCGCGGTATCAAGGTCGCCGCGCCGGCTGGCGAGTCTCGCGGCGATGTCCGCCTGAAGCGCACCGATGTAATCATCCGACGTGCCACCCGGCGGCAGCGTGCCGATGGCGGCGGACCAGCGTTTCGCGATCATCGTATCGCCCGCCGCCGCATGATACGCACCGATCAGCCACCCGCCCCACCAGACGGGCCGAGTCTCGAAATATGCGAGAGCGGAATCCGGCGGCAGATACGCCGAGAGCTGCGCGACAGCGCCCTTCGTGACGTTCTCCTCGCCTATGCCGGCCAGCGAGGCCGCAACGATGATGAACTGTAGAGTACGGAACAGAGCGTTCGTCCTGAATGCGCCAGTCGCGATGGCCGAGTCGACGCGAGCGCTATGACCGGCGGCAATGTCGAGTCTGGCCAGTTCGCTCTCGGCCAGTACGACAGCGGCCGGATCCGGCGTTTCGCGCAGGGCTTCATTGTATTGACGGGCGCGCGATACATTGGTGGCGCGCAGCGTTCGTACCAACGTGATACGGTCGACGGCCGGCAGGTCAGCGAGCTCGGGCAGCATGGCGATGAATGCCGTGTCGCTGGCCAGCGCGGTGCGGAGGACGGATAACCACGCGCGGCCGAGCATGCCGGTCGTGTCGGCATTTTCGATACGCGTGAGCTGGTGGCGCTGATCCGCGGAGTCGCCGGCGGCGATGGCCCACCACGCGCGTGAAACGAGGGTGGGCATGTACGTTGAATCGAGGCGCACGACGGCTTCCGCCGCATCGCGGCCGGCGGGCAGCACCAGACCGAACTGCCAGCCGTAGACCCGCTGGTAGTACGCGAGCGCAGCGCGCGCATCGAGATCGGTCGGGTCGATCTCGAGAACACGTCGTACTGCCGCGTTCGCGCTCGTACCGTCCGTTCGCACGGACGCGCGCGTGGCCTCGAGCCGGAGCCTTGTTCTTGGGTTGAGCCCGCTCGCGTGGGACTCGGCACGGTCGAGCACCTCGAAGAAACCGGCGTATGGCTGTCCGCGGATGCTCGAGCCCCACGACTTGATCGTGACCGCTTCGACCAGCGCGAGCACGAAGGCCGAGTCCTCCTCGATCGCCCGGTCGATGGCCACGTTGGCCGAATCGATGTACCCCCGCCGCAGTGCTTCCTTCGCCGCGAGATAGGCTTTCAACGCTTCCGGGGACGACGTCGCATCGAAATCGAGTTCGGCTGGAACATTCGTCGGCCGGCGCGCACCCCACACTCGCGCCAGCACCCGCACCGCGACGTCGCGAACGACAGCGACCATGCCGGTCGAGGCTCCCTCGACCGCGAACGCGGCGAGGGGCTCGTCACGGCCAACCTGATACAGACGAATCGTGACATCAACGCGCTCTCCGCTCGTCACGACGGAGCCGAGGACAAATCGATGGGCGCCGATCTCTTCCGCCAGCGCGGAACCACGTTCAGGCTCCGGAGCGTCGGGGCGTGCGCTGTGCCCCGCGCGCAACGGTCGCCAGAGCGCCCATGGGTCGACGATGCGCAGACCGGCGGTTCCATCCAGCGCCGTTGCCAGGAGGTCCGCTGCGCCTTCCGACCACGCCGGGTCGGGCACTGGTGTCGTGCGGAACGGAAAGACTGCGAGTGCGACCCGGCCGTCTTCGGCTTGCGCCGGGAATCGCCAGCGACCCAGAGCCGCTGCCGCGACCGTAGCCGCCAATGAAACCAGAAGAAACGCGGCCGTGATCGGGAGCCACCGTCTGAGGGGAACCCGTTCCGATCGAACCGGCCCGGCTGCGTGGGGCGTGCGCCGGATCCCGTTGGCGGTGATCTCATAGATCCACGCCAGTACGATGACCACCGGCAATCCCGCGATTGCCATGATGACGACAAGGCGCAGGGCGAAGTCGGGAAGCAGCAGGCCCTCGAAAACCGGCTGGACCCCCTGCAACAACGCGAACGCCGCCGCCGTGTACGCCAGAGCCGCACGCACCACGCGCCGCCGCTTCAGTTCATCGAAAAGCGAGCTGCCGTGAGAGTCGTTCATGTTCTCGCCACGCGAACCGAGCTACAGCCATTCGCCAGACGCCGCCCGATGGAACGGCGTTCCCGTTTCTCGCGCTCGTTTCGAGAAGAAACCAGCCCCAGAAACGAACCCCGGAAAGCGCATTCCTACCTGACGATCCCGGCCTTGACGCCCGCCGGCTCTGCCTCCCACCAGCCCGTGCGCGGCAGTTCGCGATTGCGCGGGTAGATCTCGTTCAACGTTTCGCCTTCGTAGAGCCGCCCGTTCTTCATGACGTACCGGATGGCCGTGCTGTTGCGAATGTCCTGGAGCGGGTCGCGGTCGAGGACGACGAGGTCCGCGAGCTTGCCGGCTTCGAGCGTGCCGATGTCCCTTTCGAAGCCGATGCCTTCGGCGCCGAAGATGGTGGCGGCCCGAAGGGCGTCGTGCGCGGAGAGGCCGTTCGACTGCATCATCCAGAGTTCCCAGTGGTAGCCGATGCCTTGGATCTGGCCGTGCCCGCCGACGCCGGTCCTGCCGCCGGCTGCGACGAGGTCGGCGACGAATCTGGCGTGATCCTCGAACACGTACTCTTCCTCCATGGCCCAGCCGGCCGGGCCGGCGCCACCGCGGCGGCGTGACTTCGCATCGATGTCCGAGTGCGGTGTGAAGCGGCGCAGCTTCGTGTCATCATGCACGTTCGTCGTCGCATAGAAGAAGTTCTCGCCCATCGGCCCGCCATAGGAGACGATGAGCGTGGGCGAGTAGAGGATCTCTGATTCCGCGAACAGCTTCACCACATCGTCATAGACGGGATAGATCGGGAAGGTGTGCTCCATTCCCGGATAGCCGTCCATCACGTGTGTCAGGTTGAGTTTGAAATCGAGTCCGCCTTCCGTCGTCGGCTTCAACCCGAGTTCTTTCGCGGCCATGATGATCCACTGGCGCTGCTGCCGGTTTCCCGACATGTACATCTTGAGCGTTTTCGTGTCGTAGTACGTGCTGTAGCGTTCGAGCACGTTGCGGGCCTGTTCGAGGCTGGCAATCTGCTCGCCGGCGAACACGCCCGGTCCTGTCGAGAAGATGCGCGGACCGACCATGTCACCGGTCATGACGCGGTCGGCGTAGGTCAGGATATCGGTCGTACTGGTCTGTGGATCGCGCGTCGTCGTCACGCCATAGGCAAGGACGGCGGGATACTGCCAGACGTTCGAGGGGTGGATCTCGTTGACCAGCCACTGCGCATGGTAGTGCGTGTCTACGAACCCGGGAACCACCCACCTGCCGCTTACATCAATGATGCGCGCATCCGCTGGGACGTCGATCTGACCGCGCGGACCGATCGCCTCGATGCGATTGCCACGGATGACGATGTCCGCATTGTCGATGATCTCGTGGTCCCGCATCGTGAGCGCACGAGCACCGCGCAGCACGGCCGTGCCTTCCGGAATATCGCGTGTTGCTCGCACGTCGATCCGGCGTTCGTCCGGCTGGTACTTCGCCCGTGCCGTATCGGCTGCGGGCCGGTTCGCGCTCGTGTCCGCAACACCGGCACCGGCGCTTCGCCTCGCCGCGGTTACACTGTCATCGAACGCCCTGGCGCGGTCGAGATCGTAGACGACGTGCGCGTTGCCGATCGACCAGTGGACCTTCCGGCCATCGCTCTGCCATGCCGGGAACTGGCCGCCGATGTCGGTCAGGCGGCGAACCGGGAATGCCGCATCCTCGGGGTTCGCAACCGAGATCGCCGGCGTCGCACCGCCGACCATCGGAATCGTGACGACGTAGAGATCGTTGCCGACCACCGCGAGCGCCTGATCGCCCGCGGGCGCCATGTAGATCGCACTCGCATCCGGGGGCGGGCCTTCACTGCCCGGCTGCGGCGGGCCGGTCACGCGCACGTGTGCCCGCTCGTCCGTCCCATCCCAGCGGAAGGAAACGAGGCCCCGCGAGCCGCCGGATGCGTAGATGCGCTCGGGATCGCTCGTGAAGTGCGGGCGCGAACGGCCGCCCGATGGCGCAATGACCGTGACATCCCCGCCATTCGCAGGGACCCACACGAATGAAGACGGCCCGCCGCCGCTTTCCTGCATGTCTCGCGCAGAGGCGCGCATCGCGATGATGCGCGCCCCATCGGGCGACCACGCGAGCTGCCGATAATTCGCTGGTACACTGGTCAATCGCTGCGGCGAGCCACGGCCGTCCGCATCGATACGCCAGATGTGCCCGCCCGCCGTGTCGGCCCACGTGGTCCATGCGATGGCCGCGCCATCAGGCGACCACGCTGGCTCGTACTCACCGACAGCGGCATCCGTCAAGCGCCGTGGCGTGCCGGCCGGGTAGTCCATCACGTAGACCCGGTCGAGCGCCGTGAAGGCCAGACGCCGGCCGTCGGGGGAGGGCACCGCATCGCGGAGCTGGTGCACCACAAACGTGGCGCTGTCCTCGATCTCGAACTGGAAATCGAGAACCGGCCCGATGGGTACCGACACATCGGCCGTGAACGGAATCTTCTGCTGTCCGCTGCCATCGACGGCGACCCGCCACAGCTCGCCCCCGAACGACACGACCAGAGCGCGACCATCCGGTGTGAACGAGTAACCCGGCAGTACGTCGACATTGGCGCGCGACTCCTGGTCATCGCGCTGCACCGGGTAGGCGAGCCACCGTTCTTCGCCTGTTTCGAGGTTGCGGATGCGCAGGCCCGTGTGCAGGTCGTGGCGTGAACCGTACACCAGCCAGCGGCCGTCCGGTGACAGTGCGGGCCGGAAGGCCGAGCCATAACGCGATGACATCTCCGTGAACTGGCCCGTGTGGCGGTCATACACCCCGAGCTGGTACTCCGGGAGAAGTGCGTTGTACTGCCAGTCGCCATTGCGGCGCGCGTACCAGAGATAGCGCGGATCAGAGCCGAAGGCCGCGCCCAGCAGTTTGGCCTGCTCGGGTGCGGCCGGCTCGCCAGCCAGCTGAACGCCGCTGCCGCCGTCGACATGATAGAGCCAGAGTTTGGCTGCCCCGCCCAGCGGGCCCCGCGTTTTCGATGCAACGATGTAGCGACCGTCGGTCGTCCACTCGGGCGATACGTAGATGTCGTTGTTGCCCTTCGTCACCTGTGTCGTGTCGCGGCCATCAAGCGAGATCAACCACAGGTTGTCGCCGCCGCTGCGGTCGCTGACGAACACGATCTTCGAGCCGTCGGGACTGAAGCGAGGCTGGCCATCGAAGGCGATGCCTTCGGTCAGCCGCGTCGCCCGGCCGCCGCCGATCGGCAACGTGTAGAGGTCGCCGAGCAGATCGAACACGATCGTCCGGCCATCCGGGCTCACGTCAACGTTGATCCACGATCCATTCGTCGCGGTGAACGAGACGGTCCGGCCCGGCTCGAGTGGCAGGTCGTTCGCTTTCTTCTTCGTGGTATCCTGAGGCGCCTGTGCGGCGACGGTCGTGACAACGGCGAGCGTCGCGATCGCGAGGAATGCAGACACGACAGAATCGGTCCGGCAGGGCATGTGCGTCGGCTCCGGTCGGGTGAATCGGCAGGGGACCGGCCAAGTATGCAAACCGCCCGCCTGGCGGGCAACTACTGCGACGTGAGCGCGCCCAGCTGGAGGACCTCGAATTCCTCGCTGCCGAACCATGGTTTCGCGCCCTGACAAGGCCAGCCCGGCGATCGTCCATGACGTGCAGCACGAGTGCAGCGGACGCGCTCCGCCCCCGCATGCGCACGGACCCGTGTCGGTCCGGGCCAGCCGTGCTACTTTGCGACATGGATCGGACTTCTGCGATGACCGGCATGGTTGTGCGACGGAACGATGCGAGCGCGACCCAGGCACTTTCGCGGATCGCGCGCGTTCGCCGGGTCGGCATTCGCGTTCGCGATGAACGCGCCACAACGTCCGGGTGCGGTCCACATGCGATTTCTGGAACGGCTGTCGTCGATGCAATTCGCAAGGGCCATCGCGTGACATGGCTCGAAGCCGGTGGCTGGGGAAATGTCGAGCCGTTGCTCCGGCCGGCCCCGACCCGAGCCCACTCTTCGAGCGCAGCCAACACAGATCTCGCCGGCATCCGCTTTCGCAACGAACTGCGCTGGACACAGCTCGGTCCCGTCATGCTCCTCCTCGAACGTCCAAGGCCGGGGCCGGCCCGGGAATCACGGTTCGGCGATGCACTCGACGGCAGCCTCGCGCCCGTTCGCATACTCCTGACGCCGGATGCCACCGGCGCATGGATCTCCGCATCCGCTCACGTGTGCGGACACGACATCTACACTGCACGACTCGAACTGCGTGACGACGGCATGAGTCTCGTGTGGATCGTGCGCGGTCCCAGGAAGGATCAGGTCATTGCCTGCACGTACACACCGTGACGAACCAGACTTCAACCGTATCTCTAACGACGTGGTATCTCACCATGGCGTCGGCCGCCGCGTTGAAGCCACGTACGGTTGAACGATCGGACGTCTACCTCGTTCGCGTCGATCCGCCCTGGCCCGCGCTGTGTCGGTTCCTCTACACAGAGGTCGGTGCAGCCTGGCACTGGGTCGACCGATTGTCGTGGACCGATACGGACTGGGTTCTGCGCCTTGAAGGTGACCGTGTCGAGTTGTGGCTGCTCACCGCTGCCGGGGTGCCCGCAGGGTACTTCGAACTCGATCGCAACGACGACGACATCGAGATCGCATACTTCGGCCTCGTGCCACGCTTCATCGGACAGGGCCTTGGCGCGCACCTGCTCACTGCGGCCGTCCAGCGGGCGTGGGCGATGGGTGCCCGCCGCGTCTGGCTTCACACCTGTACGCTCGATCACCCCGCGGCACTGGACAACTACCTGGCGCGCGGCTTTCTCATCGAACGCGTTGAAACGTCGCAACGCATCATCGCAGCCCCCGCTCGCTGAACATGGCGTGTGCGCCGCCGCCGCAGCATATTGACGGACACCAGCCTGACGCGGGGCCGTGGGGCACGCGCTGATGCGTCCCGCGCATCACGACGCTCGCTTTTTTCTCACATCGAGAGGAGGAGTCCAATGTCCGTTGCCAAGGTCACAGAGATCACCGCAGCCTCGCCCACGAGCTTCGATGATGCAATGAAGTCCGGAATCGCCCGGGCCGCAAAGACGCTCGATCAGATCCAGGGCGCATGGGTCAAGGAAATGAAGGTCGTCTGCGATGGCGCAGCCGTCACCGAATACCGCGTTACCATGAAGGTAACGTTCGTTTTGAAGTGACCCTGCACGCTGGCCAGCGGCGTTGAAAAGCCGCCCGATTCTCAGCGTGCAACTTCGACGAGGCAGATTCGCCCTCGATCGCTCAGCGGCAGCCAGAGCCGGCCGCGTTCCTCGTCCATCACCAGGTCGCGGACCGTCGCACCCGGCGTCGTTACCACCATGTGCACGCGTTCGCCCGTCTCCGGATCCAGACCGACTACGCGGTTGTTCCGCTTTTCGCCGTACCACACCATGCCTGTCGTCCGGATCCACTCGCCCCAGCTTGCCCGCCTGGCTTCGAGCGAACCAGATCGCACCGTCCGGGCCGCGCACCATCCCGTACGGCGCCCCCGGCGCTGCCAGCGATGCGAACTCCTCCGTTTCCGGATCGAATCGCCCGATCACGTGCGCCTGCCGGTCCGTGAACCACAGCCGACCATCGGCGTCCACCGCGACATCGCTCGGGAACGCGTTCTCCCACGGGACCTCCCACTCCACCACCCGCACCGCTGACGGCAGCTGCGGCGGCGCCTTCCGACACGCCGACGGCAGCCACGCAACCAGTACCGGGGTCAGGTCTCGACTGGCGTATCGAGCAGGGCGGCGTTTTCGAGGACGTGCACGCCGGGACGGTCCTCGCGGGCGGCGAGGACAAGTGCGGCGGCGACGTGACGTGCGTGTACGGAGCGGAAGCGTTTTGGAGCCAGGCGGCCGAGCAGTCGTCCGAGCGCTTCGCCGGGTCGGGGCGCGGATCGGTTGCCGAGGAGGAAAGAGGGCCGGGCAATGGTGAGCGCGCGGAAAGGCAGTCGCCGGAGTGCGTCTTCGAGTTCGCCCTTTACGCGGTTGTAGAAGATGCGCGAGTCGGCGCGCGCGCCGATGGCGCTGACGAGGAGGAAGTGAGAGGCTCCGCGGTCGAGGGCGAGTTGTGCAATGGCGAGCGGGTATTCGAAGTCGACGCGTCTGAATGCGGATTGGGAGCCGGCCGTTCGAAGGGTGGTGCCGATGGTGCAGAAGACCTGATCGACGGTGAAGGTATCGGGGTCGCGGTCGAGGTGCTCGAAATCGGTGAGGACGAAACGAACGCGAGGGGAGTCGGCCGGTGGTGAGGGCGTCGAGCGCACGAGTGCGCGCACGTCAGAGACGGACGCATCTCGAGCGAGCAGGTGCAGGCATTCCCGGCCGACGAGGCCGGATGCGCCGGCGATGAGGACGGTTCGTAGCGACATGGCTCCTGCGAGTGGGGAGTGGTGAGGGTAGCGTGGGAGTGGGCCGGGGGGCAAGCGCGCGGTTGGTGGGGATCGGTGTCCGCCAACGTAGCATGGTCATACGGCGTTACAGTCGCGCGCGATGCGGATTCGAGGTCGCCGATTCGGCGACGAGGCCGTATACTGCCGGATCCGCGCCCGGTCCTTCGCGGACCAGCCATGGCCGAACCGGTGTCCGACGATCGAACGATTCTGCTCGACCTGTACCGCGTCGCGGTCGAAGCCGCCGCGCCAGCGCCGGCTCTGGCGGGTGCCCTCGCGCGCGAGGACGCCACGCCTGCCGATCGCGTGTGGATCCTTGCGCTGGGCAAGGCGGCGTATCCGCTGGCAGTGGAAGCGATCGCGCAGTTGCGGACGCGTGGTCAGGAGCCGGCCGGCGGCCTGATCGTCACGTCGGAAGCGATGCCGAGTCCACATCCCGCGCTGACTGCGGTGGTCGGCGATCACCCGCTGCCCGGCCCGCGCTCGTTCGCGGCGGCCGATGCGGTCGAGCGGGTTGTTCGCGAGGTCGGTCTGGGTGAGGAGGTGTGGGTTCTGTTGTCGGGCGGGACATCCAGCCTGATC
This sequence comes from Longimicrobiales bacterium, assembly GCA_050732695.1. GTDB lineage: Bacteria > Gemmatimonadota > Gemmatimonadetes > Longimicrobiales > RSA9 > JBFFZF01. Next base: position 4,578 of record JBOHRL010000078.1, on the reverse strand, counting down.
GCCTCGCCCGTGCGCGGGCTGGGCGCGGATGATCTTCGCACGACGTACGATGTGCTGCTCCGGTCGGGCATCGACATTGTCGAGATGAACCGGATCCGCAAGCGCTTCAGCCGTTGGGGGGGTGGGCGGCTTGCACAGGCGCTGGCGCATGCGCGCGTTCGTGTGTTCATCGTATCGGATGTGTATGGCGATGATATCGCGACGATCGGGTCGGGCCCCTTCTCACCGGATCCAACGAGGGCCGGCCACGTGCGGGCGTTGTTGACCGAGGCGAGTCTGGAGAACGAAGTGCCTTCGACGATCCTTGATCTCATCGAACGCACGGAGCGAGGCATGATCCCGGAGACGCCCAAACCCGGCGATGCCGCGTTCCGCGATGTGAATGCGGTCGTGATCGCGAACAGCGAGATTGCGCTCGAAGCTGCTGCGGCGCGCGCGCATGGGCTCGGCCTCGCCCCTCGATTGCGCCGCAAACCCGTGCGCGGCGAAGCCTCTCGCGCGGGGGAGAAGATGGCGCGGCGCATGCTCGACGAGGATCTGTCTCTCCACGAGCCGGCCACAGCGCCGTTCCTGCTGCTGTGCGGGGGTGAGCCCGTTGTGACTCTGGAGGATGCGACCGGCAAGGGCGGGCGCTGCCAGGAACTCGCGCTTGCGGCCGCGCGCACCCTCTGTGATACGAGCGATCGTCACGTCACTCTGCTTGCGGCCGGGACGGACGGCCGCGACGGTCCGACGGATGCCGCCGGTGCGATCGTCGACGAGCAGACATGGGCGCACATCCGCAGTGCCGGCCGCGATCCCGCTCACGACCTCGCCAACCACGATGCGTATTCGGCCCTTGGCGCCGTCGACGCACTCGTCCGGACCGGCCAGACCGATACCAACGTGATGGACCTCTTCTTTGCGATTGCCCGGACGTGAGCCGAGACACATTCGATGTCCGTTTCGTTACGTGTGCGAAGTATCCGGAAGGCGATCCAGAGACCAGCAAGCTGGCCGATGATCTGCGCGCGAATGGCATCCGCACCGATGTGCAGGCGTGGGATGCCAGTGTGAGGTCTCGGCCGTTTTTCTGGATGTACGCTCGTGTCGACATGGTACGATGGCAGGGTGAGGCGTGTCTGAGGACCGCGCCAGCCACTTGCCGGGCCGGCCCATGCGGCGCACGTTTCCGATCGTACTCCGAGAGAGGGGCGCGCTTGGTCTATCGGCACCTCGATGAGAATCAGATCATGCAGACGTTGCGCACCCTCGGCCAGCGCATCGAAGAACGATTCGCGGCATCCGGACTGAGCCGGGTCAGCAGCGAGTTGCTGGCAGTGGGCAGGGAGACGCAACGGAATGTCGCGTTCATCCGGAACCCGCACTGGCCGGTTCGCACGGTTGCGATTGTCGCCATTACCCTGATTCTCGTCGTGTTCGGCAGTGCGTTCGTCTCGGTGGTGGCGCTGGTGCAGGCGGAGCGCGCGGCGACCGGACTGGGCAGTGCAGCGGATGTGATTCAAGCCGTCGAGAGCCTGGTCCAGGAAGCCGTTTTCCTCGGCATCGCGATCTGGTTCTTCCTCTCGCTCGAGGCCCGCTTGAAACGCCGCCGTGCACTCAACGCAATTCACGAATTGCGCAGCATCGCCCACATCGTCGACATGCACCAGTTGACCAAGGATCCGGAGCGAATTTTCTCGAACCGGCCCAATACTGCATCGTCACCCGTGCGCAACATGAGCCGCGAGGAGTTGGGCCGTTACCTCGACTATTGCAGCGAACTCCTCTCGCTGTCCAGCAAGTTGGCCGCCCTGTACGTGCAATACTGGAACGATCCGATCGTCCTGGAAGCGGTCAGTGAAGTGGAGCACCTGTGCGGCAACCTGTCCAACAAGGTGTGGCAGAAGATCACGCTGCTCGACTCCTTTCGCAGCGATTCCGGGCCATGGCTCGGCGCGGCGGACCCGGCATCATGAGCGATGGTCGCGATGTGCTTCGTGCGCGACTCGAAGAACTGCGCACGGCTGGCCGGCCAGCCGTGCCGCTCGTGCTCGGCCTCGGGTACGCTGCATGGCGCGCCATCGTCGTGTCGCTCCTGTTCCGCAGCGCACTGATGGCCATTGCAACACCGGGTGCGCGTACCCTGGCATTCTTCGTGTTCTTCGCCGCGTGCGCACTCTACGGCCGCGCGCTGACGCACTTCGCCCGTGATGACTACCTGCCACTGCCCGGGGAATGATACCTGCCTCTCGCGTGTACGGGGTTCTCGAGACCTGCCTGTATGCGTCGGACCTCGACGCGACGGCCGCTTTCTACGAAGATCTGATCGGGCTTGCCGTGTACTCACGAGAGGCGGGCCGTCACGTCTTCTTCCGCTGCGGCGAGGCGATGTTGCTGTTGTTCGATCCGGCGCGGACGAGCGTACAGGATGCAGGGGTGCCTGCACATGGTGCACGCGGAGCGGGGCACGTCTGCTTTGCGGTTGCGGACGATGCCATGGACGCGTGGATTGTGAAGCTGACGGCGGCAGGCATTCGCATCGAGCACGAACAATCGTGGCCGCGTGGCGGACGTTCGATCTACGTCCGCGATCCGGCTGGCAACAGCGTCGAACTCGCGTCGCCTCGCATCTGGGGATTGCGGGACACGATCGACGATCAGGATTCAGGGCCGGGAGGTTGAATGCATTCGCGCGAGGCACCGCTCGACATAGGGCCTGACGAGTTCCGCACTCTTGGCCACGCGCTGGTCGATCGTATCGCTGATTTTCTGGGCGAGTTCCCGGCCGGGCCAGTCACGACGCACGCCGAGCTGGCGGAGGTTCGTGATGCGGTGGGCCGCGAGCGACTGCCGGAACGCGGCACACCCGCAGCCCGGCTTCTCGAGGAAGCCGCGGATGTGCTCTTCAGGTATTCACTCTTCAACGGCCATCCGCGTTTCTGGGGATTCATCACAGCGTCGGCCGCACCCATCGGGATTCTCAGCGAGATGCTGGCTGCCGCAATCAACCCGAACCTCGGCGGCTGGATCCTCGCACCATCCGCCAGCGAGATCGAACGCCAGACCATTCGCTGGATCGCACAGCTCATCGGCTTCCCCGACGATTGCGGCGGGCTTCTGGTCAGCGGTGGCAACGTCGCCAACTTCGTCGGCTTCTGGGTGGGCCGCCGTGTCAGGACGCCGTGGGACCTGCGCCAGCATGGGTACGATGAAGCCGCTCGACCCGTACGCGTGTACGCCTCGCGCGAGACACACACCTGGATCCAGAAGGCAGCCGACCTGTCCGGCATCGGAACCGATGCGATCCGCTGGATCGACACAGACCGCGCCCAGCGCATGGATGTGCGCGCGCTTCGCAAGCAGATCGAAACGGATCGCGCGGCTGGCAATCTGCCGCTCATCGTCGTCGGCACCGCAGGCTCGGTCAGCACCGGCGCCATCGATCCGTTGCGCGAGATCCATGCCCTGTGCCGTGAACACGGCCTGTGGTTTCACATCGATGGCGCCTATGGCGCGCCGGCGGCGGTGTTGCCCGATGCACCCGATGAACTGAAAGCGTTGGGGCTGGCTGATTCGATTGCCATCGACCCGCACAAATGGCTGTACGCGCCCCTCGAAGCCGGCTGTGCCCTCGTGCGCGATGCCACCGCCATTCACGAAACGTTCGCATTCCATCCGCCGTATTATCCCGAACCGGAGGCGACATCCGATGATGCACCCATCTACTACCACGAGTTCGGTCCGCAGAACTCGCGCGGCTTCCGGGCCCTGAAGGTCTGGCTCGGGCTGCGTCATGCAGGGCGTGAAGGCATGATACGCATGATTTCAGAGGATATCGCACTCGCCCGCCGCATGTTCGACCTCGCCGATGCAGATCCCGAACTCGAGGCCGTCACACACGCACTCAGCATTGCCACGTTCCGATTCGTTCCCGAGGACCTTCGCGAGGCGAGGAACGCGGAGGCCGTCGCCGCGTACCTCGATGCGCTCAACCGCGACATCGTCGAGCGGATTCAGGCCGAGGGTGAAGCGTTCGTATCGAACGCAGTCATCGAAGGCCGGTTCGTGCTGCGCGCCTGCATTGTCAACTTCAGGACCAGCGAAGAAGACGTGGCCGCATTGATCGAGATCGTCAGACGCGTGGGTCGTGAGGTCGATGCCGGGAAGCGACCGGAACTGGAAACGGCACGAGCTTGAGGATTGAAGGCCGGGTAGAACCCCGTTTCTGGGGCTGGTTTCTGGTTTGGGCGCCGGGGCAGTGGGCGCAACTTGCCGTGGGTCCTGCTTACACGCGGTTTCGCAGCTTCTGGAACGGACGTGTCAGGGAGACAACGGGATGCACAGATGGAATGTGGGGATAACTGCATCGTAGAATAGCACGGCGTGGTTCCCTGGATCGTGCGAGTTCCCCCAACCAGAAACCAGCCCCAGAACCCAGCCCCAGAAACGTTCGAGGGGGCTGGCTCCTGGTCGAGACGACGAGTTCGATCCGTACCCCACCCGCTGTCCCAACCAGAAACCAGCCCCAGAAACCAGCCCCAGAAACGAGTCCGTGGGTTTTCTGGGGTTACTTTCCTCCGCCTTTCCTCTTCGCAG
>JBOHRL010000077.1:0-3705 GCA_050732695.1 Longimicrobiales bacterium | reverse complement strand
GGTCGCGGTTGACGCAGCCCGCCTGCCGGGCGGCGAGGATGATGGGCGGCTGTTGCCATTGAGGCAAATCCGGCCGGACCCCTTGCCCGGGCTCTGGCGCCCGCGTTTGCGTCGCTTCATTATCCGGGACACGACTTCCGGGTCCCTTGCATGCAACGGCTCGTAGCTGCCTTCCGAACACTCCAGGCGCGGAGCGCGGGCATGAGTGATGACGTCGTGACACCCGATCCGGGCCCGCTCGACTTCCTCGCTGGCGGCGGTGAAATGGGCTTACTCACCCGCGCTCTCGACTGGTCGAAGACGCCGGTCGGGCCGGGGAGAACCCGCTCGATCTTTCGTTCCCAGATTCTGCGTCAGCCGCCGCGCCTCTTCGGGTGGGAACGTTGGCTTCGTCGGAGTTGATCGTAACGTCCTCCGCACACACGTGAGACCTATCATGGTTCGAGCCCGCCGGCATCAGCAAGGGAGACGCCCGGTGCACGCCAGGTCGCTCTGGACCGCGGCATTAGTGGCAACGTTGCCAAGCACTCTGGTCGGACAGAGTGCGGTGACGCCGCGTGCTCTGTTCATCACGGTGGAAAACAACGTAGAACTGGAGGTGCTGGACTGGGGCGGGTCTGGGCGACCGGTTGTGCTCCTGGCGGGCAACGGCAACACGGCGCACGACTTCAATGACTTCGCCAGTAGCCTCAAGGCTAGCTATCACGTCTACGGAATCACTCGTCGTCGATTCGGTGCATCCAGTGCTCCACCGACCGGATATGAGGCCGACCGACTCGCTGATGACGTTCTGGCCGTGATCGACTCGCTCGGGCTCAGGCGACCCGTGCTCGTAGGGCATTCGCTGGCCGGCCAGGAGTTGAGTTCAATCGGGTCACGGCATCCGGAGAAAGTCTCAGGATTGATCTATCTCGATGCGGCGTATCAGTTTGCATTCTACAATGGCAGCCCCAGCAACCTCCGGATCGACCTCAACGAGTTGCGCAGAAGGATCGCGCAATTGCAGGCCGCAACAGACCCGGGGGAGATGAGGCAGCTTATCGAGCAATTGCTGGACACCGACTTGCCGGCCTTCGAGCGCGACCTTCGCGAAACGCAGAAGCAACTATCACCATCGTCAATGGACCCGCCGCCACCGGTTTTACCGAGCCGCAACGGTGTAGCGCGGGCGATCGCAGAGGGCATGCAGCGCTACACGGACATCCGCGCCCCGGTCCTTGCGATTTTTGCGATCTGGCCCGACACATCTCCCGACGAGCTCGCCATGCAGTTCTTCCAGGCAGATGCGTTCGAGCGCGGTGTCCCTACGGCACGCGTGGTGCGGCTACGGAACGCGGATCACTTCGTCTTCCGATCAAATGAGGCGGACGTGCTGCGCGAGATGCATGCATTCATCGGCCGCCTTCCTCCGTGGCGCTGACGCCTTCTTCCAGGACAACGACGGCATGGGCCCCCGGCCGCGCGGAATACTCTAGATCGCTATTCTCCATACCTTCCAATGCTGACTCTACTCAAGGAGGCGATCGGACGGACGTTACGTCACTCGAGACACAGCAGGATTACGATGCCGAGTACCGCGCTGTCTGGCCGGACGGCACCGTTCACTAGACAGACGCCGCTCGGAACAAGCAGGCTTCGATCACCACATCGTCAAGCCGGTCGAACCGGCGGCACTCGAAAGGTTGTTGCAGACGTTGGACCCGCCCGAGCGCGCGTACGCGACTCACACACGCCCGGCCGATTGACATTCCCGAGCGGATCCGATTCGCCGCGTTCCACTACCTTCGTTTCGCCTTGATGAATACGTCGATATCGCCCGGCCGGTCGTTGATATGGCGCAACCGGATCCCCCCATCCTCCGTTTCGTCCACGACGCCGGGAACGCTGTTGGCCGTCAGGAACCAGCCGTCGGGCAGAACCACGGTGTTACGGGCGCGGCCGAAGCTGCGGTCCCAGACCAGTTCACCATCGTGCAGGAGATAACGGCCCGGATCCGTGTAGGTCTCCGTGATGCGCAGTCGCACCGAGCCACCAGCCGGGACCGGATCGAACCAGATGGCGACGACCTCCGTCTCCGCAGTAACGTTCCCGACCTCGAGACCGCGTCGCGTGATCTGCTCACCACGCAGAGTCTCGACCCGCAGCCGATCGCCCGTGTCCAGCAACACCGCTTCCGGATCCGATGCCTCGCTCCCGGCGCGCACCACGTTCAGGTACCGATCCGTGCCAGCCCGCGTCTCCGTATAGTCGTGGAACAGTCGGAAGGAGTGCGTCTCCGGCTGCATCAGGAAATACGTGATGTCCCGGTTCTCGAATGCGCGCTCTGTGAACTCGTAATCGATGCGCGCTTCCCGCGCCGCCGATTGCACGCCCGCAGTTCCCGGCGGCTGCGTGCGCAAGGATCCCGCCGGCGGCACACTCGCGGAGCCCGGCGGCGGGACTCTCGCGGAGCCCGGCGGCGGCGTGCGCCCGGAGCCCGGCGGCGGAACGCCGTCTGCGCTCCGCATGGCTGATCCGCCGCTACGAAGCCGCCTCGCCTCCACGCGGTACGGCACCGCGGCCGGGCCGGCGTTCATGAAGCTTACGCGGAGGCGGCCGTCCGGCTCCTGCGCGACCTGTGACGGAAAGTTGACAGCGACGATCTCGTAATCGACTGGCAGGACGACGGCGTTCCTGTCGATGCCGAGCGAACGGTCGAATACGATTCGATCGTCACGTGCGTAGTAACTCGCCGTGTCCTCGTATGTCTTGTCGATCCGGATGCGCTGCTGGCCGCCGGCCGGGACGGGTCGCGCCAGCGACACCTGCAAATACTCGGCATTCTCGCTGGCATTCTGCATCCCGGCGGCCCGGGCCTCCGCGCCCGTCACGATCTTCCACTCGAGTGGTTTCCCTGTCATGAGGTCGCGCACGCCGGATACGATGTGCTCGGAACCGGCTCGCAGTGTATTGAAGTAGTAACGCGCGCCGGCCGTCGTTGCACTTACATCGTAGTAAATGCGGAAGAGGTGCGTCCCCGGGTCGAGCAGCTCGTAGCGCGTGTAGTCATCTGTCTGCGTCTGCCGGAACCCCTGTGCGGTCGCGGGCGCACTGGCCGTCTCCAGCAGCGCGGCCAGAAGCACGACACGCCGGACCATGACGCGCATTCAATCCTCCTCGCCCGATCACTGCGGGTGACGAACGGGCACCAGAAAGTACCAGTGCGGAGCGGTTTGCCTGCATGCGCCCCCGACGCGGATCGGGTGGCGTACCACGGGCCGGTGCGGGCGCTTTTGCCGCGAATAGCGCGGTCAACTCGACAAACGGCCGAGCCTCGGGCCGCCCGTGTCGCGTTTGCCGCGAATAGCGCGGTCAACTCGCCGCTCACCCCTGATCGGACCAGCTCGTGTTGCGTTTGCCGCGAATAGCGCGGTCAATTCGACGCCCACCCCCTGATCGGACCAGCTCGTGTCGCGTTTGCCGCGGTTGATCCGCCCTTTCCCACCCGGCCGCGCACTCGATCACATGGATGATGGCGCCACGATGGGTCGAACCGACAGCCCATCGGATCCTCGTTACGGCTCGTAGCGATCCAGTTTCGAGGGCTCGAGCTGGCCGGAACGCGCGGGTCGGGCCGAGGCGCGCGGTCGTTGCACCCGTGCCCGGGGCTGGTGGCGCCGTGCAACACCTGGCGGTCGCGGAACGGTCGCCGGCCGGGTCATGGGC
>JBOHRL010000076.1:0-48886 GCA_050732695.1 Longimicrobiales bacterium | reverse complement strand
CGCGATGCGCGCGCCGATCAGCCTGGCCACTGCGCCGAGCGTCGTCTGCGCGGCGTTGAAGCCGAGACGGAAGTCCTCGTCCTCGAAGGACACGAACAGATCCGTCGGCTGGTGCCAGTGCGGGTTGGCTCGATTGCCGGTCTCGTAGAGGCGACGGTTCTCACGCAGGCTGACAGCGGCGACGAGGTCCATGAACGGCGTCGAATCCGTGTTGCTCATCGCATTGCTCATAACGGCCGGATAATCGGTGGCGAACATGCGGTTCGCGTTGAGCAGTTTCAGTGCGAGCGCCGCGGATTGATCGGCCATTGCCGAGTTCAACTGGAACTCGATGTCGACGTCGGCATCGAGCGCCTGGTTCCAATCGACAGGATTGCCATGGTCCCACATCATCATGTCGTGCTGGATCATGCCGAGCCATTTCGGTTCGGGGTACTGGCCCGAACCGGCCGGATTCTCGATGCCCTGGAGCTCGGCGCGCTGTTCGACATAGGCGCGCGCGCCGTTCAGACCCGTCTCTTCGTTGTTCCACAGGGCAAAGCGGACCGACCGCGTTGACGCGACGTCCGATGCGGCCAGCACGCGCGCGATCTCCATGACGAGCGCCGTTCCAGAGCCGTCATCGTTCGCAGCCTCGCCGCCGCCGCGACCATCCATGTGGGCACCGAGGATGTACATCTCGCCGGGGACTTCGCTGCCGATTTTCGTGGCAAAGACCTCGGAACGCGGCTCCGGCGGCCGCGTGGGCTCGCCTTCGCGCACGCGAGGTGTGTACTCGTAGTGAACGCGCTCCGTCGTATAGCCCCAGCTCTGTAGCTGTTGCTCGATCCAATCGATGGCTCGTTGGTTCCGCTCCGTGCCCTGTTCGCGGTCGCCGAACTGCGTGAGGCCGAGGATCAGGTTCTTGTAGCTTTCGAAATCGAGGCGGGCGACGACGGCCTGGACCACGCTGTCTTCCGCAGTCATGGGCACGCCGCCCAGAACATTGCGAAGATTGCGTGCGGACGCGCCGGCCTGCTGCCCGGCAGCATTGCCACCCGCGCCGCCGCGCTGGGCGGCCGCGGGTGCTGCATCGGCGAGCACCAGAGTCGCGGCCAGGAGGGGCAAGCGAAGGGCAGAGAAAGTGCGCACCGTCTTGCGATCGTGAGGCATGGTCGTGTCCCCCATTTCGTGAGCCTGGAGGGCAACTTGGGGGATCGCGGCGAGGGCGCAAGAGAACGACAGGATTGGAGGGATTGCTCGGGGCCCTTGACCTTCGGGGGTCCGCCGGCAAGGATACGGGATCGGTAACGTCTGCCGAGTCCCTCCGAAACCTCATGCAAGGGTCTTGCTCCGATGAAACCACCACACCGGGCACAATCGGCGTCCTATGCAGTGGCTGCGTTGCTGGTCGGTTGTGGGGTTGCCGCGCAGACCCCGCCGAATCCGTACCGCGTGGCGGACGAAGCGTTCGGCCAGTTGCCCGGTGGTCGTGATTATGGGGCGACCAGCGCGGTCGACGTCGGGCCGGACGGGCGTACGATCTGGGTCGCGGAGCGGTGCGGTGAGAACTCGTGCATCGGGAAGCCCGGTCTCACAACCATCTTCCAGTTCGATCTCGAGGGCCGGCTGCTGAAGGAGTTCGGAGCCGGGCTGTTCGCGTGGCCGCACGGCATGGACGTCGATGCGAGCGGCAACGTCTGGGTCACGGATGCGGTCGGGTTCGTCGAGGAGCAGCCGGAGGGCCTCGGCCATGTCATCTACAAGTTCAGCCCGGATGGTGAGCTTCTCATGACGCTCGGCAGGAAGGGCGTTGCCGGTGATGGCACGGACACGTTCAACCAGCCGTCGGATGTGCTGGTTGCGCCGAACGGCGACATCTTCGTCGTCGACGGACACGGAGCGGGCGGCAACAACCGTGTAATGAAGTTCGCGAGCGATGGCCGGTTCGTGAAACAGTGGGGCTCGACTGGCGAAGCGGATGGTCAGTTCCGCGATCCGCACGCGCTGGCGATGGACTCACAGGGTCGGCTGTTCGTGGGCGATCGGGCGAACAGCCGCATCCAGATCTTCGACCAGGAAGGCAACCACATCGCAACTTGGAAGCAGTTCGGCCGGCCAAGCGGTCTCTTCATCGACCAGAACGACGTGCTCTACTCGGCGGATTCGGAATCGAACGATCGAAGGAACCCCGGTGTAAAGCGCGGCATCTACATCGGCAGCGCCCGCACGGGCGAGTTGACCGCGTTCATTCCCGACACCGCGGACCCGAACGACGGGCCGAGTTCCGGAACCAGCGGCGCCGAAGGTGTGGCCGTCGACGGGCTGGGCAACATCTACGGCGCCGAAGTCGGGCCCGAGACGTTGCGCAAGTACTCGAAGCAATGATCACCAACGGCGCTCGCAATCGATCTCCTCGTCCTTCACGGAGCGGTAACGCGATGATGGTCACATTCGAAGTCAACGGAAAATCCACCACAGTGGATGTCGCAGCCGACATGCCGCTGCTGTGGGTGCTTCGCGATGTGCTCGATCTGAAGGGCACCAAGTTCGGCTGCGGCGTAGCGCAGTGCGGCGCTTGTACGGTGCACGTGAACGGCGCCGCGACGCGATCGTGCCAGACGCCGGCGTCCGCGCTCGAGGGTGCGAAAGTGCGTACCATCGAAGGCCTCTCGCCCGACGGAACGCATCGGCTTCAGCGCGCGTGGGAGGATCTCGATGTGGCGCAGTGCGGTTACTGCCAGGCCGGCCAGCTCATGTCCGCGGCGGCGCTGCTCGAGAAGACGCCCCGGCCGACGGACGAAGACATTGATGCCGCCATGGACGGTAACCTGTGCCGTTGCGCGACATACCTTCGCATTCGCCAGGCGATCAAGCAGGCAGCAGGCATGGCATCCACGGAATCCGACGCACCGAACCGGAACGGCCGGTCGGGCGCGTCCGCCGCTTGAGGAGGCGACCTTGAACACGAACGTGAGCGTCGATCGTCGCAGCTTCCTGCGCGTCACCGCCCTCGCGGGCGGCGGTCTGCTGCTTGGAACGCACCTCGACTGGCTGGGCGGTTCGAATGCATTCGCCGCCGATGGCCTCGTCGATTTCGCGCCCAACGCCTTCATCCGCATGACGCCGGATGGCATCGTCACCATCATGGCAAAGAATCCCGAGATCGGGCAGGGCGTCAAGACGATGCTGCCCATGATCATCGCGGATGAGCTGGATGTCGAGTGGAAGAACGTGCGCGTCGAGCAGGCAGGCCTCGACACCGACAGGTTCGAAGGCCAGTCGGCCGGCGGTAGCAGCGCTACACCGAACAACTGGATGGCGATGCGGCAAGTCGGCGCCGCCGGCCGCGTCATGCTGATTGCAGCAGCCGCCGAAACGTGGGGCGTTCCCGCCGCGCAATGCGAGACATCGCCCGGTTTCGTCCATCATCGCGCGAGCGGTCGCCAGCTTGGCTATGGCGAACTGACCGCGAAGGCGGCGACAATGCAGGCGCCCGATCTCGAGACCGTCGCCCTCAAGGAGCCGAGCGCATTCCGCATTATCGGGACGCGCGTCAACGGCGTTGACAATCATCGCATCGTGACCGGCGTGCCGATGTACGGCATCGATGTCGTGGTGCCGGACATGAAATACGCCGTGTTCCACAAGTGTCCGGTGTTCGCGGGCAAGGTCGTGCGCGCGAACGTGGACACGATCTCACGCGAGCCGGGCGTCCAGCGCGTGTTCGTGGTCGAGGGCGGCGAATCGCTTTCGGGCCTGCTGGGCGGTGTCGCGATTGTTGCAGACACGTGGTGGGCCGCGCAGAGCGCACGCGGCAAGCTCGATGTCACGTGGAACGAGGGCGCGACGGCAAGCCAGAGCAGTGAAGGCTTCGCGCGCGAGGCGACACGGCTCGCCAGTCAGCCGGCGCAACAGTCGCTGCACAGCGATGGCGATGCGAACGCTGCGCTGGCCAGCGCCGTGAAAACCGTCGAGGCGGCGTACTTCTATCCGTTCATTTCGCACGCACCGCTCGAACCGCAGAACTGTACGGCTCAGTTCTCGAACGGGAAGCTGGAGATCTGGGCGCCAAGCCAGACGCCAGCCAGCGGGCGCCGCCTCGTGGCCCAGACGCTCGGCGTGCAGGAGACCGACATCACGATCCACCTCACGCGTGCAGGCGGCGGGTTCGGCCGCCGCCTCGCCAACGACTACATGGTCGAGGCCGCGTGGATCGCAAAGGAAATGAACGGCGTGCCGGTCAAACTGCTGTGGACGCGCGAAGACGACATGCAGCACGACTTCTATCGTCCGGCCGGCTTCCACTTCCTGAAGGGCGGCGTTGATGCGAGCGGCCGCCTCGTCGCATGGCGTAACCATTTCGTATCCTTCGGCAACGGCGAGCGCTTCGCCTCGAGTGCGGCACTGCGGGCGACCGAGTTCCCGCAGCGGTTCATACCGAATTATGCACTCGATGCATCGATGATGCCGCTGGGCGTGCCGACCGGTGCGCTCAGGGCGCCGACCAGCAATGGCGTCGCCTTCGTGATCCAGTCCTTCATCGATGAACTCGCCCATGCGGCCGGTACGGACCCGGTCCAGTTCCGCCGCGATCTGCTCGCGAACGCGAGTGGTCCGGATGAGCGCGGCCTCGACGCCACCCGCATGCGTGCTGTCCTCGATGTCGTCGCGCAACGCTCCGGCTGGGGCACGAAGTCACTGCCGCGCGGCACCGGCATGGGCGTTGCCTTCCACTTCAGCCACCGCGGCCACTTCGCCGAAGTCGTGCAGGCAACCGTCAGCCGCGCGGGCGCAGTCAAGGTCGACCAGGTCTGGGTCGTGGGCGACATCGGCAGCCACATCATCAACCCCGGCAACGCAGAGAACCAGACGCAGGGTGCGGTCCTCGATGGCATCGCACAGGCTCTCGGTCAGGAGATCACCATCGAGAACGGCCGAACCGTTCAGAGCAACTTCCACGATTTTCCGCTCCTGCGCAGTACGCAGGTCGCGCCAGTCGATGTACACTTCCACATCACCGACCACGCTCCGACGGGCCTGGGTGAGCCGGCGCTGCCACCCGTCGTGCCGGCGCTGTGCAATGCGATTTTCGCTGCAACCGGCAAGCGCATCCGTTCTCTGCCGCTGTCGAACCACGATCTGAGCTGGACGTGACAGGATAATGGCATGGTACGTTGCGGAATGATGATCTGGCCGAATCTGATGAACGGCCTGGTACGCACACGACAGGGAGGTCACTCGTGAACAGACGGATGGTGGCACTCGCTTTCCTCGGCGTCGTCGCAGCGGCTGCGCCCGCCGCCGCGCAGAACCGGCCGAGCTTTTTCCTGACGAGTGCAGGACCGGGCAACGGCGCGAACCTGGGTGGTCTAACCGGCGCGGACGAGCTTTGTCGCATGCTCGCCGACGCGGCCGGCTTCGGCGATCGCGCATGGCGCGCGTATCTGAGCACACAGGCGGCCGAAGGACAGGCGTCGGTCAACGCGCGGGATCGCATCGGGACAGGACCCTGGTACAACGCGAAGGGTGAGCTGATCGCCGAGAGCGTTGCCGATCTGCACGGCGACAATGCGAAGTGGACCAAGCAGACGGTACTCAACGAGAAGGGCGAGGTCGTGAACGGGCGTGGCGATTCACCGAACCGTCACGACATCCTGACCGGCTCGCAACTCGATGGTACGGCGTTCGGTCCGGGCGAGGACACGACGTGCGGCAACTGGACGGGCAGCGGCGAGGGCAGTGCAAGGGTTGGCCATTTCGACAAGACAGGCGGCGGCGATAATCCGACATCGTGGAATTCGGCGCACGCATCGCGCGGATGCAGCCAGGAGAACCTGCGCGGAACCGGCGGTGACGGGCTGTTCTACTGTTTCGCGACAAACTGAACGAGGTTGGTAGGGAAACGCGGAGGTGATTGACGGGTCGCGGGTTGACAGCCGGCCCGGGATTCGCGAACCTCCGGAGGCTGCGTCTTCCTCGCAGCCGATCGCTACTACGGCCGAACGCATGGCCATCGAGCCGTGCGACGGGGGACCCAACGAGCGCCGCCGCTCAGGGGTAAATCCGGGAAGACCCGGACGGAGACTTCCTGCTCCGAACCCGTCAGCTAACCCCGCAGGCACAATTGGAAGAGTGGTAGGATGTTCGCGGATTCATAGCGGCCGGCGCCCGTTGCGCCCGGTTCGATGGATCCGCCTCCGGCCAGCCGATCGGGCCGGGGCAGTCCTCCCGCTCCAACTTCTGCACCCGCGCGGAGGGGTTTCATGGAAAAAGAACGGAAGTACACGGTGCTGGTTCCGGTCTCACTGCCATCGGCGGGGCCCGGCCTCGTGCGTGTCGCGGCAGCGCTGGCGCATCCGGGCCGCGAGCCTCGGATCTGCGCCCTGCACCTGGAAGCGGGCGGCAAGGGACCCGTACCGGCTCGTATCGCGAAAGAACGTGCGGAACTCCGGGAGGAGGCGCTGGCAGGCGCTCTGGGCGCCGGTTCGTCCCTCGGCCTCGATGTTCGGACGCGCTCATTCCCGAGCACGGATGTGCCGGGCGACATACTCGAGACAGCGCGCGAAGAGGCTGCCGAACTGATCGTCATGGGTTGGACGAAGCCGATTCTGGGACGGAGCATCACGAGCGAAACAGTGAATGCACTGCTGGCCGGTGCGACGACCGACGTGGCGATCTTCTTCAGCCGGCGGGGGCCACCGTGGCGTCGGATCCTGCTGCCATTCACGGGAGGACCGCATGACCGGCTCGCGCTCGAGTTCGTGCGTGCCATTGTCGAGAGCGGAGCCAGCGCGACGGTCCTGCATGTCATCGATCCGGATCGGTCGCCGACCGACGCGCCACGCCTGCGCACCGCGGAGACCGGTGGATTCCGCGATGAGCGAGTCGCGCTCAAGGTCGTCATGAGCTGGGATGCGGTTGGAGAGGTCGTGCGCGAATCGACGGCCGGCTACGATCTCATCGTGTCGGGCGTGGCTTCGACATGGGGTGTGGGCGCGCAGCCGATCGGCAAGCACCACGAACGGATCGCACGGGAGAGCGATGCATCGCTGCTGCTGGTGCGGAAGCACGTGCCCGCGGAGGAACTGACCGAGGGGCACACCGACCGCACCGATGCCCGCGTCCGCGATGCGCGTTCGGTCGCGGCAACGGCTGCTGTCAACGACATCCGCCCATCGGTTGTCACGTCCGGAGGCGATGCCGGCTCACGCAACGATACGATCATCGTGACCTGACTGGCGAGTTGATCCCGCTCTTTCCTCGAGCGGGAAGCCAGCGGCCTCGTCCGGGCGACGGGCGAGGTCGTGTGCCGGCCCGCAGAGCCTCGGTTCATCGCGAATCGAGGCTCTGTTGTGTATGAACGGTGTTCCGATCGCGAACCGGAAGCAGCCGTCCGAACAGCTCGCGCAGCAGCCAGACCGTGCCGGCCACAATCAGCAGCAGCATGAGCCCGCGCAGGATGGCGGCCAGCAATGCGGCGTTCACGACCGGCCACTGGTATTCGTACTGCGGCAGGGAGCCGGCGCGTTCCGTCATCCAGTGCCACGCCGAATGCGCGACGAGCGCGCTCAGCAGGATCGTGCCCATGCGTTCTGCCACGACGAAGCGGAAGAGCAGATTGAGCGCGGGCACGAGCAGAAGCAGAACGAGCAGCTGGCCCAGCTCGACGCCCACGTTGAATGCGAGCAGTGACGCGATCAGGTGCGACCCTGCGAACTGCATCGATTCGCGCAACAGGAACGAGAACCCGAAGCCGTGGACGAGACCGAAGCCGAACGCGAGCAGCCAGCGGCGCTCCAGCTTCGCACCGACAATGTTCTCGAACGCCATCCACACGATGGACAGCGCGATCAGCGTCTCGATCAGAGGCGGGAACCAGAGTGCGCGCGGCGCGAGGCCGAACGCGGACGCAATGAGTGTGATCGAGTGCGCGACCGTGAACGAGGTTACGATCGCAACCAGCGGCCGCAGCCGGCGCACCGGAATGATGAGGCACAGCACGAACAGCAGGTGATCGATGCCGTCGAGGATGTGGAAGAAGCCGAGCTTCACGAATTGCAGCGCCGCCTGGTGCCAGCGCGGATCGAGGCGGACCAGGCCAGGATTTCCGGAATACTGAAAGACCCGCTCGGCACCGTCCGGCGGTCGGAATCGCAGCACCGTGAGGGTCCGGATCCCAAGGTGCGCCAATGCCGGTCGCATCGAGAAGCGGGCCTCGTCGGACGTGATCTCGTACTCGAGCAGTACGTCCAGCATCGCCTGTTGCCAGACCAGTTCGGTGCCGGCGGCAAGCGGCGGACCCGTGACGTGCGCCAACGCAACGTCCCAGTCCGTAAAGGATCGATCCGAAGGCAGGGAGATGCGCGTCGCGCTAATCTGTGGCGCATCGAGCGGGGCATCATTCTCGAACAACGCCAGATAATCCGCGATCCAGAGGCGCGCCGCGTCACGGAGTAACGGCTCCGCGCGCGCCAGATCGAGGTAGCCTGGTCCTTTCAGAGGAAACGCGATGTCGCGAATGGCCTCGAGCGGAACGCGCACCAGCACACGCAGGCGCTCGCCTCCCGGCCGCACGAACGCGAGCACGGTCACGTTCGCCGGGATCTCGTGCCGGGCGAGATGGAGCTTCAGCTTCAGGCCGGGCAAGCCTGCGAACTCGGTGCCGGGAAGCGGCCTGGCTTCGAACGACGCGGTGGGAAGCGCCGCCGCCGCCGCCGCGACCAAGGGCGTCGCCGCCGTGACGAAGGGCGTCGCAGCCGCGGCCAGCAGCGCGACCGTCAATGGCTTCAAACGCCGAGTCTGTGGCGATCGAAAAAGCTGGATCACGAGCGTAGTCGGGGCTCGGGCCATGGAATCGATGGGTGGCGTGCTGGACGGGATCCCGGCGTCCGCCGTAGAATGGGGCGTCACTCGACGATACGCGAGTCTACCACACCGGCCCCAGCGCGGCACGGGGCGCGCGACCCCAAGGAGCGACCGATGAAGCGGCGCACTCTCGTCCTCGGTGGAACCCTGGTTGTGCTCCTCGCTGCTCTGGCTCTCGGGCAGGCGGCCCTCGATGCATCGGCGGAATCGCAGACTGTCGAAGCACCGATGTTCGAGGTCGATCCCCTCTGGCCCAAACCACTGCCCAACCACTGGATCCTCGGCTCGACCATCGGCGTCGGAGTCGACTCGCGGGACCACGTCTACATCGTGCATCGCGGCCTGCCCACACTCGACGAGCGAACGGAGGCCGGCGCCGCCGCGGATCCGCCCACCGGCGAATGCTGCCTCGCCGCACCGCCGATTCTCGAGTTCGATCCCGAGGGCAACCTCGTCAACTCGTGGGGTGGTCCCGGTGAGGGCTACACGTGGCCCGCCTCGAACCACGGCATCACAATCGATCCCATGGACAATGTCTGGATCGGCGGCAACGGCCAGGGCGATTCGCACGTCCTGAAATTCGCGCGCGACGGCCGCTTCCTCATGCAGATCGGGATTCCGGGCCGCGAAACGGACAGCAACGCAAGGGATCACTTCGGGCGAGTCGCCAAAATCGCGTTCGACGCCGCAGCCAATGAAGCGTATCTCGCCGATGGCTATCGCAACAAACGCGTCGCTGTTATTGACATGAATACGGGCGAGTTGAAGCGCTTCTGGGGCGCTTACGGCAACGTGCCGAAGGACACCATGTTGGGCCAGTACGATCCCGATGCGCCGCTCGCGCAGCAGTTCCGCAATCCCGTCCACTGTGCGGAACCGACCGCGGACGGCCTCGTGTACGTCTGCGACCGCCCCAACGACCGCATCCAGGTGTTCCAGAAGGATGGCACCTTCGTGAAGGAGGTGCGCATCGCGCCGCGCACGCTGGGCGATGGATCCGTCTGGGACATCGCCTTCTCACGCGACCCCGAACAGCGCTTCCTCTATCTTGCCGACGGCAAGAACATGAAGATCTACATCATTGAACGCGAGTCGCTCGAGATCCTCACCAGCTTCGGTGACGGCGGTCGCCAGCCCGGCCAGTTCTTCGCCGTACACAGCATCGCAACCGACTCGCGTGGCAATATCTATACGACGGAGACCTACGAAGGAAAGCGCGTCCAGAAGTTCCTGTTCACAGGCATGGGCCCGGTCACGGCCGAGAACCAGGGCACGGTGTGGCCGGTGAGGCGCTGAGAAGCCGGAACGCATCTCCGCCTGGTCCTGGTCTTCCGTCGGGTTCGCCCCCTTTGCACCGATGCCGGCTCGCAGCCGCCACCGGGGGGGCGTCGAGGTTCCGGAGGTTGGTGAGTTGACCGGGCTATTCGCGGCAGAGTCACGACGGGCGGCGTCGAGGTTCCGGCGGTTGGTGAATTGACCGCGCTATTCGCGGCAGAGTCACGACGGGTGGCGTCGAGGTTTCGGCGGTTGGTGAATTGACCGCGCGATTCGCGGCAAAGTCACAACGGGCGGCTTCGAGGTTGCTCGGAGTGCCCCAGAAGCCAGCGCTCGTAACCGGCCTGGTAACCAGCCCTCGTCACCGGCCTGGAACCAGCTTGGGAACCAGCGCTAGGAACCAGCGCTAGGAACCAGCCCCGGTACCGCCGCCAGTTCCCACCCGCACGTAGCCGACCCCGTCTCTCCACTGGATGCTCGTGCCAAATGGCTGTGAGCGTTCGATGAGGTCTGCGATGATCTTTCTGCCGAGTTCTTCATCGGCGAGCAGCGGCCGGCCGCGCACCTGACGGGGAGCCCCGAAACCGAGCGTGATGGGGTGCAGCTCGAGGGAAACGAGATCATCGCCGCGAAACGCCGGCACGGCTATCACGGACTCCCAGATCTCACGGTTGGCAGGGAAGCTACGCGTATCGTTGGCGTAGCGTGCGTCGTTGAAGTCTGCGACGCCGCGGTCGGGGCCCAGATCGTATCGTGCATAGTTCTCGGCAGGGAGGCGGAGTACGGTTTCATTCTGGAAAAGGAAATCGCCGAGGCTGTAGAAGATGGGCTTGCCGCGGTACACCTCGATGCCCTTGAGGACGTGTGGCCCGTGGCCGACGAAGACATCGGCGCCGGCATCGACCATGGCGTGCGCGAACGTTACGAGGAACTGCGCCGGCATGTTGTCGGGCGCGCCCTCGTGAGCGTGGATCGTGACCATCACGTAGTCAGCCAGCGCGGCGGCGTTGCGGACGACAGCGCTGATTTCCGCGACGTCAGCCGGGTCCGGCTCCGTGTAGACACCGGGCGAATCGCCGGCCTCGAAGATCTCACCGAACACGCTGAGCCGCTCGCCCTGTTCGGAGACATTGACGCCTGCGTTCCGCAATGCGGCGCGCAGCTGTCCAAGCTGATCGCTCGAGACCACGCGGCGGCGGGTATGACGCAGCGGACTCAGCCCGGGCCGGCCGCGCACGGCACCGCGCGCAGTCCCGGCCGTCGAGTGCTCGGTGAACGTGGACGCGACAGACACGAGCGCAACGCGTCCGCCCGCCGTCTCGAGGAAGCGGGCTTCGCGGGCCTCCGCCAGGTTCTCGCCGGTGCCTGCACCCACGAGTCCGGCCTCGCGCACGGTCCGGCGAGTCAGACGCATGCCCTCGACGCCGTAGTCACCGGTGTGATTGTTCGCCATGGACACGAGATCGAACCCGGCCCAGACCAGCTCCTTCACCAGTTCCGGCTCCGCCCTCATCCACGTACCGCCGCTCTCGTGCGCCGGATATGGCTCGTAATCGTGGAACAGCATCTCGAGATTCGTGAACGCTACGTCGGCGCCGCGAATCTGTTCGATCATGCGCAGGAATTCGGGCTCGCGGTATACCGACAGGCGGCGAGTGATGATGGCATCGCCAGTGAGTGCCATGCGGAACACGCCGGACTCGGGCGGGCCCTGCCGGGCAGCGCTTGCACCTGCTGCCTCGAAACTGGCCAGGCACACGGCGCCCGCGCAGAGACGAGCGATGGCCGCTGGACGGATTCGCATGACAGAACCAGGTGCGAGTTGCTGTCGATACAGGTGTTGGTCGCCCACGTGCCGGCCCAGTCCGGAACGAAGGAGTGCCGATCATGGTGGGCCCCGCGGCTCGCTCTCGCAAGCCATTCTGGCGGTGCCGCGTTCGAATCCCCATTCTGAACCGGCCCGAGGTGCGCAGCGAGCGGCGGTGCTCCAGCGGGCGATCCGTCCGCCCTCGCCCGCGCAACGCCCCTCAGTACGACCAGTCCGCGGAGACATGAGCCATGCCACGCAGAACGACAGTTCTTGGATCCTTCGTCCTCGTGCTCGCGACCTCGACGGGCACGCATGCACAAACGCCGGAATCGATCGAGAAGGCCATTTCAAGCCTCGAGTGGCGAGGGATCGGGCCCGTCAACATGGGCGGGCGAGTGGCGGCCATTGTCGGGATACCGGGCGATCCGAAGACGTTCTGGGTCGGCGGCGTCGATGGTGGTGTGTGGAAGACGACGAACGGCGGGACGACCTTCGAGGGCCAATGGCAGGATGCGGAGGCGTACTCGGTCGGCGCGCTCGCGGTCGCGCCCTCGGATCATAACGTCGTGTGGCTGGGATCCGGTGAAGGCGACCCTCGTAATTCCGTGTCATACGGCCTCGGCGTTTGGCGTTCGACCGATGCGGGCCAGACATGGACGCACCTCGGCCTGCGCGAAACCGAACGCATCAAGCGGATTGTCGTCGATCCGGCGGACCCTGACATTGCCCTGGTCTGCGCGCTCGGCCACGAGTGGGGACCGAACGAGGAACGTGGCGTTTTCAAGACGACGGATGGCGGCAGGACATGGCGCAAGGTCCTCTACATCGACCAGGACACAGGTTGCTCCGACATCGATCTCGATCTGTCCAACGCGCGCAACGTGTACGCCGGCATGTGGACGTTCCGGCGCCGGCCGTGGCGCTTCGATGATGGCGGAAAGCAGACCGCATTGTACGTATCGCGTGATGCCGGCGAGACGTGGAAGAAGATCGAGACACTGCCCGATGAGCCGATGGCTCGCATTGGATTGTCCGTCGCGCAGTCGCAACCCGACATCGTCTACCTGATCACCGAGTATCCCACCGCGGGCACGCTCTTCCGCTCGGAAGACCACGGCGAAAACTGGACAATGGTGAACGCCGATCGTGATCTCAACTTCCGCCCGTTCTACTACTCGGACGTGTTCGTCGATCCGTCGAACGAGAACATCGTATACGCACTTTCGGGCGGACTGTCGAAGTCGACCGATGGTGGCCGAACGTTCAATGAGATCGCCGACGATGTCCATGGTGACCACCAGGCGTTCTGGATCGATCCCGAGGACGGCGACAACCTGCTCTCGGGCAGCGACGGTGGCTGGCAGGTCAGTCACGATGGCGGCGTCAATTTCCACATCCAGCGCAACCTCTCACTCGCGCAGTTCTACCACATCGATGTGGACGATCGGGACCCGTACTACGTGTGCGGCGGCCTCCAGGACAACGGCAACTGGTGCGGCCCGAGCCGGACCAACGAACCGGATGGCATCCTGGCCGGCGATTGGTACACGGTGAGTGGCGGAGACGGCTTCCACACGGTACCGGTGCCGGGCCAGCCGAACCTCGTGTACTCGAACGCACAGGGTGGATACTTCCGTATTACGGACACGAAGTCGGGCATGACCCGCTCGATCGAGCCGTTCCCATGGATGGTCGGATCGCAGGGGCAGAACATGGGACAGGCGAAGTATCGCTTCAACTGGGATGCTCCCATCTCGACCTCGCCGCACGACCCGAATGTCGTCTACTGGGGCGGCAATGTCCTTTTCCGCAGCCGCGACCACGGTTACACCTGGGACGTCATCAGCCCCGACCTCACGACGGATGATCCGGCCAAGCAGCTCGATTCGGGTGGCGAAATCTACAATGACAATACGGCGGCCGAGTTCCACACGACGATCCTGACGATCGCCGAATCACCCGTCGAGAAGGGCGTGATCTGGGTGGGCACGGACGACGGCAATATTCAGGTAACACGCGACGATGGTCAGACGTGGACGAACGTTCGCGACAGGGTGACCGGCCTGCCCGCAGAGACGTGGATCGGAGAGATCGAAGCATCGCCGGCGGAGGGCGGCACCGCGTTCGTCGCCGTGGACAACCACCGCATGGACGACTTCACGCCGCACGTCTATGAAACGCGCGATTACGGTCAGACGTGGCGCGATCTGTCCGCCGGACTGCCGCAGGACGATTATGTGAAAGTCGTGCGCCAGCACCCGAAGAACGCGAATCTTCTGTTCGCCGGCATGGAGCGCGGCATCTACGCGTCGTGGGATCGCGGCCGGACCTGGGTCTCGATTCGCAACCATCTGCCCCGTGTGTCCGTGCGCGGAATGCGCATCGAACCGCGTTACAACGATCTCGTCATCGGGACACACGGCCGCGGCGCGTTCATCCTCGACGACATCCAGCCGCTCGTCGAGCTGGCCGATGCACTGGCGAAAGACGTACACCTGTTCGGCATGCGCACGGTCACGGATTGGCAGATGTGGAGCCGCGGCAGCAACCTCGGCCAGAGCGTGTACCGCGGGGCGAACCCGGAGGCAGGGGCCTGGATCCATTACTACCTGTCCGAATCAGCGGCCGCGCGCGTGAACCCCGTGACGACAGCTTCGAACGGCAATGGAAGCGACAACGACAATGACGCAGCGACAGCGCAACAGGAGCGCGGCGTGACCGTGCGGATCACGGACGCGAGCGGCCAACTCGTGCGCGAGTTCCGCGACAACGCCGCTCACGCGGGCATCAATCGCGCCACCTGGGATCTGCGCTGGGCTGGCCCGCGCACATTCGCCGGTGCACCACAGGGCGGCGGCCGCGGCGGCCGCGGTGGCGCCGCCGGACCGGCCGCCGTGCCGGGCACGTACACGGCCAGTATCAACGCAGCCGGTCAGGAGCTGACCACCACGTTCGAACTGCGCGGCGACCCGAATGTGAACGCAACGCAAGCCGATTACGACGCCCGGTTCGCCGCATCGCGCCGCGCGTTGGCGCTGCAATCGCAGCTCAACGAGATGATCGCCGCAACGCGCGATCTGACCGAACAGGTCGATCACACGCTGTCCGCAATCGAAGGCAAGGACGTCCCGAACGCAACTTCGATTCGCGAAGCCGCGGCGACCGCGAAGGACCAGCTCGCAGACCTTTCCAACGAGACGAACCGTCCACCCGACGGCATGGGCTACCGCGACTGGCCTCGCCTCGCCGAACAGTTGCGCTTCGTCGCCGGCGGCATCAACGGCGCTCAGGCCCGCCCGACCGCAGGCCAGGTCGAGGTCCTGACACTCGTCGAACAGGCAACGGCTCAACGCGCGACGGAACTCACCGCGATCATCAACGGGTCGATCGCGGAACTGAATCGGTTGCTTCAGGACCAGCCAAAGATCATGACGAGTTTTGGGACGAGGCGGGTTATCAGCATGATCGACCGGCGGGATGAGAGGAGAACGGACAAAAGACGGCAGAGACAGGAAGGGTAGAGGACCGGGGTGGAAGGGAGAAGCACTGCCCGGTGCCGATCAGGATGGGTTCGCCGGCGCATCGACCTCCACCTTTTTCACTATTGCCGGTCCCTGTATTGTTCCTTTCCTTTCAGGGCGATTGACTCCTTTCTGCGAGGGTGTTCCGATGCAATATGCCATGCTGATCTACTTGTCGCCTGCCGACTTCGACGATCGCACGAACGAGGATAACGAGGCGTTCTGGGGCGGGTGGCGTTCCTACTTCAGTGGGATGGTCGATGCTGGCGTTTACGCCGGCGGCAACCCACTGGAAGCGATCACGACCGGTGCAACAGTGCGCGTGAAGGATGGGAAACGCCGCATTCATGACGGACCGTACGCAGAAACCAAGGAGCAGCTCGGCGGCTTCGTCATTCTGGAAGCGCCTTCGCTCGAAGCAGCGATTGATTGGGCGGCGCGATGCCCTGCTGCCGCCACGGGCGCCGTCGAGGTACGCCCAGTCAGGAACATCGATATGAAGGTGCTGGGAATCGATGAGAAGGCGGGACAACGGACGGCGTGAGTCTTACGGTTACCGGAGTCGCTGCACCGCAAGGCCCGTGAGCTGGCGGAGCGCGAAGGCGTTTCCATCAACCAGCTGGTGGCGACTGCGTTGGCAGAGAAGCTGGCGGCGCTTATGACGGTTGAGTATCTGGAAGAACGAGCGAGCGGTGG
Organism: Longimicrobiales bacterium; assembly: GCA_050732695.1. Lineage (GTDB taxonomy): Bacteria > Gemmatimonadota > Gemmatimonadetes > Longimicrobiales > RSA9 > JBFFZF01. The sequence continues at coordinate 32,737 of JBOHRL010000076.1, read as the reverse complement.
CGATCGAAAGACGTTCGGACGTGTCCTGAATAAGGTGAAGGCCCGCCGTCCGGTGCCTGGCGATGAGTCGTAGCGTCGAGCGAGGCGCAGCGCCTGGCCCGCATCCTTGGCGATCGGTGGCCGGCCAGATTGCTGGACTTTACTCGATCGTCCCTCAGGGCGACCACGCGCTCCTCATCCTGGCGGACTGGGCGGCGGGCGAGAGCCGCGCGGCGCCCGGATGAGCAGTACCGCGGGCGTGAAATCTGCCTCGGCTCGAACGAGACCGCACTTTCCATTGCCGACGTAACTACGAAGGGCGAACCGGTCGCAATCTCACGGGCGAGCTACCCGAACGTCGGCTACGCTCACCAGGGTTGGCTCGATGAGCAGCACGATCACAACCTCTACATCGTCGGCAACCTGATGTACCAGTCGAACTATGTGAGCGGGTTGCGCATCGTCGACATCACGAATCGCAGCGATCCACGTGAGGTCGGATTCTTCGATACGGTCCCGTGGAACGAAGACCCCGGCTTCGACGGGTCATGGTCGAACTACCCTTTCTTTGCGAGCGGCACCATCATCGTGACCAGTGGCAAAGTAGGCGTCTTCATGGTGCGCAAGAAGGTGAGACCGGTCTCGTGAACGGGCCGGATGAGCAGGAAGCGGGAGAAGGAAAGTCAGCGAGTGTTGCATCGGAGGGTCGAGGGTCGAGGTCGACGATCGTCCACCCTCCACCTCTTGCTTAGTCATTCCCCGGTTGCGCAATTCGCTCTGACTCCGGTGATGACGGTGCGTCAGTTCGATCCGGAATCGACATTGGACGACGTACAACCAGCGGCGTTGCAGGCGAGCACGCGATACCAGTACGTCAGCCCCGGAATATAGTTGCGGTCACGATAATCCGTCGTGTTGGCCGGAACGGACGCGATCGTGGCCCATGGTCCGCTGGGCCCGAGCAGGTTGCGCTGGATCTCGAATGTCTGCTCGTTGTCGCTGTTGTCGGTCCACTGGAGCCGGATCATGTTGCCCTGACCGTTCGCATTCAGATTGGTCGGTGCGATGGGCGGCTGCACGGGATCCACCGTGAACGACACGCTGATGCTCTGTGGCGAATTGCTCGCACCGCTCGCGGACACGTCGAGCGTGGCATCGTAACTGCCCGCTGCAAGCGATCCGGTCTGTGCACTCAGTGTCAGTGTGGCTGGTGCCGTCGTGTTGCTCAGGTTCGCGGTCAGCCAGCCCGTGGGCTGTCCGGATCCGTACGTGATCGCCGTCGCAAGGCCACTCAGAGTGCCGCCACCCGCGTTGGTGACGTTCGCCGTCTGGTTGCCCGGGTTGGCGCCGCCCTGGGTTGTCCTGAATGTGATGTCCACGCGCGAGAGCCGAATGGCCGGAGGAACCGGCGCAGCCGCGATCGTGAAGGTGACGGTGACAGTCTGCGGTGAGTTCGATGCGGCACTCGACGTCACGGCGGCATTGGCGTCGTACGTGCCAGCCGTGAGAGCACCCGTCGCCGGCTGCAGGATGAGCGTGGTTGGCGCCGTAGTCCCGCCGAGCTGTGCACTGAGCCAGCCCGTCGGTTGACCGGGGCCGTACGTGACCGCACTGGCGAGAGCGGTCAGGGAACCGCCACCCGTGTTCGAGACACTGATCGTTTGCGAAGCCGGGTCCGCGCCACCTTCCGTCGCGTTGAATGCGGCATTCGTAGGCGAGATGCCGATGGCCGGCGGCATGGGTGCGGCTGAGACCGTGAACGTGACCGTTACGCTCTGTGGCGAGTTCGAGGCTGCTGCCGATGCCACGGTGACCGTGGCATTGTACGTGCCCGCTGCGAGCGAACCCGTAGTCGCTTGCAGATCGAGGGTCGCGGGCGCCGTTGTCGCACTCAGGGTCGCGGTCAGCCAGCCGGAAGGTTGACCCGTGTCGAACGCGACCGTTACAGCCAGCCCGTCGAGGGTCCCGGTTCCGGAATTCGTGACATTGACCGATTGCAACGGTGGATCCGTGCCGCCGGCTGCGGCGATGAATGCGATCGTCGCCGGCGACAGAGCGATCACGGGCACTGCGACGCTTGCCGTTACGCTCAGAGTGACAGCGACCGTTTGCGGCGAATTTGCTGCATTGCTCGAAGTCACGGCCACGGTCGCCGTGTAGACACCCACGGCGAGAGCACCGATGTCGGCGGCGACGGTCACCGCAGCGGGAGCGGTTGTCCCGTTCAGCGACGCGACCAGCCAGTTCACCGATTGACCCACCGGATAACTCACCGTTACGGCGAGGCCGGCAAGCGTTCCGCCGCCACCATTTGTGATGTTGACGGACTGCGCAGCGGGATTGAGGCCGCCGGCTGGCGCGGAGAACAGGACGGTGGCCGGTGCCAGCGAGATGGCTGGCGGCGAGGCGGTCACATCGAGTTGAACGTCGATCACCTGCGGTGCGTTGTCGGCGACGCTTGCATCGACGTGAACGGTTGCCGAGTACGACCCGATCGGCAGTGACCCGGTCTGTGTCGCGAGTGTGAGTGTGGCGGGTGCTGTCGTCGCGTTCAGACTCGCCGTGAGCCAACCGGCCGGCTGGCCGCTGGTGAACGTGATGGTGGCGCCCAGCCCGCCGAGCAGGCCGCCTCCGCCATTTGTGATGGAAACCGTCTGCGGTGCCGGATCCGATCCGCTCGCCGTGAACGCAATGCTGGTCGCGCCGAGTACGATCGACGGTTCCGGCTCGAGGATCTCGAGGACGACATTGAGTGTCTCGCCGGCAGGGCGCGCATCCGGCGCTGACACGATGACGGCGGCCGTGTACACACCGACCGGAAGACGGCCAGGTGTCGCGGTGAGTGTGAGCGTGGTCGGTGCCGTTGCGGATGCAAGTGAAGCCGCGAGCCAACCGGTCGGTTCTCCTGCGTTGTACACGATGGAAGCCGTCAAACCGCCGAGTGCACCCGCACCGTCATTGCGGATGTCGATCGTGACGGGTGATGGTGCGGCCGCGCCCGCGGGGACGCGGAACGTCGCGCTTGCGGGCGCAACCGCTATGACCGGTGGTGGCTCGACCGTGACCGCGGCGTCGCCCTGTTCTCCTTCGCTCGTGGCGACGATCGTCGCGTCGCCCGCCGCGAGTGCGATGATGCGGCCATCCGAGCTGACCGTCGCAGTGGATGGATTGCTGCTCGACCACACAACGGGACGACCACTGAGTACAGTGCCGCCGGCATCGCGCAGCACTGCCGTGAAGCGCCCCGTGTCACCGATAGCGAGGAGCAGCGATGCAGGTTCCACGTCGACCTGTGCGACATCGACCGCGTTGACACTGACGTCCGTGCAGGCATAGAGCGCGATACCGAAGAGAATAAACAGATGGCGAAGCGTCCGCCGCCCTGCGTTGCGATTCCGTGCTCGATGGGAGCGCCATTGCCAGAAGGCGCGGACGGCGTGATCGGCCGTTTCTTCTCGATGTCGTGCGATCTTCGCGCCCATCGGTTCGTCCTGAACCTTCATCAGTTCGTCCTGAACCCCATCGGTTCTCCCTCAACCCGCAGCCCTGCGGGTGCAAGGTCAATGCCTGACGCAGCTCGGCGCCAGCCGATCGGCCCATCCAACCGGCTCCGGGAATGCGTGGTTCGTTCCAACCGGCCCGGCGACCCGGTGGCTCGTTCCATGGCGGCCGGTCCCGGAACTGACCGCCTCGCCTGCGGTTGCCCGGCCGGCACCCGAGGGTCAAGTTGGTTCGAAGATCATCGTCACACTGCGAGATCGCCGACTCCGAGGTCGTCGTATGCGAGGTCTGGCTGCTTTCCTGATCCTCGGCCTTGTCGCTACAGCGCCGGCCGAAGCCCGACAGGCCACCGCGCCACGCGCTGTTACGGCCGCTGATTACGCCCGTGCCGAGCAGTTCCTCGCGCCTGCTGCGAACGCATTGGTATACCGTGGCTCGGTTCGCGCGACGTGGCTCGCGGATGGGCGTTTCTCGTACCGTAACGCCATACCGGAAGGCGCCGAGCTCGTCGTGGTCGATCCGTCGCAACGAACACGCGAACGCGCGTTCGATCATGGCAGAATGGCGACAGCCCTTTCGGCGGGGGCCGGTCGAACCTTTCGCGCGATGGAGTTGCCCGAGCAGGTCGAGATGGCCGCCGATGGCCAGAGCGTCACGTTCGAGGTACAGGACCGCCGGTACACATGTGACATCATGGCAACCCGGTGCGCGGCTTCTGGCGACGCCGGGAGTGGACGGCCGGATCGCACGACTTCCGTCTCGCCGGACGGGAAGCGCGGTGCATTCATTCGCAACCACAACCTCTGGGTCCGAGACCTCACGACGGGTCAGGAAGTGCAGATCACAACGGATGGCGTAGAGGACTTCGGTTACGCGACCAACAATGCCGGGTGGACGAAAGGCCCGAATCCGGTGCTTGTCTGGTCACCCGACTCGAAGAAGATCGCGACGTTCCAGCACGACGCGCGCGGCACGGGCATGATGTACCTCGTGACAACGGGTGTCGGCCACCCGGAACTCGAGGCATGGAAGTATCCGTTGCCGGGGGACAGCCTCATCTTCACGATTCAACGTGTGGTCATCGATGTAGAGACTCGCAAGGTGGTTCGTTTTCAGATGCCACCGGATCCGCATCGGTCGACGTTCTGTGATCACGTCTACTGCGGCGGTCGCTGGGCCGATGTCCAGTGGTACGGCGACGGCTCACACGTCGCGTTCGTCTCCTCCTCGCGCGACCACAAGACGGCGAACCTGCGTGTCGCGGATGCCGCCACGGGCGCAGTCCGTGACGTTCTCGAGGAAACGGTCGAGACGCAGTACGAGTCGGGGGAAGGCGACATCAACTGGCGCGTCCTGCCCGCGTCCAACGAAGTCATCTGGTTCTCGGAGCGGACGGACTGGGGCAATCTCTACCTCTATAACCTGCGCAACGGGCAGCTGAAACACGCGATTACGAGCGGCGCAGGGCCCGTCCTCGAGATCGTGAAGCTGGATGAAGCGAATCGGAGCCTGTGGTTCCTCGGCGCGGGCCGCGAGCCCGGGCGCAATCCTTACTTCCAGCACCTGTATCGCGTTGGCCTCGATGGCAGGAACGAGACGCTGCTCACACCGGAAACGGCGAACCATTCCATCACGCTCTCACCGGACGGCAGGACGTTCATCGACAGTTATTCGACGCCGGATACGCCACCCGTTACGGTCCTGCGCGACATCCAGGATGGGCGCGTGCTGCTCGAGCTCGAGAAGTCGGAGATATCGGCTCTGCTCGCGACCGGTTGGACGCCGCCCATCCCGTTTACGGTCAAGGCACGCGATGACTCGACCGATCTGTACGGTCTCATGTACCGCCCGTCCAATTTCGACTCGACGGCATCGTACCCGATCCTCAATTCGCTCTACCCGGGTCCGCAATCCGGCAGCGTAGGCAGCCGCAGCTTCTCCGCGGCCCGATCAGATAAGCGCGCGATTGCGGAACTCGGTTTCATCGTGGTCGAGGTCGATGCCATGGGGACGCCCACGCGCTCGAAATCGTTCCACGACGCATACTACGGCAATATGGGTGACAACGGGTTACCGGATCAGATCGCGACGATCCGTCAGCTCGCCGCGCGCCACTCGTGGATGGATCTTGACCGCGTCGGCATCTGGGGGCACTCCGGTGGCGGTTTCGCAGCCGCTGACGCGATCCTGCGCTACCCCGACTTCTACAAGGTCGCTGTCTCTCAGGCAGGCAACCATGACAACCGCAATTACGAAGACGACTGGGGCGAACGCTACCAGGGCCTGCTCGAGCAGCGGCCGGATGGGACCACCAATTACGACAACCAGGCGAATCAGTTGCTGGCCGATAACCTGAAAGGCAAACTGCTCATCGCACATGGCACAATGGACGACAATGTGCCACCCTATAACACACTGGTCCTCGTCGACAAGCTGATCGAACACAACAAAGACTTCGATCTGATCCTCATGACGAACCGCCGCCACGGCTTCGGCAATGAGCCGTACATGATGCGGCGGCGCTGGGACTACTTCGTGAAGCATCTGCTCGGCGCTGAACCACCGCAGGGCTACGAGATCGGCGCGGGCCGGCCGCGAACCTGAAACCGGGTTCGCGCTGGTGCGCCCGCCCGCTCAGATCCACGTACGCGGCTGGCTGACACCGTCTCGTGCCCGCCTTTACGCGCACCGCGCGCACGCCATCGGGTGCGTGTTGTTTCTCATTGTTACGGGTTGTGGCCAGTCGGGCGCCATGGACCCAGCTCGCGGCCATCCGGCCTTTCGAATTGCGATTGTTGCGTGATCAGGCATGGTCACCGTGCCATGTCGATGCCCCCGTTACACGCCGGATCGCATCATTCCGTTGCAGCGAGGTGGCGCTGTCGAGCGACGCACTGCTCGAGTTGGCAGCGGCGCGCGCTCGAATGCCAGACGCAGGCCCCGCCATCGATCCGGGATTCATCCGTCAATCCGCACTCGTCGACATGGCGATTCAGCCGGGCCGGTACGAAGCGCTGAGCCCGATCGTCGATCGGTTGCGCCAGGCATCACGGGCAGAAGCGGAGGCCTCGTCGTGAATCAGGCTTCCGGCCCGAGGGGCCGCCGCCGCGCTCGAGGGCTCCGGTGGGAGAGGTCTTTTCAGGCCTCGACGGCGGTCCGTGGTGACTTTGCCGCGAATAGCGCGGTCAGATCACAAACGCGGCGATCTTGACGGCGGCCCGTCGTGACTTTGCCGCGAATAGCGCGGTCAGATCACAAACGCGACGGTCTCGGTGCGGCGAATCCGGTTGCGGATCACGGTCTCGATGCGGCGAATCCGCGTGCGGATCACGGTCTCGGTGCGGCGAATCCGCGTGCGGATCGAGGATGCGACCGAACCGCCGCCCCCTCCGGTTATCCGTGTTTACGGCCCCGTGGTCGGCGAGTCCGCGCTCCCGAATCTCGAGGCCGGGCAGCACGTTTTTCCGGCTCAAGACCGTCGATCGGTCCCGCGCCACACGAGCGCCTCGTAGAAGAACCCGGCGGCATTGGCAATTTGAGTGAGCGCCATGAGGGCAGCGTGTTGCACGCCTCGGAGAGAACGGTTACGCGTGATCGGGTGGCCCACGAGCCCAACGTAGAAACGGAGTGGTTCGATGCGAAGGCGCCCGTAGCCACGGGTAGCACGTGCGACATGGAATCCGTGTGCGCCGCGACCGTAATTGAAGTGCTGCCGCCAGAACGAGCGTAACGTGAGCGTATGGTGGTGGTCGACGATCGCGTCAGGGGCGTAACTCATCAGGTGTCCAGCGCGCAACCAGCGTTCACAGAGATCGCGATCCTCGGCGGCCGCACGTGGAAACCGCGCGGAGAAACCACCGAGGGCGCGAAAGCGGTCCGCCGGCATGGCCATGTTATTCGACGTCAGGAATCGCACATCCCCGTCGTCGTTGTAGTACTCGTAGAGGTAGGAAACCAGTGCCTGGCTGACATCGGCGTAGGCGTTCCGATCAACGCAATTGCGGGTCAGTCCGCCAAACATCGACTCCGGCGACTTCTCGAATACACGGGCAAGGACACTGAGCCAACCGGGGGAAGGCGCGCAGTCATCGTCCGTGAACGCGAGAAAACGCCCGCGCGCGACACGGGCTCCGGCATTGCGTGCAGCGGCCGGCCCGGCGTTCGCTTGCGTGAGCAGTGTGATTGCGACAAGCGAGTCGCGCGCAGCAATGATTTCGCGCGGACCGCGCTTACCCCCATCGTCCACGACCACAATCTCGAAAGTTGCCCTGTCGAACTCCTGCGCGATCAATGCGTCGAGGCAGCGGGCGAGGCCGGCGGGGCGGTCGTGTGTGGGGATGATGACCGAAAACAGGATTGAATCGCCTCCATCCTCGGAACGTTCGGGGATGGTACGAGCAGGGAACGTGACGACGCGCGCGCCCCGTCCGCCCGCCGGCGCTGACCCACTCTCAGGCATCACGACCCGCCGGTGCATCGATCGTGCTCACTTCGGCACGCATTCCAGTCGTTGCGGATCGTACGGCCGCCTCGATCCACTCGAGGCTGCGCAGTCCGTCGCGTAGATCCGGTCGCGCCGGCTTACGCGTCCGCACTGCATCGACAAAGGCCGCAAGCGATCGCTGATACGACGGTTCACCCAGCGGTTTCGAAACCCGGTGCAGCGATCTGCCCACGGTCTGGAACTCGCGGGCTAGCGCGTGCCGCCGGCCGTATGCGAATCGCTGTGCTTCGAACGACAGATCGCCGCGCATACGATCAAAACGGGCGATCCCGCTTTCGCCAAGGATATCGATGCGGTCTTCGTCGGTCGCGCCGATGGCGAACACGGACTGGCCGCTTACGCCACTGGCCAAACGGAACTCGACGGTGGCCGTGTCTCCCTCCTGATGCCGTGCCCAGACGCGAGCCGAGACATCGACTGCTTCAGCATCGAACAGGAAGCGGGCGAGGTCGAAGTGGTGTGAGCCGAGTTCGAGGAGCGCACCGCCACCAGTCACAGGCGATGCCTGCCATTCCGCCGCGCTCGAATGAGCGGCGGCGAAGGCCGAACGCATCAGAATCGGTTGCCCGATGCGGCCGCTGCGCACCTCGAGCCGCAACCGCTCGAGGAGCGGGTGTCGGCGGTAGTTGAACCCTGCCATCGCGACACAACCACTGGCCTGCGCCAGCGCAACCAGCTCGCGCGCGGCCTCGCTTGTCACGGCCACCGGCTTTTCGACGTATACGTGGATCCCGGCTTCAAGCGCCATTCGCGCGGTCTCTGCATGCGATACAGGTGGCGAGCATACCACGAGGGCATCAATCGCGAATCTCGCCAGCAGCATCCTGGCATCGGGCACCGAGTCTGCGGACGGAAAGTGTTTTGCGATCACGGCGGCGCGCGCGGCGGATGGCTCGGCAACCGCGACCACACGGACACCGCCGAGGCGTGACAGGATATTGAAATGGACACGCTCTGCGATGCGCCCGGCGCCGACAACGCCGATCGCGACCGCATCGTGATCCGCCGTGCGACGCATTCAGAAACTCCAGCCGCTGAAACGACGACCCGTCAACTCGCGAAACTCCGTCATATCGGGCGTCAGTCGTTCGATGAGTATGGCACGATCCCGCGCGGCAATGCTCGGTCGCGCCATCCTGCGTGAGAAGAGCAGGTACATCAGATCGCGGGCCGGCCAGCGAACAGACTGCGGCATGGATTCGACCCATTGCGCGAATCTCGTCGACGCAAGCCACCTGCCTGCCCGGTTCTTACGACGCTTCCTTTCCGTACGATGCCGCTCGAGGCGGAACCGCGAACTGTCGAAGCTGGCGTCCACGCCCAGGTACCGGAATACATGCCGCAACGTGTCCACTCGCCGGGCACCCAGCTCTTCCATCTCGAGAATCAGAATCTGCTCGCGCGGGAACACGTCGAGGTACGGGCGCAACTGCGTCGCGTACATGCTACGCTCGAGATAGCGGTCATCGTGAAGGATGTCTGCGAGTTCCCGTTGCTCGCGGCCATGCGAGAAGTTGTGGACCCAGTGCGAGATCAAACGTTCGATCGGATCGCGCACCATGAAGATGATCTTCACAGCCGGCACAATCGCATGCATGCGCGCGGGGACCCCGGGAAACCGGCGCGCAGCCGCGTAATTCGGCGAGGCCTCGCCACGAACGTCCGCGCTGGCATCGAACTGGGCGGCGTACCATGCCGGACCTCGGCTCCAGTTGCGCTCCTCGATGAAGAATTCAATCTCCTTCTCACGCGACATCGAGATCTGTGGGTGTAAACCGAGATAATAGTGGAGACTGGTCGTTCCACACTTCATGACGCCGACAATGATCACGTTCGGCAGCCGGCGTTCGAGCGCGGGATCGAGGGTCGCGGTGCGACTTGCCAATGGAACCAACGGTCCGCCGTCGTCGCTCATGCAGGCATCAGCGCCGTGTAGTTCTCGATCATGCGATCGGTGAAGATCGTCTCCGTGAACTGTTCGCGTGCAAACAACCGGGCATCGGTGCCCATACGCTCCGCTCGTTCTCGATCACCGAGCAATGAACGGAGAGCATGCGCGAGCGCGTCCACCGAACCTGGCTCGACCAGCAGCCCCGTCCGTTCGTGCTGGACGAGTTCGGCAGGGCCGCCGCGCGCGAAGGCGATCGCGGCCGTGCCTCGCATCATCCCTTCTGCGATGGTCAACCCGAATGGCTCGGCCCAGAGCGAAGGACTGACCTGGACCCACGCCTCCTGAAGCATTGCCTCGAGATCCGCCGGTTGCAGCCAGCCGGTGCAGAGAACCTGATCGGCCAGCCCATGGCTTCGGATGCGCCGTTCAATGGCCGGCCGTTCAGGCCCATCGCCAGCCAGGATCAACCGGCACCCGGGCAACTCGGGAGCCACCCGGGCGAAGGCATCGACGAGCACGAGAGCGCCCTTCTCGGGGACGAGCCGACCGGCGAAAGCAGCAGTCGGCGGCTCTCGCAGCGGTGGCCGGGCTGGTCGCGCAGCGACGCCGTTCCAGACGACCGCCACATCGGCAAACCCGGCCTCGGTCAGCCGGGCGCGGACAGCCTGACTGCAAGCGATGTACCGATCGAACACGTTGCGGCGGGCATGCCACATCCTGCGCTGCACCATGAGCGGCACCCATGCCTGCGGGCGGAGGCACCGGTTGCGCAGGCATGCTACGCCCCACGGTTGAGTGCAGTCCCGGCCGTCGGGCAGCCGCTTGGTGCCCAGCGGACACACGGCACGGTACCAGTGGACGTGATACAGCGCCGGCACGTCGCGCAGTGCAGGTAGGATCGACGGTGAGAGTTGCGTGAGGAACAGGCCCACGTGAACGACGTCGGGCTTGAACGCAGCAATGACCTTGCGCAAGGCGGCGCCTGCCCATGGATTCGAGACCTGAAGCGGCGTTCGCGCCGTGCTCACGGTACCGAAGCAGGTATCATCGGATTGCAGTGGAGCACTGCGGGGGCGGGCACGCGAAGTGAAAAGCCGCGCATCATGCCCTCGCTCACGGAGGCACCGGCGCAGGAGCAGCAACTGGACCTCCGCGCCGCCGGTCTCGGTCCCGTAGTCGTTCACCAGCAGGATGCGCATGCGGCGAAGGCAGGCCAGTCAGAGGTGGCCGTTCATACGATACCAGGCAAGCATCTCCCGCACTGCGTCCGTCAGTGCGTGCGCCGGCTCATAGCCCAGCGCGCGCCGAGCTTTCGTATCGTCGATACGATAATTCATCAGGAAGAACTCGTTACGGGCGGGAGGCGGAAGCTGGCCGCGTGAACGAGCGGCCGCAGCCTGTACCATGCGCAGCGCAACGTACGGCGCGGCCGGAATATGCCCACGCAACAACGCAACACCGATCGTATCCGCGATGCATATGAGGAACTCGCGTGTTGACACGGTCTCGGCGCCACCCACGACAAACGTCTCGCCGCTTGCCGAGTCCGCGGTCCTGACAAGAGCGAGAGCCTGCACGGCATCATCGATCGGACATGGGTGCTGGCGATTCGTTCCTGTGCCGATCATGCGGAACCGTCCCGTGGAGACGGCGCGGACCAGGCCGAGCCAACTTATCGCGCCGGGACCGATCATGCTTGGCAGGCGAACGATGACGAAGTCCATGCCGGTCGCCGCAGCCACGCGAGTCAGCTCCTGTTCCCCGCGCAGCTTGCTCGCGCGGTAGAACGTATCGGGCGCCGTGGGCGTCCGTTCGTCGATCGTGCCTCCGCGGACAATACCGTGGACGCCACGCGTGCTGGCGTAGACGAAGCGGGACACTCCCGCATGTGCTGCTGCCTGCGCGAGGCGGGCTGTGCCGCGGACATTCACGGACTCGCACGCGTCCGCGGTAGCCGTTGGGCCGTGCGCGGCAGCGAGATGATATACGACGTCGCATCCGGCCACGGCGAGTCCGAGCGATCTGTTGTCGTCCAGATCGGCGGTCGCGTGGTCGACGCCGAGAGCGTCGAGAGGGCCTGCGTTGCTGTGCTTCCGGACGAGTGCACGGACAGACACGCCATCGGCGTGCAACCGCCCGACGAGATGGTTCCCGACAAAGCCGTTCGCGCCGGTGACGAGTACGGTCAAGTGTGACCGGCTTCCGTCGGCTGTTCAGAGCGTGAACGGTCGCGCAGCGCCGGTGTGCGGAACTCCGCGCTCAGGAGATCGTAGCGAACCTGACCCTCCATGTCCGCATCCGGTTCCTCGCCGAGCAGGTGCCGCAACGTTGGCGCGATATCGGTCGTTTCGATCTCCGGCACCACGGTCCGCTCGACGAACGCCGGGCCCAGCCCGATGAAGAATCCGTGCGGCGTGTGCTGTGATTTGCGCAGGACGTGGCCCGTCAGGTCGAACGTCCCATACTCCGGATGCATTGCACGTTTGATCGGAACATCGCGCGACCAGTGCACGACGATGTCAGGGAGTTCGTACGCCGAGGCACCCGCATACAGGCTGGGAATCCACTGCACGTCGTCGACTGCCGGTCGGCCCGTGTCCACGTTGACGATGCGCAGGAACTCGGCCCGCAACCGGCCGAACACCGCCTCCGCTTCGCTGCCCGGTTGCACGATCCCGTCCGGTTCGCGGCCGACGAGGTTCAGACTGATGAACGCCTGGAAATCGTCACTCGGCAGCAGGAACGCCTGCGTGCGCCGCCAGTCCACCGAACCCTCGAATTCGCTCGCCATGGCGCGATCGTGAATCCGGTCCGGCAGCCGGCTGTTGATGAAATCGCGAACAGGGCGAGGAATCCGCTCGCGCATCTGGCGTGTCCTCGACAGTACGGACCCGATCAGATTGGACGGCGCCTCCCTTGCCACCGGTACCAGAACTCCGAGCCGTTCGAGGAACGACGGGACCATCGCGTTGGCCGAGTAGTTCGGCTCGATGCCATGAACACTGAGCAGCACCAGATTCGCATCGCTCGCCAGTCGTCCATGGATTCTCGCGAGCGCTGCATCCAGCCTGGTCGCAGTGGCCGGTAGGGCCTCCCGCAATGCAACCGGAGCGTCGCGTTCGTGCGCCCAGTGCCCTTCGTCCGTGAGGTGCAGGAACTGATGCTCCGCATAGTGGACCTCCGCAAAGACGGCGAACAGGAAATCCCACTCGCCGAAACCGAGCAGATGCTCGACCGCGGCAGCCTTGCGGTCAACGTTCTCGAGGAAGATCCGCGCGCACGTTTCTTCGTAGCTGCGCGTGGCGACCGTCACTTCATCGGGGTGTGGGTACGCCCCGAACTTCGTCTCGAGGTCGCGCGCGACCTCGACCGGGATCGATTCCGGTTTGCGCAGCAGCGGATAGTGCTCGCCCCAGCCGCAGACCTGGATGCCGGGAACGCCTTCCAGCGGAAACGTCTTCGGCACGTCGAACACGGCAATACGAAGATCGCTGTCCCGCAGGCGGTGCCAGAACGGGAGCCTTCGGCAATGGCGCGCATCGATGCGTTCCACACGATAGGAGCCGCGTTGCATCTGTAGGTGCGTGTAGAAGCCGTGCTCACCCGGCGAAACACCCGAGACAAGGGATGGCCATGGCGCATCCGCGAAGGCCGATGACCGGACCCGCCCGAACACGCCCTTCTTCATCAGCGAAGTCAGGTACGGCAACCTCGCCTCGCCCGACCACCGGTGCAGCCAGTCCACTTCAAACGCATCGAGACCCAGGACCACGAGCGGCCCTGCGTTCCGTCGCCCGGCTCCGTTCGAACTCATCGAATCCCTTTCCCCACTCGGTCGTTTGTGCCCTCCGGATCACCATCCTCCGGGGGCAAGCCGGCCGTCAAGATACGACATGGCACCGGCAACGAGGAATTCGCTCGGCCCCGGCAGTTTCACGAACTCGAGCGTCGGTCCGATCGTCCATCACGGCCGGACGCCGCCTCGCCCGTGAACCGACCGATGATTTCGCACGCGGCCAGAGACGGAGTCTCACCCATCGGCCGGACCGCGAACACCATGGCTTTCGCGAATGCTGCTTCGACTCGCAACTGTGAACAACTCGCAACGACGCGTTGCAGCAAGCGCGTTTCCGGATCGAATGCGACGTCGCCAAGCAGCACGTGCGTAGCGCCCTTCGAACGGAGGAACGGCACGAAGGATGCCGTGTCCTTCGACAGGCTCTCGGGAAAGGAAACGGAACGCCTGCCCGTGTACCAGAACACGGCGCCAGGTTTGCCGGCGAGGAGGATCGCATCGGAAGGTGTCCTTTCGCCGATCCAGGCGATCGCGTCGAGGTAGTCCGCCTGGGCAGGCGTCACACATTCCCGCCATGGCAGATGGCCGGACCGATCGCATCTGATCCCAACGAGGGCAGCAGGGAGCACGCGGGCAAGCGACCCGGCGATCAACAGGATCGCTACCGGGACAACGGCAATGACGCGCATCGAAGGTCGCGCCCTTGATGCGATGCTGAGAGCGCCTGCGAAAAGGACAAGGACCAGCAGCGGAACGATCGGAATGACGAACCGGTCGACGGCCCAGAGCCACAGGAGGAGCACCGTCCCGTACAGGCCGAGGTAAAGCAATGCTCCAGGCCAACGTTTGCGCAGAGCCACGAGGCCTGCTATGGAAAGGACTGCGAGCAGACAGAATACCAGAATATTATCAAGCGGTGTGCCCGCGATGGTTGGAACGCCGAGATGGTACGGTATCGCGCGAGTAACGTAGTCCCGCAGGCTGTCGAACGCGCGTGCGGGCAATGCCGGCCGCCATGCTCCGCCGGTCAGGAGCAGCCGCGATTCTGCGACATAGGAGCTGCCCGCGAACCGGCCGGATGCGTGGAACGTCCAGAGCAACCACGCCACGAGGGGCGCTGCACTGATCGCCGAGATCGTCGCGAGAGCGCGCCAGCGCCGCTCGATGAGCCAGCACAGGCCGACAGCAGCGAGCAGGGAAATGCCGATGATGCGAATGGACAGGGAGGCGATGGCGAGCCCGCCGGCCAAGGCGAGCCATCGCCGGATTCCGGGGCCATGCGCGGCGTCACTGACACGAAGCAGGGCATACAGCGCAGCCAGCGACGTGAATGTGAATGCCGGCTCCGAGCGGATCCGGCCGGCCATCTCGATCATGGCGGGATTGACGGCCAGTACCGCGGCGGCGATGAGCGCGCCGGGCATGCCTATGACTCGCCGGCCGGCAGCGAATGCGAGCAGCACGGTTGCCGCCGAAAACACAACGCTCAGCGCAACGAGCGGGTCATACCGATCGCCGAACGGACGGCCCCACAGCGCGAGGAGCGCGGGATAGCCGGGGGGATACTGTCCGTGTACGGGCGAGTCGATGGTGAAGCTGTCGCGATAGCTTCCCTCGCGCAGGGACTGAGCGAGAACGATGTACTCGACATCGTCCTGGCCCAGCAGGATGCCGGGCGGTCGGGACACCCAGGCGAGCGAGACGTGAATCGCTAGCAGAGCGCTCACCATTGCGATGCCAAGGCGGCGGCGCGACTGGTCGCGAGCGGTGGGCACCGGGGCG
This sequence comes from Longimicrobiales bacterium, assembly GCA_050732695.1. Classification (GTDB taxonomy): domain Bacteria; phylum Gemmatimonadota; class Gemmatimonadetes; order Longimicrobiales; family RSA9; genus JBFFZF01. The sequence goes on along the minus strand of JBOHRL010000076.1, from coordinate 17,284 downwards.
GCTTTCGAGAGAAAGCCGGCTGGCGTGGGAAGGCGTCCCGGCCGGACCGGGCTCCGATCCCCGTCGCTCGCTGTCCTGTCCGGGTCCGTCACGTTCGGTGGCCCCTCGTTTGCCATTCGCCGGCTCGCGCGCGACGGGCCTGTCCTGCCTCGCGCAGCGCGGCGCAAAGATGCACTGTATGGCCGATCATGGAAATCTCCGTGCCGGAAGAACGGCCGTTCATCGAGGAGGCAGACCTGGAGGCGCGAACCCCGGCCCGGTCCGTGCGTGACCTCGTGACCGTGCTGGTCGGCCGTGACCTGAAGCTGCGCTACAAGCGATCAGTCCTCGGCATCGCGTGGTCCCTGGTCACGCCTCTGACGCAGCTGCTCGTCCTGAATCTCGTGTTCACTGCGATTCTGCCATTGGGCATTCCCGACTATGGATCATTTCTGTTCATCGGCATTCTTGTCTGGAGCTGGCTCCACACGTCGCTCGATCAGGCGACGGGCGCCATTGTCGACCATCGCGAACTGGTCCGCCAGCCGAATTTTCCGGTTGCGATCCTGCCCGTGATCACTGTGGCTGCCAATCTGATCCATTTCCTGCTGGCATTACCGATCCTGGCGGTGTTCCTGTGGGCGGCGGGCATCCGCTTGACTCCGGCAGTCGCATTCCTGCCCGTGCTCATTGCGATCCAGTTCCTGTTCATTCTGAGTATCGCCTATTTCGTTGCAACTCTCCATGTAACATTCCGCGACACCAAGCACCTGCTCGGCATCGCGCTCATGCTGGGCTTCTATGTGACTCCGATCTTCTATTCCGTGAACCAGGTCCCCGCTCGCTTCGCAGTTGTGTACGGCCTGAATCCGATGGTTCCAATGATCGAGGCGTACCGGGCAATCCTTCTGGGGGGGACATGGCCGGCGCCGGCCGGGCTATTCGCGGTCGCAATCGCCAGCATGGTCGTTCTGGTGCTCGGCTACCGGCTGTTCAAGCACACGTCGCATGGTTTCGTGGACGAGCTATGATGCCGGCGATCTCACTCCGCGGAGTCGGCAAGCGCTTCCGCATCCCGCACGCGCACCGGCCGCAGACGCTGCATGAAGCGCTGACCCGCGGCTTCGGGCGGCTCGAGCCCGCGCACACATTCTGGGCACTCCGTGATATCGATTTCGACGTCGAATCGGGGAGCAGTCTCGGCCTCATCGGTGCCAATGGTGCCGGCAAGTCGACGTTGCTGCGTCTCATTGCGAAGGTCGGGCGGCCCGACACGGGCACGATCGACGTGCAGGGCAGGATCAGCGCCCTGCTCGATCTCGGCGCCGGCTTCCACCCCGACCTGACCGGCAGGGAAAACGTCATTGTCAGTGCCGTCATCATGGGTATGAGTCACGCCGGCGTCGTTCGCCGTTTCGACGAGATCGTCTCCTTTGCCGAACTCGAGGCGTCCATCGATAACCCGCTGCGTACGTACAGCACGGGTATGCGCATGCGACTGGCTTTCGCCGTCGCGGCACTTGGCGACCCGGCCATTCTGCTCGTGGACGAAGTCCTGGCCGTGGGCGATGTCGCGTTTCAACACAAGTGCACACGGCGCATCGCCGAGATGCGAGCGCACGGCTGCACCATGGTCCTGTGTTCGCACGACACGAACCTGATCCTCGAGCTGTGTGACCGCGCCGTATGGCTCGAACGTGGCCGGATTGCGGACTCCGGTGAAGCCCGACCGGTGCTCGAGGCATACACCTTCGCCGCGGAGCACCATGTCTGAGCCGGTGCACGAGCGCGCACGGAGTGCACCGGCCGCAGGCGTTGACGCCGGAAGCCATGCAGCCGAAGGCCGGCGCACGGCGACACGCGTGCGTAACGAGCGCGTACTCCGACCGATCGACTTCGTGCTCTTCTTCATTCTGAGTGTGGCCAGTCTTGCAGCCATCGTCAATTTCTTCGTCACCTGGTCCATCAACGGCGGCTTCGCGGAGAATCCGGCGCTCTTCCTGATTGTCACAAGTCTGCTCGCACTCGTTCTCATCAACCAGCAGGGCCGCTGGTATCTGCTGCTGCCGATGCGGCGGCCCAGGGCGATGGCGCCCGAGCCCGGCCTGCGCGTCGCGGTCGTTACGACGTACGTGGCCGGTGCCGAACCGCGTGACATGCTCGAGCATTCGCTCGAGGCACTGGTCGATCTCACCTATCCGCACGATACCTGGCTGCTCGACGAATCCGATGACCCGGACGTCAAGGCATTGTGCGACCGTCTCGGCGTTCGCCACTTCAGCCGGCTGGGCATCGAGGCATACCAGACGGACAGCGGCTCATTCAAGCGCGCCTCGAAACACGGCAACTACAACGCATGGCTCGACGCAAAAGGTTACCACCGTTACGATGTGCTGGCAGCGTTCGATCCCGACCATGTGCCGCACCCATCGTTCCTGCACGGGACGATCGGCTACCTCAGTGACACACGCATCGGCTACGTGCAGGCTGCGCAGGCATACTACAATCAGGGCGCCAGCTTCATTGCGCAGGGCGCGGCCGAGGAGACGTACGCGTATTATTCGGCCGTGCAGATGGCCAGTTACGGGTTGGGATACCCGATTCTCGTAGGCTGCCACAACGTGCACCGAATGCGTGCGCTACGCGAAATCGGCGGATTCGCCGCGCATGATGCCGATGACCTTCTGCTCACTCTGCACTACCGTGAAGGCGGTTGGGAAGGCGTGTACGTTCCGCGCATTCTCGCCCGCGGTCTCACACCCGTGAGCTGGCGCGGCTACCTGACGCAGCAACGACGCTGGGCGAGGTCCGTACTGGACATCAAGGTGCGCCGCCGCGAGCCGCATTCCGGGCACCTGCCGCCGGGTTCGCGCATCATGAGCTTCCTGCACGGCATCAATTTCATGCATCGGAGTATTGTCGGCACCGTTGCCGTTCTCATTCTCGTGTGGATGCTGATGCTTGGAGAGACGCACATCTTTCGCGTCGAACTTCTCGTTCCGACATTGCTTCTGTTCGGTACGCTCCAGGTCGCCGAGCTGTACAGGCAACGTTTCTACATCGACTGGCCGAATGAGCGCGGGCTGCACTGGCGGTCCGCACTCCTCGAGTACGCGAAATGGCCATGGCTGCTGGCCGCGCTGTTCGACGTGATACTGAAGCGGGCACCCGCCTATGCGCTCACGTGGAAGACAAGGCACGAGCATCGTTTCGAGCCGTTCATCCTGTATCACGCCGGGCTTGCTCTGCTTACGGGCGTGGCCTGGATCATCGGCACGCTTGCTTCCGGCGAGGTCCATCCGGTGCTCCGCCTTTGCGCAGCGCTCGTGATCGCGACGAGTACGGCCCTCGTCGCGACGGAACTCGCGGGATTTCCGGCGCCCTACGATCGCAGGTTATGGCGGCCGATTCAGAACCCCGACAGGACGCCGTGACCTCGCAGAGCGCGACGGTCAAACCATCCCTCATGCGGCGGCACGTCGTGGTCGTCGAAGCGTTCGATGGCCAGCTCGAGTTTCTGACCGACGAACCTGCGAAACGCGCCGAGGCGAGCGGTCTCGGCCTGCCGTGGCCCGAGCTTGCTCGCCTCGCACAATGCCGCGTCACGTTTCTGGTCTGGGACGACTGGTACAGATACGAACGGCGGCGAGGCTCACCCTTCACGTGGAGGACGACGCGGCCAGTCACGCGCCCATCGCCGCCGTACATCATGCCGGTCGCAATTCCAGAGTGGCAGACGTCGTTTGTCCGGCGACCCGTGCCCGTGCGTGATCCCGAGCACGGCGAACGTCTCGAAGATCGAGGACCCGGCCCGCGCTCGCACGGCCTGATTGCCGGTCACGATCCGTTCTTCTGGTTGTCCGTTTGTCTGCGCAACGTTCTGATCGATCTGGCCGAGTCCGATCCCTTTGCGGCAGTGCTGGTTCCCGTGTGGGGTGGTCTGGGCTATGCCTCGCAGCTCGGGCGTGCGTGCGACCTGCATCGCAACCTCGATGTGCCTTTCCTGCTCGCGGTCACGGATGCATCCGTGCGGCGGCAGCGCGCAAACCAGGAGGGCGAATGGTCGCAAGAAAGCGTGGTTCGCCGCCAGATGGAAGATGTATCGCTCGGGCTGGCTGATGGTGTGATCGCGTTCGGGCCGAGAGGTCTGGACACGGCTCTGGCTGGGCGCCTGAACACGGCGTGTGTTGTCCTTGCGCCGCGCCGCGCCGACGATGCCGTGATCGCCGCCGTCGATGCCGCGATCGGTGCACCATTGCACGGCCCGGTTCAGACATTCATGCATGAACCGCTTCAGGCAGCGGCCGGCGTGTTGGCGATGCTCGATGCCGCCACAATGCTTTCACATGACCAGGCTGTACCGGCGCTCGCGAGCAGCGGCCCTGATTGCGTCTTTGCGCCGATGCACCCGCGCACGTTCCGTGACTACTGGTCATCGCGCGGTCATGTTCGCGACCTGATGAAACGAGGCCGATGGACATGGAGCGCTGAGCGAATGCCGGTCGCTGGACTGCCATTGCGTATCCATGCATCGCATTTCGAGTATCTGCCCGACGTGGCAAGCGAGCTGGCGCGCGGCTCGGCCGTGCTCCTCTCGCCAGCCGCGGCCGAAGGTCTTTGTCCATTCGCGGTGCTTCCGGCAGCTGCGACACTGGGTGCGGAGCCGGAACCGGCATCGCTTGCGGCAGCTCTGAGGCACATTCTCGATCGGGGCGAAGACTGGCTCGACGCGGTTCGGCGCGAGACGTGTGCTGCCGTTGTTGCGAGCTATCGCGACCCGTCGCGTGGAAGGCAACTCGAGGCAGTGGCCGACCTTCTCGTTGGCGCGATCGACGGGACCCTGCCCGTTCCGCCTGTCGACGATGTCCTGCGGCTCACGCTCGACCGGACCCGATCGCTGGCGGCGATTGCACAGGACGCGAGCGAGGCCGAGCCCACGCCCATGCGGCCTTCCTCGCGCGGAATCGCCGGTCCGACGTCCGGCCGGGATGTGGCGCCGGATTCTGTCGAGCCGACGGGCCGGGCAACGTTATCGCTGGTCATAACGTGTTACGAGCTTGGCGAACTCGTCGCGGAAGCCGTGCGGAGTGTGTGGGCGGCAGAGCGGGTGCCCGAGGAGATTCTCGTCATCGACGATGGCTCGTCTGACGAGGTAACGGCGCGCAGCCTCGCATTGCTCGACCGTGAGGCAGGGTCGCGCGGGTTGCCGCTCCGCATCGTACGACAGGAGAATCGCGGCCTCGCCGCAGCAAGGAATCGAGGCCTCGCCGATGCGGCGGGCGAGTTCGTATCGTTTCTCGACGGTGACGATCTTCTCGAGCCGTCGTTCCACCGGCTCGCAGTACCGCTGCTCGAACGGCACCCCGGCCTTGGCGGCGTTGCGGCATGGGCGTTCATCTTCGGTGATGGCGTTCCGGCGGGCGGTTGGTTCTGGAATCCCGCACAGGCGGAGCTGCCCGCGCTGCTCGAGCAGAACAGCGTCATTGTGCCGTGCGTGATGCGAACCAGCGAAATCCGTTCACTCGGCGGGTTCGCGGAGGGACAGCGCTACAATTACGAGGACTGGGACCTCAGCATCCGGTTGCTGGCCGCCGGCCGGCCGATCCTGACCATTCCGGAATACCTCATGCGTTACCGGGTTCGCGGCTCCTCCCTGTTCCGAACCATGACACCCATCCAGAATCAGGTCATGCGTGAACGCATGCTGGCAGCGCACCGAACAATGGTATCGCGCTTTGCAGTCGAATTGGTCATGCTGACGGAGGACCGGCGCAACCGGGTCGCTCAGGATGATGGTTCGCCGTCATTGCTTCAGCGCATCGTACACTCGATTCCCGATCTCGTACGCGGTGCGGCAGGGGCGAACGAACGCCGGCGCCGGTAGGCAACCCACGTGCGACACCTTTTCCTGTGCCGGGAGTATCCGCCTGCACCCGCCGGCGGGATCGGGCGTTACGTCGAGCACGTTGCGCGACTCCTGGCCGAGGCCGGCGAGACCGTTCACGTAATCGGCCAGCGATGGGCGGGCGCCGACATCCCTCGCGAGGTTCGCCTCGATGGCCGCCTCATGATTCACCGCGTGCCGTACGATGACTGGAACGCACTGCTTGGTGCCCGGCCACATCCGGAGCTGCAATCCGGGATCGCGCGCGGACTCTTTCGCTCGAGCCTGCCGCCACAGGCATTCGCATGGGAAGCGGGATTGCTCGCCGAACGCCTCATCGAGGAAGAGGCCATCGACATCATCGAGGCACAGGAGTACGAAGCACCGTTGTATTTCTTCATGCTGCGTCGCGCACTCGGCCTCGGCCCGGGCCGCCAGCCGCCCTGCATCGTTCACCTGCATTCGCCGACCGAATTCATTGCCCGCCACAATGAGTGGGATCCGATCGCGCCCTTCACGCTCCTGTCCACGCGTCTGGAACGAGCCTCGATGGACTGGGCCGATGCATTGCTGTGTCCGAGCAATTACCTCGCTCGTCGCGTCGAGACTCGTCTCGGGCTCCGCACGGACACGATCACGGTGATCCCGCTACCGTCTGGCGGACAGAAAGTACGACCGCGCAGCGACGAGGTCTGGCGAACCGGTTCCATCCTGTACGTTGGCCGGCTGGAACGACGCAAGGGCGTACTCGAATGGATCGACGCCGCCGTGCAGGTCGCGACCGATCGTTCCGATGTCCAGTTCGAGTTTGTCGGTGCGAACGTGCTGGGCACGCGCTCCGTGTCCGCACGCGATGTCCTGCGCGTGCGCATTCCGCGCGAGCTGCGATCGCGTTTCATCTTTCACGGACATGCCGATCACGTCAACGTGCGCGCGCACCTCGCAGGGGCGCGCATCGCTGTCGTGCCATCGCGCTGGGAGAACTTTCCCTACACCTGCATCGAAGCCATGGCTTCCGGTCTGCCCGTTCTCGCCTCACGAGAAGGTGGGATGGCCGAGATGATCGAGCACGGGAGCACCGGTTGGCTGTCCGCCGCCGTCTCACCGGCCGCACTCGCGGCGACCCTTGCCGAGGCGCTGGCGACTGGCCCCGCGACACTCGCGCAGATGGGCGCTAGCGCGGCCGCGTCGATCTCGGCGATGTGTGATGATGCTCGCGTCATCGAGCGTCAGCTCGCGTTTCGTTATCGCATTCGCGAACGCGGTGCACTCGATCGCTCGCGCCTGCACTTCACCGGCACCTCGCTGGCCGAAAGAAGAGCGGCCGCCGAGACCGTTGGCGTCACATACGGTCCCTGGCAGCGCAAGGTGAGGCGAATCGGACAGACGACGAGCGGGATTGCCTGTATCGTACTGGACACAGACGATGACGCGGGGCTCGAACGGACTTGTGCGAGTCTCGCCGCGCAGTCTGAACGACCCGCTGCCGTGATTGTCGCACGGGTCCGTCCGCTGTCGGTCATGACGGCGTCCGGCATGCTGTCGGCACGTCCGGACCCCGGGACTCACCGGGTCGACAGTGTACTACACAGTTATGACGAGACCATCGGTCGCAGCGCAGCAATGGCCAGGAGCCGTGCTGTGTCGATGGCGCTGGACCGGGCGAGAACCGCCAGCGGGGCGCCTGCGCAAGGCATCGCCTTCCTCGATGCCGGGCTGACGCTCGATTCGCATTTCATCGAGTCCTGCGCTCGCCTGCTGTCCGATCTGCCGGCCGTCGGCGTAGTCAGCGGCTGGACCTGGACGTCGCGTGACCGGCTCCATGCGCCGGCCCAACCAACTTTCCCGTACCAGTTCATGCACAACGACATTGGCCCGGCCGCCGTCGTACGGACCGAAGCCTTCATTGACGTTGGTGGTTTCCGGGAGGGCGTTGACGATGGGTTCGAGGACTGGGACTTGTTCAATGCCGTGATGGCAAATGGCTGGATCGCCGTGACGGTCCCGGTCGCGTTCGCGTCGGGTGTGGCGCGGGCGGCACTCGTGGTAACGGATGAACGACTTCCGCAACGTGCCCTGCTCGAGCGCTTCCCGGAGCTGGTCGCCCGAGATGCCTTCGATCTTGCGATTCTCGCGGCGGCCGCCATCAAACGCACGGCAGCGGAACCGGATGTGTGGTCTCCACCCACTCTGCGTGATGTCATCGGTTTCGCCGTCCGCCATCCGCTTCAGACGGTCATGCGCCTGCGCCAGCGGATCGGCGAGGCGGTCAAGCTGCGCGCGCAGAATCGGAACCTCGCCGGTCTCGCATCCAGTGCGCGGGGCTCTGTCGAGCCATCGAAGTCGCTGTCTCCATGACAGCGCGGGCCTCGGTCGTCATCTGTACGCACAATCGTGCGGATCTTCTGGGCGGTGCAATCCGCAGCGTGCTGGATCAGGATGTCGATCCCGGTGTGTTCGACATTCTCGTTGTTGACAATGCCTCGACCGATGCTACACATGGTGTTGCCGCAAGCTTCGGCGATCGGATCCGTTACGTGCACGAGACCTGGCTCGGCCTGGCAGCGGCTCGCAATACGGGCTGGGAGATGGCCGCCGGCGAGATCGTCGTATTTCTCGATGACGATGCCGTGGCAGGGCCGGGCTGGCTGCGGGCGATTCTCGATGTATTTGCCGAGGTCCAGCCCCGTCCGGGTTGTGCTGGCGGTCCGGTGCATCCCATCTGGGGAGCGCCGCGGCCGGCGTGGCTGGCCGACGAGCTGTTGACGTCGCTGACCATCCTCGACTGGAGCGATCGCGCGCACGCGATCACCGATCTTCGCCAGGAGTGGCTCGCGGGTGCCAACCTTGCCGTACGTCGCGACATCCTCGCCGCACTCGGCGGTTTCGCGTTCGGCCTCGACCGGTCTGGCGCTCGATTGCTGTCGAGCGGAGATGTGTACCTTCAGAAGCAGATCGTGAATGCAGGGCTGGACGTCTGGTACGATCCGCGCATCGCGGTGCAGCACCATGTGCCCGTTGCGCGCCTTGGCATGGCGTGGTTCAAGGAGCGGTACTTTGCGCAGGGGCTCTCGGACGCGATCATGCAGATGCGCGACGAGGATCTGCGCGGCAAGCCGGTACAACGCGCTCGCGCGGCCATCCGGGAAGCAGCGCGATTTCTGAGTACGCCACGCGATCTTGCCGCGCTCGTGCGCGTCGGAGACGGTCCGGCCGCCTTCCGCAGGCATTGTTTCGCCCGTATCCGACTGGGCCACGTGGCCGGGCTGCTCGGTGCCGTGTGAGCGAACAGCGAACGCAGAGTTATCCGGCCGCGCCGATCCGGCTGCACACGATCCGCACGCATTTTCCGCACTGGGGCGAGCACTCCGGCCTGCACCAGTTTCTCAAACACCTCGATGCCGCCGAATTCACTGTTTGTGAACACGTAGCTCATGATAGTGATGACGATTTCCCGTTCGCCAACCCGATCTTGCGGGCCGTGCTCCGGCGCGCCGTCCAGCGCCGGGGAATGGACTGGTACAAGTTGAGCGATGCGACCGCGGAGTGGCGCGTGTTGCGCGAATCGAGGAACGGTTCAATCGATCTCGTTCATTACCTCGACGGTGAGCATTCGGCCCGGTACCTGCCGTGGCTGCGATCCTTTCGTGCCCGGCCTCGCCTCATTGCGACCTACCACCAGCCGGGGAGTGCGCTCGCCGGACTGGTGCGGAGGTCCGACGTCGCACGGCTCGACGCAATCACTGTCGTCTCACCCGTACAGCGCGAATTCTTCGAGCAATTCACTCCGGCTGTCCGTGTGCACACCATCCTGCACGGCGTCGATGCCACGTTCTTCCATCCGGCTGCCGGGGGCGCCGGCAACGGGCATGACGCATTCGGGGGCGTCGATCACGTCGAGGGCGTAGCGCACGGACCTGCGGCTGCCCCCGCCCGTGACGAAACGTTTGCGTGCATCACGGTCGGCCATTACCTGCGTGACTTCGAGACGCTTCGCCGCGTAGCAGAGCGACTCGCCGATCATCCCGAGATCTGCTTCGATGTGGTTACGAATCGCGAGACCGGCCTCGAACGGCTGCGGAACGTACGTATCCATCGCACCATCAGCGATGGCGCATTGCGTGACCTTTACCAGCAAGCCGATGTGCTGCTGCTGCCACTCACGGATTGTACTGCAAACAACGCGTTACTCGAGGGAATGGCATGCGGTCTGCCCGTCGTGACCAGCGATCTGCCCTCGGTCCGCATCTACGCGCCCGACCATGAGGCCATCAGAGTCGCCGGCCCGGATGCCGACGCATTTGCTCACGCCATTCTGGAACTGCGGAGTTCCGCTGGCCGCCGCGAACGCATGGCCCGCGCCGCTCGCGCTCGGGCGAGGACTCTCGCCTGGCCCCGTATCGCACCAGCTTACGCAGCCCTGTATCGTGACCTGGCCTAGAATTCGAGTGGCGATGGGCGGCCGGGCAACGCTGGCCGGGGCGTATGGCGTCGTATTCCAGATCCCTGCGACTCGAACGGAGGCACAATGAGACGTACCCGCGCGACTTTCGCGTTCGTCATGATCGGAATCGGACCAGTCCTGGCGGCCTGTAGCGGAGCGGGCGGCTCGGCCGGTCTTGCGGCGGTGACGGACACGGTCGAAGGCGTGCCGCGATACACCTATCCGGCCGAAGGTGGCAGCATGCTGCCGTGGAGGGCGGACACGACGGCGCTCATTGGCGAGGCGTTCAGTGATGAGGACGTCTATCAGTTCGATCGCGTCCCGGATAACGGCCTCGCAGGCGATGCGCAGGGCAACGTCTACGTGCTCGACGTCGCGGGCAGTCGTGTGTTGTCGTTCGATCGAGAGGGTGTACACCGCGCGACGTTCGGGCGCAAGGGCGAGGGGCCGGGCGAACTCCAGCAGCCGTTCGGCATCGGACTCGGCGCCGCCGACACGGTGTGGGTGCTGGACCCGGTGAACACGCGATTCACCGGGTATCCGCAGTCGGGCGCCGATCCGCGTGTCGTGACGCTGACCGGCGTAAGCGGTTTCCCCGCGCCCGCGTTCGCTGTCCGTTCGAGTGGCTTCGTCATCCAGACCAGCCCGCCTATCCGGCTGGCTGGCGGTGGTTCGTTTCGTATGGGTGCAGTTGCCGGCCGGGCGGGGAGGCGGGTCGGTCCGCCGCGCGGTGGCCGCGCCGCTCCGCCCATCGCTGCCGGGGACGACACGACGGAGGTCGATCACTCGATTCCGATCCTGCGCATCGGATTCGATGGTGCCGCCGGCACGACGGTCTGGCGCAGCGTGCCGCCCGAAATGAATACGGTGCAGGCCGGCGGTGGCGATCAGGTCATGGTGATCGCAATGCGAGCCGCGTTCACACCCACGCTCCGCTGGGCGGCTTTCGACGACGGCAGCATCGTCGTCAGCGACAAGGATCGTTACGAACTGAGCCTCGTTGCGACGGACGGCGCGCAACGCATGATCATCGCGCGAGCCATGGCGCCCTGGCCCGTGACCGAGACCGAAAGGGAACACGCCCGACAGCAGGTGCGTGAACGGCAGATTTCGATCAGGGGCATGAACATCGACATGAGTGCGATGATCGAACAGCAGATCCAGGCCATGACGTTCGCCGAGACCGTCCCCCGCATCGCAGATCTTGCCGTGGACCAGCAGGACCGCATCTGGGTGGGTGTCTCCCTCACGACCCCCGGTGAGGTCGATCGCGTGGATCTCTACTCGAAGGATGGTGAGTTCCTCGGTTCGCTCGCAGGCTTCGAGGTCCCGGCCGCGTTCTTTCCGGACGGAAGCGCTGCTTCACTCTTCCGCGACCCGGATACCGACGTACAACGCGTGGCGGTCTATCGTATCACGGAGGAAACGCCACGCTGATCCGGACTCACGGTTTCACAATGCGAGCGCGAATCACGTAAGGCACTTCGAGCTCGTCTTGCGTGACGGCATACATCAGGCCGTCGCGGAAGATCGGTGCAGGGTTCCGGGAAACCACGAATGGAAGTGCGATCGTACCGAGGAAGCGGCCTTCTCGATCGAAGACGTCCACGCGCCTGCCCTCGTCCTCGCGCGTACCGACAGTTCTGACCCACAGGTTGCCTTCATCATCGACGTAGAACGTCTCGGCCGCCGGCTTCGAGTCTGGCAGTTTTGACCAGTCGACCTGGCCGCCCTGGTCGATGAACCACTTCAGATCCTCGCGCGCCTCCTCGAGGTCGGCATCCGTCACCGGAAACGGTGTGAACTCGCGCGTGATCGTACGCAGTGTGTCGCCTGACGCATCGAGTTCGAACAGGCGATACTCATCCGTCATCATCGCCAGGATCGTTCCGGCCGGCGAAAGCCGCCAGTCGAGCCTGCCTTGATAGGGTATGCCAGCTCTGATGAAACCGTCATCGCTTCGCAGCTCGAAATACTCGCGCGTTATGGGGTCGTCAGGCAGTTCGAGGGTGTCGAGCGGCGTCAGCGCGCTGTCAAGGCGGACCAGGACCATGCGAAAGTCGGGGCCCTCACGAGGTACAGGAGTGTAGTAGCGGCCGCCATCGTCGAAACCGCCAGGCCATGGGATGATGATGAAGCCGCCAGCCGCGTGCTTGCCTTCTAGGTAGGTGCCAGCCGTATCGAACACCGAGATTCGATTGTTCTGCGGATCCATCACCCAGACGTTGCCATCCGGACCCATTCGCACCTGAACGGCCTGGGCGAACTCGCCGGGCCCGCCGCCGCGCCGGCCGATCGTGCGAACGTGCGTACCCGTCGTATCGAACACGCGCAGTTCCTGCGCCTGACTGTCGAGGATCCAGAGACGTCCGGCCGGATCGACGTCCATCGTATTGATCGAACCGAATGTCGCCGGGCCACTCCCTTCCATGCTGCCGATCCGCAGCTCTTCGACAACCTGCCAGGCCGTCTCCGCTGACCAGAGAGGTGAGGCGGTGTTGTGGACGACGATCTGGCCGCTGGCCAGCGTGTCGACGGATCCCTCCCAGCGGGCGGTACGACCTTCACCGGCTGAGCAGCCGCTGGCGAGGGCAATGCCTGCCGCAACGACGCGGATTGCGTAACAACGGATCATGTCAGAACCTTCGCTGACTCAGTGTCCTGGGCCGGCCTCGGTATTGGCCAGATCACGCCTGCCAAACAGTGTGTTGAACAACAGCTTGAACGTACCGTGTGTCTGTGCACGATGCTGAACGCGAAATCCGATCAGGATGACGCGCCCCTGGCCGCGATCGACAGCCACCATTGCGGCCTTGTTGGCGATGACGTCCTCGCCCAGCAGCCAGCCGCTCTGGAGGATGTCGCGGTCAATGAATGTGACAATCCGTTCGACGCGTTCGTTCTCGTCGGTCGGCACGACCTCGTAGACCTGGTTGTCGCCGAGGAACGTCGCAAGTGCATCCTCGGGCATGCCCCACGCCAGTGGATTCGTGTTGTCGACGTGCACGCGCAACGTCGAGCCTGGCGACCAGAACTCCGTGGAGGGAAGGTCTGCCACGATGTTCCGGACCGGCAGGCCGAAGCGCTGGATGGCGAAGTCGCCGGACTCCGCGAACGTGACCATTGTGCCACCGTTCTCGACGAACGCCTCGAGTGCCGCCACGCCGTCCTCGCCCAGCCCGCTGCGATAGCGCTCAGGATACTCATTCTCGGCGCCCCCACGGCCGCCCCTGCCTCCGGCATCGCCGCCCCCCGGCGCCGATGGACCCACCAGTCGTTCAAGGTCGTCCGCCGGAATGATGATGACGTCGTACCTGTCGTTCAGCTCTCCGGCCTTGATCTCTGCGTCCATCAGCGTCGTGTATGGGAAGGCGAAGTCCTCGAGCAGCCAGCGCGTCCAGCCTTCGTCCATGTTACCGCCGTAGTATCGCTGGTACATCGCGACGCGGAACCGATCGACGGTCTGGCTCGTGCGAAGGGCGTCGCTGGTCAACGGCCGGAAATCGACGCCAGTCCGCCTTGCGACCTCCATCACGACGGTTTCGGGTGCGGACGCCGAAACGAGGAAATCGCCGGCCAGGACGCCACCCGCGGAAGGCGCATTGGCGCGGCGGACTGCGACGTCACCGTCGAACAACAGATTCACGGCCTTGAAGCTGTCATTGAGGCGGCCATCGAGTGAGTAACCGAACGGTCCTTCCGCGACAGTGCCGGCGGGCGAGAGATCCGTCGTTACGCGGGCGAGCGTCGTCTCGACCATCTCATCGATCGGATCAACGCGCACACCCATGAACTCCGCCATGTTGTCCGTCGACATGTCGTAGGGCCGGATCGGATTGCCCTCGTTGTCGCGCGTGTACGAGTTGTCCGGATAGAACGTGCGCCCGAGCAACCAACGAATCACACCCATCTTGGGCTGCGCCATCGATACGATGAACGCGCCTTCACCATAGACGCGGCCGGCGTGCGTGAACCCGGATGCGGCGCGTTGTACTTCAATGCCCTGCGCCAGAAGTTTGTTCACCAGCTTCTGCGCCGTGAGAAGGTCGTGCTGCTCCGCCGGGATCACGAATGCCGCAGGTTTCCCTTCTCCGCCCCGTTCCGTCTGGCGCATCGCCTTGAGATGCGCGTTGGTGAGTACCATGCGACGGTTCTTCGCGGCGATGTCGAGCGCGGCAAGCGCCGCAATCTTCTGGCGGTCGACGATGTCTCGCACGCGCCACCACCCGCCCGGCCACGGATTCGGGAATGTGGTCTGTTCTTCGTACTCCGGCAGGCCGCGCGTCCGCCCGCGCAGCTGGTCAGGATGCAGGAACAACGGCGTCGCCAGCCGCGCGCTCGCCGATTCTGTCAGCATGCCGGCAATGTTGTGGAACGGTGTGATCCAGTGGAACCCGAAGTGGCCCCAGCCCGAGTAGACCGCGGCATTGACCACGCCGCTCATACCAGCCTGTTCTTCCCTGTATGCCATGTGCGCGCCGTACCATGCCATTTCCCGCCATACCATCGGATCACCCGATGGCCGGATCGGTTCGGCATAGGGTGGGACGTAGATGCGCGCTCCCCACGCGCCCATCTGGTGATGGTCGATGTAGGCCTGCGGGATCCACTCCCGGAACAGAATCTGCCCACCGTACTGCGACTCGACCGTGTTCTGCATGAACGCATCACGGTTGTTGTCGTGGCCAATGTACTTGTGGTACAGGAACGGCAGCCCATTGCCTTCGTATTCGGTTCCGACCGTCTCGTTGTACCAGTCCGTTACCATGATCTCGCCGTCCGGATTGAAGCACGGGATCATGATCGCAACCGTGTTGTCGAGGATGCGCTGCATGTCCTCGTCGTCGCGCGTGACCATATCGTACATCAGCTCGGCTGCGGTCTGACTCGCTGCGACTTCACTCGAGTGCAGTCCGAACGACTGCACGACGACAGCCTTGCCCCTGGTCACCAGTTGATCGAGTTCCGCGGCCGTCGCGCCGCGCGGATCCGACAGCCGGGCGTTGATGCGCCGCAGTTCCTCGATGTTCGCGAGGTTCTCGGGCGAGGACACGAAGAGGACGAGGAACGGGTTGCCCATCGTCGTCGGTCCCATGTTCATGACCTCGACGCGGTCGCTCTCGCGCCCGAGCAACTCGTAGTACTCGACCAGCCTGTCCCAGCGCGCGAGCTTCCGGTCCGCGCCCATGCGGAACCCGAAAAACTGCTCTGGCGATGGGATCTGGCGGTCGACCGCCGTACTCTCGGCCGCGATGGCCGTCGCTTGCGCGGCAATGGGCCGGTCCAGCCATGGCGCAAGGACGGTGCTGCTGGCCAGCAGAAGGGTGGGGAGGCGGTGAGCCCGGATCTCACGCATTGAACGCTCCTGCGTAGGGTTCGGCGGATGGAACGATCGACGTTAGACGCCGGAGTGGTGCACTGTCAACGCGATGCTCGCTCGCCCGAAGCCAGAGTCCGAACGGGCGGGTCGGCGAGCGACCTTGAATCGACCTCGGCCAGGACGACTCGTCGGCGCGGGAATCGTTCGTTGCATGGGTGAGTCTGAGAATGACGTTGAAGCTGGAGTCCCTGTCCCGCGGAGATCAGATGTGTTGGATCAGAGAGAACAACCGCAATCTGAATGAGCGAGCCCGGGCCGAGCGCCTTTCACGGATCAGTACCCGAACCCAATGCTCGAACAACTGGATTGCATAGTACGTTGTTATCTCACCTGTCTCCCTTCTTGCACATGCCCTCCGGGCAGCCTGCCGCTGGGTTTCGCCCGACTGAACGATGCGGGATGCGATCGGACCTGTTCTTTCGGGACGTTGTTCGGCACGCTGCTCGATGAGTGGCCGAACCCGGACCCGTGTTGCCGGGCCGCGGCCGACTCTCCGGGACCCCTCCAGCCCGCGTCATGCGCTACTGGTCGGAACCCTCGCAAACCGATACTCCGAGAGCGGGTGATGACGACGATGTCCTCATCCGAACCGAATCGATTGGGAGGAACGATCATGCGTTGGCTCATCACGACCGCTCTTGTGCTCTCTGCCGCACCAGCCGCGGGCCAGAACATCGCTGTGTCTGGCCGTGCCGGGACACTTGGCCTGGGCGCCGAAGTATCCGTTGGACTGAACCGTAACTTCGGCGTACGCGGCGGCGTCTTCGCGCAGCCGTGGCAACCATCGTACACCTTCGATGACATCGAGTACACGCTCGAACTGGCATCGCCGAGCTTCCTCGCGCTGCTTGACGTGTATCCGCTCGGCGGCGGACTGCGGGTGTCCGGTGGGTTCGTCCGTTTCGGGGGCGATCACGAGGTGCATGGCCAGCTCACGGGTCCGATCGAAGTCGGAAACCAGACCTACACGCCGGACCAGATCGGCACGCTGTCCGGCGTCTTCGAGACCAGGGATATGTCGCCCTACGCCGGGTTCGGGTTCGGCCGGCTCGGTGGCCGGCGGGGCCTTGGCTTCGCGTTCGATCTCGGGGTTGCCTTCCACGGCGAGCCAGGTGTGCAGCTCAATGCCGACGGGCCCATCGCATCCCAGCAGGAGTTCATGGACAATCTCGCGATCGAAGCGCAGAACCTCGAAGAGGATGCCCGCCCGTTCCGTTTCTATCCCGTTCTTTCGGTGGGACTCGCGATCGGGTTCTGACCCCCGGCCGGCGGCTTGCCCTTCCGCGAACGTGTGGATGTGTTTGAAGGAACTGTTGGCGCCCTGAGCCGGCCAACAGTTCCTTCAAACACAGCAGGACGGTCCCCGAGCGGCCAACAGTTCCTTCAAACACAGCAGGACGGTGGCCCGAGGACCTGCGGGGCCCAGGCCAGGACGAACGGCCGAACCAGTTCCGAATCAATCGGACCGGGGGATTTTACGACCGCCCGAGCGGTGGCCGGTTCTCCGCACCCAGGATGCTGTCCAGCATCGAGGCAAGCCTCGCAGCGCTGGTCCGATCAGGATCGAGGGCCGGGTCGTAGATCGTCAGTTCGAGTC
>JBOHRL010000075.1:0-1693 GCA_050732695.1 Longimicrobiales bacterium | reverse complement strand
GGATACGCACGTCGAACTGGGGCTACGCGCGATCGCAGCCGGCAAACACGTTCTGGTCGAGAAGCCGGTCGCGCTGTCGTCAGCTGCCATCGAGCCACTCGCGCGGGCGGCTGACGCGGCGGGCAAGGTGTGCGCGCCTGCCCTCTGCATGCGCTACTGGCCCGGCTGGCCGTGGCTACGCGACCGCGTGCGGGAAGGGACGTTCGGCGCCGTCCGGAGCGCCGCATTCGCGCGCATCTCGGCAACGCCCCGGTGGACTCCGTTCTACGCCGACACGAGCCGTTCCGGCGGCGCGCTGTTCGATCTCCACATACACGATGCCGACTTCGTCCGCTGGTGCTTCGGTGAGGTCAGGACGGTCCGAGCGGAGGGGGACATGCTTGCCGTCCGCACAGCGTACACGTTCGCTGAGAACACGCCGGACGTGACCGCTGAGGGTGCCTGGATCGATGCGTCCGACCAACCGTTCCGCATGACATACCACGTCGTTTTCGACGACGCGACGGCCACGTTCGACGCCGGCCGCGAACCGGCCGTGATCCTCACTCGTAACGGCCGGGAGCAGGCCGTCGAACTTCCTCGTGAGAGCGCCTATGACGCCGAGGTCCATGACTTCCTGGAAGCGATCGCAGTCGGCAAACGTACCATGCGCACCAGCATCGCCGATGCCCTCGCCGTCACACGGGTGCTCGAGGCTGAGCTGGAAAGCGCCCGGACGAAAAGGGCCCTGCCCGTCCGATCATCGTGACCGGCCCAGTCTCCTGCGCAGGTAGGCGAAACGCCAACATTCAGACGAGCCGGAAAACGCACGTCGATGTTCAGATTCAAGCCGATGCTCTGGAGACCCATGGACGAGAAATCGCTCTTCACCAGGTTCTGGACGGACGAAACGAAGACCACGCGGAACGTGCTCGCGCGGATTCCTGAAGGGTCTGACTACCGGCCGGATCCGAAGTCGCGTACCGCTCAGGAAATCGCCTGGCAGATCGTCTGCGAGGAGAAGATGATCATCGAGGCGCTCGAGAGTGGCAGGTCGGAATGGGCGCCGCCGCCAATGCCGGCGACGATGAAGGAGGTGCTCGAAGCGTATGAAAACCAGAGCGCGGCAATGCCCCAGCGTTGGAAGGCTCTGCCCGCCGCGCGCTGGGATGGCACGCTCGAGTTCTTCGGCAAGCAGCGGCCCGCCGCACCCATGGCATGGAGTTTCCTCTTCGATATCGTGCACCATCGCGGGCAGATCTCGACCTACCTGCGGCCGATGGGATCGACCGTGCCGCAGATCTATGGACCGAGCGGGGACGAACCGTAGGATAGGCTGCCGGCCGTGTGCGGTGCGCCGAGGTGCTCGGACTGAGCCGACTGCGGTCGGGCGAATCCGATGCCGCGAGCCGTTGATTCTCTGACGGGACCGCGCCGGCTGGAGGCCGGGCGAGATCCGATGATTCGTTCCGTCTGCATCTCACCTCCCTGCGCTCGATGCCGAGCGTCGATCCCCGGATCTCATGATCGCGATCCCCGTCATGGCCCGGGTGGGCCTCGGTTTCCGTTTACCCGATAGAGAGTCATGAGCATCGCCGCAGGGTACGCGCCGGCTGATGAGCCGGATGCCGCGGCCCTGTCGAAGCGAAGCGGTGTCTGGCGCATGGCGCGTCGGCCGCGATTCCAGAAGCCGCGATTCCAGGAGAGGTAAGCC
>JBOHRL010000074.1:0-33556 GCA_050732695.1 Longimicrobiales bacterium | reverse complement strand
AGCGTTGCAGACGGGAGAAACCGCAGCGCGGGCAGCGCACACCATCGGCGAATCGCGCCCCACGAATCGTGGCAAGCAGTTCTTCAATGGGCGGCGTTTCGGGTTCGGATTGTCGCATGCGGAGAATCCCGCACGCCGGATGGGGCAGTGCGATAGCGGCTCGCGCCAACCCGGAACGACGCCGTGCGAGATTGCGCAGTTCTGGTGACCCGGCGAATGGGTTGACGAACCGATGCCACTCGACAACCTACGTTCAATGCAAACCTGCTCCGGTCGCCAGTCCCATCACACCCGGCGACGCAGCCGGGTCTCAAGAGTTCCTTGACACAGGGATACACTCCCGGGTGGACATGTCCAGTTCGTTCAAACAACCCATTCGGGCCAACAGTTCCTTCAAACACGACCAGCCGCTGCCGGGATGGCAGATACGCCTGCTCGACCGATTTCGGCCAACAATTCCTTCAAACACACCGATACACTCGCCGTAGGGGCATGTCCTCACCCTCCTCTCCCACGTGCCTTCTTACTCGACGCACCCGCTCTTGCACTCAACTCAACCGTCTCACGCGCAGGACGCCCGTGAACCACCGCACCGACGAAGCTCGAATCGAAGGTGGCGCGCACGCAAGTGCGCTTGAACATGCGTAATCAGCGAAGCCAGCTTTCGAGCGCCGTCGCGAGGTCGGTTTTTACGTCGCGGTACTTCACGATGATGGGCGTGTGCAGGGACAGTCCATGGTCGGAGCCCCATCTCGAGCGCACGGCCCTCGCGCCTGGAACGACGACAGCGGATGCGGGGATTTCGAGAGGGGTGTCGACGCTGCCGCGGTAGATCTTCTCACGGACGAGGTCGTGGACGGGTGTGCCGCGCGTGAGGATCACGCCAGCACCGAGCACGGCCTTCTCGCGAACGACCGTGCCCTCATAGACGCCACAGTTGCCGCCGACGATGACATCGTTTTCGATCACGACAGGTACTGCATTGATGGGTTCGAGGACTCCGCCCACCTGGGCGGCGGCGCTGAGGTGAACGCGTTCGCCGATCTGCGCGCACGAGCCGACGAGAGCATGGGAATCGACCATCGTACCGGCGCCGACCCACGCACCGATGTTGATGAACATCGGCGGCATGCAGACCACCCCGGGCGCGATGAAGGCGCCGCGGCGGATCGAGGAACCGCCCGGCACGGTGCGCACGCCATCGCCTGGCGCGAGCAGGCGCACCGGCAGCGTGTCCTTGTCGAGGTAAGCGAAGCCGCCGCCGCCGCGCGGCGCATGTTCAGCGATGCGGCCGGCGCGAAACGCCAGAAGGATGCCCTGCTTGACCCATGGCACGGCGCGCCACGTGCCATCCGGGCCACGCGCGGCTGCGCGCACGGCTCCGCGCTCCAGCAGACCGAGCATTTCGTGGACCAGCTCACTGGACTCGGCTGGCAATGGTTCGCCGGGCGGCGTTGCCAGAAGAGCCCGGATCTGCGACGCCAGCCGCTCGTGGAGTTCGATCATGGGATCACCGTGACCACGCACCGCCAGTGCGATTCGATCAAGCGATGATCGCACGCGGTCACCGCATGTGTGGTCATGCGGCCATCACGGCGCCGGCGGCTTCCAGGCTGGCGTGCACACGTGCGACGTACTGGTCGGCGAGCGGGACGAGGGGTAAACGGAGCACGTTCTCGATGCGGCCCATCATGGCGAGTGCAGCCTTGACGGGGATCGGGTTCGACTCGACGAAGGCAGCGGCCATCCAGGGCGATAGAAGTTCGTGCATGGCGCGCGCAGTCTCCCAATCGCCGCGAGCGGCGGCCTCGATGAGTTCGGCCATTGGCCGTGGCGTCGCGTTACTCACGACCGAGATCACGCCGTCGCCGCCCAGGAGCATGATAGGCAGCGTAATCGCATCATCGCCGGATAACACTGCAAAGCCAGACGGCCGGTCACGCAGGATGTCCGCAATCTGCGAGAGGTTGCCCGAAGCTTCCTTGACGCCGACGATGTTGGGGATCTCGGCGAGTGCGAGCGTTGTCCTTGTCTCGATGTTGCTCGAGGTTCGGCCCGGCACGTTGTAAATCACGATGGGCAAGTCCACGGCGTCTGCAATGCGATGGAAATGCTCGAGGATGCCGCGCTGCGGCGGCTTGTTGTACATCGGCGAGACGTGGAGCAGATGAGTCGCGCCCGCCTCCTTCATCGCTTTCGAGAGGCCAATGGCTTTTGTGGTGTCATTCGAGCCGGCGCCGGCGACGACCGGGACGCGTCCGTTCACGACGCCGGCGGTGATCTCGACGACGCGCGAGTGTTCGCCGGGCGTCATGGTCGCGGCTTCACCCGTTGAACCGCACGGGACGATGAAGTGAACGCCTTCCGCGAGCTGCCACTCGACGAGCTTTCTGAGTGCCGCTTCATCGATGTCGCCGTCCTTTGTGAACGGCGTCACCATGGCCGTGCCACAGCCAACGAGTGGCCGCGGAGTCATGAATCCTCCCTTGTCAGACCGAGGACGTCGCGCATCGTGTAGATGCCGCGTCGCCCGGCGAGCCAGGCCGCAGCGCGCAGTGCGCCAGCGGCGAAGACGCGGCGGTCCCTCGCCGCGTGTACCAGACGCACCTGTTCGAAAGCAGCATCGAACAGAATTTCGTGTGTACCGGGCACGTGGCCAATGCGCACGCTCGAGATGCCGGGCCGCCGGCCCGCTCCTTTCTCGAAGGTTTCCGCAAGAGCCAGCGCGGTGCCCGATGGTGCATCGTTCTTGGCGGCGTGGTGCGTTTCGATGATGTGTGCCGCGAACGACTCGTCATGTCCGTACAGTCGCGCCGCCTGCTCGACCAGGGCCGTGAAGAGGACCACACCCGGCGAAAAATTTGGGGCCCACAGCAATGCGCCATTGACGCGCTCGACGACTGCGCTGACGTCAGCCATGCGATCGAGCCAGCCGGTTGTCCCGACGACGACCGGGACGCCGGCCTCGACGCACGCGATGGCGTTCGCTGCCGCCGCTGTCGCAACACTGACCTCGATGGCGACGTCGGCCGCGGCCAGACGCTCGGTCGTGATGGCGCGGCCGTCTTCATTTCCTGCCGAGCCAATCACCGCGACGACATCCGCACCGGCATCATGGGCGAGCGCCCGGATTGCGTGACCCATGCGGCCGTTGCCGATGAGCGCGATCCGCAAGTGACTCACGACGCGGGCTCCACTGCTTCGCCGGACTCGCCGAAGAACTCGGCGTGCAGCGCCTTCATCACGGGCGCGACGCGTTCACCATCCACCAGCATGGTCAGGTTGATGCCGCTCGCGCTGAGCGACAGCATATGAACCTTGACATCGCCGATGGCGGCGAGAGCTCGCGACATGGTTTCACTGCGATCGGTCAGTCCGGCACCGACGACGGCGACAATGCCGCGGTTCCGCTCGACGGACACATCGCCGAGATGCGAGAGATCGACGGTCAGTGTATCGAGCCGCGATGGATCGTCGAGCGTTACGCTCACACTGATCTCGGAAGTCGCGACGACGTCCACGGATGTGCGATGGCGCTCGAACACCTCGAAGATGGTGCGCAGGAAGCCGTGGGCGAGGAGCATGCGTGGCGAACGGACCTTGATCACGGTGACGCCGGTCTTGCCTGCAATCGCGCGCACCGGACATACGGGTGCATCGTAAGTGACCAGCGTTCCCGTTCCTTCCGGCCTGCCCGAGTTCAGGATGAAGACGGGGATCCCGAGCCGAACGGCCGGTGCGATCGTGTACGGGTGCAGCACCTTCGCGCCGAACGTGGCGAGTTCACTGGCCTCATCGAATCGGATGCGGTCGATGAGCGATGCGTCCGGCACCACGCGCGGGTCAGCCGTGAGCATCCCATCGACGTCCGTCCAGATCTCGATGACTTCCGCGCCCA
This sequence comes from Longimicrobiales bacterium, assembly GCA_050732695.1. Taxonomy (GTDB): domain Bacteria; phylum Gemmatimonadota; class Gemmatimonadetes; order Longimicrobiales; family RSA9; genus JBFFZF01. The sequence goes on along the minus strand of JBOHRL010000074.1, from coordinate 29,658 downwards.
TCGCTGCGCCGACGAGCGAGGCCGAGAGATCGGAGCCACCACGGCCGAGTGTCGTGACCACGCCCTGCTCGGTACCGCCAATGAAGCCGCCCATGACGGGCACCGATGCACGGTCGACGAGCGGCCGGATCATGCGCTGCACGGCCTCGGCGATGCGATCCGTGCGTGGTTCAGCACGACCGAATCGTTCATCCGTAATGATGACTTTCGTCGCGTCGACATGCTCGGCCGGCAATCCCATTGCCTGCATGACGGCGACGACCAGTCGTGACGAGATCATCTCGCCCTTTGCGGCGACGACATCGGCGCTTCGCGCCGTCGCATGACCGAGCACGGACAGCGCTTCGGCCAGGCTCGCCAGCTCGTCGAACGCCGTGCTCAGATCACTGGCCACTTCGCTCGCCGACTCGTGATCCGGAAGCAGTTCGGCTGCCACGGCGAGGTGCCGGTCGCGCAGGTTCTCGACACCACGGATCGCACCAATCAGCTGACCGGTCGCGGCCTGCTCCACGATCGTGAGCAACGTGTTCGTCACGCCGGCCAGCGCCGACACGACGACAACCGGTCGTCGCTCAGCGCGATCGCGCACAATGCCGACGGCCCGTCGGATCGCGTCCGCGTCGCCGACCGACGTGCCGCCGAACTTGACGACGATCATACGCCGGGCCCTCTGCGCACGCCGCCGGTCAGGACGATGCTGCCTCGAACCGAGCAACCGGATCGCCGGACAATCATGCCGTGAGCCCACCGCGTGCGACGAACAGCTCGGCGTTCAGCAACGAGCAGCCGGCTGCCCCGCGCACCGTGTTGTGACTGAGCGCGACCAGCCGAACATCGAGCAAGGGATCCGGTCGAACGCGTCCGACCACGGTGGTCATGCCGTTGCCGGTCCCGACATCGCGCCTTGCCTGCGGCCGGTCGAGATCGTCGACCACGAGCATCGATCGGGCGGGTGCGCTGGGAAGACCCAGCACACACTCACCTCCGCGCCATTCGCGTAACGCATCGATACAGGCGTCCGCGCTCGCGCGCCGCGACAGTCCTGCACTCAGACAGACCGTATGCCCGTGCTCGACCGCGACGCGGTTCGCGTGCGCACTCACCACAAAGCTGGCCGGCCGGATCGCGCCATCCTCTACGACGCCGAGCATCTTCGGCAGTTCCTGCTCGATCTTCGGTTCCTCGCCGCCGATGTATGGAATTACATTGCCGAGGATGTCGAGCGATGCAACGCCGGGATAGCCCGCGCCGGAGACGGCCTGCATCGTAAACACGAATACACGCTCGAGGCCGAACGCTTCGTGCAGCGCGGCGAGCGGCAACGCAGCCGCGATGGCTGCACAATTCGCATTCGTCACGATGCCACCCGGCCAGCCGCGCCTCCGGCGCTGCGATTCCAGCACGTCCAGGTGTCCGGCGTTGACTTCGGGAATCAGCAGCGGGACGTCCGGCTCCATGCGCTGATTCCTTGCATTGCTGAACACGAACGCGCCGGCCGATGCGAACGCGGGCTCGATCGATCCGGCCGCGGCCGCATCAAGCGCAGAGAACACGATCTTCGAGTGGACGGCGGCCGGATCGCACGGCTGAACCACGAGGTTCGCCGTCTCCTCCGGGACCTCGCCCTCGAGCCAGTGGACCGCATCACGGTAGGCGCGTCCCGCGGAACGTTCCGATGCACCGACTTCGGCAAGACGGAACCACGGGTGCCGGGCGAGGAGTCGAACGAATGTCTGGCCGACAGCGCCGGTCGCGCCCAGCACCGCTACCGGGATCCGCTCGGCCGGCGTGACGGATAGCGCCGATCGACTCGCAGACGCGGCGCGGCGGCGCGCGCTCATTCGAGCCGCAGCGGTTCGCCGTTCATCCGAGCAGCGCGCGGACGAGGCGTTCGTAGGTCGTCACGGCGGTGCGCAGCTCATCGACTTCGATGTGCTCGTCCATCGTATGCGCCACGTGAATCGAGCCCGGCCCGAACAGGAGCGGTTTACCCCATCGCTCGAGGAGCGGAATATCCGTCGTGTACGCGACGGGTTCCGTCGCGAAGCCCGGTATCGTATGAAACAACTGCGCCGGGATCGTGCTGCCCCACGTGATCTCGGCACGGCCGTCAACCCATCGTTCGAGCACTTTCTTGAGCGGCTCGACCGGACCGACGAGGCGGAACATCAGTTCGGATTCGCATTCGCCGGGAATCACGTTCGCCTCGGTCCCGCCTCGAATCGTGCCAATGTTGACGGTCGTGTCACCAAGGACTTCATCGCGGGGCAGTTCAAGCGTGCGGACGGTGGGCAGGAGTTCGAGCATTGGCTCGATCGCGGACCGGCCGAGGTGCGGATACGCGGAGTGCGATTCGCGGCCGCGCGTCCGCAGTATAACGCGCAGTGAGCCCTTGGCTCCGGATGCGAGTGTGCTGCCCGTCGGTTCACCGTTGATCAGGAACCGGCTGGTGGGCTGGAGCCGATTTGCCGCTCGGGCACCGTCCGAGCCTTTTTCCTCACCCACGACAAGCAGCAGATCGACACGATCCTCGCCGGCCTGCGCGAGGTTCTGTGCCGCCACGATCATTGCGGCCGCGATCCCCTTCGCATCACAGGCGCCGCGGCCGTAGAGCCGGCCGCCTTCGAGCCGCGGTCCGAAATACGGCGGCACATTGTCGAGGTGGGTTGACAACGTAACGCCGCCGCCCGCACGCGACGCCCACACGTTGCCGCGGCCGGGCGAGACCTCCTGGACGGTCACGTTCCAGCCGTTCGCGACCAGATGCCGCGAAACGAAATCGACGACTCTCACTTCGCCGCCGGTCGGCGATTCGATCGACAACAGCTCCGCAGTCAATGCGACGACGTCCATCATGGCCACGAAAGTATGCCTGCCCCTTCCCGCCTGACAGAGTTTCCCTGTGGCGCCGGCGGGCGGCCGACGCCGAGCGCTCCTGGCGCGGCCCACCGATCACAATGCGAGCGACGCGTCCTTCACGATCTGCCACGCCCGCCGGACATGCTGCTCGGTCGTCCGGATGTTGCCCACCGCCGCGTGCAGCGCCAGCCGATGCCGGATGCGGGTGTGCGTCAGGAAGACTTCACCGCTCGCGTTGATTCGCTCGAGCAGAGCCTGGTTCAACGCATCGGTGGCATCGCCTTCGGCAACGTCCGCCCGCCTGTGCCGGAAGTTGACGACCGAGAAGTTCACGGCCGAAAGACGTTCGAACGCCGGATCCGCGTCCACCCATTCCGCGAACAATTGCGCCAGCCGGATGTGCTCGCGTAGCACGGCCGCGATGCCCGACGCGCCGAACCAGCGCAGCACGAACCACAGCTTCAATGCACGGAATCGCCTGCCCAGTGGAATACCCGAGTCCATGAGGTTCTTGACCGCTTCCGACTCGCCTGTCGTGAGGTACGCAGGCACGAGCCGGAACGCGCGCTTCATGATCTCCGGCTTCGCTGTGTAGAGCAGTGAACAGTCCACTGGCACGAACAGCCACTTGTGCGGATTCACGACGAGTGAATCCGCGTGCTCGCAGCCATCGAGGATCCAGCGCAGTTCCTCCAGCACGGCCGCAGGCCCTGCATAGGCCGCGTCGACGTGCAACCACACGTTTTCGCGCTGGCAGATCGTCGCAATCGCGGGGACGGGATCGACCGCCGTCGTCGATGTCGTTCCCACCGTGGCGACCACCGCCAGCGGGAGGACTCCCGCAAGACGGTCTGCGACGATCGCCCTTTCGAGCGCGGAGGGGTCCATCCGGAAATCGCGGTCCGTCGCAACGCGCAACACGCCTTCGAGGCCGAGACCCAGCGCGACGACTGCCTTGTCGACACTCGAATGCGCTTCCTCCGAGCAGTACACGCGGAGCCGCGGCACATCGGGCCGGCCCGCAAGGCCCCGCTCGCGTATCTCCAGTTCCGGCTTTGCCTCGCGCGCCGCCGCCAGGGCGTGGAACGTGCTCGTTGACGCCGTATCGAGAATGGTCCCGTCCCACGCGGCGGGCAGGCCTAGCAGGCGGAGCAGCCAGCCCGCGGTGATCTGCTCGAGTTCGGTCGCCGCCGGGCCGGTCCGCCACAGCATCGCATTCACATTCAATGCCGCGGAAAGCGCCTCCGCGAGGATTCCCGCGCCAGTGCCCGAGATCGCGAAGTAGCCGAAGAACCCCGGGTGATTCCAGTGCGTCGTGGCACCCGGAATCAACCGGTCGTAGTCCGCGAGGATGCGATCGAACGATTCCGGCGCGACCGGCGGATCGGCTGGCAGTTGCGCCGCCAATTCACCCGGCAGTACACCCGGCAGGACTGGCCACGCGTCCGGCTGCTCGAGGTACGCCGCGATCCGGTCCACAACTTCGCGACCCCAGCGCCGGAACTCTTCGCCGGTCATATCACGGCCGGGCCGAACCCCGGTATCCGGCCCGGCCCCGCCGGCGGCGTCGCGGTCCATCCCCTGCCTCCTCGATCGCAAAGTTGAACTTCGGGGGCGCCGAATCTAACATCGAGCGCCGCCGGACGGCCGCCGGACCGGCCAGGCCATCCAACGTTCAGCAGGCGATCCGCGTCTTCGATCCGGGGATCAGGCGCGTGACCGGACTCGATCGGGTGGCGCGCAGCAGTGTGGACTCGCAAGGACTTCAATGACGCGCAGCGCTGATCGATCGCGCGGCCGGGCTCTGGCACGGTCGCGCCTGTCATTCTTCGGAGCGGCAACCGCCGCTGCGTTCCTCATCCCATCCATGGCCGGCGCCCAGGATAGCGGCGCCGCCACGAACGGCTCGACCAGCCGCGTCGAAGGCCACGCCGCCGCGCCCGTCGCCCGGGCCGTTCACCGGACGGGTGAAATTCGGATCGATGGCACGCTCGACCGGAACGAATGGGACGGCTCGACACCTGTCTCGGAGTTCATTCAGACCGATCCGATCGATGGCGCGCCCGCGACGGAGCGAACCGAGGTCTACTTCAAGTTCGACGACGCCGCGCTGTACGTCGGCGCTCGCATGTGGGATTCGAGCGGTGAAGTCCGGCAGCGGCTGGGTCGTCGCGATTCCTTCCTGTTCGACACGGATTGGTTCAGCATCTCGCTGGACAGCTATCACGATCACCTCACGGCGTTCGAATTCGGCGTCAACCCGTCGGGTGTGAAACGGGATCTACGTCCGGGTACGGGCGGCGAAAGGCCAGGTGGGAACAACACGTCCTGGGACGCCGTATGGGACGCGGCCACGAGTGTCGACGACGAAGGCTGGACAGCCGAGATGCGGATCCCGTTCAGCCAGCTTCGCTTCAAGCCGGCAGACCTTCAGACGTGGGGCATTCAGGTCGAGCGCAGCATCGTGAACAAGCGGGAATCCGTCGTGCTCGCACACACACCGAAGAGCGAGCGAGGCGGTGTTGCCCGCTACGGTCACCTGACGGGCCTCGAGCAGGTCGAGCCCGCACGCAGGTTCGAACTGCTGCCGTACACCGTCGCACGCGCCGAGTATCTCGATGCAGAACCCGATAACCCGTTCCGTGATGGCTCGGACTACTTCGGCGGTGCCGGCATGGACCTGAAGTACCGGGTCACCTCGAGCATGACGCTCGACGCAACCATCAACCCGGATTTCGGCCAGGTCGAGTTGGATCCGGCGGTCGTGAATCTGTCCGCGTTCGAGACGTCATTCGACGAGAAACGCCCGTTCTTCGTCGAAGGCGCCGATATCTTTCGATTCAACGAGCTTCGTCTCTTCTACTCGCGTCGGATCGGCCGCCCGCCACAGGGCTCGCTGCCCGACGGCACGGTCCATTCGAACCGGCCCGACAACAGTACCATCCTCGGCGCAGCCAAGCTCAGCGGCCAGACGGCGAACGGCTGGAACATCGGCGTCGTGAATGCACTGACGTCCGAGGAAAGCGCGAGGGCCGTCGATGATCAGGGCCAGTTCGGCGATTACGTCGTCGAGCCGATGGCCAACTACTTCGCGGCCAGAGCCGAAAAGAACATGCGCCAGGGCCAGACCACAGCGGGCGCAATCGTGACTGCCGTGAACCGCAATCTCTCCGGTTCTGTACTCGAGGATGCGTTGCGATCGTCCGCGTACGCCGGTGGACTCGACGTCTCGCATGAATTCGCAAACCGCACGTGGCAAGTGCAGGGTTACATGGCATACAGCCGTGTGAATGGGAGCGCGGCTGCCATCCTGCACGCACAGGAATCGTCGGCCCGCTACTATGGTCGCCCGGATGCGGATTATCTCGACCTCGATTCCGCACGCACCTCGCTCGAGGGGTATGCCGGCCGCCTCGGGCTTCGCAAGAACGCAGGGCTGCACTGGCGAGGCGATGTCAACGTGTCCGCGACGAGCCCCGGCTTCGAGGTCAACGATCTCGGCTTCCAGACGCAGGTCGACCGGCTCGGCGCCGATATCAACCTCATGTACGTCGAGAACGAACCCGGTCCGTTCTTCCGCAACTACCGCATCAACCTGCGGAACTCGGGCGACTGGAACTACGGCTGGGATCGCATCGGCGGTCGCTCGAACTTCAGCTTCAACTATTCGCTCGTCAATTACTGGGGCGGCAATATCAACTACATGCGCGAATTCGAGAGCGTCGATGACCGGCTCACCCGCGGCGGGCCGGTCGCCCTCAATCCGTCCGCCAACCAGTTCGAGTTCCGGCTGAATACGAACATGCGTGACAAGGTCCACGTACGCAGTGAGTTGAGCTACCGCTGGAGCGAATCCGGCGGCTGGGAACGCGAAGTTGCAGGCAATCTGAGTCTTCGTCTCGGCGGTAACTGGTCGTTATCCTTCGGGCCGCGATACCGCGAGAGCCGGACCAGCGCGCAGTACCGCGAGTCCGTGCTCGACTCGGCGGCGACCCGGACATTCGGCTACCGCTATCTCTTCTCGCCGCTCGATCAGACCACGCTTTCGATGGATACGCGGCTCAACGTCACGTTCTCGCCCGAGCTGTCGTTCGAACTCTTCGCGCAGCCGTTCGTATCAACCGGCGACTATGGCGAGATGATGCAGCTCAGGGCGCCGCGCACGTACGAGTTCGAGCCGTACCTGAGCGACGGGACCGAGGACGAGGATTTTCGGCGCACGTCACTGCGCGGCAATGCCGTGATGCGCTGGGAGTGGCGCCCGGGCTCGACGCTGTTCGTCGTCTGGCAACAGCGCCGGTCGGCGTCATACGATGCCGGCGACTTCCGGTTCGGTCGCGACTCGCGGGCCATCTTCGACCAGCGCCCGAACAATGTGTTCCTGATCAAGATGAATTACTGGCTCAATTTCTGACCATGCCGATGATTCGCAGGACCGCCGCCGCGGCCGGATCCACGGTCGCAGCGGCGGTCTCTTTTCTTGCCGCCTGCTCGTCAGCGCCGCCACCCGCGACACCGGCTCCGCTCGACCTGCTGGCGGTCACACTCGATTCCGTTCTCGGATCGCCGCCTCTCGACCGGACGCACTGGGGGATCGCCGTCCTCGATCAGCGGACCGGCGCCACCCTCCATGCCCACAACGCAGACCGGCACTTCATTCCGGCATCGAACACGAAACTCGTTGTTACGGCTGTTGCGCTCGGCTTGCTCGGCCCGAACTGGCGTTACGAAACACCCATTTACGCCGCCACCCGGCCTGACAGTGTCGCTCAGCAGCTGGTCATTGCAGCGCGCGGCGATCCGACGTGGTCACGACGATTCTACGATTCGGGTCTTGCGCCGCTGGATACGGTCGCCGCCATGGTCAGGGCCGCAGGCATCCGCCGGATCGAGGATCTGGTCATCGATGCGACGTGGTTCGACGATCAGCCCGTCCACCCGACATGGGAGATCAGCGACCTGCCCTACTCGTACGCGCCGCCCGTCGATGCGTTCGCGATTGATGAGGCCACGTTCCGCCTCGTCGTTTCGCCCGGCGACTCGCCTGGCGAGCCGGCGCGTGTCATGGCCCTCGCACCGGCTGGTCAACAGGTGATCGCGGCCATCGAGACCGATACGGCAGGCGCACGAACGTCCATCAATGCCGACTACATGCTTCGCGCCGACAAGGTATTCCTCGACGGCCGAATCGCTTTCGATGAAGTGGATACGTTGACCCTTGCCGTGACATCGCCCGCACACTTCGCGGCGCTCGCGTTGCGCGACATGTTCGAGCGCGCCGGCATCCCGGTCACCGGAGCGGTACGGGTGGTCCGGGATTCGCTCGAAGCGGCCCGGCTCCGGCCCGTGATCGGCGACTTCGCGGCCGCACTGGCGCTTCAGCCGGATGCGCCTCGCGCGTTTCGCGAGATCGGCCGTGTCCGTTCGCCCACGCTCGACTCGGTCGTCGCGGGGATCCTGCGGCCCAGCCAGAACTGGATCGCTGAACAGCTCCTCAAGATGCTTGGCGCGACCTACGGCGGCGAAGGGACGTGGAGCGCTGGAATCGACGTCGAGCGGCGCTTTCTGATCGATCGCGCGGCCATCGATTCGACGGCGTTCTATCTGCGCGACGCATCCGGGCTCTCTGTCCAGAACCTGCTCACCCCGGCGGCTACGGTGCGTCTGCTCGAATTCGTGCGCGCCCAGCCATGGGCCGGCGTGTACGCCGATGCCCTGCCCTCGCCCGGCATGGACGAGAGCACGCTCGAAAACCGGCTCGAACCGCTCGCGGACCGACTGCGCGCAAAGACCGGTACCATCACGCACGTGAATTCGATGGCCGGTTTCCTGACCACGGTTGACGGCCGCGATCTGACCTTCAGTATCATGACGAATGCGTCCGGCGTGCCGTCCGCCGCCGTGCGCCGCGGCATCGACCGCATCGTCCAGGCCCTTGCAGCTTCGAGGAGCGAATCATGACAAGGAAGCGTGTCGTTCTCCTCTTCGCCGTCTTCGCGCTTCTCGCCTTCGGCATTGGCGCGGGCTGGCAGTTCACGCAGGCTCGCGCCGCTCGTGCGGAACGTGATGCCGCACAGCAGCAGGTCGCGCAACTCGAACGCGAAACCGCCGTCCACCGCGCGGAAGGCGCTCTGGCCGCCGCAACCATCGCAACGCAACTCGGCAGCTTCGAACGCGGCCGCGTCTTTGCCAGCGAGTTCTTCACGGCACTCCAGGAAAATGCCGACACAGCGTCCTCTCTCGCCGACCCGCAGGTCCAGTCATTCCTGGCGCTTCGTGATCAGACGATTACCGCTCTCAGCCGCGCAGAGCCCGGCACGGCTGTGGAACTCGCTCGCATGTTCGTCAGGTTCCGCTCGGCGACCGGCGGTGATCCGGGTATTATCGAGCTGACGCCCGTGAGGCTGGCTCCGGATACCGGTGGAACTTCGCCGCCTGCCCGGTGACCGCGGCCCGGTCCATGAAGCCGCTCGCGCCGGTGCGGAACCTCGAGATCAGCGGACTTCGCGGAGCCGCTCGCGCGCCGGTGCGCTGTCGAGTCGGCTGAGCGCCTCGCTCGTGGCACGGCGGCCTTCCTCGAGAAAATAGCTCTGGTGGTCGAAGTCGAACGTCGAATAGCCATCCAGCCGCGGCCGCACGTACACCAGCGGCGGGCCCGTCCATGCATCCAGCAGCGCTCGCTTCCGGCTGTACGCCATGATGTCGAACACACGATGGTGAATCGCGACCATCCCTTTCGAGACCGTGTCCTTGGAGTCCTTCACCGGGCCGGCGCCCACATCGATGGCGAGGATCACGTCCGCTCCGCGATCCACGGCATGCTCGACCGGTAGCGGATCCATCACTCCGCCATCCACGTACAGCTCGCCATCGATCTCCGCAGGCGGATAGAACAGCGGCAGCGCGCACGATGCGTACACGGCATCGCGCAACCCGACGTCCAGCCGCCCACCCTCGCCGAACCACTCCGTCCGCCCTGTCTCGAGATGCACCGCGTTCACCGACAGCGGAAGCCGCAGATCATCAAAGCGATCGACCGGAACCACCGTTTCGAGGTAGGTGCGGAACGCATCGTCGCGAAACACGTTTGGCTCGCTGATCCCGTTGAGCAGGAACGCCCAGCGGTTCAGGGTCACGATATCCTGCCGCCTCAACGAGACCGCCCACTCGGCCAGCGTCTCCCACCTCACGCCGGCGGCGGCGCACGCCGCGACGAGCGCTCCGATGCTCGTGCCGACCAGCTCCGTGACCTCGATCCCCGATTCGACGATCGCGCGCCACGCGCCCGCGTGCGCCAGGCCCTTCACCCCGCCGCCTCCCATCACTACGATCAATCGCCGATTCATCGCAGCTCCGCGCTCAGGTCCGTGCCCAATCTAAGATGGCCGGCCCCACCCGCGGGACCAGCGCCGCGCCCCCCGCCCTGGACTCCGTACGGACGGGCCAGGCCTCCCTGAACAACGTCTCGCCGCCAATATTCGTCACTACTACATTATACGCACTCGATCCGGACCCCCGCTCCCCAGTCATGGGGGCGAGACCCTCCCGGCCCGCTTCGGCCGGCGTACCCCAGTGAGACGGAGAGACTGACATGCCCACCGCAATTTCCGCACGCAGCTGGATCCGCCGCGTGGTCGGGCTTCTCGCGGCCGTGCTTCTGATCCCGGTCGCGAGTCCGGCCACGGCACAGCAACACATCGAACATGCGAACTGGGCGCTCGCCGACAAGTTCAAGGGCGACGTGATCGATTCGATCATTCATTCGACCTCCGTGCAACCCCGGTTCATCAACGAAACGGATTCGCTCTGGTACTACTGGCGCGATCAGGCGGGCGCGCGCTTCATGTTCGTTGTGCCGAAAACGAATACGAAGCGGCCGCTGTTCGATCATCAGAAACTCGCTGCGCAACTGTCTGCGGGCCGCAAGCCTTACGATGCACACACGCTGCCGTTCACATCGATCGCGTTCAACGATGATGGCCAATCGTTCAGCTTCATAGCGGACAGCGTGAAATACGAGTGGACCCTGGAGACGGAGACGTTGCAGGAGCTGCGTCGCGCGACGCGCCAGGACTACCGTGAACTCGGTGGCGGCGGGCGGGGTGGTCGCGGTGGCCGGGGCGGCGGTGGTGGCGGTGGCGGACAGGATTTCCGCAACTGGTCACCGGACAGCACCGCATTCGTATTCGCGCGGGAGCACAACCTGTACCTGGTCGAGGTGCCGGCGCGCGCGGACACGACGGTCCAGGGCGATACCTCGCAGATCAGCACGGATGGCGTCGAGCATTACAGCTTCGGTGCGCGCGACACCACGGACAACGACGATGATGATGACGAAGAAGGCGGTCAGGGCGGCGGTGGGCGCAACCGCGATCCGCGCGTGCGCGCCAACGTGACGTGGTCGCCCGATTCGCGGGCTTTCGTCATATCGCGCAACGATCGTCGCGAAACCGCCGAGCTGTACCTGGTCGATGTACTGAATGAGCCGCGGCCCCGCCTCGTCAGCTACAGGTATGCGATGCCGGGCGAAGAGAAGGTCGATCAACAGTCGCTCTGGCGGTTCAGGCGGGGTGAGACAGGTGTGGCTGAAGTGGCTGTCGACCGCTGGCAGGACCAGCGCCTGTACGACACCCACTGGACCACAGGATCGGACAAGGTGCGCCTGATCCGGCGCGACCGGTTGCAGCGCCATCTCGAACTCATCGAAGTCGACCTCGCCTCCGGCGCGATCTCGCCGATTCTCTCCGAATCGACGGAGAACGCGTTCCTCGAACGTCAGGGCGTGCGCTACGTCAAGGCAGGAGGCGATCTCATCTGGTGGTCCGAACGGACTGGCTGGGGGCACCTCTACCTGTACGATCACAACGGCACGTTCAAGAAGCCGCTGACATCAGGAGAATGGCGGGTCGAGGATGTTGTCGAAGTCGATTCCGTACGGCGCGTGCTGTGGTTTGCCGCCGTCGGCAGGGAACCTGGCGAGAACGTCTATTACCGTCATCTCTACCGGATGAACATCGACGGGCCGGGCAATATCGCGCTGCTCGATGAAGGCGAGGCGGAGCACAATTCGGATCTCACGCCTTCGCATCGCTTCATTGTGGACAACCATTCGCGCATCGACTCGCCGCCGGCCGCCGTGCTGCGCAACGAGACCGGTGCCGTCATGATGGAACTCGAGAAGGTGGATGTCGCACCGATCGTGACGATGGGCTGGAAACCGCCTGAGCCGTTCATGGTCAAGGCAGCCGACGGCGTGACGGACATCTACGGCAACATGTGGAAGCCCTTCGATTTCGATTCGACGAAGAGCTACCCGATCATCGCCCACGTGTACCCCGGCCCGCAGACCGAGCAGGTCAGCCTGACGTTCAATGCAGGGGGCACACAGCAGCAGCTCGCGCAGCTCGGGTTCATCGTCATCCAGATCGGCAACCGCGGCGGCAATCCCAAGCGCTCGAATGCTTACCACAGCTACGGCTATTACAACCTGCGCGACTATGGATTGGCCGACAAGAAGGCGGGCATCGAACAGCTCGCTGCGCGCCATCCGTGGATCGACGTCAACCGCGTGGGGATCTACGGTCATTCGGGCGGTGGCTTCATGACCGCGGCCGCTCTGCTGCTGCCACCCTACAACGACTTCTTCAGGGTCGGCGTGTCGTCGGCCGGCAACCACGACAACAACGTCTACAACCAGAACTGGAGCGAGCAGCACCACGGCCTGCGCGAAGTCGCCGATACGACCCGGCGCCGCACGACCACGACCCAGGGCAACGGGCAGCGCCGCGGTGATGACGGTGCTGCGCAGGCGAACGAGCAACAGGAGCAGGACACGGTACTCGACATCCATGTCCCGGCCAACCACGAACTGGCGGAGAACCTCAAGGGCAAGCTGCTGCTCGTGCACGGCGATATGGACAACAACGTCCATCCCGCCGGAACGGTCCGGCTCGTGAACGCGCTGATCAAGGCAAACAAGCGCTTCGACTTCATGATCATGCCCGGCAAGCCGCACGGCTTCGGCGACATGCAACCGTACTTCACACGCATGATGTGGGAGTATTTCGCCGAGCACTTGCTCGATGATTACTACCGCGACGGCGCGACGATGCGCTGACCGGAGATGGCATGAGATGGCTGCTGCGACAGCAGGTGCGACGGCGGACGCTCCGCGTCATGGGTGTCGCCCTCGTGCTGACCGCGCCGCCGGTTGTGCCCGTGGTCGCGCAGAACGCAGCGGCGCCGCAGGACCTGCGTAACGTCCTGGTACGCGGTTGGCTGCTCGAGGATCGCAACGGAGACGAGATCGTCGACTTCGTCCCCGCCCGTATCGTGATCCCGCCGGGCGAGGGTTCGGCGGCGATCGTCGTGGCCGCGAATCTTGCCGCGCGGCTGGGCTTCGAGACATCCGCGACCAACCTGGACCTGCTCGAGAGCGACAGAGCGCGTGCCCATTGGGACGCGCCGGTCATCGTGATTGGCGATACCGCACTGCTGGCGCGCGCGAACGCCGGTGCGACCGGCGCGGCACTGGCGCCGGGCGAAGGAGCTGTGTCCTTCGTGCCGCGTGGCGATGTGTTCCGGGCGGGCGCTGTCGCGATCGAGGGCGGCGACGCTACCGGACTGCTGGCGGCCGGAGACTACATGGCCGGCCGGTATCCGGGCATCTGGGCCACGCAGGGGCCGGTGTGGGATTCCGTGCCGCCAAAGTTCGAGCGCTATTTCGAGCAACGTGACCTCGACAGCATCGAGGTCGAACTGAAGCGCATCGTGATCGCGGCGGACCGGCCAGGAATCGCCCGGGTGGAACTGTCGATCCATGTCGATTCGACACGTCTCGCTTCCGTGCTGGCAGCACTGACACGCGATACGGCTGCTGCTCGAGATTCATCCAGCACCGCACGACAACGTACCGGCGCGCCGGATTCTGCGCGTGCGGCAGCACAGCCGGGCCAGGCCACACGGGATACGGCTCAGACCCGGTCAAGACTGCGCCGAAGCGAGTTGCAGTTCACAGACGTGCACCGCATCGACGTAAACGTGCGGGCGGGCAGCCACCTGAGTGTCGTGCGATTGCTTCCAGCACGGCCCTGGGAGACGCGCTCCGGCAGCGCGTTCAACGCACCGGCAACACACGACTTCTCGCTGTCTGATGCGCTCGCGGTGGGTGGCTTCTATCGCGATACGAATGATGATCTGGTGCCGGACCGGACCGATGCGTTCCTGAGCGTCCACGGCAATACGGGCGCCGGTGCGCTCGTGAATCTGGCGACGCGGCTCGGTCTCGAGACCGCCGGCATGCGTTTCCCGCTGGCCGTCGTCGACGCGCAGGAAGATCGGCCCCAGACCAGCGGCTTCCCCATCGTGTTCGGCACCGATCACTACCAGCTGAATCGCCTGCGCGAAGACAGCGCCCTGTACTTCACGCCGCGGCCAGCACAGGGGTTCCTCGAGTTCGTGCCGCGCGCGTTCAATGGCCGGCATGGCCTCGTGATCAGTGGCGGCGATACAGCGGGCCTCGAGGCCGTCGCGAGCTACGCGGCCGAGCGGTTGCCGTACCTGTGGGATCCCGGCAAAGGTAACACCCCATTACGCGACCTCGAGACCGAGGTGCGCCGCTTCTTTCAGATCCGCGAGGCGCCCGGCCAGGTCGCGTTCGCTGTCCACAAACTGCGCGAGTGGTTGCGTCGCATCGACAAGGATCGGCGCCGCGATTCGCCGGCTCGCCCTGCCGAGGTCCAGCCCGTCGACTCGATCGACGTCGAACTGGCGGTTCGCGAAGTGCCGGACGGTCTGGACGCGTATCTGAGCCGCATCGTGCGCGAACGATTCGCCGGCACGCGCACCCGCGTGCGAACGTTTCCGACAGGATTCGGCGCCGGTGACACGATTTTCGAGCAGGCGTTCGACATTCCGTGGGAAGTCGACGCGGTCCGCACTGCGTTCAAGCAGGCCCTGCCCGGGCTCACCGCGTCGAACCGGGGGCGCATCGAGATCCGCGTCAGCGAATCGCCTGAAGTCCGCGATCGACTCGCCGGTGAGATCCGGGCGCAACTTGCGGCGAAGGGCATTGCTGCGAACGCATTCGATGTACGGGTTCTGTCGGCGTACAAGCAGGGGTACAGCTGGCTGTACGATGCGATCCTGCCGCGCGTCCGCGAGGCAGAAGTCGGCAGCATCGAGATCCGCTACCACACACTCGAAGACTCGAAGGAAGTCCGTTGGCAGCAGGTCGAATCGCCGACACGCTGGCTTCAGGAGCTGTTCCCGGTCGATGCCGTGCTCGCGCGCGAGCTGGGCATTGCGGACTCGCTGATCACGTTCGTGCCTGCACGCACGCGCGAGCCGGTCTATGCCGTCGTCGTACGTGACCGGAGCGGGGTCGAGATTCTGCGCGAAACCTTCTCGCCGAAGTACGTCGTGCGGCCGTTCTTCGATCTGTTCCCGGACTACGAGCAGATCCGCGTCACGACGGGTTGGGTCACGGTCGAGGCCGATGGCGCGACGGTGCTGGACCAGCGCATCGAGACCGATCCCGAAGCGTTCTGGCGCGTGTTCCAGACCGAGACCTACGCGAAGATCGTCGACTACGTGATGGACATTCAGGAGGGCCGGCCGTCGCCGGCGAACGCACCATTCTTCGATGAACTGCGTGTCGAGCTGACACTGTCCGAGCCGGACTATCGCATTGGTATTGATGAAGAAGTCATCTCGTCCGTCGAAGCACTGCACGAGGACATCTACTTCGAGACGCTCACGCTGTTCGATCTGATTGGCGGCCGCTTCGCGATCGATCCGCTCAGCTACCCGGGCCGCGTGCTGCCGTACATCCAACCGCCTGTCGACGGCCAGCCGGGCAAGGCACGCATCACCTTCACTGGCAAGGAGCGCGGCATTCCTCGCCTCACCGTTACACACCGCGTGCTGGGCGGCGAGCCGGTCCGGCAACGATACGACCTCGAGCCACTGCCCGTCGATGCGCCGAAGCTGCGCGGCATGGCCATCAATGCAGGCGCGGACCGTCTTGCCGAGCTGCTGTTCGATGTCATTGCCATCGATTCGATCGACCGCTTCGAAGAGTACCGTGAGCGCGCATCGGAAGAGCAGATCGATCGCACGCTGCTGCCGGCGCCGCTGCTGGCCGGCATGGTCTCGGAACTCGAGGCGCTGCACGGCGAGGGCATCTTCGAGGACGCACTGTCATGGGATCGCGTCGATCGTACCGCGTTCCGCTTCGTGTTGCGCGATACGGCCTCGGACTGGTCACGAACCGGGACGCTGCCGCGCAGTGCGCGCCCGCAATCCACGCATCGACAGAAGCTGCATCAGCCGGAATACCGCTGGGCCGGCGAGCGCATCGTGCAGTGGCAGACGCCGATCCCGCCCGCGGAGAGTGACTCGATCCTCGCTCGGCTTGCCTCGTTTCCCGGCGTCAATGTGTACCGCATCGGCGAGAGCTTCCTCGGCCAGACCATTTACGCTGCCGATTTCCTGCCACCTCAGGACGCGCGGTACGTGTCGCAGGCCAAGCTCAATGCACTGAAGCCGACTCTCCTGCTGTCAGGGCGGCAGCACGCGAACGAGGTGTCCAGCACCAGCCACATCCTGCGACTCGGCGAATTGCTCGTGACCGATTCCGCGTACCGCGACCTGCTGCGCAAGGTCAATGTCGTGCTGCACCCGATCACCAATCCCGACGGCGCGCGGCTCGCGTTCGAGATGCAACGCGTGAATCCCGACTTCATGCTTCACGCCGGCTATCTTGGCGCGCTCGGCGTCGATGCGACGAGCGGTTCCAACAGTGACGATCCGATCTATCCGGAGAGCAAGGTCCGCCCCGAACTCCAGCAGACGTGGCTGCCTGACATCTACATGAACCTGCACGGCTATCCGAGTCACGAGTGGGTCCAGCTCTTCGCCGGTTATGCAGCATGGGTGCGAAGCCGGACCGGCACGCAACGGACATGGTGGGCGCCGCGCGGCTGGTTCATTCCCGGCTTCTCATGGATCGATGATGCACGCTACCCGAACATCAGGACTGCCCAGTTCGCGATCCTCGACTCGATTGCCGCCGCCATAACGCGCGATGCTGAAATCGAGGCCATGAACCGCCGTATGTACGCTCGGTACCAGAAGTACGGCAAGCAGGATGTCGAGAACTTCCGCGAGTACTTCCACAACGGCATCCTCGTCTACAGCGCGCTGCGTGGCCGCGATGCGACCGGCGAGGGCGCCAGCAATCCGCGCATCACCTACTTCTCGCTCACGACCGAGGCGCCGGATGAGACCGCGCGCGGCGAATGGCTCGAACTCGTGGCAAGCGCCGGCCTCGCCCACACCTCAGCCCTGCTCCGCTACCTCGCCACCGGTGTGAACGAGATCGATCGCCAGAGCGCCGAGTACGCCGACTTCGTCACGCGCAGCATCGCACGAAAGAAGCCGGTCCTGCCTCCGAAGGAGGAGTAGCCCGCGCGCGCCCCTCGCACGTTTCTGAAACGTGGGATCGATCATACGACGAAGAAGGCGCTGGAAGTAGATCATGTCCATCGTTCGAACCCCGTCGCATGTACGTCGGCCAGCGCGATCTGCCGATACTCGGGCAAGGAGCAGCGGCTGGCGAGCGCGGGCAGATCCAGAGTTTGCGGCCCGGCCCTTGCCTGATCCGTTGATCGGCGCCTATGGTTCAGGTGCCCTCGCGCAATCGATCGGAGCGGCATCATGCGGGTTGTCCTTTTCGTCGTGGCGTCTCTCCTCGCGTTCGTCAACCTGCGGGCCTGCCCGCTGGCTGCGCAGGCTCGCGGGCCGGTCGATCTCGACACGACCTTCGCGTTGCGAGGCACAGATGTTTCCTCGCCGGCGCAGCGAACCGGCTCTCTGCCCGGCCGGTTGCTCAGCGCACTGGGAGGTGCTGCGCTCGGCGCGGGCGTCGGTTTCTTCGCGTCCCAGGTCGTACGCGGGGACTGGGATGAACCCGGGGGCGCGAACATGGATCGGTCGGCGTGGGCGGCGATCGGCGGGTCGATCGGGCTCGCGGTCGGGTTTTCCTTTCCGCTCGGACCGGGCGGGCCGCCTGAAGAACAACGAGATCTGCGCAGCGACCGCGATGTCCTGCTCGCCCGCGAGTGGGAAGGGACGGGCGTCAACACGGCGTGGGATGCGGTTCGCCTGCGGCGCCCGGAATGGCTGAACGAGCGCGGCGTTCACATTCTCGGTGAATCGTCCGAGGAGACGATTGTCGTGATTCTCGATGAGGTCCGGCTGGGTGGAGTCGGCACGCTGCGCGAGGTAAGCGCCTACATCATTCAGTCGATCGAGTTCGTCGATCCGGGTCCGGCCACGGTACGATGGGGTGCCGGGCACGACCACGGCGTGATCCTGATCAATTCGAAGGGAGGGGCACCGCGGGATCCGGCCGCCGCCGGGTACCGCTGAAGCCCGATGAAGCGAGGAGGCGGTGCCATGCATCGCATCACGGTCGTTCTGTTCGGCGCCGTGCTGATCGCAACGGCGTGCAACCCGGTGCGCAGCGGACCCGAGGAGACGCCACAGCCCGAGCGCAGTGTGAGGATGGTGAACGGTGCGATCGTGTTGAGCGGACGCGCACTCGAAGATGGGTCAGGGACCGTTCTTGCCGCCATGGCGCACAAGGTGCCCAGCTTCCGCATCCAGCGACACGCGGAGATGTGCCCCGAGATCGTTCTGCGGAGTCATGTAAGTTTCTCGGGGCAGGTGAATCCGCACGTCTACGTCGACGGCACGCGCGCGACCGACACCTGCATCCTCGAGGCGCTGCGCACCGATGACGTCGAGCGCGTCGAAGTCTATCCGCTCGGCTTCACGACGCGCCCCGGTTACGGTCGCCACGCGCAGGGATTGATCCTGGTCTTCCTGCGCTCGGCCGGCTGATCCGATGGACAACGCCCCCCGAAGTCGAAACTCCGGGGGGCGCTGCATAACCGGCGATGAACAGATCCGGTCTCAGTTCACCTGCCACCAGACCGGCGTAACCAGATCGAGCCCACCGCCCTGCCGGTTCACTGCGTCGCTCAGGTTCGCAGCATTGAGCGACTGCTCGAGCCCCGGATAGGAGAATCGTACCGGGATCCGGCTCAGATTGAGATCCGGACCCATCGCCAGATCCGGTACTCCTGTTCGCCGCCAGTTCGACCACGCTTCAGCGCCATTCATGTACAGGCCGATCCACTGCTGTAGCTGGATCTGGTCGAGTGCTCGCGATGCGTCGTACGCAATCACCGGTTGCGTTACATACGTGTCGATGTCCGCATCACTGGGTGCATTCGCGGGCGACCACTGGTCGTACTGGTTCATGTTCGCACGGATGCCGTCCTCGTACAGCTGGGCCGGATTGCCCCCGATCCAGCCACGTTCGGCGGCTTCTGCCGCGAGGAACAGCACCTCCGAGTACGTCAGCAGCGCGGCCGGTGTTGCACCGCCGTCAGCACGCCAGAAGTTGCCGATGCGCGAGTACCACGCAATCGACTGCGGCGGGTTCGCGACGCCGTTATGGAGACCGCGAAACTCGCCATCCTGCGCGGCCGGCTCCGCGTACAGTGCGAGGCGAGGATCCGCGAGCGACACCAGCGTATCGACCATGGTCGCGCTGATGCCGTGATCGTCACGGCCCTGCCAGTTCTCGAAAACCGGGTTCTGGTAGGGCGCATCCGTCCAACGCAGCATCGCGTTGTCGGCGTTGCTCGTGAAGACGCCTGCGCTGTACGCCGCATCGAACTCACTCCGTGCGGTGGCCTCGTCGACCTCCGACATGCGCATGGCGAGACGGAGGCGAAGCGAATTTGCGAACAGGCGCCACTTCTCGAAATTGTTCGCATACAGGATGTCGCCCGGGCCGAACCCTTCGCCGCCCGATTGCAGCATGGCGACGGCGTCCTTCAGCGTCTGGATCATGCCGGCGTAGATCTCCTGCTGCGGATCGTATACCGGTGTGCTGATCCCCTCCGCGCCCTGTAGAGCTTCGCTGTACGGCACATCGCCCCAGAGATCCGTCACGATATGGAAGACGTACGTCTGCCAGATCAGGCCCACAGCTTCGATGTCTGGCCGCTGCGCTTCACGACCTTTCTGGATCACGACCTGAACGTCCTGGAGTGGGCCCGAATAGTAGCCGTCCCAGAATCCCTGCATCGATTCGGGACGTACATTGCCCCGCTCCTCGTCCGGATACTGGATCTGTACGCCGTGCTGCGGCCAGATCAGTGTATGAGAGAGCATGCCGCCGCCGAACGTCTGCTCGACCGCAGAACGGATCGATTGCGGCAACAGGAACTGTGCACCCACGTCGGTCGGTGCGTTCGGATTCTCGTTGAGGCCTGTCAGGCCTTCATCGCACGCGCCTGCAACCAGCACAATGCCGGCGACCAGCGCGGCGGGACTGCGCATGAGCTTCCACATATGCATCATCCCTCGTTCTGGGGCCGTCATGGCCGGATCGAAATGGAGAGTCCAAGACTGCGCGCGGTCGGGAACTGCCCGAACTCGATACCCTGCGTGTTCCCGGTATCGAACGCCGTTTCCGGGTCGATGTTGTCGATCTTCGACCACAGCGCGAGGTTGCGGCCGACCAACGCGATATCACCACCCGAGAAGCCGAGCCGCGCCATGAATGCGTCCGGGATCTGATAGCCGAGACGAACTTCACGCAGCTTGATGTAGCTCGCCTCCGAGATGCCCGCTTCCTGGTTGCCGAAGTTGGCATGGAAATAATCCTGCGGGCACACCGTGACATCGTTCACGCCATCACCGTTGACGGAGCCATCGGGCAGAACACCCGGAACGACGATGCCCGGCTCGCAGATATCGGTCGCGCGGCCGCGCAACGTCGACTCGAGCACGCCCGAGTACTCACCGAACCAGTTGGTCGTCGAGAAGATGTCGCCTCCCATCTGGCCATCGACCAGAACACTCAGCTCGACCGGGCCATAACTGAACCGGTTCTGGATGCCGCCCACCCAATCCGGATTGTAGTTGCCGAGGATGCGGCGCGTTTCGTCCCGCTGCGGCAGGCCATCCGGATCGAGCATCCAGCGGCCCTGATCATCCTTCAGGTAGCCATTGCCGAAGAACGTGCCATACGGCTCGCCGACACGCGCTTCGACGTTCATGCTCCAGTAATCGCCCAGAACCAACGTCTCGAGGTCGCCAAACAGCTCGCGAACCTCGGAGTTGTTCTTGCTCCAGTTGACCGTCATATCCCAGTTGAGCCCATCGTCCGAACGGATCGGCGACGCCCGCAGCAGCAGCTCCCAGCCGCGGTTGTTGACTTCACCGGCGTTCAGCACCTGGCTCGTGTAGCCCGATGCAGCCGAGATCTGGACCGGGATGATCTGGTCCTTTGTCGTACTATTGTAGTACGTCAGCACGAACCCGAGTCGCTCATCCAGGAAGCCGAGGTCTGCGCCGACCTCCCACGCATTCGTCTGTTCCGGCTTCAGTTCCGCATTGGGCAGCTCGTTCGGGACCGAGAACATCGGCGTTGCACCGAACGCCTGCTGCGCATTGAACACGGACGCAAGCTGATACGGGTCCGTGTCATTGCCGACGCGCGTCCAGCTCGCACGCAACTTGCCCGAACTCAGGAGCGAACTCTGCATGTCGAGTGCATCCGTGAACACGAGCGCCGACGAGACCGACGGATAGAAGTACGAGTTGTTGCCTTCCGGCAGCGTTGACGACCAGTCGTTTCTGCCCGTCACGTCAAGGTTCAGGAACCCGCCGTAGTTCAGGCTGATCGCACCGTACAGGCTGCGCACCTTCTTATCCGACGTGAAGTCGTTCGGATTCGGTGTCACGGCCGCGTTGTCGATGGTGTAGATGCCTGGCGCAGTGAGCGCGGTCACCGAAACGCCAGACGACTCGAACGTGTTGTCGCGGACGTTGCCGCCGGCATTGACGTCGAGCGTGAAATCCGAGGTGAGCTGGCGAGTCGCCGTGAGGAGCACGTCTGCATTCGTCTCCGAACGGTAGAGCGTCGACTCGTTGAAGTGACCGTCGCCTGCATCGTCCAGGCTGTTGAAAGCGATGACGTTCTTGCGATGGTCGCGGTACCAGTCCCGGCCGATGCGGCCCGTCGCCGAGATCCAGTCGTTGATCTGGAACGTTGTCGAGACGTGCCCGAGCAGCCGGTCACGCTCATCGCCGTTCCGGTTCACGAATTGCTCCCAGAACGGGTTGTTGTGGTAGTTGTAGTTCCAGTTGAACTGACCACCTTCCTCACATGGAGTCGGCCGGTCAGGTGCACAATTGAAGCTGCGCAGCGCGTCCATGTCGACCTGGCGGCCGAACCAGATGAAGCTCTGCATCGGGTTGTCTTCGTCGTAACCCGTGCCGGTGCGGTTCTCGACATCCTGGTTCATGTAGTTGAGCGATGCTTCCGCACTCAGTCGCTCGCTCACGCTCGCTCCGCCCTTCAGGGCGACACTCAGCCGGTCGAGCACATTGCCCGGCGCCATCGAGTTGACCGCCGTGTTCGAAACCGATAGTCGAACGTTGGCATTCTCCGTTGCACGGGCTATCGCCACGTTCGTATTCCACGTGCGGCCCAGCTCGAAGAAGTTGCGAACGTTGTCCGGCCGTGGCACCCACGGTTGCTGCGGACCTGTGAACTGATCGATCAGCCGGCCATCCAGCCGCGGGCCCCAGCTCTCATCCGCATAATCGTTGGTCCCGCCACCCGCGCCATCGATCCACTGGAACTCGCCGTTGAATCCCTGGCCGTACAGGTTCTGATAGCTCGGCAGGCGCAGCGGATTCTCCACAGTGAACGTGGATGACGCGCTGATCCCAAGACCCGCACCACTCAGGCCGGTTCCAGACTTCGTCGTGATCACGATCGCGCCATTCGCCGCCCGCGACCCGTACAGCGCCGCCGCGTTCGGACCTTTCAATACGCTGATCGATTGGATGTTCGCAGGATTGATGTCCGCAGCGGTGTTGCCGTAGTCAATACCGCCAAAACCGCCGTTCGAAGGGGACGAATTGTCGATCGGAATGCCATCCACAACGAACAACGGCTGGTTGTCGCCCGTGATCGAACTCGAACCCCGAATCACGATGCGCGCACTGCCACCCGTCGGTCCCGCATTCGTCACGTGCACACCCGCTACGCGGCCGTGCAGCGAGTTCACGACATTGATCTCCGGCACCTCCGAAAGCGCCTCACCCGTGACGTCCTGCACCGAGTAACCCAGCGTTCGCTTCTCACGCTGCACTCCCAGCGCCGTCACCACGATCCCCTCCAGCCCGATCGCTTGCTGTTCCAGACTCACCGTTACTTCCGCCGAAACCGGCGCTTCGACCGTGCGATAGCCAATGAACGTGAACACCAGCATCGTTCCATCCGCCGGTACGCTCAGTGTGAAGTTGCCCTCCGCATCGGTCAGTGTCCCGATGTTCGTTCCCTTTACTGTCACCTGCACTCCCGCCAATGGTTGCAGGCTCTCCGCCGCCGTCACCGTCCCCGTCACACTTCGCGCCTCCTGCCCATTCACCAGTGCAGGCCACGCGATGAGGGCCAGCCCGAGAATCAGTCCACACACTGAGGACCACCTCCCGGACACCCCCCGCCCGGTTGTGTTGTGCTGCATGCGCTCCTCCCTTCAGTGGGTTGGTCACATCACGCGGGTGCAAAGCCGAACGCGTGGCATCGCGGGGTGCGATGTCACGCCGTCTGCGCGCTCGTGATGTGGTGGTGGTTCGTCAGCCGGTCATGCTTGCGCGCATTCCCGACCGCCGGGATCCTTCCTGGATCCGGTTCTGCGCGGCTTCACGCGGGTCGCGCCGCCCCGCATCCTTCAACAGGGCGACACGCTGGTTGTTCAGTAGAAAAACGCGCCGGAATCCCTCTTCTTGACGGCTGGCCTCCTGCTCGGCGGACGCATCCTGCCTCGAATAGCGCCGCGCCCGTTCTCGCGGCCCATGCCCTGACATACTCGACCCGCATTCTTTCGGTCCATTTCATGACCCGCGTCCGCCCGTTGCGGTCCACCTGACACCCCCTCAACGGCCGTCCTCCCGCCCGCCACAGCTCAGGCTGTTGCAGATTGTCGCTCGCGACTCGACCATCGCCTGAAGTAAATACTTGTGTGGACGTAAGTTACCCGCCTAATCCGGCCGGGCTGAAGCCCTGTGCCCGGCCCGTTGACACCGGTCTGGCAGACAGGTAGCTTGCGTTGATATCGAGAATCATTCTTGACAATGCTCGTGCGCCTGTGCACGCGCGGGGACAGAACGCGAATGAAGGCCAGATGAGTGAGCCGTACCTGAAGATCACGAACCTGCACGCCTCGATTGCCGAAGACGGGACGGAGATCCTGCGCGGAGTGGATCTGGAGGTGGGTGAGGGCGAAGTGCATGCGGTGATGGGTCCGAACGGATCGGGGAAGAGCACGTTGGCGAAGGTGCTGACGGGTCATCCTGCGTATGAGGTGACGGAGGGAGAGGTTCTGTATCGGGGCCGGAATCTGCTGGAGCTGGAAGTGGATGAGCGAGCGCGCGAAGGCGTGTTCCTGGCGTTTCAGTATCCGGTGGACATCCCGGGCGTATCGATTGCGAACTTCCTGCGTACGGCGTTGCAGGCGAAGAACCCGGGCCAGGAACTGGACCTGTTCGACTTCCAGGAGTTGCTGGTCGAGCGGATGCGGTTGCTGGACATGGATCCGTCGTTTGCGGAACGGTCGGTGAACGATGGGTTCAGCGGTGGGGAGAAGAAGCGGAACGAGATTCTACAGCTTGCGGTGTTGGAGCCGCGGCTGGCGATCATGGACGAGACGGACTCGGGGTTGGACATCGATGCGCTGAAGATCGTTTCGGCGGGGGTGAACACGCTCCATGGGGAGCGGCCGGAGATGTCGGTACTGCTGATCACGCACTATCAGCGGATCCTGAATCACATCGAACCCGAGCAGGTGCATGTGATGGTGGGGGGCCGGCTGGTGCGGAGTGGCGGTCCGGGGCTGGCACTGGAATTGGAGGAGCGCGGGTACGAGGCATTTCGTGAGGCGAGTGTGGTGGTCTGAGCGGGCGTCGCGGATTAAAGAAGCGGTTTGATCGAGAGGGTGCATGCCATACAACGAAGCAGTCGCTGGTCTGGGTCTGGAGGAGTACAAGTACGGCTTTGTTACGGAGGGCAAGCCGGTATTCAAGGCGAGGCCGGGGCTGGATGAAGAGATTGTGCGGCAGATCAGCGCGCACAAGGAGGAGCCGGAATGGATGCTGGAGTTCCGGCTGAAGGCGCTGGAGCTGTTCCGCAAGCGGCCGATGCCGCAGTGGGGCGGTGATCTGTCGCAGCTCGAGTCGGTGCTGGACTCGATCTACTACTACATCCGGCCGCAGGATCGGATGGAGCGGTCGTGGGACGATATCCCGCAGGAGATCAAGGACACGTTCGAGAAGCTGGGCATTCCTGAGGCGGAGCGGAAGGCTCTGGCGGGTGTGGGCGCGCAGTACGAGTCGGAGATGGTCTACCACTCGCTGAAGAAGGAGTGGGCGGACAAGGGCATCATCTTCGAGTCGATCGAGGACGGGCTCAAACTGTACCCGGATCTGTTCCGCGAGCATTTCGCGACTGTAATTCCGCCCAATGACAACAAGTTCTCGGCGTTGAACTCGGCGGTGTGGTCGGGCGGTTCGTTCGTGTACATCCCGAAGGGTGTCACGGTGGACATCCCGTTGCAGGCATATTTCCGAGTCAACGCGGAGAAGATGGGCCAGTTCGAGCGCACGCTGATCATCTGTGACGAGGGCGCGAATGCGCAGTACATCGAGGGCTGTACGGCACCGGTGTACTCGACGGAATCGTTCCATTCGGGTGTGATCGAGATCATCGTCAGGAAGAATGCGCGGTTCCGGTACGTGACGATCCAGAACTGGTCACACAACATGTACAACCTCGTTACGCAGCGGGCGTTGGTGCACGAGGGTGGTCACATGGAGTGGATCGACGGCAACCTGGGTTCGAAGCTGACGATGAAGTATCCGTCGTGCTACCTGGTCGGGCCGGGCGCGCATGGTCAGATCCTGTCGATCGCGTACGCGGGCAACGGGCAGCACCAGGACACGGGCGGCAAGGTGATCCATGCGGCGCCGCACACGACGTCGCAGATCCTGTCGAAGTCGATTTCGAACGGGACGGGTCGCGCGACGTATCGCGGACTTGTGAAAGTGTACGAGGGAGCGGAGACCGCGAAATCGAACGTCGAGTGCGATGCTCTGCTGCTGGCCGAGGCATCGCGCACCGACACGTTCCCATACATCGAGATCGAGGAACAGAGCGCGAGTGTGGGTCACGAGGCGACCGTCTCGAAGATCGGCGCAGAGCAACTCTTCTATCTGATGAGCCGCGGGCTGTCGGAGGAGGAGGCCTCGGCGATGATCGTGCGCGGCTTCATCGAACCCATCGCGAAGCAGCTCCCGCTCGAATACGCTGTCGAGTTGAACCGGCTGATCGAGCTCGAGATGGAGGGTTCGGTTGGCTGAGATGACGGGCACGAAAGTCCGGTCGGTGGGGGCCGCGGGACGGGCCGCGCCGGTGGCGGCACCCTACACGCGCGCGGAAGTCGAGACCCGGGCAGAAGCGGGACCCGACTGGCTGCGCGCATCGAGGCTCGAAGCATTCGACGCGTGGGAGCGGCTGCCCTTGCCGACGACACGTCTCGAGGAATGGCGCTACACGGATCCGCGGCTGCTCGCTTGGGACAAGGTCGTGCCGGTTGCGTTGGACGCGCGCAACGCCGATGCGCCGGCCGCAGGCGGGGCCGGCCGTGTCGTGCAGTTGAATGGCGCTCCCGCGCATGTCGAGCTGGATGCGCAACTGCGCGCGAAGGGCGTCATCCTGATGGACCTGGCCGCTGCCGCGCAGGAGCATCCGGCGCTGGTGCGCGAGCACCTCGGCCGGTACGCGGCGGCGGAATCCGGCAAGTTCGCGGCCTTGAACGGCGCGTACTGGAGCGGTGGCGTTTTTCTTTTCGTTCCGCGTGGCGTTCGGCTGGACGCACCGGTGCGCATCGCGCGACGTGTCGATCGCGCCGGTGTCGCGGTGTTCCCGCGCACGCTGGTGCTGGCAGGCGAAGGCAGTCATGTCGGTGTGGTCGAGGAGTTCCATTCGCCGGACTTCGACAGGCCGGTGTTCGCGTGTGGGGTCGTCGAGCTGATCGCAGAGGCGGCTGCGGATGTGCAGTACGTTTCGCTTCAGCGCTGGGGCCGGGGTGTACGGCACCTGTCGACGCAGCGCACGGTCGCGAAGCGGGACGCGAATCTCGACACACTGGCTGTGAACCTGGGCGCTTCGGTGGCACGCATCGACCTGGGCGCATCGCTCGAGGGTGCAGGTTCGCGCAGTGACATGCTCGGCCTGTACTTCGGGCAGGGTGACCAGCACTTCGACCACAACACGCGGCAGGACCACAAGGTGCCGCACGCGTCGAGCGAGTTGCTGTACAAGGGTGGGCTCGATGACAAGGCGAAGGCGGTGTTTCGCGGTCTGATCCATGTTTGGCCGAAGGCACAGCGCACGGATGCATACCAGACGAATCGCAATCTGCTGTTGTCACGGCAGGCGCAGGCGACATCGCTCCCCAACCTCGAGATCCAGGCGGACGACGTGCGCTGCTCCCACGCCGCGACGGTCGGCCATCTCGATGACGAGGAGCTGTTCTACATCATGAGCCGCGGCGTGAAGCGCAAGGATGCGGAGCGGCTCGTGGTGTTCGGGTTCTTCGGCGAAGTGCTGGACCGGTTGCCGATGCCGGACGTGGTGCGCGAGCTGCGCGCGGAGATCGAAGCGAAGATCGGCTGACAGACGCGTGCCGGACTGGGTGAGAGTGGCGTCGCTCGGTGAAGTCCCGCCGGGTACGCTGCTGGGGATCGAGGTCGACGACGAACCGATCTGCCTGGCCAACGCCGATGGCACCGTGTACGCCATCCGCGACAACTGCACGCACCAGGACTACCCGATGCACGAGGGCACGATCGAGGGACCTGAGATCGAATGTGCATGGCACGGTGCCCGCTTCGATCTCGCGACCGGTCGCGTCACACGATTGCCGGCGCTGAAGCCGATCCGGACGTACGAGGTCAAAATCGAGGGCGACGACATCTTCCTCGCCTTCTGAGTTCTTGCAGGAAGTGAGCATCGTGGCCACGACGACGGTCGTTTCGTTTGACCCGGTTGCACTGCGAGCGCGGTTTCCGTTGCTCGCCCGGGATCGCGCGCTCGCCTACCTCGACAACGCGGCGACCACACAGAAACCCGATGTCGTGATCGAGGCCGAGTCCGAATTCTACCGGCGCGACAACGCCAACGTGCATCGTGGCCTCTACGACCTCGCACGGCGTGCGACGGAGCGCTACGAAGGCGCGCGCGCGACCGTGGCCCGCTTCCTCAACGCACCCGCCAACGAAATCATCTGGACGCGTGGCACGACGGAAGCGCTCAACCTGGTCGCCAGCGCGTGGGGCGGTGCCAACCTGCGCGCCGGCGACGAAATCGTGCTCACCGTGATGGAGCACCACTCGAATCTGGTGCCGTGGCAGCTCATTGCAGCGCGCACGGGCGCAAAGCTCCGCTTCATCGACGTGGACGATGAAGGCATGCTTCGTCTCGACCACTACCGTGCGCTGCTCACCGACCGCACTCGGGTTGTCGCGCTGGGCCATGTATCGAATGCACTCGGGACGATTCATCCCGTACGGCAGATCGCAGATCTCGCGCATCAGGCTGGCGCAATCGTCGTCATCGATGGTGCGCAGGGCGCGCCCCACGTGCCGGTCGACGTGACGGCCCTCGATTGCGATTTCTACGCCTGCTCCGGCCACAAGATGTGCGGACCCATGGGCATTGGAGCGCTCTGGGGTCGCGCGGAGCTGCTGGATGCCATGCCGCCTTACCACGGCGGCGGCGAGATGATCGATGTCGTCGAACTCGAGCGGTCGACGTGGGCGAAGGTGCCGCACAAGTTCGAGGCCGGCACTCCTAATGGCGCCGGCGCCGTCGGCATGGCAGCAGCCGTCGAGTTCCTCGAAGGCGTCGGCACCGATGCGATCGCAGCGCACGAGCAGGAACTGATTCGCTACGGTCTCGACCACCTTCGCGATGTCCCTGGACTACGCCTCTTCGGGCCGTCGAACCGGGAACACCGCACGTCCGTGTTCTCGTTCACCCTCGATGGCGTGCACCCGCACGATGTAGCGACCATCCTCGATGCCGAGAACATCGCCGTCCGCGCCGGCCACCACTGCGCCCAGCCGCTCATGCGCAGGCTCGGCGTTCCCGCCACCACGCGCGCATCGCTTTACCTCTACAACACGAGTGCCGAGATCGATCGGCTCGCGGAAGGACTCGAGCAGGCGAAGCGCGTCTTCGGTCTCTGATCCCGCGCGAGATCGTCAATCCCGCATCACGACGATGTCCGCCTTCGTCGTGCCAATGATGTCGAGAAGTTCTTGAGTCTCACCTGGCGGGACGTTGTGCTTTGCAAGCACTTCATTGAACAGCGTAACCATCCGGTCCCACTCCCGCTCTGTGATGTTCAGGTGCGCGTGAGACTCCTTCATTGTCCTGCCATGGTACTGGCACGGGCCGCCAGTGACCTGGCAGACAAGCGCGGTCACGTGGTACTTCAGGTACGATGCAGGCACTCGCCTCCTCGCCGCATCGATCGCCGGATTGGCATTGAGAACCGCGTCCTGCACGAGGATGTCGATGAAGTCGTTGACAACCACTGAGATCGGCGCCAGACCACCCAGTCGCTCGTAGAGCGACTGCTG
>JBOHRL010000073.1:0-59020 GCA_050732695.1 Longimicrobiales bacterium | reverse complement strand
AGCGTTGCAGACGGGAGAAACCGCAGCGCGGGCAGCGCACACCATCGGCGAATCGCGCCCCACGAATCGTGGCAAGCAGTTCTTCAATGGGCGGCGTTTCGGGTTCGGATTGTCGCATGCGGAGAATGCCGCACGCCGGATGGGGCAGTGCGATAGCGGCTCGCGCCAACGTTTCTCATGCCAACCCGGCTCAAGCGGATCGAGCCGACCTCCTCGGCCTACAATTCCTTCAAACACAATCGGACGGTGGCCACCGCAGGATCCGCCGGTCGCCCGACCAACAGTTCCTTCAAACACAGCCATACAGTGCCCAGGGGGCACACCACCCCCGACCAGCCCCCGCCATCGCCCTTCGTCGCGGGCGCGGCCTGCCTTACGGCGCCTGACGCCGCCTGCGCGCCCGCGCGGGCACACGCGGGCGGGCGCGCGGGTAAAACAAGGCCGTGGAAGAACCTGGAGGAGCTTTCCACTGGCGCTACGGGCGACCCGTAGCCGGGCCAACGGGCCCGCGCATTCACCTGTGAACGGACCACGAAATGTCGAGCAGTCCGCCGGCCAGCAACGAACGTGTTCTGCCCCGCCTGATCGAGGACGAGATGCGCGAATCGTTCCTCGACTACTCGATGAGCGTAATCGTGCAGCGCGCACTGCCAGACGTAAGGGACGGACTCAAGCCGGTGCATCGGCGCATCCTGTATGCGATGCACGAGAACGGGCTGGTAGCGGGCCGGCCGTACAAGAAGAGCGCCACCGTGGTGGGCGACGTACTGGGTAAGTATCACCCGCACGGTGACACGGCAGTCTATGACGCACTCGTGCGCATGGTGCAGGAGTTCTCCCTGCGCTATCCACTGATCGACGGACAGGGTAACTTCGGCTCGATCGACGGTGACAACGCGGCGGCGTATCGCTATACGGAAGCGCGCCTGACTCGCCTTGCCGGGGAACTGCTTTCCGATATTGAAAAGGAAACGGTCGATTTCATCCCGAACTTTGACGACCAGCGAGAAGAGCCGAAGGTACTGCCAGCGGGGTTCCCCAACCTGTTGGTGAATGGCTCGAGCGGGATCGCGGTCGGCATGGCCACGAACATCCCGCCGCACAATCTGCGCGAAATCATCGAAGCGTGCATTCACCAGATCGACAATCCGGAATGCACCGTGCCCGATCTGCTTCAATTCGTGCGCGGTCCCGACTTCCCGACTGGCGCATACATCTGTGGCGACGAGGGCACACTGGAGGCATATCGCACGGGACGCGGACGTATCGTGATGCGTGCGAAGACGATCATCGAAGAACCGGACAACGGCAAACCTCGCATTATCGTCACAGCAGTCCCGTTCATGGTGAACAAAGCTCGCATGATCGAGCAGATTGCGGATCTGGTTCGCGAGAAGCGAATCACGGAAATCAGCGACCTGCGCGATGAATCCGACCGCGACGGTATCCGCGTCGTCATCGAACTGAAGCGGGACGCGATGCCACAGATCGTCCTGAACCAGTTGTTCAAGCACACGCAGATGCAGTCCACGTTCGGCGTGATCATGCTGGCCCTGGTCGATGGTGTGCCGCGCATCATGGATCTGAAGGAGCTGCTTGGCCATTTCAACGATCATCGTCACGAAATCGTTGTACGGCGGAGCGAATACGATCTTCGGAATGCACTGGAGCGTGAACACATTCTGGAAGGTCTCCAAATCGCGGTCGACGCAATCGACGAAGTGGTGGAACTGATCAAGGCTTCGCCTGACACCGATACCGCGAATCAGCGCCTCCAGGAGCGATTCGGTCTGACCGATCGTCAGTCCAAAGCAATTCTCGACATGCGGCTGGGCCGGTTGACGGGTCTCGAGATCGAGAAACTCGAGGCCGAGCTGGTCGAGATTCGTGGCACCATCGCGGACCTTCGCGATATCCTCGGCAGCCACGAACGACGCATGCGGATCATCAAGAATGAGCTGCGTGAGATTGCTGCGAAGTACGGCGATGAGCGGCGAACCGAGTTTGTTGCAGCGGAGGGTTTTCTCGGCATCGAGGATCTGCTCGCCGACAAAGACCACATCATAACCCTGTCGCATCACGGTTATGTAAAGCGGGTTCCTCTTGCGACCTATCGCAGCCAGAAGCGTGGCGGTCGTGGTCTGCGTGGTGTGACCACACGCGAGGACGACTGGATCGAACAACTGTACGCTGCGCAGACGCACGATGTACTCATGGTCTTTACCGCCGCGGGGCATTGCTACTGGTTGAAGGTTTACGAAGTTCCGCAAGGGACACGCGAGAGCCGCGGCAAACCCATCGTGAACGTGCTCGCGCTGTCGTCCGACGAGCGCATTGCGGCAGTCGTACCGGTTCGCGAGTTCCGCGCCGATCAATACCTGATCTTTGCGACTCGCCGCGGTACGGTGAAGAAGACGACGCTGTCCGCGTATCGGAACATTCGTGTCGTTGGTGTCAATGCGATCAAGGTTGGTGATGGTGATGAGCTGATCGGCGTGCAGATCACGAACGGCAACGACGAGGTCATCCTGGCAACGCGCGAGGGGATGGCGATTCACTTCCACGAGGCGGACGTCCGCGAAATGGGCCGGGTGGCAACGGGCGTGCGCGGGATCCGCCTGCGCAAGGACGATCGCGTAGTCGGCATGGTGGTCGTGCGACCGGAGACAAGGGAATCGGCGAGCCTCCTCGCCGTCACGGAGAACGGGCGTGGCAAGCGAAGCTCGATCGACGACTACCCGACCCAGTCCCGCGGTGGTCTTGGCGTGATCAACTTTCGCTTGAACGAGCAGACCGGTAAGGTCATCGCGATCAAGGGCGTCTCCGATCAGGACGAACTGGTGCTCATCACGAAGGGTGGCGTAATGAATCGCCAGCGTGTGGGCGAAGTGCGCGTGATCGGCCGCGCTACCCAGGGCGTGCGAGTGATCACGCTGGATGACGACGACAAGCTTGTCGATATAGCACGCGTTGTGCCCGAAGAGGATGAGGAAGGCGCCGTCGAGGCGGCGGTCGTCGAAGCGGGCGGGATCGCTGGCGGCGATCTGCCTCCAAGCTCCGACCCGCCCGATGCCATCGTGGACGTTGAAGGGGAGATCGCGGACGAGCCGGATGATGACATCGACAACGGAGATGAGAGCGCAGGCGCCGACGATGTCTGAGCGCGTGACGGCGGTTGGGGTGACAGTGACCGAGGACTCGACGGCACACGCAGCTGCGCTTGTGACGGCCGAGGACATTGGCGAGGCGGCGCACGCGCTGGAGGGCATCATTGTCCGGACTCCGCTCGTGCACGCACCGTGGCTCGACGACCTGGCCGGCGGCGAGGTCCGACTCAAGTGCGAGAATCTGCAACGGGCTGGCGCATTCAAGATTCGGGGCGCGTTCACGATGGTTTCGCGGCTGCCGGCGAGTGAACGCGCGCGAGGCGTCATCGCGTACTCGTCGGGCAACCATGCGCAGGGAGTTGCGCTGGCTGCAAAGCTGTTCGGCATCCGCTGCGTCGTCGTCATGCCCACGACAGCGCCCGCAGTGAAGGTGGATGGCGCCAGGACTCTCGGCGCCGAGGTCATCCTCGAAGGCACGACATCGATCGAACGCCAGACCCGAGCGGAACGAGAGGCCGAAGAACGGGGTCTGGCCATCGTCCCGGCCTTCGATCATCCGGACATCATCGCGGGGCAGGGCACGGTCGGTATCGAGATTCTCGAGGACTGGCCGGACGTCGAGCAGATCCTCGTGCCCATTGGTGGTGGTGGTCTGGTGAGCGGTGTTGCGGCGTGGGTCAAGGCAAGACAACCCGAGGTGCACGTCATTGGTGTCGAACCGGAGACCGCGAACGCAATGTTCTTATCAGTCGCTGCCGGCCGACCCGTTACCATCGAAGCATCGCGGACCATCGCGGACGGCCTCATGCCTGTCCGGCCGGGCGACCTCACGTTTGCTCACTGCCGTGATCTCGTCGACGACATCGTGGTTGTCAGCGATGACGAGATTCTCGACGCGACGCGACGCCTCCTCGCCAACGGCAAACTCGTGGTCGAGTTCTCGGGCGCGGCCACACTCGCAGCACTGCTGTCTGGCAGAGTCGCGCGCCGGCAGCGCACGGCAGTGGTACTCTCGGGCGGGAACCTCGATCCTGCGCGTGCACTGATGTTGGTTCAGCCTCGCGAGCGGGAGGCGGTGAGCGCGTGACCGGCTTCGTTCGCGAGCGGGAGAGCGAATCGCGCATCCCATTGATTGCCCTGACTACGTCTCTCGATCTTGCCGCCGGCCCGTTCCAGGTGCCGCGCGTGACGTTGTACAGGGCGTATATCGATGCGTTACAGGCGCTCGACCTGGCGCCGGTTCTGATTACGCCAGCCCATTCGATGGATGCAGTGCGGGCAGTGCTCGAGGCGTGCAATGGACTTGTCCTGTCCGGCGGCGGCGACATCGACCCGATCCACTTCGGCGAGGCTCCGTCGCCGCACCTCGATTATGTTCTGCCATCGAGGGATGCTGTCGAGTTCGAGGCGTTGCGCCTTGCTCTGCAACGCGATCTGCCCGTGCTCGGCATCTGCCGTGGCTGCCAGGTCATGAACGTGCACCTCGGTGGCACACTGTTCCAGGATCTTGGCGAGGACCGGCCGGGCAGCGATGGTCACAGGCAGGCGTCGTGGGGCGAGCGCTCGCATAACATCGAGGTAACGCTCGGCTCTCGCCTGCACGCGGCCATTGGCACACGACGGTTGCACGTCAACACGTTCCATCATCAGGCCATTCGTGACGTCGCACCGGCACTCGATGTCACAGCTGTCGCCGATGACGGCGTCATCGAAGGTGTTGAATTACGCGACCAGCAGTGGGCAGTCGGAGTGCAGTGGCACCCGGAGCGAAGCGATGCAAGCGCACCGGACTCGGATCCGGACCGGCGCCTGTTTGCGGCTTTCGCAGATGCAGTGCGGTCGCGGCGAGGCGCAGTGCGCTGATGGCTGGACTGCCGAACGGTTTGCGCATCGGCCACGCCACGGACACGGGCGCGCGCACCGGTTGCACGGTTTTTCTCGGTCCGTTCCGTGGCGCATCGTTCGTCGCCGGTCATGCGACGGGAACGCGAGAGCTGGACGCGCTCTCGACGCTGCATATCGTGCCACGGATCGATGCGCTGTTGTTTACGGGCGGTTCTGCGTTTGGTCTCGGCGCGGCGAATGGCGTTGTCGATTGGCTCGAGGAGCGGGGTCAAGGATTCGATGTCGGCGGGACACGCGTGCCGATCGTGCCGGCCGCCGTCATCTTCGACTTGCCCGTTGCATCGAAGCGGCCAGACGCTGTCCTGGGTCGGGCGGCGTGCGACGCGGCAGAGGCGCGGCCTCCGGCCGAAGGCGCCGTCGGAGCCGGTGCGGGCGCGACCGTCGGCAAGTGGCTCGGTCCTGCGAATGCATCGCGCGGTGGGTTCGGGTGCAATGCATCGACGTACGCGGCATGGAGCATTTTCGCGGCCGTTGTCGTGAATGCGCTCGGTGATGTGCTGGACGCGAACGGTCAGGTGCTCGCCGGTGCCCGCGCGAGCAGCGGTCGCTTCGCTGGCAGCCGAGCGCTGCACGCGGCGGAGCGCCTCGAATCCGTCCATCTGCGTGGCGCCACGAACACGACACTCGCAGTGATCGCGACCGACGCACCGCTGTCACGAACGCAGCTCGAGATCCTCGCGCGCATGACAACGGCCGCACTGGCTCGCCGCATCTCGCCTGTATTCACACCGTTCGACGGCGACATCGTGTTCACTCTGAGTACGTCCAGCGAGGATGCAGGAGTCGAACCGCGCGATCTCCTCGCGCTCGGCGCGGCTGCGTGCGACGCAATGGAGCAGGCGATCGAGCGAGCCGTCGCGTGAACGGTGGATGCACGGCTGCGTCGACGGGCTCGAGGTCAGCGACCCATGAGCCGGAGTACGGACGCTTTGCGCGACGCCATTCGGCCGGGTCGTGTCGAGGGGTTCGACGTGAGCGGGTGTGGCAGCGTGACGGCCAGCGTGACCGCCTGATCGAGGTTCAGGTTCGCGGCGGAACGGCCGTAGTAGTGCCGAGCGGCTGCTTCCGCGCCGAAGATACCCGGTCCCCATTCGGCGATGTTCAGGTACAACTCGAGGATTCGTTCCTTGGGCAGGAACCATTCGAGGCGACGCGCGACGAGGAACTCCTCGAGCTTGCGCAGGACCGACCGGTTGCTGCTGAAGTAGAGGTTCTTGGCAAGCTGCTGTGTGATCGTACTGCGCCCCCGGACGTCATCGCTGTTCCGGTAGTAATGAACGATCGCATTCCCGACGCCTCGCACATCATCGGGATCGAACCACGAGAAATCGCCGTCCTCGCGGTACCCGAGTTCCTCGCCGAGTGCGGCCCAGTCGATGCCACGGTGTTCGAAGAAGTTGCCGTCTTCGGCGATGACGACAGCACGCTGGAGATTGCGTGCGATGCGATCGAGCGGCACCCACGTATAGCGGAACTCGAAGTCGTCGTCGCGTTGGCGAGCCTCCTGGACGCGACGGTCCATGAAGGCGGACGCGCGAGGTTCGCGCCAGCGGACCAGGATCGGCCACGGCAGGATCAGAAACCAGAACCACGCTGCGCCAATGAGCGCGAGCGCGACGAGACCCAGCTGGCGTCGGACCATCGATGGAATGTGCGATTCCCGTGAAACGATTGATCCTGTTCGACATCGACGGCACGCTGCTGTCGACGCGAGGCGCCGCGAAACGTGCGTTCGAGCGGGCCATGCTCGAAGTGTACGGTACGACCGGCCCGATCGCCACGCACTCGTTCTCCGGAAAGACCGATCCGCAGATCGCGCGCGAGCTGCTGCGAGCGGCCGGTACGGCCGATGACGTCATTGACGCTCACCTGCCGGCACTCTGGGACGCCTATCTGTGCGACCTGCGGTCGGAACTGGCGGCGCCGGATCACCGGACCCACGTACTGCCCGGCGTGCGCGCCCTGCTTCGGGCCCTCGCTGAGCGCGCGAACGACGCACTCGTGGGTCTGCTCACGGGCAACATCGAAGCGGGCGCCACGTTGAAGCTTGTGTCCGGCCGGCTCGACGGGTTCCGCCTCGGAGCGTACGGGTCCGACCATGAGCACCGCGATCGACTGCCCGCGATTGCCGTGAATCGCGCGCAGGCGCTGACGGGCATAGCATTCCAGGGCCGGGACGTTGTCGTGATCGGTGACACGCCGAATGACGTGCACTGCGGTCGCTCGATCGGCGTTCATGCTGTTGCGGTCGCGACTGGTGCGTTTGACACAGACGCGCTGCGGGCGGCCGGCGCCGATGCGGTCCTCACCGACTTCACTGACACAGCGGCCGCCATCGACGCAGTTCTCGGCGCGTGATCCGGCCGGCCGCCATCGACGCAGTTCTCGGCGCGTGATCCGGTCCGCCGCCTCCAGAACGCCTTCCATCGCGCGGCCGGCCCTCTCCCGAACGTCCAACCGGGCAGCCGGCCGCTTTCGCTCGGCCCGGCGCATGGCTAGTTTTTCCGCGGATCGAGCGGTGCCCCCGCACAGTGGCATCGCCCTGAGCAAGGAGACCCAGAAATGCCACAGTCACAACGCAAGCCACTTCCGAAGAACAATGGCAACGGGCCGAATCTCAAGGTTCTGTACGGGATCCTCGGCCTCGTCGCCCTGCTCGGCGGCGGCTGGATCGTCTACTCGGTCAAGGGGGGTGGCGCCGCGGCCATCGAGCCGATCGAGCTCGCCGACGTCGCATCATCGCAGGAACTGCTCGCCATGGCGACCGGCATCGCGGCCGGGGCGGAGTCCGGCGTCCAGGTCCTCGTGTTCAGTGATTTCACATGTCCGGCCTGTCAGGGTTGGGCCGGCTTCATCGAGCCGCAGCTCAAGGCGGAATACATCAGCACGAACAGGATCAAGTATGTCTACTACGATTTCCCGCTCGGCGGCACTGACCATCCGTGGGGATTCATTGCCGCCCGCGCCGCGCGTTGCGCGAACGATCAGGACAAGTTCTGGGAGTACCACGATGTGTTGTTCGCGCGCCAGAACGAGTGGGCGATTTCGCGCACACCGCCCATCGATCAACTCGTTGATTACGGTGAACTCATCAACCTCGGAATGAACGCGTTCGAGAGCTGTGTTCGAAGTGATGAGCATGCCGATGTCGTGACGGCGAATCGCATGCTCGGCGACCGGCTCGGTGTCGGCGCCACGCCTACCATCTTCATCGGCTCGCGTTCCATCCCCGATTGGCGCAATTACGATGAAGTCAAGAAGGCGATCGAGGCGGAGCTGGGCGCCGGCGCGACACAGTGAGCGTAGAGACCGCCGCACCGCCGGCCAGTGAGCGGGCGGCGGTCGCATCGCCCACGACACGTATGGCCATGGCCGTGCTCGCGCTGGCCGGCTTCTTCATCGCGCTGTACATGCTGCTCCACAAGCTCGGCGTGATCCCGGTCCTGGCCTGCGGCGAGGGCGGCACCTGCGACGTCGTCCAGTCCTCGCGTTGGGCCGTCTTCCTGGGCATCCCCGTTCCGGCCTGGGGTGTGGCCGGGTACGGCGCCATTTTCGTTCTCGCGATGGCCGGTCTACAGCCGCGCTTCGCCGACAACAGCAGGATCGCCTTCGCACTCCTCGCCACGGCGTCTCTGGCCCTCGCGTTCACGCTCTATCTGAACGCGCTCGAGGCGTTCGTGATCAATGCGTGGTGCCGGTGGTGCATCGGCTCCGCCATCGTCGCGACGCTGCTTTTCCTGTTCGCGTTGCCCGAGCTGAAACGCATCCGCGGCCGACCGTGACGCAGCGCACGCTCGTGCCCGTGAAGCTGGTGCTGGCGGACCGTGGCGCCTTTCACGAGATCGTGGTGGACATCCCCGGCGAGATACTGGCTCGTTATCCTCGCCTGATCGATGCGCTTCGCGAGGACCCAGAGATCAGTGCCACGACGTACATCGATTTTCGCCGCCTCGTGGCTGCCCGCCGCGACGACGACTGAGCCGGGTTGACCGTCCATGTCGCTGATCTCGAGGGCAGTGCGGCGCGCCACCCTGGGCGCACGCAAGCGGCTTCGCTTTCGCGATGCGAGGCGGCTCGGCATCGTGTACGTCCCGCCGAACGTGGTCTATCGCGATGCCATCGGTCCTGGCGATGTGGTCGTGGACGTCGGTTGTGCGGGCGATGCCGACTTCTCGAAGCACATGATCCACCGGCACGGTGCGATGGCGTGGGGTGTCGATCCGACGCACAAGCATGCCTCCGCTCTGGCTCGTCTCGAAACCGAGTTGCACGGCCGGTTCCGCCATCTGGCCGTCGCTGTCGCAGCGCGCCCGGGCCGGCTCACGTTTCATGAAAGCGAGAGCAACGTGAGCGGTTCACTGCTCGCTGATCATGTCAACGTGGTACGGGATGCTGGCCGGGAGTACGAAGTCGAGGCGATGAGCCTGGATGTGCTGGTCGAACGGATCGGCGCCGATCGGGTCGCAATCCTGAAGCTCGATCTGGAGGGCGCCGAATACGAGTTGCTTGGCGAGGTCAGGAAGGAGACGCTAGCTCCGTTCGCTCAGCTCTTCATCGAATTCCATCATCACGCGGTGCCGCGCTACTCGGAGCAGGATACGTGGGCCATCG
This sequence comes from Longimicrobiales bacterium, assembly GCA_050732695.1. Classification (GTDB taxonomy): domain Bacteria; phylum Gemmatimonadota; class Gemmatimonadetes; order Longimicrobiales; family RSA9; genus JBFFZF01. The sequence continues at coordinate 49,397 of JBOHRL010000073.1, read as the reverse complement.
TCCGGCGCCTGGAAGGGCTCGGGTTCTCATCGTTCACGCTCGATGACCATAACTTCGTGCTCTTCCGCGAGGGACTCAGTTCTTCACCTTCCCTCTGAGCAGCTGCTTCTCGAGCAGGTCCTTCCATTCCTCGAACGATTTCAGGCCCATTACAGTCTGCTGGTTGTTGACAATGAAGGCGGGCGTGCCGGTCACGCGGGATGACGCAGCGAAGATGACATCCTGGAGCAGCAACGATGCAACGCGGTCATCGGCGACACACGCTGCGAACGGTTGCGCAGGGACGCCGGCCTCCTTCGCGGCGCGCGCAAAGGTGGGCGCCGGATCATCCAGCCCGGCCCACTCCGCCTGTGTTTCGAACAGGCGGTCATGCATCGCCCAGAACTGGTCCGCAACAGCGCCGGCACAGAGCGCGGCTTCGTGCGCGCGCCACGCGTTCTCATGGCCGGGGACGGGCAGATTCACGAAAATCCAGTGGACCTTGCCAGTCTTGACGAATGCGCTGTCGATGCGTGGGAAGACTTCGAGTGCAAAACGCGCGCAGTGGGGACACTGGAGGTCGGCGAACTCATAGACGAACAGCGGCGATCCTTCCTGGCCTCGGGCCCGGCTTCGCGAGGCACGCTCGAACAGAGGCGAGGTGGTGGCATCCTGCGCCAACGAATCGGCAGGGAGTCCCGCGGCGAGGAGGACGAGGCCAACGGCCGTGCGCTTCACGGATCCTCGAACCATTTGCGAATCTCCCGGCTGGATTCCCGACGTGCAATGCCCGGCGAGAAAGTTACACCCGGATCACGGGTCGGGTGCCGCAAGCAACGGCAGGCGCGGCCCGGATCGGCGCGGTTTGCGGTCAGAATCGCCCTGATCCGGGCGGTTGACGGAGTCCTGAACCCATGAGCAGTCCGCCGGTATCAGGTGCTTCGCAGGCCTGTTGCATCACGGGCGCGTTCGATTGTCCATTCGCCTACGATGGCGGGCGGCCATTCGCCGGCAGCGCTCGATTGCGCGATCCGGTTCATCTCCGTCCGGGCCCGGCTCGCGTTCTCGTCGCTCAGCCAACCCAATCGAACGGCCTCCTCGAACTCATCCTCGTCGAGTACGCACTCGTTGCCAGTCGCGGAACGCCAGTAATCGAGGAAGAGGTCGGTCGTCTCCCACGTCAGGGCATCGAGGAAGCGAACCGGTGTGATGGCGTTGGCGTAGAGCCCGGTGAACGCGCCATCCGTGCGATGGAATCGGCCGATGTCGTGCCATGCATCGGGGAACGTGAACCAGATCGCCGGTGCACCGTCCTCGAGCACGATGCGTTCCTCGACGATGAGCGGCGAGGCCAGGGGAGTTAGCGGCATGAACGTGACGATGCAGTTGCTACGCCGCTCGAGGAGCAACTGGACGAACACGTCCTCGCGCAGGGGCGGCCGGCGGTAGTGGATGTGGACGACTTCAGTCGTAAAAGCCAAGGCGTGCGTTGGCGCGTTCGCGGATGAGCGAAGCCGGCTCGAATCGGGGGCCATGGTCTCTGCGGAGCGATTCGAGCCGCGCAAGAATCGTGGGCATGCCGAGCGTATCCGCCCAACGCAGCAGGCCGCCGCGGAACGGCGGGAAGCCCGTGCCTGTGATCATCGCGAGATCCACATCGGCCGGCGATGCCGCAACAGCATCTTCCAGCGTTCGCGCGGCCTCGTTCACCATCGCGAGGACCGTCCGGTCCCGGACCTGGTCGGCAGGGATGGCTTTGCGATTGACGGCCACGGCATCGCCAAGTGCGGCGTAGATCCCGTCGTTCACGCCCTTCTGCCTGTCGTCCTCGTACAGATAGAATCCTTTGCCGCCCTTTCGGCCGAGCAGATCGATGCGCTCGAGGGCGGCGAGCGGAGGCGCCGGCGCCGCGCGCTCGCCAAATGCCGCGTGCAGCGTGGCAGCCGCGTGCCGCGCAACATCGAATCCGATCTCGTCCAGCAGGCGGAGCGGTCCCATCGGCATGCCGAACTCGAGCAGGACCCGGTCGATCGCCGTCACCCCCGCGCCTTCGGCCAGGAGCCAACCGGCCTCGTTCAGGTACGGCCCGAGCACGCGATTCACGAGGAAGCCCGGCCCATCGTTCACCACCACCGGCGTCTTGTCGAGCGAGCGCGTTACGGCGATGACCGTCGCGAGTGCTGCATCGGATGTCTGCGATCCGCGCACGACCTCGACCAGCGGCATCCGATGCACAGGATTGAAGAAGTGCATACCGCAGAAGTTCTGCGGACGCGCGAGCGCACTCTGCATCTCACTTACCGAGAGGGACGATGTGTTGGTCGCAAGAATGCATTCGGCCGGGACGCGCTGCTCGACTTCGCGCAACACGGTCCTCTTCACATCCATGCGCTCGACGACGGCCTCGACCACGAGATCGAGGTTGCCGAACCCGGAATAATCGAGTGTTGGCGCGATCGCATTCATGTGCCGCTCCGCTTCGCGCCGATCCATACGGCCTCGCCGCACAGTGCGGTCGAACAGACTCCGTGCATGCTCGAGTCCGCTGGCAATCGCTTCCGATCGTATGTCCTTGAGACGGACGTACAGATCCTTCGCTGCCATCAATTGCGCGATACCGCCGCCCATGACGCCCGCGCCGAGAATCGCTACGCGATCGACTCTTTGCGGCGGGACACGGGGACCGGCCTTCTTCGCATGCTCCATCAGATTGAAAACGCGAATCAGGTTGCGGCTGACATCGGTGACGATGAGTCTGCCGAGCGCGCGCGCTTCATTCTCGAACGCGCGCTCGAGCGGCGCCGCGATGGAATGGCCGATGACGTCGAGCGCCGCGAGCGGGGCAGGGTACTGGCCTCTCGTCTCCTTCAACACTTTCTTGCGCGCTTGTTGCAGCGCGAGACGCCGGCCCGGGAACGTCTCGTCGATGAGGCGAGTCGGGAGAGGTCGCGGCCTCGGCTTTGGCCTGGCCGCTCCGCGTGCGACGGCGCGCGCCCGTTCATGCAGAATCGCGGCCGGCACGCTCTCCTCGATGAGGCCGATGCGTTGAGCCTTTCGCGCATTGACCGGCTGTCCGGTCAGGATCAGCGGCAACGCCGCGGACAGCCCGATCAGGCGAGGCAGTCGCGTCGTTCCGCCGAACGCGGGGAGGATGCCGAGACGAACTTCCGGCAACCCGATCCGCGTTTCCGGACCGTCGCTCGCGAGGCGATACCCACACGCCAGCGCCAGCTCCGTCCCACCGCCAAGGCAGAGACCGTTGATGGCGACGACCGTCGGGATGGTCAGCTGCTCGATCCGGCGAAAGATGCGCTGCCCTTCTCGAGCGGCCTCGTAACCTTCGGTCTCGGTCTGGACGTCGGCGATCTCACCGACGTCTGCGCCGGCGATGAACATCCCGGTCTTGCCGCTGCGGATCAGAACGGCACGCACGGACCCGTCGCCAGCGAGATGCTCGATTTCGCCGAGCAACTCGTCGAGGCGGGCCATCACGCCCATTGTCAGAAGGTTGACCTTGCTGTCCTCGCGGTCGAAAACGAGAGAAGCGACGCCATCGCCGTCTACCGACAGCGTCAGCGCCGCCTCATCGACCGCGCGGATGGGCACCCTCCGCATCGTCGTGATCGTCACTTCAGATCTCTTGATGGGTCCTGCCAGTTCTGACCTCTCCGGATGCGGCCTCCCGACTCGTGTGCGCGACCCTAGTCCGGCAGGCCGTCCGTCGTGAACAGGTAACGGCGGGGATTCGCGAACTTTCCGTCGACGAGGACCTCGTAGTGCAGGTGCGGCGCGACGGCGAGACCCGTGGAACCGACGCGGCCAATGGTATCGCCCCGCTGTACGATCTGACCCCGGCGAGCGAGCGTGCGAGAGGCATGCGCATACCGCGTCGTGATGCCGTAACCGTGGTCGATCTCGATCATGCTGCCGTACGCACCACGGTAGCCGACGAACGTTACCGTGCCCTTCGCCGCCGCGACGATGGGCGTCCCTGCCGCCGCCACGATGTCGAGTCCGCGATGCGGCCGGCTCACTCCGAGAATGGGGTGCCAGCGACTGTTCGTGAAACCGCTGATGATGTCGCCGTCGGTCGGCAGGATCGAGGGCGTCGCCGCGAGCTTGTCATGCGCCCGCTCGAGGGCGGTCGTCGCTTCGCGCCAGCTGAACGACAGGAGCCTCGCCCGCCGGAGCATCTCGTCGAGGCGGACCGACGCCTCGAAACTGCGGACGGCCCCCTCGCGATCGACGTCCCACAGCGCATTCGACTCGAGCGTCTCCACGCCGGGCCCGCCAATGCCGACTCGCCGCACGTCCGGGTCGATCGGATCGAGGCCGGCCAGCAGCCGGTACTGCTCGTCGCGCACCGCCAGCCCGTCGAGCGACAGGCCGAGTTCATCGATCTGCTGGCGAAGGTCTTTCAATTCCACCGCGAGCAGCGTATTCGCTTCCACGAGGCGCGTTTCCCGGACCGAATCGCGCGTCTCGACAAAGAATCGGTTGGCAAAGGCACCAGCCAGGGCGACGCCGATCAGGGTCGTCCCGGCTCTGAGCATCGCGAACTCGCGCCGCTGGCGAACCCGCCGCAATGACTCGCGGCCGCCCGCCATCATCCGAGAAATCAGATTCCGTCGCGCCATTGAGGGGTCACCCGGTCGTACGCGATATCGGTCCGGCACGAGCCACCGGTGCGAGCCGTGGCGCTCGCTCCTGGCTACCAGCAGGCAATGAAGGCCGGAGAGTAGACCTCGCCCCCGGGCACTGTCAAGCCGGCGGTCCGGCTGCCGGCTCCTCCTTCGGAAAGAGAACCGTGCCGCGGTGGACCTCGCGGTTCGCAAGGTCGAGTGATGCCAGGTCCGCAAGCCCCACGGGCGCGTTCAGGCCAAGGCGCTCGGCAAGGTCCTTCATCTTGCCGGGCATGAACGGGTGGAGCAGCGAGGCAAGGGCCGCGAGCGCACGAGCAAGCGACGCCAGCGTGGCATCGAGTTCTTCTCCCCGGGCAGGGTCCTTCGCCTGCTTCCATGGCGCACGCGCTTCGACGAACCCGTTCGCCTTGACGGCCAGCTCCATGGCTGCTGCGGCGCCCTGGTGCAGGAGGTTCGCGTCCATCGCGCTGCGATACCGGCCGACCGCCGAGGCGATCTCGTCATCGAGCCACGTCCGTCCACCGCGCGGAACCGTACCGCCCCTGTACCGCTCGATCATCGAAATCGCACGATTCGCAAGGTTGCCAAGATCATCGGCCAGGTCGGCGTTGTACCTCGCCACGAACCGATCCCACGTGAATTCGCCGTCATCGTTCCACGGAACATCGCGCAACAGGTAGTAGCGGAACGCGTCCGGGCCGAAGCGGTCGATCGCGGCACCCAGCTCGACACGAACTCCCTCCGACTTCGACAGCTTGCGGCCCTCGAAGTTGAAGAATCCGTGCGCCCACACCGAGCCGGGCGGCTCGAGTCCGGCGCTCATCAGCATGGCCGGCCAGATCACACAGTGGAAACGCGTGATGTCCTTGCCGATGACGTGACACGCGGCGGGCCACGTCCTCTCGTAGCCAGGCTCTGGAAAGCCCGTCGCCGAGACGTAGTTGATCAGCGCCTCGATCCAGACCCAGATGGTTTGCGATGCATCGCCCGGCCACGGGATTCCCCATGCGACAGAGCGCGACACCGAGATGTCCTCGAGCCCGCCTTCGACCAGGCGCAGAATCTCGTTGCGGCGAGGTTCCGGTTGGATGAAATCCGGGTTCGTACGATAGAACTCGAGCAGGCGATCCTGGTATTTCGACAGCTCGAAAAACCAGTTGTTCTCCTCGGACCACTCGGCTGTGCGATTCGGGTGTAACACACAGCGACGGGTGCCCTGTTCGTCGACGATCAGTTCGTCCTCACGCTTGAACGCCTCGCAGCCGACACAGTACCAGCCCTCGTAGCGATCACGATGAAAATCGCCGGCCTGCTGGATGCGTTCGACGAGTGCGATGGCCGACCGCTCGTGGCGAGCTTCTGTGGTTCGGATGAAGTCGTCGTGACTGATCAGAAGGCGGGACCACATGGCTTCGAACTCCATAGCGACACCATCGACCCACTGCTGCGGCGTGATGTCGGCCGCCTCCGCGCTTTGCAGCACTTTGAGGCCGTGCTCGTCCATGCCCATGACGAAATGAACATCATCGCCGCGCAGGCGGCGATAGCGGGCCATGGCATCGGCGCCGATCTTTTCGAACGCGTGGCCCATGTGCGGCGAGCCATTCGCGTAGTCGATCGCCGTTGTGATGTAGTAGCGGCGGGTTCCGCTCACGCGTCCGCGTCGTCGTCGCGCGGTGAGCGGCCGTAGCCGTTGTCCTCGTATGTGGCTTCGCCGGAACCGTTGCCGTTGCGCGCTTCGTCGTCCGCGGTCGATTCGCGTGAGGAATCGTCACGGCCGTCGCGCGCCTCGCGCGTGTCACGTGCATCGCCGCTGTCACGTGATTCGCCACTGAGCAGACCGCCGGCGTTCGTAACTTCGGCTTTCAGCGCCTCGAGACCGAGCGTCCGGCGAGTCCCTTCCTCATCCTTCAGTACGACTCGCTCGCGCCAGATGTCGACGCTGACGACCTTCTCCCGGCCGATTGCGGTGTGAAGCGTCTTGCCTTCGCGCGGGAACCGACGCCTCGCCTGGACGTACGCCTCATGCTCGTACGTGAGGCAACACATCAGCCGGCCGCAGCAACCTGAGATCTGCGCCGGGTTCAGCGACAACCTCTGGTCCTTGGCCAGTTGCAGACTCACCGGCTTCAGTTCACGGAGCCAGGTCGAACAGCAGAGTTCGCGGCCGCAGCGGCCGACCCCGCCCAGCAGAGCAGCCTCGTCGCGCACGCCAATCTGCTTCAACTCGATGCGCGTGCGGAACGTGCGCGCGAGATCGCGCACGAGTTCGCGGAAATCGACTCGCCTCTCCGCCGTGAAGGAGATCGTCAGCTTGTTGCGGTCGACCTGCCATTCGGCCTCGCTGACCTTCATCTTGAGGCCGTGCTGGATCACCTTTTCGCGGGTGATCCGCCGGACGCGCGGTTCGTCCGCGCGCAATGAGACGGCGCGCTGGACCTCATCCGGCTCGGCACGACGCAACAGGCGCATCGTCGGGACGGGTGCGGCGCAACCCGTCGAGCAGCCTGAGCACTTTCGCTCCGCAATCGCTCCTGCGGCCGTGACGCGACCGAGGTCTTCGCCACGGTCCGCTTCCACCACGACGTACTCGCTGATGTCGATGGCATCCAGCTCTGTCGTGTAATAGGCGCGCCGGTTGCCCTTGAACGCGACTTCTATGATCTGGGCCATATCCGGCCCCCTCTCATCGTTCGGGTCTATCCGGCCTGCGCGATAGAATCGCCGACAACGCGCCAGCGTCCCATGCGATCGTACTTCGCGATCCGTTGTGCGCGCAGGTCGTCCACATCGAGTGTTTCGAGTTCCATCAGGTGCCGGTCGGCCGCCTCACGTACACGCTCAGCAGCGCCGTCCCAGTCCTCATGCGCCCCGCCTGCCGGTTCGGGGATGACTTCATCGATCACCGCGAGCTCGGCGAGATCCTGCGCCGTGAGCCGGAGCGCATCCGCCGCTTTGTCTTTCGCGTTCGCCGTCTTCCATAGAATGGCCGCACAACCTTCCGGCGAAATCACACTGTACACCGAGTTCTCCAGCATGAGTACGCGATCCGCCACACCCAGCGCAAGCGCGCCGCCACTGCCGCCTTCGCCGATCACGATCGCGACGACCGGCACATGCAGCCTCGCCATCTCGCGCAGGTTGCGTGCGATCGCCTCGGCCTGTCCGCGCTCTTCCGCTCCTATACCCGGATACGCGCCGGGCGTGTCGATCAGCGTGAGGATGGGCAGCCCGAACTTCTCCGCGAGCTGCATGAGACGAAGCGCCTTCCGGTAGCCTTCGGGGTGTGGCATGCCGAAGTTCCGATGAAGGTTCTGCTTCATGTCGCGGCCCTTCTGGTGTCCGATGAGCATCACGCTGCGGCCGGCCAGGCGCGCGAAGCCACCGACGATCGCTTCGTCATCGCGGTAGTTCCGGTCGCCGTGCAGCTCCTCGAAATCGGTGAAAGCGCGATCGATGTAATCGAGGGTGTACGGTCGTTTCGCATGACGCGCGAGCTGGACGCGGTCAACGGCGGAGATCGGGCGCCCGGACATCCTGCGCAGTCGCTCCAGCTTCTCCTCGAGCACGTGCAGCTCCGCTTCCGCATCGAGCCCGTGCCTTGTCGCCAGCTCCTGGAGCCGGTCGATCTGCCGCTCGAGCTCGTCGCGATCGCCGTCGATGTCGCGATTCCCGTCGCTCAATCGTGCCTCACGTCCGGACCAGCCGGATTCGTTCGGTGCCGAACAGCTTGCGCAACTCGCGCATCAAGGACTCGGTCGGTGTGACAGTGATCGATCGCGACCGCATCCGCGCAGACAGCCGGGCTGCACCCGGGGCCGATCCATTCGCGTTACCGGCAGCCGCATCGCCTTCGTTCGTGGACGATCCGTACAAATCATTGACTTGCGCACTGGCTGCGCTCGCCGCGGATCTGTTCGATGCACCGACTCGTGCGCCGGCTTCATGATCCGATGCTTCATCAGGAACGCCGTCCCCGTTCTGTGCGCCTGTTGCCCTGCCATTGCTGGCGCCCGGCTCTTCGTCCGGACGCGCTGCCCATCTCACGAAGACCGCAGCCGTACCGGGATGTTCGTGAAACAGCGGCAGAGCCGCGCCCAGCGCACGTTCGTCCATGTCTGGTCGAAGCACGACTTCGATGGCGAGGGCGCCACTCGCTCGAAGTGTGGCAAGCGGAACGACGCTGTCCAGGAAGAGCGGCGGCGCCTCTTCATCACGATCCCTTCCCGAAACGGTGCCACGCACCAGAATCGGCGCATCCTGGATGAGCAGATCGTGACAGGTTTCCCAGGCATCGCCGAACGCAAGACAGGTCGCCGTCCCCGAGAAGTCCTCGATCGTGAGGCGCGCCCACTCGGACCCGTTCTTCTTCGAGATCTGACGCGTGACGCCCGTCACGACGCACGGGATCTCGACCCGCTTGTCCCTGAACTGCTTCAGGTTCGATGTATTCACGCCACTGTAGGCGCGCAACTCGTCGGCGAATCGGGCCAGCGGGTGGCCGGTGATGAAGAATCCGACGACTTCCTTCTCGCGCGCGAGCCGTTCCGACTCGGACCACCGGGGCACGTCCGGTAGTACGGGCTCGGGCCGTTCGCGCCCGTCTCCATCACCCATGTCGAACAGTGAGCCCTGCCCGGAGACGCGCTCATCCTGTCGCAACTGCGCCTCACGCACGACCAGGTCAATGCCGGCGAACAGCTGCGCGCGATTGCCGGCTGGCGCCTTGCCGCGGCCAGCCTGCTCGTCGGCGCCGGCCGGATCGGCCAGCGAATCGCATGCGCCAGAACAGATCAGTGCTTCGAGTGAACGCTTGCCGACGACGCGCAGATCGACCCGGTCCGCGAGGTTGAACAGCGACGTGAACGCGCCGTCCCTGACCCGTTGATCGAGCACGACCTGGACAGCGGATTCGCCGAGTCCGCGCAACGCGCCAAGGCCGAAGCGGATCTGAGTCCCCGAAACGGGCGTGAACTTGAATAACGATTCGTTCACGTCCGGCGCCAGCACCTCGATCCCGTTCGACTGGTCCGGCACCGAGCGGCCCATTTCGCGGCATTCTGCGATGTACCGTACGACATCATCCGTCTTGTCGATCACGGAAGTGAGCAGTGCCGCCATGAACTCGGCCGGGTAGTGCCGCTTGAGCCACGCCGTTCGATAGGACAGCAGTGCATACGCAACGCTGTGCGCGCGCGGGAAGCCGTAGCGTCCGAATGTGATGATCTGGTCGGCAATCTCCGTGGCAATACGCGGATCGATCGCGCGATCGACGGCTCGCTCCGTGAAGCGGTCGACCTCCTTCTTCGTCAGTTCCGCGTCCTTCTTGCCCACCGCCTTGCGCAGCACGTCTGCTTCGGCCAGCGAAAAGCCGGACAGAACCTGCGCCGTGCGCATGATCTGCTCCTGGTACGTAATCACGCCGTACGTCGACTCGAGCACTTCGGCCAGCCGCGGGTGCGCGTAGCGGACCGGCTCCCGGCCCAACTTGCGGCGGATGTACACGTCCGTCATTCCGCTGTCCAGCGGGCCCGGCCGGATCAGCGCGTTCGTCGCGACCAGGTCCTCGAATCGGTCGCAATGCATTGCACGCAGCTTGTCCGTCGCCAGTGCCGACTCGAACTGGAAGACGCCAATGGTCCCGCCGCGCGCCAACATCTCGTACACGGCAGCATCGTCGAGCGGCACATCATCCATGCTCGCGTACTCGATGCCGCTCTGCGGATGTCGCAACGCGCCGTGTCGCCTGCGCACCGAATCGACTGCATCGTGGATGACGGTCAGCGTCTTCAGGCCAAGGAAGTCCATCTTCAGCATCCCGGCCTGCTCGAGCGCGTTCATGTCCCACTGTGTCACGAGCACGGAGTCGTCACCCGTCGCGTCCGCATCGCCCCCGCCGCGCGTCGGCTGCGTGCACACCGGCACGTATTCGTCGATCGGCCCGGGGGCAATCACGATGCCCGCTGCATGCACACTCGCATGCCGCGACAGCCCTTCGAGCACCGTCGCGTAATCGAGCAGCTGCCTGACGCGCGGGTCCGACTGCGCCTGTGCACGCAGTTCCGGCACTTTCTCCGCCGCTTCCGCAACCGTCAACGAGTTGTTCGGTGAGTTCGGAATCAACTTGGCCAGCTTGTCTGTCGCGGTGGGCTCGAAACCGAGGACCCGACCTACATCCCGAATTACGGCGCGCGACTTCATCGTCCCGAACGTGATGATCTGGCCGACCGACGTACGCCCATACTTCTCGCGTACGTATTCGATGACTTCACCTCGTCGTTCGTAGCAGAAGTCGACGTCGATGTCCGGCATCGAGACGCGCGCCGGATTCAGGAATCGCTCGAACAGCAGATCGAAACCGAGCGGCTCGACGTCCGTGATGCGCAGCGCATACGCGACCAGTGAGCCGGCGGATGAGCCGCGACCCGGACCCACCGGGATGCCGCGATCCTTCGCCCAGTTGATGAAGTCCTGCACGATAAGGAAATAGCCGGCGTAACCGGTCCGCACGATGACTTCGAGTTCGTACTCGAGCCGCTGCCTCGCCGCCTCGGGCAGCGGGTCGCCGTAGCGCACGAGAGCCCCGCGCTCGCTCAACTCACGCAGATACGATGCCTCGTCCGCTGCCGCCGCAGGCAACGGAAACGTCGGCAGGTGATATTGCTTCCGGAACTGGACATCGACACCGTCAGCGAGCGCCAGCGTGTTCGTGATCGCGTCCGGTCGCTCCGGAAAGCGCGCCGCCATCTCGGCCGCCGACTTGTAGTACAACCCGGCATCGTAACGCATCCGATTGTCATCGGAACGGTCCTTGCCCAGCCCGATGCACAACAGGATGTCGTGCGCTTCGTGATCGTCTGCGCGCAGGAAGTGTGCATCGTTGGTTGCGACGACGGGGATGCCGAGCTCGTCCGCGAGAGCGAAGACCTGTGCGTTCAGCGCTTCCTGGCCGGGCGAGTCGTGTGCCTGCACTTCGAGGTAATACCGGCCCGGAAACTGCTCCGCGTACCAGCTCGCGGCCTCGCGCGCCGCGTCCCGCCGGCCAGCCATCAGGTGGCGCGCGACTTCACCCGCCATGCACGCCGAACTCGCGATCAGACCGCCGCTGTAACGAGACAGTACTTCCCGGTCCATGCGCGGCCGGTGGTAGAAACCTTCGAGGTACGCGATCGAACTCAGCTTGACGAGATTCTTCCAGCCCTCCTGGTCCCGTGCCAGCAGCACGAGATGGAAATACCTTTCGTCACCGACGTAACCGCCGCCCTGACCGCGCATCGCTTCGCCACTGCGCGGATTGCGATCGCGCCGGTCGCCCGGCGCAACGTACGCTTCCATCCCCAGGATCGGTTTGACGCCCGCACGCCTCGCCTGCTCCTGTAACCACCACGCACCGAACAGACAGCCATGGTCGGTCAGCGCAAGCGCCGGCATCTCGAATTCGGCCGTGCGCCGCACCAGATCCGTGATGCGATTCGCCCCGTCCAGCAGCGAGTACTCGCTGTGCGTGTGCAGATGAACGAAAGACATCAGCGCTGCGGTCCCTCCGCCGGGCACCGGTACCCCGCGCTAACGGGCGGCGCCTCCGCATTCGAATGCATTCAGTAGTGTCTCGAACTGGATCATGTATTCGTACTTCTGTCGCCCCGGGGCGAACAGCCATGCCTCGAGGAAATAGGTCCGATCCTGATCCGGACAGAGAACGATCCTGTCTACGAACGGGCCCGCCGCCGGCAGCGTCCGGTCACGGCTCTCCCAGATGCCCTGCACTTCGAACGATCCCTCCGCTGCATCCGTGAGCGGCCGATCATGGACCTGCGTCCGGTCGATGCCCTGACCGGGCGTCGCCGCGAACACGCGTTGCGCAACCGAATCCCTCCACGCCAACGCAGCGTCCGGCGTCAATGACTCGAGGCCGCCGCGCCAGGTGACCGCGATCACGCGCGCCAGTCGCCCGCCCACGTCGTTCGAACTCCGGAACACGTACAGGTTCCCGTCCACATCCGGACGGTAGAGGTTCGGCAGCAACAGCGAAAAGCCAGCCATCGACGCCAGCGAATCGCGCAGTTCCGTATTCCTGCCGCTCAGAAACATGCGCGACCGCACCCACTCCCGAAACCGGCTGTCCAATCGTTCGGCCAACGATGCTACGCTCGCCGCGACCGCGGCCGCACTGCCTTCCGGCGGAACCACGAGCGCCGTCACCGTCTGTCCTCGCGCCCAGACGTCCCGGCGTTCGACCACCGCTGGCAATGCCGACAACCCGGAATCCCCGAGGACCGGAACCATCCAGCCATCGCCGGATGCGCCGATCACCACCACCCGCCTGAACTGTCGCAGCTCCAGCCAGTCTTCAGACTGCGGCGAAACATGCGTGACGTCGAACGCCTTCTCGTTCCTCACCGTGAAGATGCGCGCCTCGAGCGCGCTCGTGATTCCATCACCGACCGATGCCCACAACGTGTCCGCAGCCACCACAATCAGACTCGTGACTTCACCGTGCGCCGGTTCCGTCCGGTCGATCGCATTGCAGCCCGCCACCACCACGAGAGCCGCAAGACCTGCGGATTTCATTGTGATTCAATGACTTGTCTCAGATCTACCACCCCGTTCCAGCAAGTTAGCGGCACCCCTTTCGAACGGCAACCGACTCGCCGCAGGCCCATTTACGGACGCGCGCCACCCGTTCATTTTTGTCACGATGCACGACGCTCACACACACCATCACGGCGACCGCGCCCACACCGGCCTCGCGCCACGCGAAGCCATCCGCGCCGCCGGGCAGAGAAGACTCACGTTCGTCCTCGCCATCACGGCCGCCTTCATGGTCGTCGAACTCGTCGGTGGATGGATCGCGAATTCACTCGCGCTCATCGCTGACGCAGGACACATGTTGAGCGACGTCGCTGCACTCGCACTCTCCGCCTTCGCCCTGCACGCCGCTCGCCGCCCGGCAACGCCCGACAAATCCTTCGGCTTCCATCGCATCGAGATCCTTGCCGCGCTCGGCAACGCCACGATGCTCATCGTCATCTCGCTCGCCATCTTCTGGCAGGCCTGGGCCCGCCTTCGCACACCCGAACCCGTCGAGGCAACGCTCATGCTCGCCGTCGCCGCCGCCGGGCTCGCCGTCAACATCGCCGCCGCGTGGCTACTCCACTCCCATTCCGGCCACAACCTCAACCTCCGCGGCGCCTACCTCCACGTCCTCGGCGATCTCCTCGGCTCCCTCGGCGCCATCCTCGCCGCTGTCACCATCCTGACCACAGGCTGGTCCTCCGCTGATCCCATCATCTCGTGCTTCGTAGCCACTCTCATCCTCTTCGGCGCCTGGCGACTCCTTCGCGAGTCCGTCGATGTCCTGCTCGAAGCCACTCCCTCACACATCGACCTCGATGCCGTCCGCCACGCCATCGCCGCCATCCCCGGCGTCGAAGCCGTCGAGGACCTCCATGTCTGGACCCTCACCTCCGGCTTCATCGCCATGAGCGGCCACGCCATCGCCTCCGACGCCTCCCAGCACCGCCGCATCCTCGATGACATCCATCGCGCCATGCACAGTCGATTCGGCATCGGCCACGTCACGGTGCAGCTCGACCACCGCGCAATTTATCGGATCGGCAAGCCGTAACGGACCGGGTACCATTTGTTACAATGTGCCCGGAATCAGCATCCGATTCCGCCCGAGCGGGCCCTTTCGGAGGCCTGCTCACCCGCCGGGCGTGCGATTTGAATAGTTCGGTGGGCAAACTTTGGGAAATGGTTCCCGGTCCGTTTGGCTTGCCCCTGCCGACAGATCCACTATTCTACATGGCTATCCATCGACCGACGAAGGATTTGCGCCGGGATAACGGACGCCAGAATACCGAGGATGCTCCGCAACATCGCCATTATCGCACATGTCGACCACGGCAAGACGACGCTCGTCGACAAGATGCTCCGCCAGGCGGGAGCATTTCGCGCCAACCAGGTGGTCGAGGAGCGCGTGATGGATTCGAACCCGCTCGAGCGAGAGCGGGGGATCACGATCCTGTCGAAGAACACGGCGGTGCGGTGGAAGGACCACAAGGTCAACATCGTGGACACGCCGGGTCACGCGGATTTCGGAGGCGAGGTCGAACGAATTCTGCGCATGGTGGATGGAGTGTTACTGCTGGTGGATGCATTCGACGGGCCGATGCCGCAGACGCGGTTTGTGACGCGCAAGGCATTGGGGTTGGGTCTGCAACCGATCGTGGTGATCAACAAGGTGGACCGTGCGGATGCGGAGCCGTTGCGGGTGCACGATGAGGTGCTGGATCTGTTCATCGAGTTGGAAGCGACCGTATCACAGCTCGAGGCGCCGTTCCTGTATGCGTCGGCGCGCGAGGGCTGGGCGGTACGTGAGTTGGAGGACGAGAGGACGGATCTGGCGACGCTGTTCGACGTGATTCTGGAGCGCGTGCCGGCACCGCCGTCGGATGGGGATGGACCGTTTCAGATGCTGGTGTCGACGATCGATCACTCGCCGTACCTGGGGCGCCTTGCGATCGGCCGGATCGAGCGAGGGCGGGTGCACGTGGGCGATTCGATCGCGCAACTCGACGTGCTGGGTGACGTGGCGGGGACGGACGCAGGGGGCGCGGCCGATGTGACCAATGCGCGAGCTGGCAAGGTCGCGCGGCTCTACACGTTCGATGGCTTGCAGCGCGTCGAGGCGGAGGAAGTGGGTGCCGGTGACATTGTCGCGCTGGCGGGGCTGGAGGGCGTTGAGATCGGCTCGACGATCACGGATCCGGGGCATCGGGAGCCACTCGAAGGGATCGCCGTCGAGGAGCCGGTGATTTCGGTCGATTTCGTGGTGAACCAGGCACCGTTCGCGGGCCGCGACGGCAAGTACGTAACGAGCCGGCAGCTTCGCGAGCGATTGTATCGCGAGGTCGAGCGCAACGTCGCGCTGCGCGTGGAAGACACGAATTCGCCGGACACGTTCACGGTCTCGGGTCGGGGTGAACTGCACCTGGGCATTCTGATGGAGACGATGCGGCGCGAGGGTTATGAGTTCGCGGTATCGCGTCCTCGCATCATCACGCGAACGGGTCCTGGTGGCGAGGTACTCGAGCCGTACGAGGAAGTGGTGATCGATGTGCCGGAGCGTTTTGTCGGTGTCGTCATCGAGAAGCTGGGCTCACGGCGAGGGCAGATGCTGGAGATGCGTGGCAGCGGGGCGGGCGAGAGCGGACCGGGGGGCGGCCTGGTCCGGATCGTCTATCGGGTCCCGGCGCGGGGTCTGTTCGGCTATCGCAGCGAGTTCCTGACGGACACGCGCGGGGAAGGCGTGCTTCACCATCGATTTCTCGATTATGGCGAGTGGGCCGGCATCGTGAAGGGCAGGGAGCGGGGAGTGATGGTGTGCATGGCGGATGGGATATCGGTCGCATACTCGCTGTGGAACCTTCAGGAGCGCGGCATTCTGTTCATCGGGCCGGGCATCGACGTCTATGAGGGAATGGTTGTCGGCGAGAATTCGCGGGCGGGAGATCTGGAAGTCAACGTCACGAAGGGAAAGAAGCTGACGAACATCCGAGCCGCCGGAGCGGATGATGCGATCCAGCTCGAACCTCCGCGTCAGATCACGCTGGAATCGGCGCTCGAATTCATCGCCGAGGATGAATTCGTGGAGGTCACACCGGCAGCGATCCGGCTGCGCAAGCGGCACCTCAAGGCACACGAGCGAAAGAAGGCGTCCCGGATGGCGGGCTGAGCCGCTCCGGAAGGTCGTCCAGAACCCCCTTGACAGTGCGGTCTTCCCGTTTACCTTGGCGCCGACCGGGGGCCGGCGTCGGCGCTCGCGGTCGAACGGGTGGGCGATCCCCACTCAACCGCCTGTACCGCAAAGGAGACAGAAAAGCGATGGCGGACGCCTGGATCAGTGCCGAAGTCCTCGAGGCCCCGATTCTCGTTGCACGCAGCGACGACGAAGAAGAGGATGAGCTGGAGGAGGATTGGGACGAGGATGAAGAGGACTGGGACGATGACGAAGACTGGGATGACGACGAGGACTGGGACGACGACTGGGATGAGGAGGACGAGGAGGACTGGGATCCCGAAGAGCAGGAAGCGTAATCGACTCCAGATCATCGTCTGATCGATCGGCGTTCGCTGCCCGTGTTGAATACCGGGTATTGAAAGCGAGGGCATGAGCCACGAAACGGACCGCCTTTGAGCGCGACGGCTCGAGCCCGATGAATCCAGAGAGAAGCCACGACGAGACGGACTGTCGTGGCTTCTCCGCATCTCTAACGGTGTGTTCTTGCGTGGATGGCCCGGACGGCGTCGATCGTGTCGGCCTCGTCGCTCGTCTTGTCGGGGCGATATCCCTTCACACGCGCAAAGCGAAGCGCCACGCCGCCGGAGTAACGGGAACTTGCCTGGACCTCGTTGAACGCGATCTCGACGACGAGTTCGGGGCGCACGTGTACGACGTGTCGGTCGCGCTTCGTGGCGCGCGCGAGCAGCTCGCGGGTCTGCCACTCGAGGACCGCGTCCGTCAACCCTTTGAACGTCTTGCCGAGCATCACGAAACCACCACGCCCGTCCCGAGCACCGAGGTGCAGGTTGCTGAGCCGGCCGGAGCGCCGGCCGTGTCCCCATTCGGCGGCCAGTACGACCAGATCGAGCGTATTGGCCGGTTTGATCTTGAGCCATGCACGGCCGCGCGCGCCCGCGTCCCACGGCGAGTCGAGCGACTTCGCCATGATGCCCTCGTGTCCAGCGTCTCTCGCCTCGACGAGGAACGATTCGGCCGCGCCAGCATCGGCGGTTACGATGCGTGGCACTCGATTCGTCTCGGGCACGATCGCTTCAAGTGCGCTCCACCGATCGCGACCCGAAGCATCGACCAGAGATCGATCATTCACCAGTAGACAATCGAAGAAGAAACAACGAAGCGGAATCGCCTCACGCGCCGCGGCCACGCTCGTCTTCGTGCTGAACCGGCCCATCGTCTCCTGAAACGGAGCCGGCACTCCATCCGCGCGCAGTGCGATGGCCTCGCCATCCAGCACGGCGCTCTGCACCGGCAGTGACAGCACCACCTCGACAATCTCCGGCACCGATGCAGTGACATCGTGAAGCCGCCGCGTGTACACCCGAACATCATCGTCATTCCGATGCACCTGGATGCGTGCGCCATCGAGCTTGTACTCGAACGCCGCTTCGCCCAGCAACTCGATCGCTTCCGCGACGCTCTCCGCCGTTTGTGCGAGCATCGGTCGCAGCGGTTGAAAGAGTTGTAGCTGGAACGAACCGAGGACGTGTGGCCCGTCTGCGAACAAACGTTCGGCAATGGCTGCCGGATCTCCGGCCACACCTGCGGCACGCCGCACCGCAGCTGCTGGAACACCCGCCGCAAGGGCGATCGCCTCGAGCATCAACCCCACCTGGGCGCCCTGGCGCAGTTCGCCGAACAGGAGCGCAGCGAGAAAGCGCCGTTCCTCAGGCGATGCACGCGCGAACAGATCTTCGAGCAGGGCGCGCCGGCGGACGGTCGAGCCCGACCCCTTGATTCCGGCCAGCTCGATGAATCCCGCGTCGACGCTCTCGACGGTGAGCGTCGATCGCGAACCAGTCACACCCTCGCCTGCGGCCGCCAGCGAGTCACGGAGCAGCGCCGGGCCCACGCCCACTCGACCCTGCGGCAGGACCCCGGAGAGCCATGACACGACACACCGCACTTCCCCCGCCGTCGCTTGCCGTATACACGCGGCGAGGCGTTGGATCTTCTGATTGCGGCCGGCCAGTTGGGCAACGTCCGCAGACGCCAGGACTACCTCCTCGAAATACACGTCACGGTCTCCCATTCTCCCAACGACAATCACTCCAGGCCGTCCGATTGCTCCGCAACGGAATGATCGTTGCATGAGGAACGTCCGGCGAGGGCAGCGGCATTGCAAGCGCCGGGAGAGTTGTTATAATCCCGCGATTGAAGGAACTGAGCGCCACCAGTGGGAGTGCGCCCGAAAACGGTCTGTGCCGCGTCATTCAATCCCGGAATGCGGAGGTTGCGTGTGGATCCCGTTGAACGCGTGAAGAACATGGTCCGCCACGCCCTCGTGGCCAAGCCGGATGTGAGCAACCAGGAACTCTATGACCGTGCGCTGGAGATCGCGCCTGCCGCGGTCGACGGTCTATCGTTGCGCCAGTTCCACGCGCGGTATCGCCTGCCGGTTGTTCGTCACGAGATGGCGCGCAGACCAAGACCGCCGAAGAAGGAGCGCCCGGCACCGCGTCACGACAGAACAGCAGAAGCAGGCGTTGCTCCGAGCGAACCGCGTGGAAGAGCAACAAGGAAGACGCGTACGCGGCAAGCGCAGGGTGCGACCGTCGCGCGTTCTGTCGCCTCAGCCGATGTCATGCGTCCGACCATTCGTGCAACACTGGTCGATTTCGCGGTCGAACTGGAAGGTGCCCAGCGCAGTGACCTTATTCGCGTGATGGGTGGCATCGACACGTTCGTGGATCGCATCCTCGATCTCGTGCAGCGGCATTTCAACGGCGATTCGGCTTCGGTGATGCATGCTGAACACGTTGCGACCGATGCCGCCGAAAAGGAAGCTCGAGCCTTGCCGCCAGCCGGGCCCGGGACCGGTCTGCCGCACTCGGTGCCTGCGGTGGATGAAAGCGATGCGACGACTTCATCCCGGTCCGCCGCCACGAGCGGAACCGACGGGCCCGCGTATGCGCCGGCGCCCGGAGGGGCGGCCTATCCCGCGCCTCCCGCTGGCGGCGAACGGGCGACGCTTCCCGTGCCTCCCGCTGGCGGCGAAAGGGCGACGTTTCCTGTGCCTCCAGCTGGCGGCGACAGGGCGACGTTTCTTGTGCCTCCAGCTAGCGGCGAACGGGCGACGCTTCCTGTGCCTCCAGCTGGCGGCGAAAGGGCGACGTTTCCTGTGCCTCCCGCTGGCGGCGAACGGGCCGCCTATCCTGCGCTTCCCTCCAGCGGTGCCGGAGCCGTCGATCCTGCGCCTCCCGCTGGCGCTGGAACCGTGTACTCGCCGCCGGACAAAACGCCGGAGGATGGTTCCGACGTCGAGTCCGACACTCCGGAGTCGTCCGGCTCGAGGGTCGCCTGAGTCACCCGCGCGTCATGGACGGCGAGTATCGCAACATCGATGATTATGAAGCCGCCGCCCGGTCGCGCATGCCCCGGCCGTTCTACGATTACTTCGCGGGCGGCGCCGAGGACGAAGTCACGCTCGCGTCCAACCGCGAGGCGTATCGACGCATCGCACTGATCCCGCGCGTTCTTGTCGATGTGAGCAACGTCGACACTGGCCTCGAACTCTTTGGCCAGAATGTCGCACACCCGGTTTTGCTGGCGCCGGCTGCATTCCAGTGCCTTGCCCATGTCGATGGCGAACTCGCGACGGCGAGGGCTGCTCGCAGCACGGACGCACTCCTCGTCGCAAGTACACTGTCGAACGTGACGATCGAGGAGATCGGTGCGGTGTCGGGGCCGCTGTGGTTCCAGTTGTATGTCTTCCGCGACCGCGAGCTGACGCGCTCGCTCGTCCAACGTGCGGAGGCCGCTGGCGCAACAGCGCTATGCCTTACGGCGACGGTGCCGGTGCAGGGACTTCGTGAACGCGATGCGCGCAATCGCTTCCGTCTGCCCGCAGGTCTCGATATGGCGAATCTGCGCGGTCACACGCAGGCGACCATGACGACGGGCGATGGATCGCGCCTCGCTTCCTACATCGCCGATGAATTCGATCCTTCGCTCACATGGGACGCCGTCGACTGGCTGTGCTCGATCACGAGCCTGCCCGTTCTCGTGAAGGGGATCCTCAGCGCGACCGATGCAAGGCGCGCCGCCGAATACGGCGCACGCGGGATCATCGTATCGAATCACGGCGGCCGGCAGCTCGACACGGCAATCGCCACGCTCGATGCACTGCCCGAGGTCGCACAGGCGGTTCCCGATACGCCGGTGCTGATCGATGGTGGCATCCGGCGGGGAGTGGATGTGGTGAAGGCCATTGCGCTCGGTGCCCGCGCCGTGCTTATCGGCCGCCCCTACCTGTGGGGACTTGCGGTGCGAGGGCAGGCCGGCGTGGAAGACGTGATCGAACAGTTCCGCCAGGGCGTGGTACGCACGATGCAACTCCTCGGCTGCACATCCCTCCAGCAACTCGACCGCAGCGTGCTCGCCCGCTGATTCCGAACTCTTCGCCCGGGTTCAGCTCGCAAGGATCAACGTGGACGCGCCTGCCGCCCGGGCCGACTCAGTTCAACGGTTCGACGGTGTGCGCGGTGTATGCAATCTCGTCATTCAGCGTTTCTGCGACACGATCCACGAAGATCGCCGTGGGATATGCCAGCAGAGCGTCGTACTGCACCGTAATCTCGTCCGCTCCCTCGCGAAGCGCATCATCGATGACATCGAACAGCTCGAGCACAGTCAGGTAGAGTGGCAGCTCTTCAGCCGGAACCGTGTCACCCGTTTCAAAGAACGTAGCAGACTCGCGAGCATTGTTGCGCACGATCAGGCGCGCGAACTCGGTGCCGCCCTGGCAGTTGCCGCATGCGCGTTTGATGATGACCGAGTAATCCTCGTAGCCGGCAGCGCTCCATCGATCACGCGCCGCGTCCAGTTGTTCGCGCACGACCTCGCGAGGATCGAAATCGCCGACGCTACAGTTCGTCGACGCAAGCAACGTGGCAACCAGAACCGCGCCCGAAGTCGTGCTCCCTCGCATGGATTGTTCCTCCGCGTCCGCCGTCGCGTCCTCTATGTTGTGATTCGTTCAGCTTCGTGGAACACCGTGCACACGCCAAACGATCCGTTCGACCGCTGAGTTCTCTGCTTACCAGCGGAGTATTCCCGGCTCCACACGGACGGGTCCCTCCAGCATGGGCCGCCGTGAAACGACGAGCGCGACCCCATTCCGCTCGGACCGAAAGGCGACCCGTCCTTTCCCGGCGCGCTGGATCAGCTGCGCGTCCGGCTCGTTGTTCGAGCAAACGAATACAGAACGACCGCTACCGATTAGCGGCCGCAGGCACTGTCGTCAAGACCACCCGTCATTCGTCGTCTCACGGGACGAAGATCCCGCGCGCAACCCGAGTCATACCAGCCCGCGTGCAAGCGGCACTCGGTATGCATCGTCGGTCGAGTGCGAATCGATCGCTCGTCCGATCGAAGCGGCAAGTGCGCCATCACACAAGAACGAGGGGGAGACGATGTTCAAGGACACAAAGGCGTTCTCCGGCTTTTCCGTGGATGATATCCCCGAGGCGAAGGCGTTCTACAGCGGCACTCTCGGACTCGATGTCTCCGAAGACGATGGCATGCTGTCCCTCCATCTGGGCGGCGGCAACAACGTCCTCGTGTACCCCAAGCCGAATCATTCTCCGGCATCGTTCACGATCCTCAACTTCCCCGTCGACAACGTCGAAGAAGCGGTCGATGAACTCACCCGCCGCGGCGTGCATTTCGAGAGCTACACGGGCGAACTTCAGACCGATGAGAAAGGCATTTTCCATGGCGGCGGTCCGCTGATCGCATGGTTCAAGGACCCGGCCGGCAACATTCTTTCGGTGCTGGAGCAGGAGTTGACGTGAAGGTGCCGCGACCTGCCGCCGGGTCGATGTGGTCCGTCGGGCAGTTGCGCGAGATGGCAAGAATGGTTGATCGAAACTCACCAACCGGTTAGGATATCAGGCCCTTGGGGCCTGTAGCTCAGGTGGTTAGAGCGCACGCCTGATAAGCGTGAGGTCGGTGGTTCAACTCCACCCAGGCCCATGACGTAAACTGAGGCCCTGTAAGCGCTTCAACGCTTCAGGGCGCCGTTACTGTGCCCCTGCGGCCATCGGATGACCCGCGACCACTCCGCCCATCCGCCCGAACCTCCCCCGGCAAACCATTCCCATCGTCACCACGGCCACGGCACGGAACGACATCGCGCGCATGACAAGCACGCCGGCCACAGTGTCGAGATGTTCCGCGACCGGTTCTGGCTGACGCTCGCCCTCACGGTACCGACCGTTGTGTGGGGGCACATGCTCTCGCAGTTGACCGGCTGGCATGCGCCGGCCATTCCGGGTTCGACGTGGATTGCGCCAGTCTTCGGTACGATGGTGTTCCTCTACGGCGGCCGGGTTTTCCTTCAGGGCGCCGTCCGGGAGGTGAAGGACCGGCTGCCCGGGATGATGACGCTGATTTCGCTGGCGATCAGCGTCGCCTTCGTGTTCAGCGCGGCGGTCACGCTCGGATTCCCCGCAATGCCACTCTGGGAGGAACTGGCGACGCTCGTGACCGTGATGTTGCTCGGGCACTGGATCGAAATGCGGTCCATCTTCCAGGCACAGGGCGCACTGAAGGAACTGGCGAAACTGCTGCCCGCCACGGCGGAACGCGTCCTCGGTGAACGGACTGAAGAAGTGCCGGTCGATGCGTTGCGCGAGGGCGATGTCATCCTCATTCGTCCGGGTGCCAGCGTTGCCGCTGACGGGGTTGTGCGAAGCGGAGGCAGTTCGGTCAACGAAGCGATGATCACAGGCGAGTCGCGGCCGGTCCGGAAGACCGAAGGCGATGAAGTCATCGCAGGCTCGTCGAACGGCGAAGGCTCGCTGCGTGTCGAGGTCACGAAGACGGGCGACCATACCGCCCTCGCCGGCATCATGCGACTTGTCGAACAGGCACAGACATCACGCTCGCGCGCGCAGGCACTGGCGGACCGGGCTGCGTTCTATCTGACGATCGTGGCGGTTGCCGCCGGGATCATCACGGCGATCGCGTGGATCGCACTCGGTGCCGGCGCGTCCTTCACTGTGCAACGCGTGGTATCGACGCTCGTCGTGGCGTGTCCGCACGCTCTCGGACTGGCCATCCCGCTGGTGATCGCAATCTCGACTACGCTCGGTGCGCGTAATGGCCTGCTCGTCCGAGATCGGCGCGGGCTCGAGGAGGCAAGGCGTCTCGATGCGGTCGTGTTCGACAAGACCGGCACGCTGACACTCGGCGAGCATCGCGTGGTATCGATGCACGCCGCGGAAGGCATCGACGAATCGCAGGCGCTCGCGCTGGCCGCTGCCGTCGAGCGCGATTCGGAGCACCCGGTCGCGCGCGCGATTCTGGCCAGCGCACAGGAGCGGCAACTCGATGTACCGGCCGCCAGCGAGTTCGAGGCCATTGCCGGGCACGGCGTGCGTGCGCAGGTAGACGGACGCGCACTCGAGGTGGGCGGACCCAATCTGCTTCGCAAGCGCACCGTCGCGCCCCCGCCGGAACTGAAACAGGCCGCAGCGGCGGCCGCCTCGAAGGGCCAATCCGCAGTCTATCTCGTCGAAGACTCGAGAGCCCTCGCCGTGTTCGCGATTGCCGATGCGATCCGTCCGGAATCCGCTGATGCGGTCCGCCGCCTTCACGAGAACGGCATCGAGGTCGTTATGCTCACGGGCGATTCGCACGCCGTCGCGGATGCCGTTGCGCGCGAACTCGGGATCGACAGCGTCTTCGCCGAAGTGCTTCCCGATGACAAGGCGAAGAAGATCGAAGAGCTGCAACGCAGCGGAAAACGCGTTGCAATGATCGGCGACGGCGTGAATGATGCCCCTGCCCTGGTCACGGCGGACGTCGGGATCGCGATCGGCGCCGGGACCGACGTCGCGGTCGAGGCCGGTGATGTCGTCCTCGTTCGAAGCGATCCTCGCGATGTCGCCAGAATCATCGAACTCAGCAAGGCCAGCTACCGGAAGATGATTCAGAACCTCTGGTGGGCGGCCGGTTACAACATCGTCGCGATTCCGCTCGCCGCCGGAGTCCTCGCTGGGTATGGTATTCTGATGGCACCGGCCGTCGCCGCCATTTTCATGTCGGCGAGCACCGTGATTGTTGCCATCAACGCGCAGCTCCTGCGGCGCGTCAGGCTGTGATGAAGAGTCGTGCAGGATGTTCACGAGGTCCGCGCGTCATCTCGGGCGCGGCGGGCAACACGGACCGTGGAGAAAAATGATGCGGCTTTGGCTTGTTCCCGTGACGGCACTCCTGCTGCTGGCGGCTGACGGGAGTGCTCAGGAGTTCGAGCGCCTCTTCTACTACACCGACAACGAGGCATCCTACACGAGCCTCACCGCCAACATCGACCGCATCTCGGTCATCGCGCCCGGCGGATACTCCGTGGACGGCGAGGGCGTCGTGTGGGGTGAAGTCGATCCGCGCGTCCTCCGGATCGGTCGCGAACGCAACGTTCCCGTCATGCCGCTGATCGTGAACCCCGGCTTCGACCAGGCCATGCTGTCGCAGCTCCTCAACGATCCCGCCGCGCGCGCACGCGCCATCGCATCCATGGTCGAATTGTGCCGGCGCAACCGTCACTACGGCATTCAGTTCGACTTCGAGAACGTTGCCATGCCCGATCGCGATGCGCTGACTCGGTTCTATCGCGAAACCGCCGACGCACTGCACGGCGCTGGATTCAAGATCAGCATCGCCGTCGTCCACCGACCCGATGACCTCGCCGGTCCCACCCGCTATCATAAATGGTTGTTCCGCAACTGGCGCGCCGGATACGATGTCGAAGCGCTCGCACAAATCGGCGACTTCGTCTCCGTAATGACGTATTCGCAGCATACGCGACGTACGCCGCCCGGCCCGCAGGCCGGAATCCCCTGGGTCGAGGATGTCGTCGCCTGGTTCCTCGAACGCATGCCCGCCGAAAAACTCTCCCTCGGCATCCCCACAGGATCGCAGCACTGGTTCACATCTCAGGAAGACCGCATCCAGCCCGAGATGGCTCTCTCATACAGCGAGAATATCCCCTATCCCCGCGCCATGGCCCTCGTCGAACGCAACGCAGCACATCTCATCTGGAGCGACGAGCACCAGGTTCCCTACGCCTTCTATGATCGCGCGGGTACCTTCGAATGGCTCTTCCTCGAAAACGCCAGAAGCTTCCGCGCCAAGCTCGACCTCATCCGCCGCCACCGGCTCCGTGGCTTCAGCGTCTGGGTCCTCGGGTCCGAAGACCCCGATATCTGGAGCGCCCTCCCACCACGGTGAAGTGCAGCAGCAACCGCAGGGACGTCGACTATCGCCGGAACCAGCTGGGGATGCGGCCCGCGACACAGAACCAGAGGCAGATCGATCCGAGAACGAGCGCGCTCGCCGGACCGCGACCTCCGCTGCCTGCCGCGTTGACACCGACACGGATGAGCCAGAAGCCGAGCGTCGCAGCCACGGCCCGGCCGAGTGGCGAGGTGAGCATCGCCTCGAGGGAAGCCGCCATCGTGCGCTTCACCTTTCCATCACGGCCTCCATCGACGGAGGCCAACCCGCCATCCGTCACCGATCCCTCTGCAACCGTGCGGCTCTGACGAACAACCTGATACGCACCGATCGCCATGAAGATCACGCTCGGCCAGAACGTGACCATGGCAAGCAAGCCAGGTCCGATCGGATTCGGATCGGGCCACACACCCAGCATCGCCGCGAGCATGATCGCGATGAGCGGGCCCGTGCCCGCGATGAACAGGATCAGCCCGATCCTGAAGAGTCGCGACAACAGGAATCGCTTCACTCCGTTGCCTGCTGCTTTCTGGACCGGCGTTCCGTGTCCGCCGCGGTCCGTCCTTGACCTGAGGGGGGTGCATGCTGCCGTGATCACGGCACCATTCCACATCTTCGGGAGGCCTCGCGGAAAACTGAATCCGCCCGGTCCGGGAGGGAGCCGTACTGCGAGTGCGCGGTCGGGATGGAAGTTCAGCGCACCGCTGAGTCCGCTCGGACGGTCGTGTTCTCGAGTCGGGTGGGCTACTCGGGCGGGCGATTCACGCTCGCCCAGACGGCCAGCGGTGCGCTCGATCGACTGGCTGCAGGCCCGGCCCGCGATATGTCCGTTCTCGTGACCGCGGCTTTTCCGCTTGAGGAAGAACCGCAGGACGGGCCGGACCGGGTACCATTGTCCAGACCTGCTCCATGTTCCCATGCCGGCCGCCACAGCGCTCTATGAAAACCACACACGCGCCCCCACTTTTCACGCGTTCTCGCGAGCTTGGGGCGCGTCAGGGATCCGACCTTTGCGCAGAGGGATAGGAGAATGAGCAAACTTTGGGGAGTGGTAGGTGGTCCGCTGTTGGCGTTGCTGGTGCCTGCACAGACCGGCTTGCCCGCGAGCGGTGCCGAGGCGAACGACCGGCTCGCGGCATCGCCACGTCGAGGCGAATGGGTTGTGATCCGCGCCGGGGAGGACAGTGTGCGAGCGTGGGTCGTGTACCCGGAGCGTAGCGAGAATGCCCCGGTCGTCGTGGCAGTGCACGACAACCAGGGGATGTCGAACTGGATCCGTGCGGTCGCGGATCAGCTGGCGGCTGATGGGTTCATCGCGATTGCGCCGGACCTCCTGACGATGCTGGACGTACCGCGGCGGCCGGACGGCGAGTCGGACCGCGAAGGTGTGCGGGCGGCGATCGGGCAGGTGGACCAGGCCATGCGCGACGGCTACATCGAGGCCGTTGGCGAATGGGGGACGCGACTGCCCGGCGCATCGGCGAAGTACGGCATTGTCGGGTTCTGCTGGGGCGGGTCCACGGTTTTCGCGCACGCGGTCGCCTCGCCAGCATCGCTTGGGGCCGTGGTGGTCTACTACGGCGGATCACCGGCGCCCGACCGGCTGTCGACGGTCCGCGCCCCGATCCTCGGTCTGTACGGCGGCGATGACGCTCGGGTGAATCAGAGCGTGCCACCCGCCGAAGCGGCACTGAAGGCGGCGGGCCGGACGTTCGAGGCACACACGTTCGCTGGGGCGGGCCATGGTTTCACGCGTTCGCAGGAAGGACGCGAAGGCGCGAATCTCGAGGCAGTGAAGCAGGCGTGGCCGCTCACCGTCGCATGGTTTCGGACGCACCTCGGCAGCTGACGCGATCGCCGCGAAGGGGCGTGGTCAGGATCCACGACGGCGCCGCGGCGGACGGCGTGCCGGGGAATGACGAGGATCGCGGCTAACGAGCGTGCTCGAGGATCCACGCCGCGATCGCCGGCACCACGCCTGGCGCGAGGGGCAGAGATGGGTCCGTGTACGACACGAGTTGCTCGTTGGCCGTCGATCCCGTCGCTTCCTTGAGCACGTGATTCACACCGGGCAATAACACGAGCGTAACACCGGCACGCGCCGAAGCCAGGGCGCGTGCGTCCGCTGGCGTCACCTGCACGTCGGTCTCGCCCTGCACGACGAGCACGGGGTGTTCGAGGCTGGCCACGAGGTCGACGGCCGACACGCTCTCCCAACTCTGCACGAACTTCCGGTTCACGGGCACGAAGAGTGAAGCCAGGACGGGTGGGTATGCGACGGAGTCATCCGTCGTCACATACGTCGCCCATGCCGTATCGAACTGTGCCAGCATCGGTGGCGGCAATTGCTTCGCCAACTGCTCGCGCAGTACAACCGTGAACGGCCGGCCCATGGTGGACACCAGCACCAGTCCACGCACGGGTGCGCCAGCGGTCGCCGCCAGGATCGCGAGCGAACCACCCTCGCTGTGACCGACCAGATATACGGGTCCGATGTCACCGCGCGATGTCATCGCCTTCGCCGCCTCGAGTGCATCGGTTGCAAAATCGTTCACGGTCGTGATCGCCATGTCGAACGCGCCTTGCGTCGATGGCAGGCCGCGCTTGTCGTAACGGAGCGATGCGATGCCTCGCGCCGCAAGGCCTTCGGCGAGCAACGCATACATCCGCGAGTTGAGCCCGCCCGGCGCGTTACCGTCGCGGTCCGTCGGCCCGGAGCCCGCGATGATCACCGCCGCCGGGAACGGGCCCTCGCCTTCCGGCAGCGCCAATGTGCCGTGCAGCGTCAACGGCCCGCTCGTGAACGTGAACTCCGATTCCCGCACCTGGCGTAGTTCGCACCGCGTGGATCGATGCGCGGAAGAACGTTGAGCAACACCGTCATCGCCACGATCATTCCAGGCATGAACGGCACCACGAACGTGGGCGACGACCAGTCGTCCGGCCCGCCTCGAATGTTCCAGTGTGTCGCAATCTCCGGCGCCAGCCGACTCCCATTCAGCAACGATGCGATGAACCCCACACCAGCCAGGGCCAGCCCGAGCCACTGCTTGATCATGGCGGTTCCTTTCTTCAGAACCTTCATCAGATAGCGCACCGTCTCCTGGTACACCGCCGTATTCAACCGGTATCGAACGAACTGGCCTTCACGCTCCGCCTCCACCAGCCCAGCATCTCGCAAAAGCGCAAGATGCCGCGACACTGACGCAAACGCGATCGGGAACTCGTCCGCAATCTTGCCCGCAGTCCGGTCGCCCGCCGCAAGCTGGCGGGGTTCAATCGATGTGGAAGGCCTGTTGGGGGCTGATGCGGCCGGCGCGAAGTGCGGGGACGAGAGTGGCGGCGGTGGTGGTGGCGCCGAGAACGGCGCCGACGAGGGCGAGGGTGGTGGCATCGGCGGGCTGCACGGCAAAGAGCAGGCTTGTGAGGAAACGGGAGAGGACGAGGGCCGAGGCGGCGCCGATGGTGGCGCCGATGGAGGCGAGGGCGAGCCCGCGGCGCACGACGGTGCTGACGATCGAGCGGGGCGATGCGCCGAGGGCGATGCGCAGACCGATCTCGCGTGTGCGTTGTGCGACAAGGTAGGAGGTCACGCCGTATACACCGATGGCGGCGAGCAGCAGAGCGATGGTTGTGAAGATGCCCATGAGAGTGAGGACGAAGCGCTGTCTGGCGAGTGCGCCGCCGAAGCGGTATTCAGCAGATACGACGGCCAGGATGGGCTGTTCGGGATCGAGCGCTCGAACCGTGCTGCGGATGTCGCGCGCAAGCGTCGCGACGCTGGTATTGGGATCTGCGCGCACGGCGACGTGACGGTACCTCCAGGGCGTCTCCTGCGCGGCGGAGTAGTAGAGTTCATACGGAGCGTCGCGGTCGTCGGGGCCCATGAGCTTCACATCGCCTGCAATGCCGACCACGGTGAGCCACGGCTCTTCGGGATCGATGCGGAACCGTTGTCCGAGTGCGGGCCGGTTCGGCCACAGCAGATCCGCGAGGTCAGGATCGATGATCGCGGAACGTGGCGAAGCCGGCGTGTCCTCGGGACCGAAGGCACGACCATTCAGGATCGGAATACGGAGCACATCGAAGTAGTCGTCATCAACGACAACGTACGGCAGACGGAGATCGCCAATGGATTGCTTCTCGCCGTCGCTAGTCTCGAGAGTGAGACCGGACCGGAAGCCGCCTGGACGTGGCGGTACACCGTCGGAAACGGTGACACCCTGCACGCCGGCAACGGCCAGGAGCCGCTCCTTGAGAGACGCGTAGAACGTGTTCGCGCGCGCATCGTCGGGATAACGATGCAGTGGCAGGTTGATCTCGAGCACCATCAGGTCGCGCGTCTGGAAGCCGGGTTGGACCGCGACCAGGTGCAGGAAGCTGCGGGCGAGCAGACCGGCGCCAACCAGCAGCATCATGGAAAGAGCGAGTTCGGCGATGACGAGCATGCCACCGATGCGCTGCACGGCAGGCGAGGCCGTCATTGTGCGTTCGCTCGCCCGAACCAGATGCGTTCGGGCCGCCCGCAGTGCCGGTCCCGCGCCAAAGGCCACTCCCGTGAGCAGAGAGAGAAGCACACTGAACCCGAGCACGCGCGCATCGACGGCCACCGTCGCCTGTGTGTAATCGATGAGCAGGTCGGGCAACAGCCTGACCATCACACGTACGCCGGCGATGGCAAGCAGCACGCCGAACACACCGCCAATCAGCGCGAGCACGAGGCTCTCCGTGACGAGCTGCCGGAACAGGCGGCCGCCGGTGGCGCCGAGAGAGCGACGGACGTCGAGTTCCGTCTGACGCGAAGTGCTTCGCACCAGCAGCAGATTCGCCGCATTCACGCACGCGATGAGCAGAACGCAGGCGACAGCGCCTGCCAGCAATCCGAGTGCACTGCGCAAGCCTCTCGCCAGCCAGCTCTCGAGCGGTCGGACGGAAAGGTCCCACAAGAACGGCTCCGGAATACCGGCATCGCCGATCCTGGCGGCCAGCGCGTCCACTTGAACCTGCGCAGCTTCCACCGACATACCCTCACTGAGCCGGGCGAGCGCCTCGAATCCGCGGACCGGAAACACAGGACTCTCCGACTTCAGCGGAAACCACAGATTCACGAACCCCATCGGATACTTGAACGATGCCGGTAACACACCGATCACCGTGAATGGCCTGCCGTCCAGCGTGATCGTTCGGCCAATCACGCCGCGGTCACCCGCCATCGAGTCTCGCCAGAACCGCTCACCGAGAAGCACGACATCGGGTGCGGCCGGCGACGCATCGTCCTCCGTAAACAGCCGGCCCATCACAGGGCGTGCGCCAAGCAACGTCAGAGCAGATGCCGTCAATGCGTTCGCGTTCACTTCCTCCGGCTCACCCGCGCCCGTCACCACAACCGTGCGCGGAGCGCCCGCCTCGAATCGATCAAACACGCGCGGAACCAGCGCATCACGCATCTCGCGCCACACGTCAGGGTAGACGCCGGCATACGCATTGCCGCCCGGGTGCACCGTGTAGATCTCCGTCAACCGCTGTATCTCTGGGTAGGGCAGCGGGCGAAGCAGCAGCGGATCGATGATGCTGAAGATTGCCGTCGTGCCGCCGATGCCGAGGCTCAGCGTAAGCACGACCGCCGCGGAAAAGCCCGGCCGCCGGCCAATACCGCGGAGCGCCAGACGCACATCCGTGCCGAAAAACGAGTGGCCGCGGTTCTGCCGCCGCAGCCACCACGCATCCGCCACCGCACCCATGCACCGCGCTCGCAGCGAAAGTCCAACCAGCCATGATGGCGTGCCACGCGCGGTGTGCTGCTCCACACTGCCAGCCAGCTCCGCGTGCCACTCCTGCACCCATTCCGATCGCTTCGACCACGGCACAAGAAGCGAAATCGCACCGATCAGCCGCCAACCCGGTCCCACGTACCTCATCGGATCACTCCGCTACCACCCCATCGCCGTCACCTTCCCATACACGCGCCACACCAGGAAAACGCTCCAACGCCGCGTCCAGAACGCGCCGGCCCGCCGCCGTGATCCGGTAGTTGCGCCGCGCCGGCCGGCCTTCCGCTCGCGCCCGCACCACCGCTTCCCACGAGGACGTCACCAGCTTCGCCGCTTCCAGCCGCCGCAGGATCGGATAGACCGTACCCGCTCTCAGCCCCGACCCATCGATGATCTCGAATCCATGACGCACGCCCTGCGCAATGGCCTGAAGCACGATCGCGGTCGGATAGGTCATTCGCCGTTCCATGCCACCTATATCGAGTTGAGTGTTAGATCGATAATAGAGGCAGGGCGGCGCGGCGACAAGGGGGCGGGCCAGCGAATTTCCGGAACCGCGGTCCGGATACTATCGTTGAGCCGCGGCGATGTACGTACGGCGAGTTCGGGCGCATTCAACGTGTCGGGGGAACGAATGAAGGATGGCGGCGTCAACTGGACGGGAATCCTGCTGCGGTTGGTTGCGGCGGCGCTCCTCGTTCATCTCACGTACAATCCGGAAGGCGTATCGTTTTATCACTGGGCAGTGGCTCCGATGTTTCAGAGCCCGAGGCCGGAAGGGTATCCAGGCGCGCTGATGTTCCTGGCGGGGGTGGTGATGGTGATCGGCTGGGCGGTGTTTCTACAGGCGACGCGCCGATCGCTGGGGATGAAGGGAGCGTTGCTGGTGGTGGCGCTGGGAGTGGGGATCGTGTGGCTGCTGGCGGAGTGGGGCGTACTCTCGACGAGCAGTGCTCCAGCGATTGCGCACATCGCGCTGGCGGTGATCTCGTTGCTGCTCGGCGTCGGATTGTCGTGGTCGTTGCTGAATCGCCGGATTACGGGTCAGGTCGACATCGATGAGAGCAACTGAGGGGGGAACAGCGGATCACGGGCCGGTTCAATGGCGGTTGGCTTCCCTTGCGCGCGGGATCTCGCGGCGGCGCGGTCCTCGCCAGACGCTCATCGGCGGCGGTAAGGTCGAAGAGTTCGAGGGCTCGCGTGATGGCGTTCTGGAGGCGGGACTCGTTGCCTGCATCGTGAGCGCGGATCGCGCGATCGACCTCGCTGCCGACGTGAGCGCGCTGCTCCATGATGGTTTTTCGCTCCATTGGCGAGTTCCGACGAGGATCCTGTTACGAACGATGTGCACTGTTGCGTGGCATGTCACGGGTGCATGGGAGTCAGGCGATGTGTCGAACGGAGCAAGATTGTTGATTGCAGACCTGAGCTCAACGAGCTGCACGGATGGATGGCGACTGGCGGGCTCCGGGCCGCGGCGGTGGGCGGCGTGATGATTCCGAACGGTGGGAACGAGCCCGGCAAGCAACGCAACGACGGCCGTGCCCGCGAGGCACTGCGGCGAGGCGTGGGTGGTGGGCGGAAGGCTGCGCGGCGGGTTCGCAGCTGGTCGCAGACTCGGCTGGGACGCGTTGTCATCCTGATCGGTGCAATGGCCGGCGCGGTCATCTTCTTTTTCGCGCTGGTCGGGGCGCCGAGCATCTTCAGGGGAACGCCCGTCTCCGAGGTGATCGAGCTGGACGGCGCGCCGCCGCCATTCGGCATCGGTTCACCCGAGTTTCGTGGAGCCGCGGAGCAGGCGATGCTCACGGACCTGACGGCCGGCAGTGTGATCGAAGTCCTGAACAATGGCAATGAGTTTTTTCCGCGCCTTTGGAGCGATCTGCGTGCGGGCACGCGCAGCATCACAGTGGTGAACTACTACGCGAGTCCGGGGCAGCTGGCCGATTCGCTCGCCCACATTCTGATCGACCGTGCGAAGCGCGGAGTTCGGGTATTTTTTGTGTACGATCCGATCGGTTCGATCGCCGTTGACGCGGCTTGGTACGACCGGTTGCGCGAGGGTGGCGTGCGCGTCGCCGAGTTCCGGCCGCTGCGGTGGTACCGGCTCGATCGTGCGAACCATCGAACGCACGTTCGGGGCATCGTGATCGACGGCGTCGTGGGATATACGGGCGGGTACGGCTTCGACGATCGCTGGATGGGCGATGGCCGCTCACCGGACCAGTGGCGAGACACGAACGTGCGAGTCATGGGCCCGCCCGTGGACATGTTGCAAGCCATCTTCGTCGCCCACTGGGCAGAGGCTGCCGGCGAACTGCTTGCCGGCGATGTACTCGGCGCGCCGCAACAGCGCGTCCATGCGACAACGGAAACCGCGTTCGATGGGCGCGCATCCGGGCCGCTTTCCCGGCGAACGGCGACGACGGACAATTCCAGCGATGGTCTCGCGGCGATGATGGGCAGTCCGGCAAGCCTTGGCAGCAGCGTCGCGGAACGGACTCTCGCGCTTTCCATTGCGGCAGCGCACCAGAGATTGCTGATCGCCAACGCGTACTTCGTGCCGGATGATGATCTTGTGGGAATGTTGTGCAGGTCGGCCGGCAGCGGAGTCGACGTTCGCGTGCTGACGAATGGCGCATTGACCGATGTCCCCGTGGTATGGCGAGCCGGTCGTCACCGATACGAGGAATTGCTCGGCTGTGGCGTGCGCATCTACGAATACCAGCCCACGGTCATGCACTCGAAGACGCTCGTGGCGGATGGCCTGTGGTCGATAGTCGGTACGATCAACTTCGACAACCGGTCGCTGGCCTTCAACAGCGAAGTCAGTCTCGTCGCGCTCGACAGCGTACTGGGCAAGCGTCTCGATGATGACTTTGCCAGGGACCTCGACTACGCCGTCGAAATCGAGCTCGACAGCTTCGTACGACGCTCGCCATGGCAGAAGTTCCTCGAACGCGGCGCCGACCTGGTCTCCCGCTGGCTCTGAGCCCCGGCCGGGCCGCCCGGATCGCGACGAGCGGCGCTGTCCTCTGATCGTGGCGGGCCGCTGGCGGTCGACTCCGCTTCGCTCGAAGCGGCCCACTGCTTCGGCTTCACTCGTGAAGCGTCACCGTTCGACTGGTGCATACGGCTCGATGGTGAAGCGCTCGAGCAACGGAACGTTGCGCTGGAAATCGTAATAGGTGAGTTCCTGGAGCCGGAGCAGCGCGTTCTCGAAGCCGAGATAGGCCTCGAGGAAATTCTCTGCGGTGTTGGTCTCGCGGTCGATCGTCTGGATGACATCGACCAGTGTGACTTCGCCAGTACGATACCGCTCCAATGTGGTTGCAGTGACCTGTCGTGCAAGGCGGAGGTTCTCCTGCATGGTCAGCGCACGCTGTTCGTATTCGCTCAGGTTCCGGACTTCATTTGCGACAGCCGTCTGGATGGAGGTCCTTGCCTCTTCGACCGCCAGATCGGTCCGCTCGAGCGAGTAGAGTTCCGCCTGGATCCGGTGTTTGCGCTCGCCCCAGTCCCAGATGGGGACGTAACCTCTCATGCTCACGGTGTAGCTGTTGCGCGGCTCGTGCCACAGGTTTCTGAACTGCGGGTCCTGCATTTCGCGGCCGTAGGTCAGCTCGAGATCGAGGCGGAACGAGTCATTGCCGCGCGTCTGGTCGAGGTCGATTTCGTTTTCACGGCGATCGATGGCCAGCTGGCGAAGGCGGGGCGCGAGCGTCATGGCCAGTTGCACCGCCTGCTCGAGGTCGACGCCGACAGGCGTGACGCTCACTTGCGGATCGACCGTGATCGAGTCCGTAGCCGCCAGGCGGAGCCGCTGTTTGATATTCGCGGCGCGCAGGCGGAAGCTGCTCGCGGCCTGCTGCGCGTCGACCTGTGCGTTCGCAAGCTCGACCTGCAACTGGTCCTGCTCGATCGCCCGCGAGGAGTCCGCAGCAATTCGGACAGCCGATGCCTCGATCGCGAGGTCGGTGCTGGCTACCTTGGCCGACGCGATAATGCGGTCGTATGAGGCTTCCAGCAGCTCGAAATAGTCCTCTGCCAGATCGTTCACCATTTCGATCACGTCATCCTGATACTCGAGTTCGGAACGTTCCAGGTCCAGCCGGGCTTCCTCGAGATCGTTCTTCATCTCGTTCGGCTGGAAGAGCGGCTGCTCGTAGCCGATGAAGTACCGGTTATAGTAGCGCACGTCCTGTTCTTCGCCGAGTTGAGAGAACCGGTATACGCGGTTGTTGAGTGAAAGCGTGCCGTTCGTCGGGAATCCGAACAGAATCACCGGCTGCCGGATCGAGAGGTCGAGTTCCCAGCGCCGAGTGTTCTCGTGGACCAACTCGTTGCGCTGGAGATCGGAGTTCCACTTGTAGTCCGAGATCGCTTCGAACTCGGGGGCCTGAATGGCCAGCTCGACCCTGGACTTGAGACCCGCCTGTGCCGCCCGCAACAGGCTGCGTGTCTGCTCGATTCCGAGTTGCAGCTGGCGCACGCGGTAACTGTCGCGCAGCCCAAGCTCGACCATACGCTCGAGAGTCAGTTCGATCGGTTGCGTATTGGCCTGGCCCTGAGCCGGCGCGGGTGTGAGCACCGCGGTCAGCGCGACGAGCGCCGGAACTACGGTGATACGAACGGCGCAATGCGTCCGATGTGACGTATCGTCCGCACAGTGGTGTTGCTTCGAACGCCGCGCAGCTGCTTCGATCATGTTCGGTCCTCCGGGGTCCGGCAGCAATCCATGGACGAGACGATCGTACGTCGTACTCGTCGAAACGATCAGGAAGTATACCGACATTGGTCAGCCGCGTGCTGTCAGCTTACAGCTTTCTTACAATAGCCGAACACGGCGCGCGGTCGCGTGATATTGCTACGGGCTGGGTGTCGGAAATCGAAGCAATGATACGGGAAGTCGGGAGAGAGGGAGGCGATGGATTCACCGCAGGACACGCAGAGAGAGCGCGGGAGCTGCGCAGAGGCGGGCATTGACGCAAATCCAGTCCCGCAACCCTGTGACCCGCGCGCTCTCGGCGGTGCGTCAGATCACCGCATCAACCGCCGGCGCGCGGACCTTCGCCGAACACCGTTCCTTCGATGCCGCGCAGCCTCACGGCGCTGGCGTGCCCGCCAGCCACATCGAATTCGAAGCTGGCACCGATCTCGACGTTGAAGAGCCTGGCCTCACGATAGAGGCCCGGGTTGAATCGGTCATTGCCGGCCGGAACGAGGTCGAACTCGAGTTCATCGCCGGGATGGATCGGAAAGGGTAGTCGGCCGCGGAGCATGCCATCCTTTTCGAAGACATCGAGGCGGCCTGTGGCCGGCCAGCCCAAGCCCTCCATCATTCGCATGTCGTAGGAGCCGACGTAGAGTGCGCGGTCCTCCGGCGTCAATTGCACCGGCCTCGTGGGCTGAACGACAACCTGCAACGGAACCGTTGTACTGCCCCACTGCATCTGGAGCCTCGCCGCGTCGCCGCTGACGGCGGGGAACGACCACGTCAGCATCTCCGTGTGCGCGCCCTGCTCGGGCTGGACCGCAATGTGGATCTGCTGCGCCGTGGAGTCGGGCTTCTGAAAATGAAACAGCTTCGCGTTGCGGTCGAGGAACAGAGTCCAATCGCTCTGCCGTGGAATCATCCAGACGGAGTACTTCCCGGCCGGCACGTCCGTCCCGTTGAGCCGGACAGGCCGATCCACCTCGAGCGTGGTCGCCCAGTTGGCGCCGGGCGTCCAGACGATGTTCCACGGGACGAGCTTGCCGAAAAGGTCACGCCCGCGAGCGACCGGACGCGAGTACTCGAGCTTGATCGTCGTCCCATCCACGGTCTGGACAAGGGCGGTGTGCTCGCTGCCCCGAATCTGAGCCCCCAGATGGGTCGGACCGAACGCGCAGAGTCCAGCTACGGCTCCGAAAGCTGCGATCGAACGAATCATGATGGTTTCCCCCGGTTTCAGCCGAAGCGCTGATCCACCGCTGCCCGAATCTCGTCGAGGGTGTGGTGTTCGCGATGTTGCCGGTGAACGAGCCGCCCAACTCGCTGGCAGATCTCACAGTGCTGTGCCATGCCTGGTTCTTCGTAACAGCTCAGGAGCGAGTACATGCCTTCGACGTCGGCGCAACCGCACTGGCAGCGGATTCCGTCGGCGATCTGTGGAATCTCACGGATCTGATCGAACAGATCCGCGACGTCTGGCGAGACGCGGTCCCTGGCAAGAACCCGCGATGCGTCGATACCGGGTCGGGGATCGGGGTGCTTTCGTCTTGTTGACAGCGGTGCGCCGGCCGCACGTTCCGGGGACGCGGCACCCATCAGGCCCGCGAACGCGAAACCCAGAAACGCAAGGAATGTCCGCCGCCCTTGAGGTCTGTGCATGCCACCTCCAGGATGCGAATCCACCGTCGCCCATCCTGTCTGACCCGGCCGGTTCCAACGAGCCAGGCGCCGGGCAGCGCTGCCGGGTTGTGAAGCCACGTTCCGGTGGAGAAAAATATACTGGTTCTCCCGGGAAGGCGCCTCCCGTCGGGCACGAAGCTCACGTGGCGAAAGGAGCGCGACTTCGGACCGGGTCGGCCTCATTCGATGCGAAGCGCGCGCCCGGGATCGACCGCGGCGGCGCGAGGTGATCCGGACACCATCGTACGCATTGCTTGACCGCGACGCTCGAGCGGCATACTTTGGACGGGCGGTTGTCTCTGCTGCGTGTTGGGCCGCGCGCGGATCAGATGAGGCGGTGAAGCCAGGTGCTTCACTGCCTCGCGTCGTTTTGAGACCCACCACGGTACCCTCGCGGCTTCTCAGCCGATCCGGACCTTCCAGACACGGCCGTCGTGGACTTGCGCAGTACCGGGTTCGTGACGCCGTCATTCCGCGGCCGAACCCATCGGCCGCACACATCTCACCGGTTGCGGCGATCACGCCGCATGGAGGGCGTCATGTCCACGAGGAAGACCGACCCCACGAAGAAGAAGTGGACGCCACGGAATCCGCGCATGTCGGAGGTCTACATGGACGATGTGGAAGACGCGTTCGAAGGGACCGTCGCCGCAGAGCCCGAAGCACCGCCGGCGCAGGAGTTTACGCCGCCCCTCGTGACCCCGCCGGAGGAATTGACGGAGCCGGAGGACCTCGAGGACCACGACGCCGTGTCGAGCACGCAGGCGCTCGCCGGCATCGAACTGGATACGGAAGCTCCTGAAGTTGGTGACAAGGCGGAGAGCGTGGTCACGACACCCGATATGGAGATCGAGCCGGTGCCCGGCTACGACACGAGTCTGCTCGATACGGATCGGGAAGAACTCGGCGAGCGGATGGACGAGAGCCGGCTGCTCGATGCGTGGTACGCGGAGTACGGTGACCCGACCACGATTGCTCTGCTGATGCAGCAACCGGCGCACGCGCGTGAAACCATCGCCGAAGTCGTCATCGGAACGGACGACCGCATCCGCATCGCCAACACGACCGCCTATCCGTGGCGATGCATCTGCTCGCTGCGCATCACAGCGAAGGACGGCAGCCGGTGGATCGGGACGGGCTGGCTGGTGGGGCCGCGCACGGTCGTTACGGCAGGACACGTGGTCTTCATTCACAGCCGCGGCGGCTGGGTGCAGAACATCGAGGTGATCCCGGGCCGCGATGCCGGTAACTCGCCGTTCGGATCGTGCTTCTCGACCAATTTCCGCAGCGTGAAGGGCTGGACGCAGAAGAAGAAGTCATCGCACGACTACGGCGCGATTATCCTGCCCAGGGAATGCGGCTTCGGCAACGGGCTGGGCTACTTCGGCTACGCGAATCTCGGTTACTTCTCGCTTTTCAACCTCAAGGTCAACCTGGGCGGCTATCCCGGTGACAAGTCGCCCGCAGGTTCGCTCTGGTGGCACGCGCGCAGGATCAAGTTCGTCACCTCGCGCCGCCTCATCTACAACATCGATACCGCTGGCGGCCAGAGCGGCTCGCCTGTCTGGCGCCTCAAGGACGGCAAGCGTCACGTCGTTGGCATCCACACCAACGGCTCCATGGCTGGCAACTCCGCGACCCGCATCGCGAAGCCGGTGTTCAACAACATCAAGTCGTGGAAAGCGGAGGGCAGCTGAGCCGACTCCGCGTGATCCGTAACAGACGGAGTCGATAACGATTCATTATGAGCCAATCCTCCCGGACCGGCGCCATCGAAGGGACCGTCGTGAGTGAGACCGGCGGTCCCGTCGAGGACGCGCGCGTCCTGATCACCGGCGCGAGTCCTAGCCATCACGATATCGCCGCACTCACGGATGCGCGCGGCCGATTCCGCTTCGATGACCTGACTCCTGGCCATTACGGGCTGCGTGCGTTGAGCGAAGCGGACGGCCAGGCGGAATACGGCATGGAGGTGCGGGCGGGTAACGTCGCCCGGTTGGAACTCGTGCTCATGCGACGACCAGGCTGAGTCCTCACGTGGAGCGGGCTGCCCGCGTGCCAACCGATTATGCCTGAAGCGCGCTGCCCACAGTGATGTGAGTATCTGGCCCAGGTCAAGCGAGTTGCCAGGTGCTGGACACACTCATTCGATCGGGTGCCTGCGCCACGCATGTGTTACTTCGCCGACTTCGCCTTCATCTCTGGCAGCAGAGGTTGGCCCGCTGCGCGCTTCCGCTCGATCTCCTTCGCCGTCGCCTCGAGCCGGACGAACCGTTCGGCGGTCGTCGGGTGCGTGGATGCGTACGCGATCGAGCCGGGATCGATCTGCGCGAAATGGCGCCAGAGCATGGGCGCGTTCTCGAGCGGCAGGCCGGCGCGGGCGAGGATGTAGAGGCCGACGTAGTCCGCCTCGCGCTCGAAGTCCTGTGAGTACGCCCTCGCCCCGGCCGCCGCGAATTCTGCCGCGTACTGGCCGCCCGTGTTCACGCCCTGGGAAGCCAGTGCGACGTCGCCGAGCGCACCGAGGATCGCGCCGAACAGCGCGTTCTTCTTCCTCGCCTCGATGTGGCGCATCGCGTTGTGCGCGATCTCGTGGCCGATCACGACGCGCAGCTCGGTGTCATCGGCGAACCGCATCATCGCCCACGGGAAGATGATGTTGCGACCATCGGCGAAAGCGTTGATTCCACCCTCCGGCGTCACGATGGTACCGACGGCGCAGCCGCTGTCGGGTTCGAGCACGGTCGAATGCCGTACTGCCGCGCGTTCATACTCGACTCTCGCGCCACCGCGAGCACGCGCGACTGCCGCGAACGCCAAGCGCAGGTCCGCCACGGCACCGCGCTTCCCGGACAGCTGATCGCCATCGAGTGCGATGATCCGGTCGCCGCGACGCAGGCCGCCGCGATCGGCTGCGGATCCGGCGATGACCGACGTAACGACGATCCCTTCCTCGAGACCGTTCGCCAGTACAGCTTCGCGCCACGGTCCCTCGTACTCCTGTGCGCCGTCCACTCGAAAGCCCCAGACGGGACCGTGTTTCTCACCGCACACGTCGGCCGCGGCGATGAGGAGCGGGAAGGCAAGGGAATCGAGCCGGTGCTGCTCCGCGGCGATCTCGCGCAGCACGATCTCCCGCTGGCGGGCCTCTTCGGCGCGGACCCGCTCCGGCGAGACGGGCGCGATGCGCGTGGTCGTCGTCGCGCACGAGGGCAGGACGAACATCAGGATCGCTAACAGTGCATGCACACGGGTCTGCATGGCTCACTCCTCTCGGGTCGGCTGTCGGCGCCGCTGGCCAGCGCGGCGGCATCATCGCCGCAACGCGCTTCGGTCCGTGGCATGATGAATGTCGGGGGATGGTCTGACAGTGGCTGGAATCGGCACCGGATCGGCGTCCTGTCACTCATGGAACCAGAGCGAATCGACCATGGCAAACCTGTGCTGCGCGGACTGCCGGCGTGAATGTGTAGCTTGGGCGAGCGGTGCGGCTTGCTTCGGGCATGGCGTTTCGCCACCCCCCCGCCTTATCCTTGGATATCCGATCTGGCGCGTCGAGCCATTCCGGTGCCCCGAAAATCCCGGCAGTCTTCCCAGCATGACGAGCGGTATGCCAATGACACATTCCCCCGCACGCGATGTCTGGACGTACGCGGAATACGCACGCCTGCCGGACGACGGCAACCGGTACGAGGTCATCGATGGCGAAGTGCAGGTGACGCCCGCGCCGGGAACACGCCATCAGGATATCGCGGCCAACCTCTTCGTCGCAGTGCGCGAGTACGTCCGTCAACACCACCTCGGCGTCGTGCTCTGGGATGTGGATTTGCTCGTCGTCGAAGGGCAGTTTCTCCGGCCGGACTTCCTCTGGGTTCCGAACGATGGGCGGGCCGGCATCACGGATCGCGGCGTCGAGGTGGCGCCCGGCCTCGTCGGCGAGGTGCTCTCGCCATCATCCCGTGCGATCGATCTCGTGAAGAAACCCCGCCGCTACCACGAGTTCGGCGTGCCGGAGTACTGGGTCGCGGATCCCGTCGAACGCATCGTGCACCGTTTCGTCTTCGCGGCCGACGCTATCGAGCCTCAACGGATCGAAGGCACGCTCAACTGGCAGCCGTCGGCTGCTGTTGCGCGGCTCGTGATCGAACTGGACGGCATCTTCGCCGCGTTCTGACGATCAATCTCCCGCACCGGCGGCGGGCAACGCCCATGCTCGCGCGCCAGCACCACGGACGGCCGGTCGGAGGCCTCATCACCCCCCACTCAACACTTGCTGTTCGGTCCAGAACGGCGAACGGCGGGTGTGGGTGTGGGTGGAACGAGGTGAGGGTGGGGAAACCTCGGGTTGGAAGCGGGTGAGGAGGCCGGCCTACGCACCGGAGCGGAGCAACGGCCCACTGGCGATCGCTCGCGCTGCGGTGCTGGGCGCGACGCCGAATCGATGCGTGGCGTCCTGGCCCGGACGGATCTCTCGCCGCCTCGACGCAATCGCTTGGGCCCACCCGTCCCCACCCGCTTCCAACCCGATGTTTCCTCACCCTCACCTTTCATCACCCCCACCCTACACCCGCTTTTCGTTCCCGACCGGGGTTTGCCTTCAGCATGAACGCTGTTCCTGTTTGACGGTCATGAAAAGGACGGAACTCAGAGTGGGAGTCGTTCGTCGATTCGCGATTATTCGATGATCAGAAACTGTTCTCCCCCTCGTTCCGTAGGGCTTACTCACGTCAAATTTGCGACCCATGCGGCCGGGTATCGATGAACTCGCTGCTGCTCGACATCCGGCACGGAATCCGGATGCTGTGGAAGGAAAAGGCGTTCACATCGACGGTACTCCTCACGCTTGCTGTCTGTGTCGGCGCGAACGCAGCGATCTTCTCGGTCATCCACACGGTGCTGCTCGAGCCGCTGCCGTTTGCGGATGCGGACCGGCTGGTGATCATCTCGAACAGTTATCCGGGCGCGGGCGTCCCGCGCGCCAGCAACGGCGCGACGGACTACTTCATCCGGCGCGAGCGCATCCGATCGTTCGAATCGATTGCACAGTACCAGAACTCCGGACACGCGGTCGGCGATCCGAGCCAGACGGAACGCACGCGCACGATGCGTGTGACTGCATCGTTCTTCCCCATGCTCGGCGTGCAACCCACGCTGGGCCGCGGGTTCAACGAAGAGGAGATGGACCCGGGCAACGGTAACGTCGCGATTCTCTCGCACAGCTATTGGCTGGACAGGTTCGGCGGCGATCCCGGCGTGCTCGCGCGCGACTTGCGCGTCAATGGAAGCCCGTACCGCGTCGTGGGTGTTCTGCCCGCTGATTTTCGCCTGCCGATGAATGACCAGCCGCGCTTCTTCGTGCCCATAACGTACCCGTTCGATCGCCGCGGAATCGACAACTGGCACAGCAACGATTACGAGATGTGGGCTCGCCTGCTGCCGGGTGCGACCGTCGAGCAGGCACGCGCGGAGAACGCCGCGTTGAACACAACGCTCATCGCGGAATGGACGGTGCCCAATGCCAGGCAGTTGCTCGAGGATGCCGGTTATGAAACGCTGGTCGAGCCGGCCCGTGACGATCTCGTGCGCGATGTGCGCGCCACGCTCTACCTGCTCTGGGGCGGCGCCGTCTTCGTGCTGCTGATCGGCTGTGTGAACATTTCGAGCCTGATCCTCGCGCGCAGCCACGTTCGACTGCGCGAGACAGCGACCCGGCTCGCCATTGGCGCGCCTCGACCTCGCCTCGCACGCCAGGTGCTGACCCATGCCCTCATGCTGGCCGGACTTGGTGGCGCGCTGGGCGTCCTCACCGGAATTGCCGGCATCCCTCTGCTGTCCGCCATGGGTGCGGCGGAACTGCCGCGCGGCGCAGAGATCCGCATGGACGCGACGGTCCTCGGCTTCACACTCGGACTGGCTGTCCTCGCCGGCATCATCTTCGGCGCCATTCCAGCCATCGGCTTGCTGCGTGCGGACCTTCGGTCTGTGCTCCAGACGGAGAGTCGCGGCGGCACGGCGGATCGCCGGACGCTCTCCGTTCGGACCGCGCTGGTCACGGCGCAGGTCGCGCTCGCATTCGTACTGTTGATTGGAGCAGGCCTCATGCTCGCGAGTTTCCGGAGCGCCATGGCGGTACGGCCCGGATTCCAGCCCGACGGACTCCTGACCGGTTTCGCGTCGCTCTCCGGCTCACGCTATGCCGATGCGCCGGCGAGGCTTCAGTTCGTTGAATCGCTGCTGAGTGAAATGCGCGCACTGCCGGGTGTGCGCACCGCCGGTATCACCACGCAGTTGCCGTTTTCGGGCAACAACTCGAGCAGCATCGTATTGCCGGAAGGGTACTCGCCGCCGCCCGGCGAATCGATTCTCTCGCCGCTACAGACGTGGGTTGGCGGCGACTATTTCGAGGCGATGGAGATCCCGCTCGTCGAGGGTCGTTCCTTCGAAGCCGCCGATGGCGTTGGCGATCGACGCGTCATCATCCTCGACGAATGGCTGGCCCGCCGGTATTTCGGTGATAACAGTCCGCTCGGCAAGCGCATGCTGTGGAGCGCTGTGCCCGAGATGGCCGATGAGGACGACTACTTCACCGTGGTCGGTGTCGTCGGCACGATCAAGCACAACGACCTGACAGCTGCCCCATCCGACCACGTCGGTGCGTACTACTTCCCGTACCGTCAGGGCCCGGGCGGCTTCATCAGCCTCGTGCTGGAGGTGGCAGGCGACCCGCAAGGGGTGGTCTCGCCGCTGCGGGAACGCGTCACTC
The DNA here is from genome assembly GCA_050732695.1 of Longimicrobiales bacterium. Taxonomy (GTDB): domain Bacteria; phylum Gemmatimonadota; class Gemmatimonadetes; order Longimicrobiales; family RSA9; genus JBFFZF01. The sequence continues at coordinate 4,801 of JBOHRL010000073.1, read as the reverse complement.
GCCTCGATCCCGAACTGCCCATCTTCGACGTGTCCACCATGCGCGGCCGCATCGACGTGTCACTCACCAGCCGCCGCGCCAGCATGTTCCTCCTGCTCACCTTCGCCGGCGTCGCCCTGTTCCTCGCCGTCATAGGCATCTATGGCGTGCTCGCGTATGCCGTCGCGCAGCGCAGGCGCGAAATGGGCATCCGCATGGCCCTCGGCAGCACCGCGCGCGAGATCTTCATGCTCGTGCTCGGCCACGGCATGCGCGTCACGGCTACAGGGCTGATCATCGGCGCTGTCGCCGCCGTCCTGATGGGCTGGCTCATCCAGTCGCTCCTCTTCGGCGTCCAACCGCTCGAACCTGGCGTGGTTGGATCGGTCGCGGTGATTCTGGGCGCCGTCGCACTTGCGGCGTGCGTCGTGCCGGCATTGCAGGCCACCCGCGTGAACCCGGTCCGTGCGATCATCGGCGACTAAGCGAGCAGACCGGTTTGTCGGCAGGCCGTGGCTCCGGATCACGCCGCGGTTTCTACAATTCGATGATACGGCAGCCCCGCATCTGCCCGCGTGCCCACCGCAGTACACGCTCCTCGTGACTGCATAGGATGATCTGCCGCTCGCCACTGAGGTCGAGCAACGTATTCAGAACTTCGGTTGCACGCTCCGTATCGCAGTATGCCGTCACCTCATCGAGCAGCAGCGGGCATTTCTCGGGCGGCCTGGTGAGATAGTCGGCCAGAGCGGTCCGGAGGAGCAGAAAGACCTGTTCGCGGGTTCCGTGTGAGAGGTCCGTGGCATCGCGCCACTCACGCGTATCTCGCTCGCGTACCTGGACGGACAGCGATTCAGGCGCGACGTTGGCCTCGACGTAATGATTCGCTGTTACGCGCGGCAACCGGCGGGTGAGTTCCTCCGTGAGCCGGGGAGCGATCCTGTGATGGATGTCGTCCTCCGCCGCCCCGAGAAACTTGAGAGTCGTCTCGATGGTGCGATCCAGTCGCTCGACGCGTTCGAGTTCGGCTTCGGCGACGGTGACCTGCTCCTCCAATTCCGCGAGCGACTGAAGCTGCCTGGCCCGTTCCTCGAGCTGGCCTCGCAACGACGCTGCCCTGCTGCCTGCTTCCTCCACGCGCCGCTCGAGCTGCTGCACCGTTTCACGAGGCAGAGGGGCACCGCCGCGACCGCTGCCTCGCACCGATCGAGCAAGTCCGTCTGCTTCACGACGGGCTGCTTCGGCTCTCTGTCGCAGATCCTCGAGTGTCGCTCCTTCGAGCAGGGTCTGGAGGACGTTCCAGTCACTGATGGCTTTGCTGTGCGCCTCGAGTCGGGAGCGGATGGCATCGCAGTGGCTACGAAGGGTCGCGGCCGCTTCCTCGGCCGTCGATGCGGGCTTCTCACAGCGGGCGGCGGCCTCGAGAACGGCGTGTTCGGCAATCGTTCGGTCATGCGCGGCTTTCGCGGCTTGCCCTTCCGCGTCCTCACGAAGCTTCAGCGTCTTCTCCAGATCCGGCTTGCGTGCAGCCAGGCTGGCTTCGTCCGAGCGGCGGTCACAGGCTGAGATGTATGCCTGATGAATCGGAGCGACATCACCAACTTCCGTCCCTTGCATTCCTCTCGCCTGGAGTGCGGCTCGCACGGCTTCTTCGGCTTCATGGACAGCGGCTTCAAGGGAAGCACGCGCAATGTCCCATTGCCGCCGTTCTTGAAGACGTTCCTCATGTCGTTCGATGCGGACGGCCAGGTCTCGCAGCGCCGTCGGAGCCGGCTCCAGATCGTTTTGGACGCATGCTGTCGTGGCGTTCTGGATGATGCTCTGCGCGTGGTTGGCCGCGGCCACCTTCGGGACGATCTGCGGTTCATATTCACTGATTATCCGCTGCGCGTGCGCAGCGGCTTTGGCTGCGGACGTCAGACGGCGCTGCCCAGCCACCAGAATGAGCATTCCAGCGGCAAAGCTCGCAGCGCCGGGGATGGGGTACGACAGCACCATCAACAGGATGCCTGCCGCCACGAGCGCCAGACCTGCTGTGCGTGGCAACGAGCGGGGCGTCGTTCGCTGCAAGGCAGCCTCGAGGCGCTGACGCTCTGCATCCAGCCTGTGTTGCAGGGACGCATCGATCGCCGGCACCTCCGTCTCGAGATCCGTTGCAAGCCGGCGCAGTTCGGACGGAAACACATCATCGCGCGGCGCGGCCTCGACGTGAGGCGGTGCCGCCTGCGGCAATGCATGTTGAGCCTGCTTGTGGCGATCCCATGCAGCATTGACCGTTCCGTGCGGCCGAAGATCGCCCACCGGCATGGGTGGAAGCCGTTCGATTTCGTCGCGGATCCCCGCAGCGGTCTGCCCCGTCAACCCGGCAGGTGCCGGCCGTTGTTCCCATAGCGCCAGCACACGTTCTGCCTCGTGCAATCGATCCGGCTCATCGGCCAGCGGTGCGGGCGCCGTTGGCTGTCGCTCGTGCAACGCGGTTGCGCGGCTAGCCTTCTCTTCGAGTTCGGACGCGCGCATGGCGGTCGCGTTCGCCTGCGCGCGCAGCAGGTCGCGCCGAGCCGCATCGGCCTCGCTGTCCGCCTCCCGCACCTTGACTTGCAGGCTATCCCACTGGTCTCGCCGTTGTCTCTCTTCCTCGAGGTCGCGCTTGTTTCGTTCGAGGTTCCCCAGCGCCGCTCGCAATGGCTTCGTTGCGCCCTTCCTGTCCTGGCCGACCGCTTCTTTCTGAAACTGTTTCAAGCGATCCATCGCCCTTGCCGCCGTCCCCTCCGACCGCGCACTCTGCGCGGCACTCTGGAGTTCGTCCTGAAGCGATTCGGCCACGTCCAGGATCGCGCTGATGCTCGCCTGCGCAACGAACGCGACGGCCCTGAAAGCGGTCCGGTTCAGGCCGAGCCAGCGCGCTCCGTCCGGCGCTCTATCTGTGAGAATTGTATCCTCGAGGCTCTCACGTGTAACCTCGTCACACACGACATCGACCCCTTCGCCGAGGTCGCGATCCAACCGGATCCGGCGACCATCGTGCAAGGCGATGATTCCTCTGACCTTCCATCCGGGAACCGGGGGCCACGGGCGGAACCGGGAGGCGAATTCCTGGTCCTCGCGCTTTGGCTGGCCCTTGCCGCGGCGGATTCCGCACAACAGCGCGTAGAGCGCCGCGAGCCAGCTGGATTTTCCGGCCTCGTTCGCGCCGTAGAGCAGGTTGAGACCGGGCGCAAGCTCGAGCGTGTCCGTGTGCGGCCCGAAGCCATCGGCTTCAATGCGTTCGAATCGCATTCACTCGACCTCGAGATCGGTTCGCTCGTCGAATGCGCGCAACCCCATCGTGGCCACGCGGCGTGTCTCATCCCTGTCGAGATCCGCTTCGAATACCTGGCGTACGAACACACCGCGAACCGTATTCTCCTCCCTCAAAGCCGCGAAATCATACGCCCTGTGTACCTCGCCGTGAACGATGACGGGCGGCGCGTCGAGACTGCCGCGGATGCCGGCGAGGTCTGCTCGCGTGAGATCGACATCGGTCTGGAGTTCGCCACGCACCGTGACTCTTGCAAATCCCTTCAACGAGCCGAGCACGTCGAGAAAACGTTCGCGCAGGCAATCGGCGTTCGTGCATCCGGTGACATCGAGTACCAGCTCGTGCACGCGCGTCCTTGCCACCGTGATCCGCCGCGTCGTGATGCCGTTGTTCTCGATCGATGCGATGACCACGCCGCGCGGCCCCTCCTCGCCGAACGTCAGCGGCTCGGGGTTGCCGGGGTACGTGAACAGATCGTCATCGGCCGGAACGTGGTGGTGACCCACGAAGGCGTGGCGGAATCCTGCGCCAGCAATCTGGTCACGCTGGAATGGGGCGTACCTCTTCTTCGTGCCGGCCTCGAAGCGGAACGATCCGTTTTCTGACCCGTGGAACAGGGCGAGGTGCACACCGTCGCGGTCGACGCGAAACGAATCGAGATCGCCTTGCGCCTTGTGTGGCTGGCGAAAGCTTGCACCCCAGAGCGTGAGGCCTTCGTCCAGGTCCACAGGTTGAAGTGTGTCCTCCTCGAAAACGTGGACGTTCTCGGGCAGCGGCTGCCTGCGGTAAGCGCTGGCCGCGCCGTACCAATCGTGGTTCCCGGGCGCGATGTAGATCGGAATCGGGTCGAGTCCCCTGAATACATCGTGGAGGAAGTGGACGGTGTCCGGTACGATGCGTTCCTGCTCGAAGAGGTCGCCGGCGCAGAAGATGGCATCGACGTTCTCATCCTTGGCGACGCCCGCAATGGCCTTGAGCGTGTCACGGATCGCGCGGCGCCGGAGCCTGCCCGCGACCGGCCCCAACGCCGAGAACCCGGCGTCCAGGTGGAGGTCGGCGAAATGGAGAATTCGCAATGTCCGTCGTTGTCCCAAGGCGGATTCAAGCTGCGCGGCCTGTCAAGGAGCTTCGGCCGCCGGTCCAGTTTATGGAAGTCCTGTGACAAGCAACGGATTCTCCTCGGACCCGGGAAGCGTGATGACGTCAGCCTTCTGTCTCAAGTACCAGATTCGCCACATGCTTCGCGCGGGCGGCGGCGCGATCGTCAACACGGCATCCATTGCGGGTGTCATCGCGGATCCCGCGATGGCACCGTACGTCGCAGCGAAACACGGGGTTATCGGGCGGCCATCGACAACGCGACGAAGGGCATCCGGGTCAACGCGCTGGCGCCAGGACTGGTCGAGCCACCGATGACGCAGCGCTGGCTCGAGGACCCGGCGATGCGCGACGCGGTGCTCGCCGGACCCCTCATCGGCCGCGCGGATGCGATGCTGACCTATCGGCCTCCCTCGCTGACCGGAC
>JBOHRL010000072.1:0-27856 GCA_050732695.1 Longimicrobiales bacterium | reverse complement strand
ACTCACCATCGGTGTGCGGAACAGAAAACCCTGCGCCCGCGGGGCCATCCGTGTGGAAAGGGGCTGCGCAAGGTCTGCGTTCGCCAGTTGTGGCTCCTGTGCTGGCGCCCGCTGCGGTAACAGAGTGATAACAGCAACGCAGAGGACCATCACGTACCGGACGCGCGCGCTCGAACAGACGCCGCTCGTGCGGCCTTGCAAGGCGGGCGAGAATCGCATCATCGACTCCGTTTCCTGCTGGACGTTGGCTGCCGTGGAGCCAATCGCCGCCGCTCTGGAGCGCGCGTCGATGCCGAATATAAACAGCCCGGTGCGTCGAGTTCCACCCGTATGATCGGCTGTTGCGTGCGTCCGGGCAAGCCCGGCCGCCTCGAGCGAACCACTCCCGCTTCCCCTCGTCACGCGACCGCGGCCCGACCAACAACATGTGCGTGATGGATCGCTGTAAAGACGCAGCTCGAGATCAGCAAATGTATCCCGAATCGTCGACGAGAACTGAACCACTCCAGCGGACCGATTCCTCAAACGATAACGACGAATTGCGCAGCCAGCAGCCGCCCGCAGCCCATCCACTCACGTCGGGAACCCCACCGCAGACTGAAGCTGGCGCGCGTGCCACAGATGACGCCTGTTATGAGCCAGGATGACACCGAACCCCTGGCCCACACTCAGCCGCAGAATGCGCAGGAACGGCGAGCGGAACTTCGCCCGACCGAGGTCCACACCGTTCGCCGTCTTGAGCGACGCGATCAGCGCATCCTGCGTCGCCAGGAACTCGCGCAGAATATCCTCCGCCGAACGATCCGTCCCGGGAACCAATGTCCGGAATGTGCGAAGCCGCATGCGCGGCGGCGGTTCCATGTTGCGCACGAACCGGTTGCCCAGCCAGCCATGCCGGTACGGCCCCGGCGCAACCAGCCCGCTTGCACGGGCCTCACCCACCGCCCGGTCGATCGCGCTCAGATACTGCTTCGTGCTCAACGACAGATGCGCGATATGCTCGCCGATCGACCACCGGTTCGGTTCCTGCCGCCAGCGCAGCTGCTCCCGATCCAGCCGCGACAACACCTCCGTGACTTCGCTCTTCTGTGCTTCCGCCTGGCGCACGTGCTCCGCAAGCTCTGCCTTGAGCGCCGTCCCGTCCAACGTCCGGGTCTCGTTCATCGATTCTCCATTCCACCTCGCGCGTGCCCTCGTCCCCAGCACCGCATCGCATTCTATCGCTCGATTCACCGGGTGTGAATCCACCTCGCCCGTTTGCCGTTCCGCCATCCCGCAAACTGTCCCTGGCCTCCCCCTTGAATTCATAGGGTTATCCGCTTTACCTTCCCCCATGAACCATAGGGATGGAGGATGCGTTGGCGGGGAAAACGGACGTGCTGCGGGGGACGCTCGATCTGATGATTCTGAACGCGCTGGCGGGCGGCCGGATGCACGGGTACGGGGTCGTGCGGTGGATTCGGCGGACGACCGATGAAGCGTTGCTGGTGGAGGACGGGGCGCTGTACCCGGCGCTGCATCGTCTTCGCCGGCGGGGCTGGATCACGGCGGACTGGGGCAGGAGCGAGAACAATCGCCGGGCGCGGTACTACGCGCTGACGGAGCGGGGCAGGCAGCGGCTTGCGTCCGAGGTGAGAGCGTGGACGCGGTTCTCCTCGGCGTTGTGGAAGATCGTTGACGCTGGAGCCGGGGACGGGTGATGGGCGGGGTGATCCGTCTCGACGAGCGACGCTACACCGTGATCGGCGTGTTACCGGCAGCGGCGAGCATCGTGTTACGAGTTCAGGACGGCGAGCCCTCGTTCCTGGACCTCGTGCGTCATGAGCTGGCCGGACTCGACACCGGGCTGGCGATGCAAGGCGTTGCGAATCGAGTGACCGGCCCCTGCCGGTCCATCCTTGCGCGCGGCCATCCGGCTTTCCAAGCTGATGGTCATCGCATGGGTCAGTGAGCCTCTCACCGAGCGAGGTTCGAATGCATCGTCATCTGATCGCTCTGCTGTTTCTCGTCCCGTTCACATGGACCGTCCTGCCGGCCCGGCACGCCTCTGCACAGGTCACGGCGATCCGTGCCGGCCGCCTGGTCGACCCGGAAGCAGGTACGACGCTGACGAATCAGGTGATCCTCGTCGAGGATGGCCGCATCACAGCGGTGGGGCCAGACGTGACGATTCCTGCCGGTGCGGAGCAGGTCGATCTCTCGCGACTCACCGTTCTGCCCGGCCTAGTCGACGCGCACAACCACCTGGCGCTGACCTACAAGGACGAGCCGGAGAGCAACGTCTATTACCTGACGTACGTGCTCGATTCCACGCCATTGCGGGCGATCCAGGCTGCGTCCAACGGCATCCAGATGCTGGCGTCCGGGTTCACGATCGTCCGTGACATGGGCAACAACGGCAACTACGCGGATACGGCGCTGCGCGTTGCCATCGAACAGGGCTGGATCCCGGGACCGACGATCATCAATTCCGGCATCATCATCGGCGGGATGGGCGGGCAATTCTGGCCGACGCCGGAAATGGCGATGGAGAAGGACATCGTCTACCCTGAATACCTCGATGCGGACACACCGGATGAGATCGTGAAGGCCGTTCGCCAGAACGCATTGTTCGGTGCGACCGTCATCAAGATCTGCGTCGACTGCAAGCCGTGGGGTTACTCCGTGGACGAGATCGGGCTGTTCATCGCCGAGGCGGCGAAGGCGGGTTTGAAGGTCGAAGGCCACGTGCAGACGGTCGATGGCGCGCGGCGCGCGATCGAGGCAGGGATCTGGTCCATCGCGCACGACTCAGGACTGAACGAGGAGATGCATCGCCTGATGGCGCAGAAGGGCATCTTTCGCGCTGGCACCGAAACGCCGATCTCGCTCACCGGCCATACCAACCCCGAACGATACCAGCGTACCGTCGCAGGCCTGAAGAACGCGTATGAGCAACGTGTTCCACTCACGTTCTCGACGGACGCCGACTATTACGTTCCAGGCAGGACCCGCGGCGAAGTCGCGATTTCCTTCATCGAGACATGGCAGGCTGCCGGCATTCCCGCCGCGGACATTCTGCGCGCCATGACCATCAACGGGTATCGCGTGAGCGAGACGATGGAAACCCGCGGCCCCATCAGGCCCGGTCTCGCCGCAGACATGATCGCCGTATCCGGCAACCCTCTCGAGAACATCGACGCCCTCCGGGATGTTCAGTTCGTCATGAAGGACGGCGTTGTTTTCAAACAGAATGGCGTGATGACACCGGGGGCGTTTTTTCATGGTGGGCCGGTCAGGGGATGGAGGATTCGGTAACGAACGATCAAGGATAGCCTCGTTCACAGCTGCTCGCCGGGAGTGAAACGGTACGATCGTTCGACCTGACGCTGTAGTCGAAGTCGACCGTCTGTGCCTCTGATCCTTCCTTCTGTTGTCCGGTCGCAACACGATCCTGCGCATTGACCGGATGCAAGACATTGAATTACAATGGATTTCCCTCGTCGCACGCGGATTGCCACGCAGGACCCTGTGTCAACGCGCTGCAATCGACGGGCGCAGCTCCCTGGAAAGAGCGGAGAGGCCGACGATGGCCAGACGGACCGCACCGACGAAGCGGGATCAGGCATGAACGTGCTGTCGCTGGCGTTCGCCATCCTGCTGAGTCCGCTCGGCCCGGTTCAGGGACGCCTTCCTTCCCCTTCGGAACGACCGCCGGACGAACCCGCAAGCCGGATTCAGACGCCGGATCGCAGCCTGTCAACGGCGGAGTCCCGGGCCCCGGAATCCTACGCGAACCTGCTGCGAACGGCTGAAGCCGGCTGGGACATTGACGGTGTTACGGCGATGCGGTCGGCGCTCGCGGCCCGAGCAGCGGGGCGGGTCGCCGATGCGGCGCGCGGCTTCGACGTCGCGGCCACGCGCCTGCCTGGCCTGTCGGACTGGGCGCGGCTCTATGGCGCGGAGATGGCTGGACGGCGAGGAGACACGGCAGGTGTTTCGCAGGCCGTACTCGAACTCGAGCCACATCTCGCCCGGGAGCGCGGCGCGCTCGTCCTGGCGGCGGCAAGGCGGAGTGCGGGTGATGTGGCTGGGGCAGTCGCGGCGCTCGCGCCGGCGACAGCTTCGACCGATGCCGGCCGGCGAGCAGCCGCGTTCCTGCTCCTCGGTGAACTGCGCCTGGCGGCGCGCGACACGGCGAACGCGATCGCCGCATTGCGCGCCTCGATCCAGGCCTCGCCGGCATCCAGCAGTGCACTTGCGGCAGCTCGACGCGGGGCCGGGCTCACGTCTCTGACAACCAGCGATCAGGCCGCGATCGGCAACGCCTTCCTCCGTCACGGAAGTTTTGATCTGGCGATCACGCACCTCGACCGCTCGCTTCGGCGCGCAGCGCCCGCGGAGACTGCGGCAGTTCGCATCGATATCGCGCGCGCCCTCGTGAATGCCCGGCGCTACGCGGAGGCCGTCCAACGCCTGCCACGGCTCCGCCGCGCGGGAGTCCCGCCCGCAATCATGGCCGAGGCGACCGTCCTGCTGGCACGGGTTCGCTTACGACAGGGGCGAACCGACGAAGCACTCGCGTTGCTCGTTTCCGTGGACAGCAGCCAGGCGGCAGCGGCGACGGGCCTGTTCCTGCGCGGCGACCTCGAGCACGACCGCAATCGCGTCACGGCCGCCAGTGCTTTGTACCGCCGTGTTATTGCGGAGCACCCGGCCAGCGGCGAGGCCTTCGAGGCCGCCATGCGTCTTGGCGGTCTCGAGTTCATAGCCGGGCGTTACGACGAAGCGGCCACCGCGTACGAAACGGCCGCCCAACACGGCAGCAGCGCAACCAGCATTCAACGTGCGCTGTTCTGGGCTGGCCGGAGCCGTGCCGGTGTGGGCGACACAGCCCGGTCGAGGATTCATTTCTCCGCGGCCTGGAGTACGGATCCCACAACGTTCTATGGAATGCGATCCGGTGAGACGCTCGGTTACCGGCTGCGTACAGCGCTCGGGGAATCGCCTGTTACGGCTGCGACGAGCGTGGGCGAGGCGACGGGCGCGGGCGCGCGCATCGCACTTCTGCTCGAACTCGGACTGGTCGATGATGCGGCGCTCGAACGAGAGCGCGCCCGCCGTCACTTCCCGCTGGCCGGCGCAGGGCTGTACGGCGTAGCGGAAACGCTGCACGACCGTGGCCAGACGGTCGAGGCCGTGCGACTCGGGCGCGAGATCCGCCGCGGCACCGATGGGTGGAACGAACGGCTTCTCCGCATCGTCTACCCGTTGCCACACGGCGAACGCATCGTACAAGCGGCACGCGACCGCGGACTCGACCCGTTCCTCGTGGCCGGGTTGATTCGACAGGAATCGCTGTTCAATACCGACGCGCGCAGTGTGGCCGGCGCGATCGGTCTGATGCAGGTCATGCCGCGCACGGGTCGTGAACTCGCGCGCCGGGATGGACTGGCCGGATTTGCGACCCGTCAGCTCCGCGACCCTGACGTGAACCTTCGTCTCGGTACGCTCTTCTTCTTCAACCTGCTCGAGCAACACGGGGGCGCCGTCGTGTACGCACTCGCGGCGTACAACGCCGGACCCTCGCGGGTCGCTCGCTGGAAGGCCGGGGACGAGCGGCTGGACCCCGACCTCTTCGCCGAGCGAATCCCCTTCGCGGAAACGCGCGACTACGTGCGCATCGTACAACAGAACGCACGCATCTACGCCGAGCTCTACGGCGAGGAGACCGATGCGGCCGTGTCTGCGTCGCGGTGATGAATCCGGTTACTTCGTGAACAACAGATCCCGGTACGAAGGCAACGGCCACAGGTCGGCCGACGTCTGCGTTTCCAGTTCATCCACGATCGTGCGCAGGGCCTCCATCAGCGGCAACACGTTCCTGCGCACGTAGCGCGACTGGTCGAGCGCATCGCCCACGTGCTCGTTCGCGACGCCATCCAGAGCATCGACGGCCGTGCCGAGCTGGTTGACGAGGTCCACGTATGACCGCAATGCCTGCTTCTGGGTCTCGACGTCCATGCCGGCTCGCTCGGCAGAATGAACCGCGTTCGCCATGCGCGTCTGGTGCAGCGCCACGGCCGGCTGGATGAGCTGGCGTGTGATGAGCACCATGGTCTCGACCTCGATGAGCAACTGCTTCTCGAAGCGCTCCAGACTGGCGTTGTAGCGGCTCTCGAGTTCACGCGGGCTCAGGATGCCGTAGCGTTCGAAGACGGCGATTGCCTCGGGTGAGCGCAGCACGGGCAGTGCTTCCGTGAAATCACGCAGATTCGGCAGACCTCGCCGCTCGGCTTCTTCATGCCATTCCTTCGAGTAGCCGTCGCCATTGAACACGACGCGCTTGTGCTTCGAGATCGTCTCCCTGAGAACCTGGCGGACCGCCGCGTTCAACGCGTCCCGCGCGGGATCCGCTCCGGCTCGTTCCTCGATCGCGTTCAGCATCTCGTCGATGGATTCCGCGACGATCGCGTTGAGTACCGTATTCGGCCATGCCGACGTCTGCGATGCGCCGACCGCGCGGAACTCGAACTTCTGGCCAGTGAATGCGAAGGGAGACGTGCGATTGCGATCACCTGAATCGCGCGGCAGAGGCGGCAGTGTTGCAGCGCGCAGATCCATCACGCCGCCCTTGAGGGTGCGCCGGGTTTCGCCGGCCTCGACCTGTTCGATGATGTCCGTGAGCATATCGCCCAGGAAGATGCTGATGATCGCAGGCGGCGCCTCGTTGGCGCCCAGCCGGTGATCGTTGCCCGGCGATGCCACCGACGCGCGCAATAACATCGCGTGCTTGTCCACGGCGCGAATCACGGCACACAGAAAGAAGAGGAACTCGAGATTCGTGTGGGTTTCCTCCTGCGGGTCGAGCAGATTGATCCCCGTATCCGTCATCATCGACCAGTTGTTGTGTTTGCCCGAGCCGTTGATGCGTGCGAATGGCTTCTCATGAAGAATGACCTGGAGGCCGAAGCGCGGCGCCACCCGCTTGAGCGTCTCCATCATGAGCATCTGATGGTCGCAGGCAACGTTCGACGTCTCGAAGATCGGCGCGAACTCGAACTGCCCGGGCGCAACCTCGTTGTGCCGCGTCTTCACCGGCACGCCCATGCGCCGCAGTTCGGTCTCGACCGCCGCCATGAACGTGAGGCAGCGCGAAGGGATCGAGCCGAAGTAGTGGTCGTCGAGCTGCTGGCCCTTGGGAGGCTTGGCGCCGAACAACGTGCGATCCGTCGCCACCAGATCCGGCCGCGCAAAGTAGAGGTTGCGGTCGACGAGGAAATATTCCTGCTCCGGACCGACCGTCGTCAGCACGCGCCCTACGCCCGCGTCCGTCCCGAACAACCGAAGCGCCCGCGTCGCCTGCTGCGACAGCGCATCCATCGAGCGCAGCAGCGGTGTCTTCTGATCGAGTGCATCACCCGTCCACGACACGAACGCTGTCGGGATGCACAGGGTCACGCTGTTCACACCCGTAACAAGGAATGCGGGACTCGTCGCATCCCACGCCGTGTAGCCTCGCGCTTCGAATGTCGCGCGCAGGCCGCCGGACGGGAAGCTCGAGGCGTCCGGCTCGCCCTGCACAAGGTCCTTGCCCGTGAAGGCGTGAATCATACCGCCATCGCCATCCGGTTCCGTGAGGGTGTCGTGCTTCTCCGCCGTGAGGCCCGTGAGTGGCTGGAACCAGTGCGTGAAATGCGTCGCGCCGCGTTCGACTGCCCACTCCTTCATCGCCGCTGCCACGACATCCGCTACCTGCATGTCGAGTGGATCACCTCGATCGATCGTACTCCTCAGTTTGCGAAATACGTCGCGCGGAAGCCGCTGCCGCCACTGCCGTGGACCGAACACATCGCTTCCGAAATCCTCGACTTCTCCGCCGTTCCTGCTCGCGATCCGATCCCGCTCGATCGCACCCCACGAAACCGCTGCTTCCACGGCATTCTCACGGCTCTGGACCGAACTCATTCCGTCTATTCCTCGCGTCTCTCAGGTCATTGCGCCGAAGCGCTGTGTTGTCGGTGGAAACCTACTCGTCCGGCAAGCCGCACGCAGCCCGGTTCCGGCTCGCCTCGCCGCGCGCCCGTTCCAGGGGTTTCCTCCCTTGCCGCCTGAAATCCAGCGGTCAGAGGCCCGCCCGGACCGCTCGGCGAATCCTGCCGCCGATCCCGATCCGTACGCAGCCAGCAGTTCGGGTCGTCGCGCGCCACCTCTGGCCGGGACAGCGTGCGCTCAGCGTGATTCCTCTTTCTTCTCGCGATCTCCGACCACGATGTTCAGCACCGTGCTCACGAATCCCACGATCAGCCCGCCCAGAAGCGCAGACAGGAATCCATCCACCGAGAAACCCAGCCCCAGTGCCTGCGACGCCGCTCCCGTAAGCCACAACATGAACGCGTTGAGCACGAAAACGAACAACCCCAGCGTGATGAGGACGAGCGGGCAGGTCAGCGCCAGCAGGACGGGCCGGATCGCCGCGTTCAGAACCCCGAACACGAGCGCCACCAGCAGGAGTTGAACGGGTGTCCCCGTGTGTGTGATCCCCGGCACAAGTTCGACCGCTACCCACAGCGCAACTGCCGTGATCACGAGGCGGATCAGGAATCGCATGGATCGATCTCCGGTTCGCAAGGACGTGATGGCTCGAACGACCGTACTCTCTGCGAACCCTACGCGACAGACTCGTCATCTGTTCCTGCCGGCCAGATCCGGGCAACGGCCGGGCTTACCAGATCGAAGAGCAGTTCGGTGGCACATTCGAGATGCGATTGGATCTTCTCAAGTTCATCGTCGGTCTCGGTGCAGAGATGACATAGGGAAGCGGACACCGGCCTCCGGCCAGCTGCTCCTCGGCCTGACGGTGACCGCTGCATCGTGTGGCGATCGGCGTACCTGCGGGAAAGATGCAAGTCACCACTTCACGCGCGGTTCGGACCTACAACCACAAACTCTGGCTTGAAGAAGTCAGCGAGAAGCGCCGGTCGCGGCGCACCGCGCCGCGTAAACTCGGTGAAGACCATTGTTGAAAACGATGCGCCCTCGTGACATGATTGCATTCACGAACGTGGCACCGTAGCCGATAAACGTAGTAACGGCCGCCACGGGTCGACCACCGGCGAGTTCAGGACTGAGCTCTTGCGTATCGACGCGCTTGAAGAAACCATCCCAGGAGTCGCGAGTCGTCACCCACGGGGCAGAAAAACGGCCCTCGAGGCGAGTGCCCAAGGGCCGTAAGTTGTTGTCTTTGTTGGATAGCTGGGGAGGGACTCGAACCCCCAACCTACGGATTATGACTCCGCTGCTCTACCAATTGAGCTACCCAGCCGGACGGCGACCGGCCCAGGACCGGTGCGAAGAAACACATTAAACGCGGCGGAAACACGTGTCAATCGCGCCCCGAGGGGATGGCCCCCGCGCTTCGGCCGGCCGGCCCGGAACGGCGCGTCCTCGATCGCTGCGCAGCGCAAGCATCGGATCGATCCGCGCGGCACGCAGGGATGGGCGAGAGACGCCATGGCGGCTGTGCCGATGAGCGCGGCCGCGACGAACCGTTGAGGAGCGGATGGTAGCCGGTTGACACTCAGCCAGAGAAGTACAGCCAGATTACGAGAACGGCGCTCGCGAGAAGAAGGCTGAGAAAACCGTCGACACCGATGCCTTGCTTATCGCGGGGGGCGGCGATCGTCGTATCCCAGGTCAGGCCAACGATCTTCTCGCGTGGCGGTGCGGGCGTGCCGAGGCTGACGAGGACAAGCACGGCCGAGCAGATCACGAAAAGCAGCGCGGCGAAATGAAGGAAGTTGATGTCGGCGTACGTGAACAGGAAGCCGTGAAGTGATGCCTTGTTCAATTCTGCGACGAGCCGGCCCATGCCGAGGACGAACCCGGTCAGCAGTGCGGCCATGGCGCCGCGTGCGTTGAGGCGACTCCATAACAGGCCGAGGAGGAACACGGCGGTAATCGGCGGTGCAATGTACGCCTGCACGCTCTGGAGGTACTGGTAGAGCTGGCCGGAGATGCGTTGCATGAACGGGATCCATAGCAACCCGAACACGACCAGTGCCGTCGTGGCCACGCGGCCGACCCAGACGAGCTTTCGTTCCGAAGCCGCAGGCTGGAGCTTCTTGTAGATGTCCCACGTGATGAGGGTGGATGTCGAGTTGAAGACAGAGGAGAGCGAACTCATGAGCGCGGCGAGGAGGCCCGCGACGACAATACCGCGGAGCCCGGCCGGAAGGAGCGCACCAACGAGTGCGGGTAGAGCCTGATCGTCTGAGGCGAGCGTAAGCTGGCCGCGCTGAGCGAGAACGTAAGCGATGACGCCCGGCATCACGAAGATGAAGAGCGGCAGCAGTTTCAGGAAGCCCGCGAGAATGGTTCCCCGCCGGGCGTGCTGAAGGTTTCTCGCCGCCAGCGTGCGCTGCACGATGAACTGGTCTGTGCACCAGTACCAGATGCCGAGGATGGGTGCGCCGAAGGCGATGCCGGTCCATGGGAAGTCAGGATCACTGGCCGGTTTCCAGAGGTCCATGAACGCCGGGCCGGCCGCCGTGCGCAATTCGCTCCAGCCGCCTGCCGCGTCGAGGCCGATCCACGTCACGACGATTGCGCCGCCTACCAGCACGAACATCTGGATGGCATCCGTGATGAGCACAGCGCGCAGGCCTCCGAAGATCGTGTAGATGCCGGTCGCGATCACGACCACGAGAGCACCCGTCCAGAAGCCGATTCCCATGAGCGACTCGAACACGATGCCGCCAGCAGCGATCGTGACCGAGATCTTGGTCAGAACATAAGCGATGATCGAAATAACGGCGAGGTACCAGCGGGCGGCGGGCGAGTAGCGGCGCTCGAGGAATTCGGGCATCGTATACACACCGCTGCGCAGGTAGAACGGCACGAACACCCAGCCGAGCAGCAGAAGCACGAGTGCGGCGAGAATCTCGAACTGTGCGACGGCGACGCCGCTGGCTGCGCCGGTCCCGGCAAGACCGACCAGGTGTTCGGACCCGATGTTGGATGCGAACAGGGAGGCGCCAATGATGAACCAGCCGCTGTCCCGGCCGGCCAGGAAATAGTCGGCGGACGTCTCCGCGCCCCGGCGCTCGCGCCACATTGCGTACGCAGCACCACCGAACGTCAGCAGGAAATAAAGGCCAATGACGATCCAGTCGATCGCCGCCAACCGCTGCATCGAACTCCGCGGTTCAGGGTGTCCGTTGCTGCATCATCACCGGGACCGAACGGCCTGACGGTTCCGTGTGTCCGCGGGCTCCGCGTCGCGCGCCAGTCGAAAGCCGGTGTGGTAAAGCGCGGTCTCTGGCGAGGAATGACTGCGTGCAGAGACACGATAGCCGTGACAGTAGTCGGGGTTGCACAGGAACGAACCGCCGCGGGTGACTTTTTCGCTGCGTGCATTCTGCTGGAACGGCCGTCCACGTTCCGCGTAGGAGCGAAACCAGTCTGCGGTCCATTCCCACACGTTGCCACCCATGTCCGCGAGTCCGAGCGCGGTTGTTCCGTACGCGCCGGCCGGGGATGTGCCGAGATGGCCATCGTCCGCGGTGTTGCCGGATGGGAGGCTGCCCTGCCACGTATTGGCCTGATATCGGCCGCCCATGACGAGTGAGTCGCCCCATGCATACGGTGAGCGATCATTGCTCGCTCCGCGCGCCGCGTGCTCCCACTCGACTTCCGTGGGCAGGCGCTTGCCGGCCCAGCGCGCGTACGCCATCGCATCGTTCCATGAAATCTGTGTGACCGGATGATCGGGCGGTGCGGGTGGCGCATGCGGTCCGAGCGGGCGTTGCCAGTTCGCACCTGCGACGAGT
Organism: Longimicrobiales bacterium; assembly: GCA_050732695.1. Lineage (GTDB taxonomy): Bacteria > Gemmatimonadota > Gemmatimonadetes > Longimicrobiales > RSA9 > JBFFZF01. Next base: position 16,046 of record JBOHRL010000072.1, on the reverse strand, counting down.
TGCCAGCCGCCTGTCGATGGATCGTAGACGCCGGCAGCGCGGAAACGCTCCGCATCCGTGACGTACGATGTGGCATCGACGAACGCGCTGAAGGCCTCGACGGTCACGGGATGCGCATCGAGGAGGAACGGCTCGACATCGACTTCGAACGAAGGCATCTCATCCGGCAGGCCGTCATCGGATCCGATGCGCGTCCGGCCGCCCGGAATATAGACCATTCCGGGTGGTGCATCGCCACTCCGCTTTCGCTCGCCGGCCTGGAAGGACCCGGGCCGCTTCAGGGGAATGTTCAAGCCACCGGTTTGCTCGAGCAGATCCCAGAGCCGTGTGCGCATCGTATTCACTCGCTCGGCGTAGGCTGGCACTGTGATGAGGTTGTGCTGTTCCTTCGGATCGGCCTCGAGATCGTACAGCTCGTTCAGGTCCCAGATGCCATGATAATCGATGAACTTGAAGCGGCTGTCACGCAGTGCGAACACGGTTGGCGTGTGCGGGAACGCGTACTCCCAGTAGTACTCGTACAGCAGCTCGAGCGGCCACGTCGCCGGCTCGCCACGCAACAGCGGCAGCACGGACCGCCCGTCCATCGAGACGGGTGATTCGACGCCAGCGAGGTCGAGCAGCGTGGGTGCGATGTCGATGTTGCGGACCATGGGCTCGATCACGCTGCCCGGCTCGATGAAGCCCGGCGCCCACGCGATCATCGGGACGCGGATCGACTCTTCGTACGCCTGGCGCTTGTCGATGAGGCCGTGCTCGCCGAGCAGGAATCCGTTGTCGCCCATGTACACGACGAGCGTCGAACGGTCGAGGTTGTTCGTCTCCAGCCAGTCGAGCACCCGGCCGACGCTCTCATCGAGAGCCAGTAACGTCTCGGTATAGGAGCGGTAGAAGGGGTCGAACTCCATCGCTCCCTGGTACATGTAGTCGACGCCATGCCAGCCGTAGCGCTGTGCCTCGACCCAGGCCGGCTTGCCGCGGTAGTTGGCCTCCGTATTGGCCATCGTCTCCGGATACGGAATCGGTTCGTTCGCGTATCGGCCGGTGTGACGCGGAGCTGGCTCGAACTCGGCGTGCACGGCCTTGTGCGAGAGGTAGAGGAAGAATGGCTGGTCCGGCGCCTCGCGGCGCGTCTGCTCGAGCCACGCCAGCGCCTGATCCGTGAGAACGTCCGTCGTGTAGCCCTGCACCTGGCGCCGCTCCCCGTCGATGTTGAGCAGCGGATCCTGGTAGACGCCCTGGCCGCGGAAACTCACCCAGTGGTCGAAGCCGGGTTGCGGCACATCGTCCACCTCGCCCATGTGCCATTTGCCGACGTACGCCGTACGGAAACCGGCATCGTGCAGGAACTGCGGGAAGAACTGCGTGCCGGCTGGAATCGGCGACGTGTTGTCGACGATGCCGTGCCGGTGCGCGTACCGGCCCGTGAGGATCGAAGCCCGGCTGGGTGAACAGAGCGACGTGGTCACGAATGCATTGCGGATGTGCGCACCCCCGGCTGCCATACGATCCAGGTTGGGCGTATCCAGCCACCCGGGCGCAGCCGGCATGAAGCCCATGAAGTCGTAGCGGTGATCATCGCTCAGAATGAAGATCACGTTACGCGGCGTTTGTGCGGCAGTTCGTGTCACCGTGGTGGAGTCATCGCCGCCGGCCGGAGGACTGGCCGCAACGACCAGGAGCACGGCCGCAAAGAGAATCAGCACGACCGAGTAAGGAAAGGCGCGTTTCATCGGCGCTCACCTTCGCAGGTTCGAGACACGGACCAGACGGTGACTCGCGAACAACCTTCTCAGGGTTGGAACCCTACGGGCACCGGCTGTCCAGCCAACCGCCGGCAAAGCCCATGCGACACAGGCCACGAACGAGATGATCGTTCTTCTTCATCACGTCCCATATCAGGCCGGTACGATGATTCTCGATCATGAGCACGATAGGCCCCTGATCGATCCCCAGGTACTCGTCGTCGAACCAGCCCAGACCGGGCACGACCCTGCCCCGTCGTGTCTCGATGGGCAGATCGAACGTCGGGTTGAACGCGTCGACGAAGCCGTACTGGCCGTACCCGTGTTCGCCGTACTGCTCCTTCATCGCCATCAGCGCCTGGATCGTGACGTCTGGTGCGAACGGGATCGAGCCGCCCGCTGCGGTCGGCGCGATGGTGCCGTCGTCACGAACGGCTTCGAGCGACGCACCGCGCGCCCAGTAGCCATGGAACTGGCGCTCGCGTCCATCGATATTGACGAGCGTGTCGCGCGGGCCATCGCTTGCCGTCAGGCCCCATATGTCGCTGCCGTAACCGGCCCATTCACCAGGGTTGGCCTGTGCGTACGCCCGCTGAGAAAGTGTCGCGCGACGCGAGTTCTCGAAATAGTCGATTCCCTTCTCGCGCATGAAGGCATCCCGGATATGGCGGAAATCGATCCATACGTGCGAGTACTGGTGGCCGAACAGCGGAGCGAAGGCGAGGTGCTGCTGGCCGTGGAAGTCGCCCCAGGTATAGCTGCGCGTGTAATGCTCCCAGACCTCGTCGCTTGCGGGATGCGAGGGCGAGCCCAGCGCGAGGACGTGGAGAATCATGCTCTCGTCGTAACCGTTCCAGCGTCCGGGCCCGAACAGGCGATCCGGTTCGGGCCGCCACGCCATGGTGATGCCGCGCTCATCCGTGTGGAAGTACGGCCATTCGACGCGCAGATAGATGGAGTCGGCCAGCGTACGAATCTCGGCCTCGGTCGCGTCTGCCTGGTCGAAGTACGATTGGGCAAACAGAACGCCAGAGAGCAGCAGCGCCGTGTCGATCGTGGACAACTCCGTGGTCTGGAAGCGGAGGCCGGTGTCCATGTCGAGGAAGTGATAGAAGAAACCGCGGTAACCGGCGACTCCACTCGTGCCGGGCCCCTGCGGCGCGTTCCACAGGAACCGGAGCGTGGCCACGGTTCGAGCGCGCGCCTGCTCGCGTGTGATCCAGTCGCGTTCGACACCGACGCCGTATGCGGTGAGTCCGAACCCGATCGCTGCGATGCTCGCGAACGGCCGCGACGGCCAGCGATCCGGCACCATGCCGTTCTGCGTGTTCGCCGTTTCCCAGAAGAAGTCGAACGTGCGTTTCTCGAGGTCATCGAGAAATGCATCTTCAGGCGATGGTTGCGGTTGGTTCTGCGGGCCGCAGCCGATGGCGCCTGCGACCAGTACGGCGCAGTTCAGTGAGCGGGCGACGCAGAGTGGAGCGAGTCTCGAAAAGCGCATTCGATGCACGCTGTTCATCGTTCACACTGGACCCCGCTCGCCCGGCCGGCACCGGGGAGCGGGGCTGGCCTGATGCCTACATGGTATAGCGCAGGCCGAACTGCCAGCGCCGCGGCGCACCCTGCAAGCGTGTGTCGTTGATGACGGCAGTCCTTACGCCGAAATTGTCGTTCGGCGCGACACTGCCGTCTGGCCGAAGATCGCCGATGCGGCCGTTGTATCCCGTGAAGTTGTCGTAGTTGAAGACATTGAAGCCTTCGAAGATCAGGCCGATTGTATTGCCGCGGAACTCGAAATCCTTCTCGAGGCGAAGGTCGACGTTGCGGAACGCCCAGCCACCGATACCAAGGAAGGAGTCGGTTTCGGGATCCCCTGTGAACGGATTCGTTCCGCCCCACGGCGTGCCGTCCTCGCCCCCATCCGGGTACTCGTTGCCGATGCAGTCCATATTGCCGGTGGCGCACGAATCACCGCCATAGAACACGCGGTACCTGGTGCCCGAACCCAGCGAGACGATGCCGCTGAGGCGGAAGTCGAGAGGCAGTCCGACAATCGCGTTGGCGGAAACCCGGTGCCGTTCATCGATGTTCGAGCGGCGCCGTACGAAGTTCGCCGGCGTCCTGAAGCTCAGGCCGCCGAAGTCATCACCGGCGGTGTAATACGCATCCGCCCACCCGAGCGTGTATGCGAGCGTCGCGCCCCAACGTGACTCCTCCGAGTACCGTTTCTCAGCTTTGAAGTAGACTGCATCGTACCATGCCTTGCCTTCATCCGTCGAGACCAGAACGTTCCGATAACTGGGCAGCTCGAACGTTCGGTTGTCCTGGCCGCGGTTGGCGAAGAACCACGCAAACTGATTGGAACTGCGCACACCGGTGTAATTCAGGGAGAAGAGATAGTCGCGCCACGACTGGCGGATCCCCGCACTGAAGTGACTGGAATGCGGTGGCTCCATGTTGTTGTCGACGAGGAAGACCTCCGGCTTTCCGGTGGTGCCCGAGGTGATCAGGTCCTCGAGTTCGTCGCGCGATTCGAAGCGCGGGTCCCAGTCGATCGTGCCCGGCACACTGCCGGCGGGCGAGAATCGAATCAGGTACGTCTTCCACACGAGCCGCTCCCGCTCCCCGATCAACGTGGCGTACGAGTTCCGATCGTAGTACAGCCCCCAGCCGCCGAACAACACCGTCGAGTTGTCGCCCGACAGATCGTACGAAAACCCGAAGCGGGGCTGAATGGCGCCCTTGAAGCCGGGCCGGTCATCGCCACTGGTGAAGTAATCGTCGTTGATGATGAGCAGATCATTGCGCGATCCGACCTCGGACACGACCTCCGGAGGCGTGACGTAGTCGTTGTTGAGGGCATTCGTCTCGTAGTCCCAGCGCACGCCAAGGTTCAGCGTCAGGCGGGGAGTGACCGCCCAGTCGTCCTGCGCATAGATGCCGAACTGCGTGTTGTCCGCACCGATGTTCGGTGTTCCGAAGCCGACCTCGACCTGGCTCGGTACGGTCGGATTGGTCGGCTGAAACAGGAACTGCGGATTCACGTTCAACTGCTTGATGATGTCGTACTCCACGAAATCCAGGTTCGAGCCCACCTTGAACACGTGGTCGCCCGCCCATGACGGCAGCGTATACGATACGTCATTGCGAAGCTCGAGCCGCCTCTGCGTCTGATCCTGCGGGCAGCAACGACCGCCAATCTTGAGCGAACCGGCGTACCGCCTGCCGATGAGATCCGTTCGCAGTTGCACCGGGAACCAGTGGTAGGTCTGGTAGCTGATCTGCGCCTCGTTGAGAAGATTGCCCCGGCTGTACTGGTGCTTGGCGAGGAACGTGTTGACGTCGTTGTTGAAATCTTCGGCGTTCTGTAACGCATCCGTTCCGCCGAACCCGCGAACATCGTACTCGTCGCGGACATTGCCACTGACTTCCAGGCGGTGCCGCTGATTCGGTGTCCAGGTCAGCTTACCGAAGTAGAGATTCGAACGGAACGGCGAATCGAACGTCCCTTCCTGCGCCCTCAACTCCTGTTGAATGTCCGCCGGCCACTGGTCGAGAGACGTGGCCGTCACCGTAAAGGCGCGGTCCTGATGGTTGCCTTCGTAGGCCGCGAAGAAGAACAGCTCGTCCTCGATGATCGGGCCGGCCAGGCTGCCACCCATCTGCCACTTGCCGACTTTCGGCTTTTCCGCACACACGAAATCGGGATCCGCGGTCTGGCCATCGGCACAGCGTTTGAGTGCGAAGAAATCCTGCTCGATCAGGTCCTCGTTCTGGCGAAAGCCGAACAACGAGACTTCCCAGTCGTTCGTGCCCGAACGTGTCGTCGCCGTCACGATCGCGCTCGTCGCCTTCTGGTACTCGGCTTTGAACTGCTGCGTTATGATGCGGAACTCCTGGACGGCGACCTGCGGGAATGGGTTGCCCTTGCTCGCGTCCTGGCCGGCAACGCCGCCCTTGAGAATGTCATTCTTGAAGCTGACACCGTCCACGAACACATTGATGTTGTTCGCGCTCTCCGCACCGCTCGTGATGCTGCCTCCATCGTTGCGGATGCCGGGCGCGAGCAATGCGAGGGACAGGAAGTTACGGTCGTTCAGAGGAATCGATTGGATCTGTTCGGCGGTAATGTTGGTCGCGATCTCGGGCGTCGTGGTCTCGACCACGCGCGCGGCCTGGATCTCGATCCCTTCCAGTGCCACCGCCTGCACACCGAGCTGGACGTCGAGGTTCAGCGTTTGCCCGATCAGCAATCGGACCGCCCGCTCCAGATCCGCGTAGCCGATCGATGTCGCGCGTAACACGTACTGCCCCGGTTGCAGGCCGGGAATGTTGTAGAAACCGTTCGCTGCCGTGATCGACGTGCGCTGGAAGTTGGTCGCCTCCTGTGTTGCGACCACGCTCACATTCGCGAGCGGATTCCCGCTGTCATCCCGGACGAAGCCACGAATCGTGCCCGTGCTCGTCTGTGCCGCAGCCGGTGCCAGTGCAACCAGGAGGAACGTCATCGCCCACGCTGCGGCGAACCGCGGGCGGCGGGCGCAGCCTGAAGTTGTGATCGCCTCGCCGGGTACGCCGGTTCTCGCCCGGACAAGGCCCGACAGACCGAGCACGCGATCGAGTGCGATTCCTTTCATGGTCGATCCTCCTGCGTTGGATGTGAACCCCTGTGTGCCGGTTCCGTTGGTTGGGCTCTTCTCTCGCCGTCGCGACCTGCGCAACCGCACGATCGACGCAGAACCGCTGTCGCGCTCAGCACCTCATGCGGTTCGACCGGCGGGGCACCGTTCGCAACGACCTCGGACAGACTCGCGATCGCGCGCGCGCCCAGCTCGCTGATCGAGACGTGCACCGAGGACAGCGGCGGAATGCTGTACCGCGTCGACGACAGGTCGTCGAAACCAGCCAATGCGATGTCACCCGGGACGGCCACGCCGGCATCGCGCAGAGCACTCAGCGCACCCAGAGCCATCGCATCGTTTGCAGCAAAAATCGCCGACGGCCTGTCTGCAAGCGCGAGCAGAAGGTTCGTAGCGTGGTAACCGCTCGACGTCCGGAAATCACCTTCAATCTCGAGCGCGGGATCACACTCGATCCCTGCTTCCGCAAGCGCGTTCCGGTACCCGGTCAGGCGCTCCTCCGCATCGTGATTGCCCGTCGGGCCCGTGATGATCGCGATTCTCTTGTGACCGTGGGAAGCGAGATGTGAAACCATCGAACTCGCGCCGCCATAATTGTCGATGCGTAGATCGCAGACCGACGCTCTGGCATGCGGCGAATTGAGGAGTACCACAGGAGTACTGCGCGGCAGCAGTGCGTTCAGCGTCGCTGCGTCCAGCTTCGGCGCCATGATCACCAGACCGTCCACGCGTCCCTGCATCCCGTGCAGCGCCGCCTCGAGTTCCTCCGCCAGGTCATGCGAACTCGAAAGCAGCAGATGGTAGCCGTGCGCCTGCGCCGCATCGTCCAGCCCGCGGATCAACTCCGAGAAGAACTCCCCGTGCAGATCCGGTAGAAGAACCCCGAGCATCCCCGTCCGCCGCGTGATCAGGCTGCGAGCCGCGACGTTCGGCCGGTACTTCATCTCCGCGACCGCCTCCTCGATCCGCCGCCGCGTGTCCGCCCGCACCGGCCCGCTCTGGTTCAGAGCCCGCGAAACCGTTGCGACGGAACAACCTGCACGCTTCGCAACATCCCGGATCGTGACCGCCACCTGACCTCCGGCCTCACGCGGTCGCGCGGTCTCCCCGGCCAATGGGCTCAGCCGGCAACCGCGTCACGCAACGTTTCCCGAGGGTCCCCCGCCTCGCGGCGGGAGTGGAAACGTTTTCGGTAACGCACAGTAACCGTTTCCACTCGGGACGGCAAGAACGGACCGGGAACCATCAACCAAAGTCGGCTCAATCGCCTATCAGAGCGTGAGGGAGACCCGGGCGTTGCGGGTGAAGTGGGGGCGGACAGACCAGGCGCCGCATGGGCACACCTCGACGTCGTCCGGACCGTTGGAGGCCCGGACGGCGCGAGGCTCGATCACCCGTTCAATCCTCGCGCGAGAAGAACCCGTCGGCCATGATTGGATGGGTCGACTTTGGGTAATGGTTCCCGGTCCGATGACGGTCGCAACGCAGTGTCACTCTTGAGCAGCCAGACTCTGCATCGATCGTGGGCATTGGCAGCGTTGACATCGATAAGTCAGGAAGGATCCTGATCGCCGATCCATCGGAAGGCAACGTCAAGGAGTACTCTTCGACGGGTAACTTGATCACTGTATTGGAACGGAAGGGTGGTGGACCCGGAGAGTTCGGCAATCCCCGATTCGCGCGTTACGGCGCTGGCGGTAAAGTGTATGGGGTGGACCTTGAGAGCGGAGAGATCTCCGAGTTTGGAGTAATGCGTGAGTTCGAGCGACGATTCCGTCCGGGCACAGTAACTTCGATCGGCGGGTTCGAAGTCCTGGATGACTTCTGGGACGCCTTTCGCACTTTTCCGTTCGAAATGGGGCGGCCGTGGTGAGGGCCCGCCGTAACGTGCTGGTCAGCGTAATCGGCCCGATCGATCGCTTGAAGCTTACTTTCCACGCTCCTGGAAGGTGATGATGCTTCATCAACGCGTGCGCTTCTCGTGCATGGCGCTTTGCTTGCCAGTTGTGCGCACCAGGCGCAACTCGGCGGAATTGCGTCGGAATTTCAGTCTGGCATCGGTAGTGGTGGCCGGTCCGCCGTAAGCAGGAGCGGGCGACCGGCGAAGGTCTCGTACCTGGGGCGGAGGCGGTCGGCGACGTAGTACTCGGCGACATCGACGACCTTTTTTTCAGCGGCGACGCGATCGATGGAAACGGAGTCGTAGCGGCCATTATGGACGCTGACGAGTTTGCCGGACTCGCCGGCGAGGACGAGGTCGAGGGCGAGGTTGCCGAAGGCCATGGGGACGATGGAGTCGAGGGCATCGGGGTCGCCGGAGCGGACGAGGTAGCCGAGGCGCTGACTGACGATGTCGATACGGCGGCCGTTGTTGAAGCGAGGCGAGATGTCCCGGAGGGCGGCGGCGACGCGGTCGCCGATGCCGCCGAGTTTGCGGTGACCGTATGGGTCGGCGGCTTCGCCCTCGAAGGTCATGTCGGCGGAGTGGGCCATACGGGCGCCTTCGGAGACGATCACAACGGCATAGCGGCTGGGGTGGCGGTTGCGATCGTGGACGAGGAGTTCGGTGAGGCGTTCGATATCGAACGCGTATTCGGGGATGACGCAGCGGTCAGCGGCGCCGGCCAGGGTGGGCAGGAGGGCGGTAAAGCCGGCGTAACGGCCGAACACCTCGAGGACGAGGAATCGCTCGTGGGAACCGGCGGAGGTGCGCAGGCGGTGGGTCAGCTCGATGGTGCGGGTAACACACGTGCTGAAGCCGATGCAGTAGTCGGTGCCGGGAACGTCGTTGTCCATGGTCTTGGGGATGGCGACGACGCGGACGCCGGCCCGGTGCATGCGGGCTCCGTAACTGAGCGTGTCATCGCCGCCTATGGGAACGAGGACGTCAACGCCGAGGAATTCGAGGTTACGCAGGACTTCGGGAGTGATGTCGTTGTTTTCGTCGGAGTAGCGGTCTTTCAGGTGGTCGGGCACCTCGTCGCGCGGAACGGAACTGGGCCGGGTACGTGACGTGTGCAGGAAGGTTCCGCCGGTGCGGCCGGCGCGATTGACGATGGGTTCACTGAGTTCCTGCACGAATGCGGAGTTATCGGCGTTGCGCTCGGGAACGATCTCGACGAGGCCTGCCCAGCCGCGGCGGATGCCGAGGACGCGATAACCCTCGCGGAGTGCGCGAATCGTGATGGCGCGGATCGCGGGATTGAGGCCGGGAACGTCGCCGCCGCCAGTGAGGATGGCGATGGTCCTGGTGGATCGATTCATGATTGTGCCTGTGCTTCACGGCGGTTCGCCGTGAAGGCGATTCCGCTGGTACGAATTCTTGTGCAACCGCTCAAACCTGGTCTGTTACGATGATACCCATGTCACGTCTTCTCGCGTCGCTGCGACATGCGAAGCGAAGCTGCATTGGAACAGGTCAGCGTCTGCCCATCGTGTCAGGTGGCGGGACGCCGGAGTCACGGCGCACGGAATCGGGCGACGGTTCACGTTCTTCGAAGCGATACAATCGTTCGCCGGGTCGAATCAGGCCCCAGCGTTCGCGTGCGATGCGTTCGATGGTGGCGGAATCGGTCTCGAGCGAATCGACGCGGGCGCGGAGGCGGGCAATCTCGGCTTCGAGTCCGATTGCGCGCTCCTTCTCGGCTGCGTACTCGCGACGTATGCGCTGAACCTCGAGGATGTTGAATTCGCCACCAAAGAGCGCGAAGTAAACGGCGCCCGCCAGGAGCAGAAGGCCGAGTGCCAGGCGAAAACGCACGGTCAGAAGGCCGCAACGCCGGGGTGTTGAACCGAGGCGTTGAGAAGGTCGAGTGAGTGTCGGCGACGCATGGTCAGAAGGCAGCCATGCCGGGATACTCGGCGGCGGCGCCGAGATCTTCGTTGATGCGCAGCAGTTGATTGTATTTGGCGATGCGGTCGGTGCGGGAAGCGCTGCCGGTCTTGATCTGGCCAGCGCGCGCAGCGACCGCGAGGTCGGCGATGAAGGTGTCCTCGGTTTCGCCGCTGCGATGCGAGATAATGCAGTTGTATCCGGCCCGTTTTGCCATCTCGATGGCCTCGAGCGTTTCGGTCAGTGTGCCGATCTGGTTGACCTTGATCAGGATCGCGTTGCCGGCGCCCTCGGCAATGCCTTTGGCGAGGAACTCGGTGTTGGTGACGAAGAGGTCGTCACCGACGAGTTGAACCCGATCGCCGAGTGTCGTGCTGAGCTGCTTCCAGCCCAGCCAGTCCCCCTGATCGAGGCCATCCTCGATGGAGACGATGGGGTAACGATCGACCCAATCGGTCCAGAACGCCACCATCTCGGCGGAAGAAACGGCGCGTCCGCTCGACTTGTGGAAGACGTACTCGCTGTCGCGATGCATTTCGGACGCAGCGGCATCGAGCGCGAGAACAATGTCATCACCGGGTTTGTAGCCGGCGCGCTCGATGGCCTCGAGGATGACGTCGATCGCATCCTCATTCGTGGCCAGATCGGGGGCGAAGCCACCTTCATCGCCGACGGCGGTGCTTTTCTTCTGTTTGGCGAGCACCTTCTTCAGACTATGGAACACCTCGACGCCGGCGCGCAGCGCCTCAGGGAAGCTGGCGAAGCCGACGGGTGCGACCATGAACTCCTGGAGGTCTACGTTGTTCGCGGCGTGGGCGCCACCGTTCAGGATGTTCATGAGTGGAACGGGCATGAGCGTCGCGTGGGGCCCGCCGAGATAGCGGTAGAGCGGAAGGCCCGCCTCGTTCGCGGCGGCGCGTGCGACAGCAAGCGATACGGCGAGGATGGCGTTCGCCCCGAGCTTCGACTTGTTGGCGGTCCCATCGAGCTGAATCATCATGCGATCGACGTCGACCTGATCCGCAGCATCCATGTCCACAATGGCGGGGCCGATGATCTCGTTGACATTGCGCGCCGCTTTGAGAACGCCTTTGCCGATGTAACGCAGGGAATCACCATCGCGCAGTTCGACGGCCTCGTGTTCGCCCGTGGACGCACCGGACGGCACAGCTGCGCGTCCGGCGACACCGCTTTCGAGCACGATCTCGGCTTCGACGGTTGGGTTGCCCCTCGAATCGAGGATCTCGCGCGCGTGAACGCTTGTGATGGCGGACATCAGGCTCAATCGTTGAGAGTGGGCATCGGTCGTGGAACGATAGGGTTGCGTTCGCGCCTGCGCCAGCCGCGATCGCGCCCGCAGCATGCGCTCGGGCCCGAGCGGCCGCAGCCGCTCGGCGACGCGGCACGGAATCGCCGATTCAGGGGTGTCATCACACCGGATGGATGCGTGGCGACACAGCAGAGGAAGGCGCGGTGTCGCCGTGAACGAGGCGTTCTACCTCCCTGCGGACGCGGGCAATGAGTTCATCGCGCGTGTCCGTCGAGTAATCGGACGTGGGGATGCTCGAGCCGATGCGAACGACCATCTCCGCTGGCCGGACGATCCAGCTACCCTTCGGCAGGATGGCGCGACTGCCGGAGATGCCAACCGGGATGATATCGACGCCGGTGTGAAGCGCGAGCATGAACGCGCCTTTCTTGAACGGCAGCAGATCACCGGTCGGAGAGCGCGTGCCTTCAGGGAAGATGACGACGGCGCCGTTCTCGCGCCGCAGGCGGGCCCCGGCTTCGTTGAGAGTCTGAATGGCGGACTGGCGGTCACCACGGTCGACCGCAATATGGCCGGCCGCCTTCCATGCGTGACCGAAGATCGGAATCTGGCCGAGTTCCTTTTTCGCAACAAAGCGGTACGGGCCGGGCAGGTTTGCGGCCAGGGCGAAGACATCGAACCAAGATTGATGATTGCTCGCGAAGATGCGTGGCCGGTCCGCGGTAGCGTTCTCCATACCTTCCATGCGGACGCGCACGCCGCTGATGCGCAGCATCCAGCTCGACCATGAGCGCGCGCACCAGTCATAGATTCCGCCGTCGATACGGAGCAGCGCGCTCACGATCGCCACAAGGCTGAGGACGATCGTGACGACGAGCAGATTGACCCAGACCCAGACGGAACGGATCACGTCGAGTATCGAAACCAGTCGATTCTTCACAGGTGCGAGTACCCCATTGCTTCGAGCGAGTGCGCGCTCCCATCGTCCTCGAGGGCGAGCACACCGGATCCGGCTTCGACTGAGCCCACACGAGTAAGCGGCAACTCGAATGCGTGCTGAAACGCCTCGACGAGCGAATCGCCGAATGACGGCGGCGCCGCGAAGCACAACTCATAATCCTCGCCGCCCTGAATGGCCAGTTGACGATTCGCGGCGGGGTGAATCGGAATCTGCGAGACGTCGAGCCGAATACAGACATTGCTGGCTGCGGCAAGATGGCGCACGTCGCCAGCCAGCCCATCGGACAGATCGATGAGAGCGTGCAGCACGTCTCGTTCTGCGAGCCATCGCGCCTCGGCGATCCGCGGAATCGGATGAGCGAACCGCGCACGCGCAGCGGGGTCGGGCGCGCCACCCGCACTCCATGCCGCGACCGCAGCGGCCGCACCGCCCAACGAGCCCGTGACCCAGATCGAGTCACCGGGTTGCGCACCGCTTCGCAGGATCGGTCGTCCGGCGTGTCCGACTGAGATCACATCGAGGACGAAAGGTCCGGTCGAGCGCGAGATGTCACCGCCGAGTAGCGCAGCGCCGTACGCAACGGCGGCGAGGCTTGCGCCGGCCATGACACTGGTTGCAAACGCGGTCGCATCATCCGGTTTCACGGCCATTGTGACGAGGATGCCAACGGGTACTGCCGCCATCGCGGCGAGGTCACTGAGGGAAGCGGCCGTGGCGCGCCAGCCAATCTCGTCGGGAGTGATCCAATCGCGCCGGAAATGGACGTCTTCAAAGGAGAGATCAGCGCTCACGACGAGAGGCGACGCATCGATGACGGCCGCATCATCACCCGGAACGACGCGCACCGCAGGGTGTGCACCGGCTCGATCGGCAATCCGTTCGTGTTGAGCGAGGATCGCGCGGATCAGATCGAACTCGCGACCGGGCCCGAGCGTAGCCGGCGGTGAAGGCGGCGGTCCGAGCGTCATCGCCAGCGCAATCGGAGCGCTCCCGCTGGCGTCGCGACCCAGACGAATTCGCCGGCCGGCCTGACATCGAGTACCGGCCCGATCGGGATGTCACCGGGGATCTCGAACGCGCGCCATGCGCCGGACCCCGCATCGCGATAGGCGACGCCGCGGCCACCGGCAACCCATAACACGCCATCTTCGCCTGCCATGCGGAGGGGCGGTCCGATCGCATCGAGCGATGCATCGCGGATGGGCGCACTCCAGCCCTCTGCGGTCCACATATGGAGTGCTTCGCCGATCAACACGTAGATGGCGTCCGGCATCGCTCTCACATCACTGACGCGGCCAGTCAACGCCGAGTTCTGCTGCGCGCCAGGGGCCGGTCCCACGTCCGCGCGCCGCAGATTCGATGTCGCGCGTGGAATGATCCACAGGCCGTCATCGCCAGCGACCCATACCGTGTCATTACGGGCAGCCAGCCGGTGTACGGGTGTGCCGACGAAATTGATCTCGACGTCGCCGGCCTCATCGACGGCGGCAATGCCGCGACGGGTACCGACCCAGAGCCGCGCACCGACGCGGACGAGAGCGGTGACCTCGTCGGACGGCAGACCCTCGCGCGCATCGATTGCATACCATTCGCTGGCATCGACCGGGCTTTCGCCATCACGGTCGAGCCAGAACAGGCCATCGCTCGAGGCGAACCAGACTCTCTGCGAATCGGCAAGGATCTCGGCGACGAAACCGCGGGGTGCGCCGTCATTCGCGGCATCGAATTGCCACCAGTGTTCGAGCGAGGGCTCGCCTGCCGTCACGCCATTGCGCTGGCCTCTTCCATCGCCACCGAACCAGAGCTGCCGGCCATCGAAGGCGATGGCGGCGGTACCCGTCGAGATGAGGCCGAATCGAAGCCATTCACGCTCGAGACCCTGACCAGCGAGATGGACGATGCCGCCACCCGCCGTCGCGACCCAGAATTCGCCGTTGCGTTCGCCCGGAATCGCGTCGGTGATCTGCCAGCGATTCAGATCGGCGTCGAGATTGAGCGTGCCGCGCAACGATTCGAGGACCGGGTCGCGTTCACGCGTGCGATCGAGGATCCGGCGAACTTCGGCAGGCACATCGTCGGGCGTGACCGGTTCCGCGAAAGAGGAGCCGGTCTGGAGACGTAGCCATTGGCGTGCGGTCGCGACGTACACAGCGCCGGACGCTGCATCGGCGGCCATCGCCAGAACCTCGCTCTGCGCACCCAGCGCATTGCGCTCCCAGCGACCGAACCCGGGCGTGTACGAATACAGGTCACCGGCACGGGTGCCGGCCCAGAGCCCGCCGGCCACGCGATCGTACGCAAGTGCCGTCACCTCGTCCTGGGCCGGATATCCTTCGACGGGTGCGAGCGGCGCCTTCCACTGCCCGGTCGTGAAATCGTAAACGATGATGCCGGTCGGCGTCGCGCCGTAGATTTCGCGCGTACCCATGGCCAGTGCGAGAACCAGATCGCCGCTGGAGATCAGCACGCGATCCTCGAGATTCCACGTCTGGCTTTGCGCCCCGGCTTGCAGCGTACGGCTCTGCATGAGCACGAGCACAACGGCGAGACACACGGCGATGCGGGACTTCATGGCTACCACCGAGGCGGCTGGTCAAACGTGATGCACGGCAGGCCGAACGGCTGGCGGCGCGCGCCGGGCCGGTCGAACGCCGCACGCAGATGCATGGAAACGTCGCGTGGCGAAAGCGACCGGCCGAGGGCGGCCAGATCGGCCGCACGGCCCCCGTAGTACAGTGCTACCGCGGCAGCCTCTCTTGCGTTCAGGCCCGCCGCCATGAAGGCGCCGATCGCGCCCGCGAGCTGATCACCCATCCCGGCCATTGCGAGGTCCGATGAACCGACCGCGTTGACGAGCAGCGGCTGATCCGGCGATGCAACGATGGATGGTTGGCCCTTCAGCAGAACCGAACAACCGAACCTCTCGGCCACGGCCCGCGCGACGCCAGCCGGATCGGCCGCGATCGCATCAACCGATTTACCTGCCAGCCGGGAGAGTTCGAGGACGTGCGGTGTCAGCACGATATCCCGTGTAGCGGCGATGACGCGCAGCGAATCCGCGTCGCGGGCTAACAACGTGATCGCATCGGCATCCAGCGCGGCCGGCACGTTTCCCGTCCGCTCGAGCGCCGCGTCGAGGGCCGCCCGGCCACTCGAGTCCGCTCCCATGCCCGGCCCCGCAACGAGCGCATGGACGTTGCCGGCGGTCGCGGCATCGAGATGATCGCGATCGAGGAACGTCGCCTCCGGTACGGCCGTCTGGAGTACGATCCGGTTCGTCGGGTCCGACGCGATCCGAACCAGCCCGGCACCCGCCCGGTACGCGGCCTCCACGGCGATCAAAGCGGCACCTGCCATGCCCTGGCTACCCGCCACGATCAGCAGTCGGCCAGCCGTGCCCTTGTGAGCATCCGGCTTCCGTGCCGGCAGTCGCAGCGACGCCCAGTCCGGTGTGATCAGAGCCGCGGCCTCGGCCCCATCCGCAACATACGGCGGGAACCCGATCTCGACGGCGAGGAGCCGGCCGCAACAGGCCCGGGCCGGTTGAAAAAACAGTCCGATCTTCGGCCATCCAAACTGGATCGTCAGCGCCGCCCGG
>JBOHRL010000071.1:0-38348 GCA_050732695.1 Longimicrobiales bacterium | reverse complement strand
ATCGAACCCCGGTTTTCTGGCTGAGAACCAGATGTCCTGGGCCACTAGACGATGGGGGCCCCTGTTTCGTTGCCGGCGAGGGCAAGGATCGAGCCCGGTGCGTCCCGGCTGTCTCGCTCATTCCTCGCCGTCCACCACACGTCCGGCAGGACTCGAACCTGCAACCCCCGGTTTTGGAGACCGGTGCTCTACCAATTGAGCTACGGACGTCCATGCCGGTCGGTCCGGTTCCGGCTGCCGAACCGCGCCGCGCGTCGTACTCGAGTGGCCAGGGGCAGAATTGAACTGCCGACACCACGATTTTCAGTCGTGTGCTCTACCAACTGAGCTACCTGGCCGAGCGTTCCCACCGCGCAGTCCTGCACGTCTCGTGCTCCCGAATCGCATCAAAAAACCCGCGCTGCGGTCGGCGGCGCGGGTTTCGGGGGATCGAACGAGACAGCCGTTCGGATCAGACCGATCCCGCGGAGCGCGGCCAGGGGTCCACGTCAGCGCCAGCGCGCGGGGCGCCGGCGGACGATCGCGTTCGCTCACCGAAAGTCTGCGAAGGCATGGACACTCGAACGGCTCCGAGTCAGTCGAACAGCGCCGGAGGCGCGATGGCGGGGGCGGGATTTGAACCCGCGACCTCCGGGTTATGAGCCCGGCGAGCTACCAGACTGCTCCACCCCGCGTCAAGAGATCAGCAAGATAACCGGGGGTTCAGGGGGTGTCAACCGCGGAAATGGCACCGAAATGCGGCTCTTCGGTGACGAGATTGATGAGACGATCGGGCACGAACACGACCTTCTTGACGGCGAGTCCCGCGAGGAAGCGGCCGACGTTTTCATCGGCGAAGGCAGCGTCTCGAGTCGTAATCTCGGATGCACCACGCGAGAGCTGGAGACGACCGCGCACGCGGCCGTTGACCTGCACGACGACATCGACGATATCAGCGCGCGTGCGTGCTTCATCCCAGGACGGCCACGAACGGGTTTCGAAGAGGCTCGTTGTGGATCCGAGGCGTTGCCACAGTTCTTCAGCGATGTGCGGTGCGAACGGCGCAACGAGCGGAACGAGGGGTTCGACTTCACGCCGATTCGCGCGGCGTCCGCCTTCACGCACGGCGTTCAGGTACTCCATCATCGCAGCAATCGCGGTGTTATAACTGAGCGATCCGATGTCCTCGGTGACCTTGCGAATGGTCGCGTGCAGCATGCGGTCGAGTGCAGGATCGGGGGTATCGGTCCCGAGGTGTTCGACGGGCACGACGGTCTCCCAGAGACGATTGAGGAACCGGAAGGGGCCCTGAAGTCCGAGGTCGCGAAAATCGCCGCCCTCCTGGTACGGACCGAGGTACATGAGATAGGCGCGGAACGTGTCTGCGCCCCACTCTTCGAGGTAGGGATCGGGGTTGACGACGTTGCCGCGGCTCTTCGACATCTTGGCGCCTTCCTTGATGAGGAGCCCGTGCTTGCGGAACGTTCTGAACGGCTCCTCGAAGGCAAGCAGACCGAGGTCATGCAGCGCCATGGTGATGAAACGACTGTACAGCAGGTGGAGCACGGTGTGTTCTTCGCCGCCGATGTACATGTCGACCGGCAGCCACTTCTTCGTGAGTTCGGGTTCGAACGCGACGTCATCGTAACTGGTCGATGGATAGCGCAGGAAGTACCATGCGCTGTCGAGGAAGGTGTCACTCACATCGGTCTCGCGGCGGGCCATGGCGCCGCAATGCGGGCAAGCGACGCGGTACCAGGACTCGACGCGGGCGAGCGGGCTCACGCCACTCTCGTCCGGCTTGTAGTTCTCGACGAACGGCAGCACGACGGGAAGGTCGGCCTCGGGCACCGGGACCGGGCCGCACGCACCGCACAGGATCATCGGGATGGGCGGGCCCCAGTATCGCTGGCGTGAGATGCACCAGTCGTGCAGCCGGAAATTGACGTGCGCTGCGCCAAGGTTGCGCTCTTCGAGCCACGCCGTAATCGCGTTGGCGCCGCCGTCCGCGTCCATGCCGGAGAACTGGCCGGAGTTCACGAGGACACCGGGCCCGGCGTACGCGTGGTCGAGCGGGGCATCGGCATCCTCGGCTGCTGCCGCGATGACACGCACGATCGGCAGACCGAACTGTGACGCGAACTCGAAGTCGCGTTCGTCGTGGCCGGGGACGGCCATGATGGCGCCGGTCCCGTACTCCATGAGTACGTAATCGGCGATCCAGATGGGCACGTCCTTGCCGGTGGCCGGATTCACGCAATAGCCGCCCGTGAAGACGCCGGTCTTGGGCTTGTCCGTCTTCTTGCGACTGACGAGGTCCGTGGCGGTGGCGGTGTTGCGATATGCGGTCACGTCGGCTCGCCGGTCCTCGCTGGTGACGGAGTCGACGAGGGGGTGCTCGGGCGCGAGCACCATGAACGTTGCACCGAAGACGGTGTCGGCGCGTGTTGTGAACACGGTGATACGATGCGGCGACGCGTGCGGCCTGGCCGACTCGTGGCGGTCCTCCGAGACTTTGCGGCGGGCGATGGGGAAGTGCAGCCGGGCGCCCTCGCTCCGGCCGATCCAGTTCTGCTGGGCGCGCAGCGTGGAGGCGGACCAGTCGATCCAGCCGAGATTTTCGAGCAGGCGCTCCGCGTAGTTGGTAATCTTGAAGAACCACTGTGAAAGGAGGCGCTGCTGGACCGGCGTGCCACAGCGTTCACAGGCACCGGCGATCACTTGCTCGTTCGCGAGCACGGTCTTGCATGAGGGGCACCAGTTGACGGGCGCTTCCTTCTTCTCCGCGAGACCCGCCTTGTAGAGCTGGAGGAAGATCCACTGCGTCCAGCGGTAGTAGTGCGGGTCGGTCGTGTCGACCGTGTGGTTCCAGTCGTGCATCGCACCGATGCGGCGCAGCTGGCGGGTGAAGTTCGCGACGTTCTTCGGGATCAGCTCCATCGGGTGAATCCCGACTTTGAGCGCGAAGTTCTCCGAGTGAATACCGAAGGCGTCGAAGCCGATGGGCTCGAACACATCGTGGCCCTGCATGCGCATCCAGCGGCCGTAGATATCGGCGCCGGTGAATGCGTACATGTTGCCGACGTGAAGCCCTTCCGCCGACGGGTAGGGGAACATCATGAGGTTGTAGAACGGCCGGGCGGCCGTTCTCAGGTCATCGTCGGTGCGACGATTCGTGCCTCGTTCATCCCAGCGGCGCTGCCACTTCTGCTCGACCGCGGCCGGGTTGTACGCTTCTCTCTCGTCCGGGCGCATCTGTCCATGGTCTGGAGTAGGGTGTGGAACCACGTAGTATAGCTTCGGAGGCAAGGGCTTCAAATGCCGGGGCGACGCGAGCCGCCGCGATCGTCGCTGGCATCAGTGTCCTGGCCGTCCAGCAAGCAGTCTGGCGACCAGGTCATAGGGATCGCCATCGATGTGCTCGAGCGCGCGGCGCAGTGTGCGCAATGTCGCGGGGAAGTCGTGGTGGTGCGAATCGAACAGCTGCTCGAAGAGGTCGAGCCGATCGTAGTAGAGACGAGTTCCAATGAGGGTGGCATTGTTGACGGTCGCGCGCGACCAGCCGCGGTAGCTGGTGCGGAGGGCCGGCTGGACGGCGGATTCGAAGCGTGCGCGCGCCGCATCGAAGACGGCCTGCCGCCGGGCGATCTTTTCCTCCGAGGACAGGTCTTCGCGCACGTACAGTGCCTCGAGGTCGTGCACGAGCGATTGCAGAAACGCGCCGAACAGCAGCGTATCGTGCCATTCATCCTGCGCCTGCCGGCAGAGCGGTGCATCGTCACCGTCACGCATGCAGAAGAAAGCAATGGCGCCACGATCTCCGACGAAGCTGGCGAACGATTCATTGAACGCGACGCGGCTGGGCAGGAAGATCGTGTTGTGAAGGATCTCGTGGATGACGGTGGAGACGAGGGCGACATCGCCGGAGCGAAGCACCGTGTTCAGGACGGGATCATCGAACCAGCCGAGGGTGCTGAATGCGGCGCTTGGCCTGAGCTGCGTGTCGAGGCCGCGCGCCTGCAAGCGAGCGGCTTCACGGCGGGCGGCATCGAAATCGAAGAAGCCCTTGTACGGCACGTGGCCGACGATCGGGAACCACCATGAATGGGCTTCGAAGCGGTCCTTGTGGGCTGCCGTCACGACGAGGAGCAGCGTATCGCTGTCAACACGGGAATACGTCGTGTAGCTGTCGCCTGCGGCGAGGCCGAGAACACGCTCCGCGAAATCGCGTGCCTCGAGAACGAGCCGGAGCTTGCGGCGCTCTTCCGTGCCGGTCGCGGGATCCGCGATGACGTCCGTAATGGCCCGGCGGCGGGCGAGGATCCGGGCCTCCTCGACGCCGGCCCGGATGACATAGCCGGGCGAACAGGCAAGGACGAGAAGAGCGGCGAGCGACATCGCCGGGCGGGCGCAGGATCGAAGTGCACGCATGAACCGGGAAGATCGCTGCGGGACGTTGGATGTGGAAGCGCCCGGCGTTGCACGCGTGCGGCCCAGCGCTTGACGCTAACTGTGCGTCTCTCGTACGTTGCAGCGCTTCCGTCCTCTTTCCTCCCGTTTTCCGGAGATCGCACGTATGAGACGACCGGCAGGCGTTCTTCTGGCCGCGCTGGCGGCGTGGGCCGGGCCAGTGGCTGCGCAGACGGACATCGAGCGGCCGCGCGATTACGCATTGACGAACGTACGCATCGTATCCTCGCCGGGTCGCATCATCGAACGAGGCACGGTAGTCGTTCGGGATGGCCGGATCACGGCGGTCGGCGCAAACGAGGAGATCCCTGCCGGCGTGATCACGCTCGATCTGGCGGGTCGGACCGTGTATCCCGGTCTGATCGATGCCGCATCGGACATCGGCGTGCCGCGCGTCGTGCCGGAAGGCGGAGGCGGGCGGGGCGGCGGCGGGCGGGGCGGTGCGCCGGTCGAGGAAGACGGGCCTCCTCCGGAACTCGATCCTGGCCGTGCCGCGGCAGACGTCTGGGAGCCGACGGAGCAGAATCTCGAGGCGTTGCGTGCCGCCGGCATCACGACAGTGGGGCTGGCCTTCGAGGGTGGGTTGTTCCCCGGCCGGGTGTCCGTGGTCACGACACGCGAGGCGGATCCACGTTCGGTCGTGCTGCGTTCGCCGGCCGCGCAACAGGTCGAATTCGGACGTCGCCGCAGCGGCTATCCGGGCACGTACATCGGTGCGCTCGCCTACATCGAGCAGAGTTTCCTCGATACGAAGCACGATCTGCTCGTCGAGCAGGCCGCCGCGCGAGATCCGGCGACGGGTCCGCGACCGGTGTACGATCCCGAGCACCGCGCGCTCCAGGACGCCGTCACCGGCACGCTGCCCGCGTGGGTTCAGGCATCGACCCGGCGCGAGATTCAGCGCCACATCGAAGTCGCGCAGAAGGCCGGGCTTCCGAACTTCCTGATCATCGGCGCGCAGGAGGGCTACCAGGATCCGACCGCACTCGAGGCGCTCGGCAAGCCGGCCATCGTCAGTCTGAATTTCCCGCGACCGGGCGCGATCACCGGCCGTGCTTTCGAGTTGCACGTCGCGCCGGCCACGGGCGAGGACGAGGAAGGCGAGCAGCAGGATTCGGCGGCGGCGAAGGCAGCGAGAGGAAACGCGGCTGCGCTCGTGGCTGCGGGTGTGCCGATCGCACTGGCCAGCCGCGGCGTCGCATCGCCATCCGAATTCCGCAACCGGATTCTCGCCGTTGTCGAAGCCGGGCTCGCGCCGGAAGAAGCACTGCGTGCACTCACTGTTACCCCCGCGGAGGTTCTCGGCATTGCCGGGATCGCGGGCACGATCGAGCCGGGCAAACTCGCGAACCTCGTCGTTGTCGAGGGCGATCTGTTCACGAAGGAAGGCAAGATTCAGCAGGTGTTCGTGGAAGGCGAGCGCTACGACATCCCGGTCCGACCGGCGGGCAGCGGCGATCGGGCAGGTGAGGAGAGCGCCGCCGGCGAGTGGACCGGCGAAATCGAGGGGCCCAACGGGATGATGCAGTTCTCACTCGCCGTCGAACGAAGCGGCAGCAATCTGACCGGCACGCTGACGACCGAGATGGGTGAGGTCGCACTCAGCGGCGAGCAGAACGGAGCAGACATCACACTGAGTGGGACGGCGACGCCGCCGGGGATGAATGCGATGCAGATCTCGATCACCGGTCGCGTGAGCGGTGACCAGATCGAGGGTACGATGGATGTGCAGGGCATGGCATCGGTCCCGTTCAACGCGCGCCGGCGTGATCCCGGTGCGAGAGACCGGAATGCGCAACGCAGCGACAACTTCGGAGGCCGGGCATGAACCGCGCGCTGAAATACCTCTCGATTCTCGCCCTGCCTGCTGCGGCATGGACGCTGCCCGGACAGGCCGCGGCACAGGACATCGCCATCCGTAACGCGACGATCCTGACCGTGGCCAATGGCACCATCGAGAACGGCACGATCGTCGTGCGCGAAGGCAGGATTACCGCTGTCGGCACCAACGTCGATGTACCGGCGGGCGTGCAGGTGATCGATGGCCAGGGCATGTACGTGATGCCGGGCATCATCGATGCACACTCGCATGCGGCGCTCGAGGGTGGCATCAACGAAGGCTCGGAATCGGTCACGCCCGAGGTGCGGGTTCGGGTGCGGGCCGATGATCCCACCGTCTATCGTGCTCTCGCCGGTGGCAGCACGGCCTCGCTGTCGTTGCACGGCAGTGCGAACACGATTGGCGGCCAGGGCGCCATCATCAAGCATCGCTGGGGGCTCACGGCGGACGAGATGATGTTCGAAGATGCGCCGCGCGTCGTGAAGTTCGCACTGGGCGAGAACGTCACGCGTGCCAGCTCGGATGCGGCGGATGAAGACCGCCGTTATCCGAAGTCGCGGATGGGCGTCGAGCAGACGCTGCGCTGGTGGTTCACGCAGGCCCAGGAATACGATGCGGAGTGGAAAGCGTACGAGGAGGCAGCAGGACGGGACGACGACCTGGTCCCGCCCGCGCGCAATCTCCGGCTGGAAGCGCTCCGCGACATCATGGCAGGCCGCATCATCGTTCACGCGCACAGCTACCGCGCAGACGAGATCCTGATGCTGATGCGCGTGGCCGAAGACTTCGGCTTCCGGATCAACACGTTCCAGCACATACTCGAAGGTTACAAGGTCGCCGATGAGCTGGCCGAGCACGGCGCCATGGCGTCGACGTTCGCCGAGATGTGGGCGTACAAGGTCGAAGCGTATGACGCAATTCCGTACAACATGGCCATCATGTCGTCGCGTGGCGTCGTGGTGTCGGTGAACTCGGATTCCGGCGAGCGCATCCGCCGGCTCTATCAGGAAGCGGCCATGGGCATGAAGTACGGCGGAATGAGCGAGACCGATGCCCTCGCGATGATCACGTTGAACCCGGCGAAGCAGCTGGGCGTCGCGGATCGCGTAGGCACGATCGAAATCGGCAAGGATGCAGATCTGGCGGTCTTCAACGGGCATCCGTTCGCGCCCGCGTCGCGCGTCGAGAAGACGATCGTCGACGGCAAGGTCTATTTCGATCGCAGCACGGCAATGACGCTCGAGAAGCTGCTTCAGCAGCGCACGCGCACCACGACGGAGGACCGGTCATGAGACAGTGCAATACGATCGGGCGAGCCACCGCCCGCGCAGCGCTGGCTCTGCTCGCTGCCGCCGTGCTGGCCTCGCCCCTCGCCGCGCAGGCCGGCGTCGGGCAGGAAGGCACGTTCCTGATCCGCGGCGGAACGGTCTGGAGCGGCGGCCAGCAACGGCAGGCCGATGTCCTCATCCAGGACGGTCATATCGCAGCGGTCGGTCCGTCGGTGAGCGCGCCCGCCGGGGCTACGACCATCGATGCCAGCGGCAAGTTCGTGTATCCCGGCATGTGGGACGCCTACACGCCCATCGGCCTTGCCGAGATCGGCGGCATCGCAACCATGAACCTGCGCAGCGAGCTCGGCGATTACAATCCGCACAACCGCGCCATTGTCGCCATCAACGTCGAGAGCGAGATGATTGCGATCACGCGCTCGACCGGCGTGCTGAATGTGCTGACCGCGCCGAGCGGAGGCGTGATCAGCGGGCAGGCCGCGGCACTGCACATGTCCGGCTGGACGTGGGAGGACATGGCGGCCAAGGCAACCGCCGCGTACGTCATCAACTATCCGCGCGCGGGCGGTGGCGGCCGCGGCGGCTTTCAGCCATCGCAGCAACAGGAACAGGCGGCAGAAGAGCGCATGCGCGTGGCCGTCGGTGAGCTGAAGGACATGCTGCGCATGGCGAAGAGTTACGATGAAGCGCGGCGCGCGGGCTCGACCGATTTCGATCTGAAGCTCGAGGCCATGCGTCCGATGATTCGCGGTGAAGTGACTGCCCTCGTTTCCGCAGATGATGAAGAGCAGATCCGCGGCGCCATTGCACTCGCGGATACGTTCGGGCTCAAGCTCGCGATTCAGGGCGGCCGCGAAGCATGGAAGGTCGCCGAACTGCTTGCGCAGAAGAATGTCGCGGTCGTGCTCAGCTCGATCCAGTCGACGCCCGGCGAGGACGAACCCTATGATGCGATCTACGCGCAGCCCGGTGTCCTGCACCGCGCCGGTGTCAAGATCGCCTTCTCGACCGGTGGCGCATCCAACGCCCGCCATGTCCCGTACCACGCCGCGCTGGCAACCGCCTACGGCCTTCCCGCCGAGGCCGCCATGCTCGCGCTGACACAGTGGCCAGCCGAGATCTTCGGCGTCGAAGACCTCGGCACCATCGAGCCCGGCAGGATCGCCAACGTGTTTGTTACGAACGGCGATCCGCTCGACGTCCGCACGACCGTCGAACAGATCTTCATCAAGGGTCGCCACATTCCGATGGACGACCGGCACAGAAGGCTGTACGAGAAGTGGACGGCGAGGCCGCGGAGATAGGGACTGGCAGCTCCAGAAACGCGTTCCTCGGAGGCGGCGATCAGAGAGAGCAACCCCAGAAACGCGTTTTTCACGGCAGGCGCGCTCCTGGCCGGAATCGCAGTCGCTCTCGGCGCCTTCGCCGCACATCTGCTGGCGACGCGCATTCCGGCTGAGCGGCTCGAGACGTTCGAGATTGCGGTCCGCTACCAGATGTACCATGCGCTTGGCCTGCTGGCTGTTGGGTGGGCCATCGAGCGGTGGCCGGACAGCGCGGCACGCGTGGTGGGGTGGTTGTTCGTCGCGGGCATCGTGGTATTCGGTGGGACGCTGTACGGCATTGCGTTCGGCGGTCCTCGCTGGCTGGGCGCGATCACGCCGATCGGCGGGCTCTGTTTCATCGCAGGTTGGATCCTGCTCGCGTGGACGGTGTCACGCGGCGGGTGATGCGCGGCGCAAGCAGTCGTTGCCCGCGTCTTCCCGAACGTTCGTCCCACGTGGTCCTGCCATCAGGCGGCATGACCATCGAATCCGTGTTCACCGATCGACGCAATACAGGTACTCGGTGACGACGTCGGCACTGTATCGCCTGGTTTCGCTGTCTGCATCGGAGCGGTAGCGCTTGTATTGCCGGTTGTAACGGCGGTAGGTCGAAGCGCGCCCCTGTTCGCGCAATACGCGCTCAATGGTGGCTTCGGGGATGATGCCTTCTGCGTTGTAGCTCATCACGATGTGCTTCCAGCGGGCGCTCGCTACGAGCTGTTCGAAGACGGCGGCGGCGAGGCGCGGCCGACTCCAGTCGCTGCGCCTGTCGTCGTCGGCAATGAGACCGGTCTTTCCTCGCGTGAGAATCGGTGCATCGAACCAGCCGGTCGCGATGACTTCGGGAACGTGGTAATAGCCTGCGTACTGCCTGTTGTTGTAAGGCGGATCGAGGTAGAGCAGGTTGAAATCATCGAGTTCAGCGACCAGCTTCATGGCATCGGCGCGCACGGCGCGACAGCCGTTGCCAGGGACAGGGTCGGGCCGGCGCAGTTCGAGCGGTCGCCGTGCATTCGGTTGCCACGTCTTGACGAACGCGGCATACACGCCCGTCGTGTTGGCGACACGGTCGGCCGCCTCGATGAGAGACGCGAGCAGAACGTAGAATGCATCGTCTGAAAGCAGGCCGTTGATGTGCCAGACGTGCAGGCGCTTGCGAATGGCGTCGATGCGTGCAGCGTTTGCCGGTGTAAAATACATTCGCTCGTGGCGCTGGCCCTCGCTTCCTTCGGGTGAATAGTGTCCGTGAATGAAGCCGGGCTCGGGCGGCAGCCGGTTGAGCGAGGCGAGGACGGCGTCGATGCGAGGGCCGCGCGCGGGGATGTTCTTCATGAGATGCTCGAACGCAGGCATGCCATTGGCCTGCACCCGGGCGCGGGCGAGGACGTGGCCGTACTCCATGAGGTCGGCAGCGACGACGTGAAAATTCCAGCGCTTGAGCGCCCGCGCGACGCTCGCAGTGCCGCAGAACGGGTCCACAGCGGTGCCGTCGCGAATGCCGCGCACCCGCAGTTTCCGCCGGATGAAGTCGAGCAGCCGGGTCTTGTTTCCGATGTACCGCACGTCCGCGAATATAGGGGCCTACGCGGGGTCCGTCCATCATGAGCGAGGCGCAATGCCGAACTATCGCGTGACCATCCGCTGGGGCCGGCCGTCCCGCTACCACATCGAGGATCTCGATGCGCCAGGTCTGTCCGAAGTGTTCGAGCGGCTGCCGCGCGCTGTGCCGGGGGAAGTCCTCGAGAGCGGCGACCTCGTCGAGATTCGCATCCACGTCGATCCGGAGGGTCGGGTGTTCACGCCGGGGTGATCCATGTGGTGAAAACGGCGAACTCACTCTCGATTTCTGGCCGTTGACGTATCATCTCGAGGAAGCAAAGGGCAATGGGTGCAGGTCGAGCCAGTGCTGAAGTGCTTTGAACACTGGTTCGGGCCGTATCCGTTCTACGAAGATGGCTACAAGCTCATCCAGGGGTGAGGCGGGAACGTCATGGGATCGACCCGCCGTTCAGGATACCGGGTGCTTCCTGAAGGATGCGATCGAAGTCCGCAGCCAGGGAGGAGCGTACGACGGCCAGCCGATCGACGCTCCTGCGGTTGCGGAGTGCGCGGTAGAACACGCGTGCATCCTCGCGCACGCGGCGCCAGCGTTCATGGAACGCGATCGACACGAGGCCGAGAAGGGGTGCGGCAAGGAACGCGACAACGGCCACCCCGGGCCCGGCCAGGATCCCGGCGGCAATCGCGCACAAGAGGGCGGTGAGCGGGGCGGCGACAAAGCCGGTCGCGAACTTGTACGTAGCAATCGCCTCGTGAGGTGGGCGCACCGCGCGCAGGACGAAGCGGGGCGCAACGAAGGCGGGTGCCCAGACGAGAGCGCCGGCCGCGGCGAAGGGCAGACCCAGCAGCAACAGCAGCGATTCGCGAACGACGTAGCGGATGGTGGCGAAGACCTCATAACTGCGCGGTACATCACCGGCCTCGGCGCCGAGCAGCGTGAGTGTGCGGTGATACCGCATGACGGCCGCAGACAGGCGCGCGTGGCGGACAGGATCATTGGCGCGGAGCCAGGCCAGGCCGCGCGCGAAGCGTTGCAGCCGTGGCAGCTTGTCGGCCATGTCCTCACGCTCTCGCCAACGCTGCATGCCCTTTTCCCGGGAGTACAGCCGATCGGCGGTCTCGATGAGTTCGATATCCTCGGATTCCGTGACGTTGAGAGTGACGGCCTCGAGGCGGTGCGCAAGCTCGGTAGTGAGGGCCTGGACCGCCGCGACAGGATCGTCCTCGTAATGGTTGCGAAAACGAGTGATGGTGAACGCCTCGCCGACAAAGGCGAGAGCGGTACCGCGGAAGAGCGTCTTGCGTCTGTAGGTGATGCCAATCGGCACAATGCGCAGACCGAGCATCCAGTCCGAACGGGTCTCGGCACCGAATGCAATGCGGGCGGCGCCGGTGCGCAACGGAACGAGCGACGGTTCGGAGTGGCTGATGCCTTCGGGATAGATCTGGACGGCGTGACCGGAGCGCAGGGCGTCGATCGCGGCATCGAACGTCTGCTCGTTCCTGTGCATCTGGCTGGCATCGTCCTGCTTGCGAAACACGGGCAACCCGCCGAGCAGTCGCAGCATCGAGCCGACGAAGGCCTGCTCGAACAGCGGTGCCTTGGCGAGCGGCCGGGTGGGCCTGCCGGCGGTGCGGAACACGACGAGTGGATCGAGCAGGCTGTTCGGATGATTCGCGACCACGAGAACGGGGCCGGGCGGAACGACGCCGCCGTGTTTCTCGATGCGCTGAAAGACGCTCGCCGCCCACCCGATGATGCGTGTTACAACAACGCGGGCGGGCGCATCGTTCATTCGATCGAGCCCATGTCTCGGGCGGACCATGCGCGGGGTGCATCGTCAACGCGGCGCAGGATCCAGTACGCGAGCGCGACCATCAGGAAGAGAGCGAAGACGGCAGCGGGGCGGCCATAACCGAGACCCTCGGCGACGAATGCCCAGAGCAGCGGTCCGATGACGGCGGCAAAGCGGCCGACCATGCTGTACAGTCCGTAGAACTCGCCGATGCGCGCGGGCGGTGCGAGAGTCAGCATGTAGGGCCGGTCGGCGGTCCACGTCCCGCCAAGCGCTATGCCTGCGAGCATGGCGACGAGCCAGAAGAGATGGCCGGGCAGACCGAACAACGGGATGGCGACCGTCATCAGCAGCGTGACCATCCAGACGTAGAGAACGCGGTCGAGCGTTCGCTTCGGGCCGATTCCGTCCACGACACGTCCCCACACGAAGCCGCCTGCAACAGCGCTGGCAATTCCGACGAGGAGCACGACCTGCGCCTGTGTCGCCGAGAAACCGATCTCGTTCGTCACATAGATGCCCATGAACGCTATCAGCGTATTGGCGGCATCAGCGTAGAAGGCACGGCCGATCAGGAACCTTCCGAGGCCGCGATAGTGCTTCACCTGGCGGAACGTGTTGGCAACCTGGCCGAACGCGCGCGTGAACATGCGGCCGCTCAAACGAAACGCGCTTTTCCCTTTCGGCTCGCGTACGAACAGGAAGATGGGCAGCGCGAAGATGAGGAAGAGCAGGGCAGTGACGCGAAAGATCGGGATGTAGCCGTAGCGCGATTCGAGAGCGAGGCCCGCACCCACTCCAATCAGTGAACCGATATAGCCGACGCCGATGCCGAAGCCGCCGACTCGCCCGCGATTCCCCGGTGTGCTCACCGTCGATAGCGTCGAGTCGTAGAAGATGAGGCCGGCCTGGAAGAAGTAATTGGCTGCTACGAACAGGATGAGCGTGCCGGCGAGGCCGGGAACGCCGAGCAACGCAGTGAAGCTGACACACAGCAGTGTCGAGACGAGCAGAAACGGGAGTCGTCTGCCGACCTGATCGGAGATCGCTCCAAGAAAGGGCGCCGACACCAGCAGCAGGATCATGGACAGCGAATTGGCGCGTGCCCACAACGTGTCGGTCCCGCCCATCACGTTCACGACCCAGAGCGACAGGTACAGCGACACGATGTTCATCGAGAAGATCGTGTTGGCCAGGTCGTAGAGCGCCCAGCTCACAATGGGCCGCGTGAACAGCTTCGGTCGCTCCGCCGGCCTGGCCGGGCTGGCTTCCATCGTCTCCACGCTCACCTTTCGGTCGAGATCGGCGCGCAAGATGCCGGACACCATCAGGGCGGACAAGGCAGGCCCATGGCGGCCGGTTACAGCTCAGGTTCGGCCGCCGCGTCGGATTCTATGAAGTCGCTGCAAGCACGAACGCAATCTCGAGTGGCCCGCCCGGACTGTGCATGCGGATCCGGAATCGGGTGTCCGTGAGTTCGAGGACGTCCACGTCATAGGCGATGCCTTCTTCGACCATCGTCATGCCATCCCCATCCTCGCGCCACGTGCCCAGTGCAGGCGTGGCGTTCGGCGACGAGAGAACCAGCGTACCATCCGAGAGGAAGACATAGAGTCCGCGCAGGTCGGCGCCATCCGAGCGCTCCGAAACCATCCAGACCTTGTTGACGAAGGTCGCGGGTTCACTGGCAGAAGCGGCCGGCGGTTCGGCGGCCGGCCGCTCCGGCACCGGTTCGGAGCAGGCGGCAAGCGCCAGAAGAACGCCAACGAAACAGGGCGGTCGCATCGAGTTCACGGCTCCTCCGCAGGGGTGACGTGTGTCGGTTGCCAGCTGCGCGCGCCATCGCGAGGAGGTACAGCCTGGCGCGACATCCGCGGGACAGGCCAGCCAGCAAGGGCCGCGCGTCGCGCCAGCACGCCTCGTGAATGAATGGCGTGCGGATCGCGGGCGTCAAGACGGAGCACCTGAACGGTTGACATGACGGGAGCGGGTGCGGATCGTTGAAACGATTGCGCCCCTTCCCCTGAACCTTGCTGGTGGCCGTGTCCTGGACCGAGACGCTCTACGAATGGAGTCTTCGTCTGGCAAAAGCCGGGCTCGGGACGGCAGCTCGCGGCGACGGCAAGATCGCGCGCGGCGTCCAGGGCCGCCGCGAGTCGATCGCCGTCTTCGAGTCGTGGGCGCTCGCCGAACGCGATCCCGCACGTCCGCTCGTCTGGCTGCACGCACCCTCGGTCGGCGAGGCACTGATGGCGGGTGCGATTGGCGGTGCATTCCGGCGCATGCACCCGCGCAGCCAGATCGCTTTCACATTCTTTTCGCCCTCGGCGGAGCGCGTAGCCCCGAAGATCGGCGCGGACGTCGTTGCGTATGTGCCGTGGGATGTCCGCACGGATGTGCGACAAAGCCTTGAAGCGCTTCGTCCCGATGTCGTCGCCTTCATCCGCACCGAGGTCTGGCCGACGCTGGCGCGGGAAGCGAAACGAGCCGGCGCGCGCGTTGCGCTTCTGAATGCGCCCCTCGCGGAGGGATCGAGCCGGCTGCGGCCTTTTGCGCGACAGATGCTCGGCGGTGTTTACGCGGACCTCGATGCCATAGGCGTCGTGAATGAACGCGATGCGGAGCGCTTCACCCGCTTGCGCGTATCCGCCGACCGCGTTCGCATAACCGGTGATGCCCGCTTCGACCAGGTGCACGATCGCGTGCATCAACTCGATCGGGCCCAGCCTTTGCTCGATGCGCTGGGCACAGGGCCACGCAACATCGTCGCCGGTTCGACGTGGCCAGCCGATGAGTCCGTCCTGCTCGACGCGTGGGTCCGCGCCTCGCTCGACCGCACACGGCTGATCATCGCGCCACACGAGCCAACCGAATCACACATTGCCGAACTCGAGAATCGCATCGACCGCCACAAACTCCAGCACGCACGCATCGACCACATCCTCGCCGGAGCCGATACGCCAATCTTCATCGTGGACCGCGTCGGCGTCCTCGCCGACCTGTACTCGATCGCTCACATCGCATACGTCGGCGGCGGATTCGGCACTGCTGGGCTGCACTCCGTGATCGAACCTGCTGCTCTGGGTGTGCCCGTCCTGTTCGGTCCGCATCACGGCAACGCGGTGGAAGGCCGGGAACTCGCCGAGGCAGGCGGTGGCTTTGTCGTGCACGATGCCCGTGAACTCGCGGAACGGCTCAGGACGTTGTCAGCCGATCCGAGTGCCGGCGAGGCGGCGAACGCATGGGTGGGGTCACGCCTCGGCGGCGCGGCTCGGAATGCTGCGGTCCTCGATGAACTGCTGGGCCGGTCAATGCCTCAGTGACAACGCGCCTGGATCGATGCGTTGCCGCTTCGCAGAACGGCGCCAGAGCAGGATACCGACGATCGGCAGGATGACGATGGCGAGAGTCCAGCGAATGCGCTCGCGCCGCGCCAGTCTCTGTGCATGAAGCTGGTTGAGTGCCCACAGGTCGAGCGCGAGGACGACGAGTGCGAGGCCGAGCCGAATACTCACGAGATACCGCGGCGTGCGACGACGTGAACGGTGTTTCCGGGTGAAACGATCATGACGCGCGCTCGCGCGCGGTTGCATCGGCGAACTGGAGTTCGTGCAGGCGGGCATAGAGCCCGTCCCGAACGAGGAGTTCGCGGTGCGTGCCCTGTTCCCGCATTTCGCCGTGGTGGAGCACGAGGATGCGGTCTGCGTTCTGGATGGTTGACAAACGGTGTGCGATGACGAGCGACGTGCGCCCGCGCATGAGGGTCTCGAGCGCACGCTCGATGTGCTCTTCGAGCGCGGAATCGACCGAACTCGTCGCTTCATCCAGGATGAGCACGTCGGGGTCATACGCGAGCGCGCGTGCGAACGACAGCAGTTGGCGTTCCCCGACGGAGATCGATGCGCCGCGTTCGCCCACGGGCTGGCGGAAGCCGGCCGGCAGTCTGCTGATGAAGGGCGCCGCGCCCACCTGCTCGGCGGCGGCCCGAATCGCATCCTCATCGATGCTCGACCGGCCAAGCCGGATGTTGTAGCCCACATCACGGCTGAACAGGAACACGTCCTGCAACACGAGACCGATGCGGCCGCGTAGTGCGTGCACGTCCAGCTCGCGGATCGGAATGCCGTCGAGCAGGATTTCGCCCTGCTGCGGCTCGTAGAAGCGGAGCAGCAAACTGATCAGGCTGGTCTTACCGGCTCCGGTGTGTCCGACGATGGCGATGCGTTCGCCGGGGCTGGCAGTGAAGCTGACATCGCGGAGCACCCAGTCCCACGCAGCATTCGGAGCATCCTCGCGCCTGCGGTAGGCAAACCAGACGTCGCGGAATTCGATGCGGCCGGGCAGCCCATCGGCAAACACGGCGCGAGCCGGTGCATTCGCAACCGCCTCCGGCGTGTCGAGCAGCTTGAAGATGCGCTCCGACGAGGCCATCGCACCTTGCAGCATGTTGTATTTCTCGGACAGGTCCTGGATGGGCCGGAAGAAGCGCCGTGCATACTGGAGAAACGCGGCAATGACGCCGACGGTCACCGCTCCATCAATGACACGTCCGCCGCCGTACACGATGATGAGCGCGAGCGAGATCGCGGTCAGCAGTTCGATGAGCGGAAAGAAGATTGCGTAGTACGTGATCGACCGCATGTGCGCATTCAGGTAGTCGCGATCGACGGCGAGGAATCGTTCATCGGTGCGGCGCTGCTGGCCGAACACCTGGATGACGGACATGCCCGAGATGTGTTCCTGAAGGAAGGCGTTCAGACGGGCAAGGCGCACGCGAATCTCGCGGTAGGCATTGCGGATCCGGATTCTGAAGACGAACGCGACGAAAAACACGAAGGGCATGACGGCGAGTGTGACGAGTGCGAGGCGCCAGTCCATGGCAAGCATCGCACCCACAATCATGAGCAACGTGAAGACATCGCCGAATACGGTGACAACGCCAGAGCTGAACAGTTCATTGAGGACTTCGACATCGGTCGTGACGCGGGTCATGAGCCGGCCGACGGGATTGCGATCGTAGAACGCGACTTCGAGCCGCTGAAGCCGGCCGAAGACTTCCCGTCGAAGATCGAGCATTACGCGCTGGCCGAGCCACGTGGTAATGATCGTCTGAGCATACTCGAGTACGAACGCCGCGAGCAGGGCGCCAAGGAAGCCGGCGGCGAGGAGAAGCAGCAGAGTCCGGTCACCGTCCGGAATGGCACGGTCGAGCGCGATCATCGTGAGCCACGGCCCGACCAACTCGACGAGCGCGCCGACCATCAGGAGCGCAATGGCGAGAACGACCCGGAGCCGGTACGGCCGGAGGTAACGGAGGAGCCGGCGCATGAGGCGGGCGTCATAGGCTCTGCCGAGCGCCTCCTCCTCGTGGACGGTCCCGACCACGTCAGGACCGGTCCCGGCGTCCCGACCGCAGTTGCTTTCGCTCCTGCCGGAGGCGGACGCGGGCGTCCTTCGCGGTTTCGCCAGGGAGGCGGTAAATGATCTCGACACCGCCCATGAGGGCCATGCCGCTGACCTTGATGACCGGGGCATCGGGATCGGCCTGCGCATTCGAGCCGCTCCCATGCTCGAATCCGCCCATGATCGCGATGCCGCTGCAATCGACGACCATGCCGGGACTTACAATGATTTCGACGCCGCCGCAGAAGGCAAAGATGTCGATCTCCGTGACGCCCGGCAGCAGCCTCGCCTCGCGGAAGTCGAGCGTGCCCCCGCCCAGCATCGCAAGAATGAAGGTGTGCCGTGCCGGTGTCCACGGGCCCTTCTTGTCGAACCCGCCGAGGATGCCGACGAGAAAGCCGCGGTCGCGAACCTCATCCGGCAAAGGTGGTCTGGGTCGCGCCGGCAGCGTTGCCGGTCCTTTGGCGGGCGTGGCCGGAGCGGGTGTGGCGGGCAGATCCTGAACGAGTTCAGCGAGGGTTGTCAGGTCAACGGCGCGGTGGGCCTGATCGAGGCGGCGCTCGAACTCCTCAACCGAAAGGCGGTCGGCGGCGAAACTCTGTATGAGCGCCTGAATGGTCTGTTCCCGCTTCTCGCCCAGCATCGGGGCGGGGACGGGGGCTTTCTCGGACATCGACCTTCCCGGCGTGATGTGATCCGTACGTCGTGAATCTTGAAGTTGGGAACCACGGCCGCAAGCGGGGAATGGAGGTCTCGTAGGCCAGCCCGCGGCCCAGATCCCTCATGCAAAATGACTGAGCTTCGCGGTTATTTCGACCGGATTCAGGGCCGGTTGCTGAGCGCGTTGCTGATCGGTTTCGCGGGAACGTTGGCCACGTTCCTGATCGCCACGGTATCGCTCGACGAATTCACGAACGACGTGAATGCGCGAGTCGAGGAGCTTCAGCAGCGAACGGACCTCGCGCTGAACTTCGAGGCGGCGGTGACCGATCAGCTCGAGACGGGTGCGCAGTTCCTGCTGAGCGGGACGCCGTCGCTGCGTGATCAGTTCGATACGCTTGCGGTGCAGGCGAGGCAGTTGCATGCGCGGTATGACGCAATGCCCGACCTGACGGAGGCCGAGCAGTCGCAGCTCGAGCGGGTCCGGACCCTGCACGAGCAGCTGACGCGATCGATCTACGAAACTGGCGGTCAACTGAGTGCGGAAGCGGCGGCAGCGAAGCTGTCGGAACTTCAGCCGAGCCTGCACGAGTTGCGCGCGCAGATTCGCGGCCTGAACGCCGGTGAAGTACGCAAGGCGGAGCAGGCATCGATCGCATTTCGCACGGCGAGCGCAGACCGGCAGCGCCTGCTGCTCATCGTGCTCGCGGCGTCGGTCATCATCGCGCTCTTCTTTGCATATCGCACGTTGAGCGCGATCGAGAGGCCGCTGGCACGGCTGATCACGGCTGCGAACCAGTTCGGGGCGGGTGACCTGACGGTCAGTGTGAACGGCCGCATGCCGCACGAATTCCGCCAGCTGGCCACGTCGTTCACAAGTATGGCGGAACGGTTTCGTATCGTGGTCGGCGAGACGGTCGCGACTGCGAACCGCATCACGGCATCGGCATCGGACCTGTCGAGCGTCTCGGAGGAAGTGGCCGCGTCGAGCGGTGAGGTTTCGACGGCGATGATCGACATCACGAATGGCGCCGAGGAGCAGGCGCTCGGTCTGCGCAGTGTGGATGAGGCGCTGCGTGTGATGCGCACGCGGGCGGTCGAGATCGATTCGGCATCGAGCCAGGTCAGGACGGTGAGCGGGCACATTGGCGACCTGGCATCGACGAAGCGGCGCGACATTGGCCGGGCCATTGCGATGCTGCGCGAGGTCCGGCAGATCGTACAGGATTCCGGCCAGGAGGTTGCCGAGTTGCAGCGAGCATCGGCCCGTATCACGGCGTTCGTCGAGACGATTCAGGGCATAGCCCGACAGACGAACCTGCTCGCACTCAATGCGGCGATCGAGGCAGCACGCGCGGGCGAGCACGGGCGAGGCTTCGCCGTCGTGGCAGACGAAGTGCGCAAACTCGCAGATGGCAGCTCGCGCGCCGCCGATGAGATCGACGTCGCGGTCCGGCAGATCCGCCGGCAGATCGAGAACGCCGCCTCGACGATGGACCGTGGCGTGACGCAGGTGTCGGGAGTCGAGGACGTCTCGCGCAGTGCGGAAACCGCATTCGAGGAGATCCTCGAGGCCGTCGAGAGCGTGCGCTCGGCCGCAACGAGTGTCGATTCGGCTGCCGAAGAAAACCGCAACGCCGTTTTCTCGGTCGAAGAGAACGTGCGCGCTGTCGGCGCGACTGCGGAGAGTCACGCGGCCAGCGCCCAGGAAGTCAGTGCGGCCGCCGAAGAACAGTCGGCGGCCACCGAAGAGCTGTCAGCGGCGAGCGTAGAACTGCTGCACGCGGCGGAACGTCTGAAGGAACTGGTCTCAGGGTTCCGCACTGGCTGACGCGCGGCGCCTCGCATCGAGGACTGCGAGCACATCGCGCAGTGTCACGTCCGCTGCCGCACACGCAACCAGTGTGTGGTAGAGGACATCGGCTGCCTCTTCCGCGATTCGCATCGCGTCGCGCGACTTGCATGCGAGCGCCAGTTCGAGCGCCTCTTCCGCGAGCTTCTTGAGCCGGAGATTCTCATCGTCGAGCAAACGGCGAGTGTAGCCGCTTCCACCGGTGTCGGCGAGGCGGAGGCGGATTGTCTCGGCCAGCCCGGCGAGCGTCGGTCGTGCCGCGAAGCAGCTCCACGCTCCGGTGTGACACGTGGGCCCGCGCGGGAGAACGCACGCGAGGACGGCATCGCCGTCGCAATCCGTGTGCAGGGAAACGAGATCCTGCTCGTTTCCGCTTGTCTCGCCCTTTCGCCACAGCGCCGAGCGGCTGCGCGACCAGTACGACATGCGACGTTCTGCGAGCGTCCGTTCCAGCGCGTCACGATTCGCGAACCCGAGCATCAACACCTCACCCGTCGTCGCATGCTGTGTGACAACCGGCACGAGCCCGTCGGCCTTCGTGTAGTCCAGCGCGTCGAGGTACTCCGGTCGATCGAGCGTCATGCGGATCTCCTCAGCAGCCGGCGGATGGGCTCGCCGAGTGCGCTGTTCGTAGCGATGAGGCTGCCGTTCCGATGGCTGGGCTCACCAGCGACATCCGTGACGATTCCACCGGCTTCACGGACGATCGGCGCGACGGCTGCCGCATCCCAGAGCGCAAGCCGGCCGTCGATCATGGCTTCCGCCCTGCCGGTTGCAACGAGCGCATAGCCGTAGCAGTCGCCCCAGGTCCGACACATTTCGACATGCGCTCGAAGCCCGTCCCAGCCCTCACGGTCGCCACTTCGTTCCAGATTCTCGACGGACGTGGCAAGGACAAGAGCATGGTCGAGGCTGGCGGTCGTCGAGACGCGCGCACGCCGCGAGTTCCACCAGCAGCCATTGCCTGTTGCCGCACATACGGTCTCATCGAGTGCCGGCAGGTGAATCACGCCGAGCTGTACGTCATCGCCGGCCTCGAGGGCGACCAGCACGCCGTATAGCGGGACGCCGTGAACGAACGTGCGCGTGCCGTCGATCGGATCGATGATCCAGCGCCTCGCCGCGCCCTCACGCACGGCGCCAAACTCTTCGCCCACGATGCCGTCGTGCGGGAACCGTTCCTCGATGCGCTCGCGCAGGTAGCGCTCGGCATCGCGGTCCGCGAGCGTGACCGGCGATGCATTGCTCTTGCGTTCGACCGCAACACCGGTCTGAAAGTGGGCGAGGGTCAGCCGACCCGCGTGCCACGCGATGTCGGTCGCGAACTCGAGAAGGTTGGAAATTGTTTCAGCCTTCATGGCGTGGCCTCGGTCGCAGTGGTTGGCTACGGACAGGGATGCCGGCGCTGGCGAGTTCTCGCTTCACATCCGTCACAGACATGACCCCCTCGTGGAAGATGCCAGCAGCGAGCGCGGCATCGGCATCGGCGAGCAGGAACGCGTCACGCAGATGCGCCGCGCAGCCGGCTCCACCGCTGGCAATGACGGGAACGGCGGTTGCCTCGACAATCGCGCGTGTGAGCGGAACGTCGTAGCCGGTGCGGGCGCCGTCGGCATCGATGCTGGTGATCAGGAGTTCACCCGCACCAAGGGCCGCGCACCGCTGCGCCCATTCGAGGGCATCGAGACCGGCCGGCTTGCGGCCGCCGTGCGTGTAGACGGCGAATCGGTTCGCGGGTCCTCGCCGGGCGTCAATGCTGGCGACGATGCACTGCGCGCCGAAACGAGCCGACGCCTCGGTGAGCAGTGCCGGCGAGCGTACGGCGGCAGTATTGAGGCTGACCTTGTCGGCCCCCGCGCGCAGGACCATGGCGACATCCTCGACCGCGGCGATGCCCCCGCCCACGGTCAGCGGGATGAAGAGCCGCTCGGCGGTGCGACGCACGGTGTCGAGAAGGGTGCGGCGTCCATCGATGGAGGCGGAGATGTCGAGGAACACGATCTCATCGGCGCCTTCGGCCTCGTAGCGTTCCGCGAGCGCGACGGGGTCGCCGACATCGCGCAGGTCATCGAAGCGGACTCCCTTGACGACGCGGCCGCCATCGACGTCGAGACAGACGATCACGCGCTTGCAGAGCATCCGCCGGTCGAGTCCCCACCGGGCCTCATGGTGTGGCCTTCTGCACGCCCGGTCGTTCGCGTTGCAGGACCACCGCGCCTTTGGTGCTGAACACGGCGCCAGTCGGTTGAAGCGCGGCCCGCAGTGCGAGCCCGGCAGCCTTGAAGGCCGCCTCGACGATGTGGTGCCGATCGCGGCCGCGCCGGACGCGCAGATGCAGCGTGATTCCGGCGTTGTGCGCGAAGGAGCGGAAGAAATGCTCGTAGAGAAGCGATGGCAACCGGCCCTCGTACCAGGCGCGGCCGCCCGCATCGAGGGAAGCCTCGACCAGCGCATCATCCATCGGGATGACGGCGTGTCCGTAGCGCGAGCAGGCAGTCGGAATCTCCTCACGCAGCGCGCACCCGAGCGTGATGGCCACATCTTCGACGACGTGATGGCGCAGATCACCGCTCGCTTCGATGTGCAGCGCGAGCCCGGCGTAGCGCGCGAGCGTGGTCAGCATGTGGTCGAGAAACGGGTACGGTGTATGCACACCGAGCGAAGGCTCTGTCTCGGCAGCGAGTTGGAGCCGAACGTGAACGGTCGTCTCCCGCGATTCACGGATCATGGTTGTCATTGCGAGAACTCCAGCGCGACGGCGCGCGCGTCGAGCGCGCCAGTGTAGAGGGCCATTCCGAGGACAGCGCCGGCAACGGCCGTTTTCGCAAGCGCACGCAGATCATCTACGGTCGCAATGCCACCGGCCGCGATGATCGGGTGTGGCGAGATGTCGGCGATCGATGTGAATCGTTCGACATCGGCACCGGTCATGCGACCCTCTCGGCCGACATCCGTGACCAGCACTGCGCCGAGAGGCAGGCCATCGAGCGAGTCCACGAAGTCTTCGATGCGCAACGCGGTGTCCGCGGTCCAGCCGTGCGTGACGACGCGACCGTTCCTCATGTCTGCCGCCACAATCACGCGATCCGGATTCCTGCTCGTCTGGCGCTCCAGCCAGGCGCGGTCTCCGATAGCGCGCGTGCCCAGAATGATCTGGCGTGCGCCGGCTTCGAGAAGCTGCGTTGCGACGGTATCGTCACGGATGCCACCGCCCACCTGTACCGGCACCGTCACCGCGTCCAGGATACTGGCGATCAGCAAGCGATTGTCGCCTTCGCCGAATGCGGCATCGAGATCGATGACGTGAAGGGCGCCGAATCCCATCTCGACCCACAGCCTCGCGAGTGCAACCGGGTTCGCTACGCTCACGCGCTCGCTGCCCGGCCTCCCGCCGACGAGTTGAACTGCACGGCCGTTGCGCAGATCGATCGCCGGGTACGCGATCACGGGCGCACTGCCGAAAGGAAGTTGCGCAACACGCGGAGCCCTGAACCACCACTCTTCTCGGGATGGAACTGCACGCCAATCACATTGCCGGTACGGACGGCGGCCGCGAAACGGTCGCTCTCGCAGTCGGTCCAGCCGATGACCTGTGCCGGAATGGCATCGGCGACGTAGCTGTTCGCGTAGTACGCAACCAGATTCGATACGCCGTCGAAGAGCGGGTCCGGCGACGTGTCGACAGCGTTCCAGCCCATGTGCGGGATCCGCTTCGCCGAGAGCCGCCTTACACGTCCGGCGAACACGGCCAGGCCAGGGCCCTCGCCTTCCGCACTCGACTCGAAGAGCAACTGCATCCCGAGACAGATGCCGAGGCAGGGCAGGCCGTCGCGCAATGCCTCGCGCAACCACTCACGATGGCGGGCGAGCCTCGCCGCTGCGGCACCGAACGCGCCGACGCCCGGCAGAACGAGCGCGTCCGCGCCGCGGATGCCGGCTGGATCATTTTCGACACGCACGCAGTGGCCGTCCTGACCGAGGGCCTTCGCGAGCGAGTGCAGGTTGCCCGTGCCATAATCGAACAGTACGAGATCGAGCCGTCTCATGGTGCGCGACCTTGCGCGCGCGACGCTGCCGGGGCGTCGAGGACACGCTCGAATGCATCGAGGAACCGCTCGATCATCGGCCATGGACCAACCGTCACACGGAGCCAGTCCGTTTCGTTCCCGGGGCCGGTTCTCGGGTCTGGCATCCGCGTGAGACGCAGGGCGGCGAACGGACGGACGGCGATGCCTCGTTCGAGCAGTGCATCGGCCGCGTCGTGCGCTGCCAGGTCTTGCGGCAGTGGGACCAGCAGGAAATTTGCGGCGGACGGCAGTGCCCGGTGTCCTGCGGCTGCGAGTGCTTCGGCAAGTCGTTCGCGATTCTGAATCGTCAGCGCAACGGTCGTGTGCGCATCCGCGCGTCCGGCGGTGAGTGCCGCGGTCGCTGCGGCTTCAGCAAACGCACTGACCTTGTATGGCCCGCGCGATTTCTCGATCTCGGTGATCACGCGTGCGGGCCCGACCGCGAAACCAACGCGCAGGCCGGCAAGCCCGTAGACTTTCGAGAGTGTGCGCAGGACGATGGCACGTCCGCTCTCGATGGCAAAGGCGGAGAGGTCGTCACCCGAGAAGTCGACGTAGGCCTCATCAATGATGACCAGCCCGTGTGCGGCGAGGACCAGTCGCTCGACGTCCTTGCGCCGGAACAGCGTGCCTGTCGGATTGTTGGGACGACACAGATACGTGATGTCTGCGCGGGTCGCGAGGATCGCATCGACATCAAGCTCGAGGTCGGCCTGAATCGGCACAGCGATGGCCTCGATCCCGTTCATGCGCGCGAATGTCGGGACCATTCCGAACGTGGGGGTGGGATGCGCGATGCGGCCGCTCGTGGTCCAGAATGCGCGCAGCGTCGAATCAATGACATCGTCGGAACCGCAACCGGTGGTAACGTTGTCTGCGCCGACACCGATCGCATGGGCGAAGACGCGACGCAGGTGGTCGGCGTAAACAGAAGGGTAGCGCGTGATGCGTGCGTTGTCGATCCTGGCAATTGCATCCAGAACCGGCTGACTCGGGCCCCACAGGTTTGTGTTGTCGCTCAGGTCGATGTCACAAGGGACTCGTCCCGGATCGTAGGTCCGGAGCTGTGCATAATCCGGCCGTAACGGCAACGGCTCGAACCGAAGGACGTGCTGGCTGGAGTCATCGTCGCGGCCGCGTGCGCTGCGCGGGTGAACCTGCCCCGACGCATTGCGTTGCGAATCGGCCGGCGGCACGATTGCGCTGACCGCCCACTCGACGGGCAGGCGGAGGCGTGCTGCGGCGGCATGGCCCGGAAGACCTTCCGCGTCGGCCAGAACGGCTGCGCGTGGCGCGAGCAGTGCCGCGCCCTGCTCGCTCACTTCCTGATGCGTGACCCAGCGAACGAAGTCGAGCGTCGAGAGGCCGGCAAAGGCGCGGCTTGTTCCGCCGGTCGGCAGAACGTGATTCGCACCCGTCACGTAATCACCGAACGTCACGGAGCTGTGCGGTCCGAGGAAGACCGTTCCTGCGTTCTTCGCGCATGCCGAGGCCGCGCGTGGTTCCGCTACCAGCAGAAGCACGTGCTCTGCGGCGTACTCGTTGGAGAATCCGAGCGCGGCATCGAGATCGCGTGCGACGAGAAGCGCGCCATGGCGAGCGAGTGATGCTTCGATGACCGTGCGGCGGGGCTGCGACTCGAGGAAGAGACCGAGGATGCGATGCACTTCCGCCACGTGCGCCGGATGCGTGGTGATGAGAACAGCAGCGGCATCGGGATCGTGCTCGGTCTGCGCGATGATCTCGGCAGCGATCGTGTGCACATCGGCGGACGCATCGGCAACAATCAGAAGCTCGGAAGGACCGGCGGGGCAATCGATGCCGACAGCGCCGTTGAGCTGCCGTTTGGCCTCGGCCACCCACGCGTTGCCGGGTCCGACGACGCGGTCCACGCGCGGTATGGTTTCGGTGCCGAACGCAAGTGCGGCAACTGCTCCGGCACCGCCAATTGCAAACACGCGGTCGGCTCCCGCGAGCGCGCACGCGGCAAGGACGTTTGCTGCGGGCAGCCGATTCCGACCGGGCGGCGAGCACACAATGACCTCGCTGACGCCGGCGACGCGCGCAGGCACGACGCCCATGAGCACGCTCGACGGGTAATTGGCGCGGCCGCCAGGTACGTAGACGCCGACACGGGTGAGCGGTTGCGCAAGGCGAGTCAACCGGACGCCCGGCCATGTCTCGACGATGATCGGGTCGGGTCGTTGCGCGCGGTGGAATGTGGCGATTGCAGCGGCGGCGTCTTCGAGGGTCTGGCGGACCGCGGGTTCGAGTTGCGCGAGAGCGGCGGTCCATGCGGCTCTCGGCACTTCCAGCGAATCGAGTTCTACTCCATCAAGACGTGCAGCGAGATCGCGCAGTGCGTGGTCTCCATGCGTGCGCACATCGTCGATGATCACGGCCGTATCCTTCGCAAACTCAGGATCCGTGCGGCGCCCGCGATCGATGAGACGACGTCGCCCATGGTCCGTGAGGTCCTCGATCCGGCCTGTGCAGGAAAGGGCAGGTCCCATCGTGGTAGCACGGATCATGGCATCAGTCTCTCGATGCGCGTGACGAGAATGCCTTCCGCACCGATGGCGCGCAGGTCCGCAATGACGCGAGGGATTTCGCGGCTGTCTACTACGGCGTGGGCGGCGACGAACGCACCACCGTCCATGATGTCCACGATCGTGGGGCCGGAGATGCCCGGCAGAATGCGCTTGACTTGGGCCAGTTCTGCGCGGGGCACGTTCGCCATGAGGTAGCGCTTGTTGTGTGCGCGAATCACGGA
Source organism: Longimicrobiales bacterium (assembly GCA_050732695.1). Lineage (GTDB taxonomy): Bacteria > Gemmatimonadota > Gemmatimonadetes > Longimicrobiales > RSA9 > JBFFZF01. Next base: position 11,334 of record JBOHRL010000071.1, on the reverse strand, counting down.
TTCGAGGGCTGCTGCGAATTCGTCGATACGGCGGCGGGCATCGCACTGCTCGAGTACGGCCGGCCGGGCGACGAGGACCGCGCCGGATTCGAGCACGGTCTCGATCTCGACAAGGCCGTTGATGCGAAGGGTCGACCCCGTCGACACGAGGTCGACGATCAGGTCGGCAACGCCGAGGTGAGGCGCGATCTCGGCCGCACCGCTGACCGGCACAATCGTTACGGACCGGCCTCGCTTTGCGAAGAACCGGGCGGTCAGGTTCGGGAACGTGGTGGCGACACGCGTGCCGGGCGGTACCGCAGCAACGGAGCGGATCGGTTGATCATCGCGCGCAGCGACCACGAGCCGGCACCGGCCGAACGCGAGATCCAGAAGTTCGCACAAGGGCCGGCCGGCTTCTTCGACGAGATCGCGACCGGTGATCCCGATGTCGGCCGCGTCATCGGCGAGGAACTCAGGAATGTCTCGCGCCCGCACGAACAGCGCGAGCAGCTCCCCGCCGAGTGATGCCTGCAACGCGCGTTCGCCGCGCGCTTCGAACTCGAGGCCGGCTCGTTCGAGCAGTTCCCGCGCGCCCTCCGCAAGTCGCCCCTTGTTGGGTATGGCCACCCGGATCATTCATCCACTCCCGAGATCGATAACACCACCTGATCAACCGCCGTCGTAATCCCGAATGCCCTCGCCCCGATCCTGCCTCACGCAGTCTCGAATTGGTTCGCCAGAAACAGAAACGCCGCGCCCGTCAGGTTGACGAGCCGCGGCGAGGATCGCGTGCGGACGCAGAACCGGAACCTCGTGCGCTACACGCCTCCCTCGCGGCCCGTCCGGCCGTGGCGATGAGCGTGATGGCGATGCGTCCGGTTGCGAATCATGGCTGACACTAGCCCGCCAGCGGCGGGCTGTCAATACGGAGGCGATCGGCGAGGAAACGGGCGGCCTGGCGCTCGACCCAGAAACGCGGCACGCCCGGCTGGCCCTCGACAAATCCCACGTGCCCGCCCGCGCGCGTCACTACGCCGGTCAGCCATGGGTTCGCCCGGATCGTGGCAACTGGCTGGGCCTCCGCGGGCAGGAACGGGTCGTCCTCGGCGTGCAGTAACAGGACGGGCACCCGTACGTGCGGCAGGTATGGCCCGCTGCTCGACCGGCAGTAGTAGTCTTCCGCATCCACGAAACCGTGCAGCGGCGCCGTGGCGGCGTCATCGAATTCGCGGAACGTGCGCGCGGCGCGCACACGGGCGAAGTCGATATGCCCGTCGATCAGCGCCCGTTTCCGTTCCATCTTCTCGACCAGCCCGCGCAGAAAATGACGCGTGTAAAACCGCCCCATGAACGAGTCAGCAAGAGCATCGGCGCAGGCGCCCAGATCGTACGGCACCGATATGGCCACGGCCGCGACCAGCGGAGCGTTCGCGCGCTCCTCGCCCAGGAACTTCAGCAGGACGTTGCCGCCGAGGGAGAACCCGATAGCGCCAAGTGGCGAGCCCGGGAAACGGCCGGCAAGGAAGTGCAGAACGAAGCGAAAATCGTCCGTGTCGCCGGAGTGGTACGAACGTCGCATGCGATTGGGTTCGCCCGAACAGCTGCGAAAGTTGACGCCGACGGCGCCGACACCGTGCGCATCGAGGGCGCGGTACGTGTTGATGGCGTAGCCACGCCGGCTGGAGCCCTCGAGCCCGTGGAGCAGCACGGCAAGCGGCGCACCGGACCGGGCGAGGGTCGTGAAGTCGAGATCGAGGAAATCACCATCCGGTGTCTCGATCCGCTCGCGATGAAGCGGGAGCGGAGGCGGCCGCCGCAGCATGCGGCCGGCGATGGTCTGGGCGTGCGGGCCCGGCAGCCACCACGCCGGGCGGAACGGCTCGGCATGGAAGTTCACAGTCCCGGGCGGCGCCTCTGTTCGCGCGCTCAGCATACCCCGATCTTGGTCCGCATGCATGGGACGGGGAAGATGAACCCGGCGCCATGATGGCGCCAGCGCCCGAATCGAAACGTGATCGAGTTCGACGCGAATCGTTATCGTGAAGAGACGCCGGCCGCACTGGCCGGGCGCATCCATCTGAACAACGCAGGTGCCGCGCTCCAGCCGAGGCCGGTCCTCGATGCGGTGTTCGAATACCTCAACGCGGAGTCGGCGCAAGGCGGCTACGAAACTGCCGATGCCCGTTCGGCTTCGATCGAGGAAACGTACCACCACGTGGCGCGCCTGATCGGTGCTGCGCCGCGAAACATCGCGGTCGTCGAGAACGCAACAGCCGCCTTCTCGCTGGCTCTTTCCGCGTTCGATTTCGCCGCCGGCGATGTAATCCTGACCACGCGCAATGACTACATCTCGAATCAGCTGATGTACCTGTCGCTCGCCGAGCGACGCGGCGTCCGCGTCGTGCGTGCGGAAGATGCGCCAGAGGGCGGCGTCGATGTCGATTCGTTGCGCGAACTCGTGCAACGCGAGCGTCCCGCGCTTGTGGCCGTGACCTGGGTCCCCACGAATTCCGGCCTCGTGCAGCCGGTCGAAGCCGTTGACGCCGTATGCGCGGAGCATGACGTTCCGTTTCTTGTCGATGCCTGCCAGGCAGTTGGCCAGATTCCTGTCGATATGAGAAGATTACGATGCGATTTCCTTTCTGCCACGGCGCGCAAGTTCCTGCGCGGCCCGCGCGGCATCGGCTTTCTGTACGTTTCCGATCGGGCGATCGCTGCTCGGCGCAGCCCTCTCTACATCGACATGCGTGGTGCGGAGTGGATTGACGACGATGCGTTTCAGCTGACCTCGGACGCCCGGCGCTTCGAGAACTGGGAGTTCAACTACGCCCTGCTGATTGGAATGGGCGAAGCGGCGAAGTACGCGAACTCCGTGGGTATCGAGACGGCAGGCGGCTACGCTGCGTCGCTGGCGGCGCATGCACGGGCCGGCCTGTGCGCGATTCCGGGTGTTCGTGTCCTCGACCGCGGCCCCGCGCTGTGCGCGATCGTCACTGCCGAGTTCGAGCGCGCTTCTGCTGGCGAGATCGTGGCGGCCTTGCGTGACCAGGCCATCAATACGAGCGCTACCGCGCGGGCCTGGGCAGTCATCGACATGAAGGACAAGCAGGCAAAGACGGCCGTGCGCATCTCGCCGCACTACTACAACACGCGTCGCGAGATCGACATCGCCGTGTCCGCACTCGAGGAGTTCGGCGCGGGCTGAGGGTGGACCCGGGCGCGGGTATCGGGGTTCCATCCAGCGCCGCGCGCCGGACCGGTGCGCAGGACCGTTCCGCCCGGAGGCTCACGCCAGCGTGCACGATCGCATCGTCATTCGGAACGCGCGCCAGAACAATCTGAAGGGAATCGACGTAACGCTGCCCCGGCGCGCCCTCGTCGTGCTGACGGGGCCGAGTGGTTCCGGCAAGTCGTCGCTCGCTTTCGATACGCTTTACGCGGAGGGACAACGTCGTTACGTGGAATCGCTGTCCACGTACGCGAAGCAGTTCCTCGAGCGGATGGAGAAACCGCTCGTCGATTCGATCGAAGGCATCAGTCCGGCGGTCGCGATCGAGCAGAAGAACCCGACGAAGACCAGCCGATCGACTGTCGGGACCGCAACCGAGGCGTACGACTACCTCCGCCTGCTCTGGGCTCGCGCCGGCCGCACGCACTGTCCCGTCTGCGATCGCCACATCATACCGGATACCGTGCAATCGGCGACGGACGCCATTCTGGATCTCGGCGAAGGCACCCGGCTGCTGATCACGTTTCCGCTTTCCCGCAGCGAGCGCGTCTCACACGATACCATCGTCGAGAACCTGCGTGCTCTGGGATTTCAGCGCGTTCGTGCAGACGGCTCGATCATCGATCTTCAAGAAGCGCTGACCTCGAGGGCGGCGGAGCCGGGCAGCTCCGGTGAGACGCTCGGCCAGCCAGCGAACCAGACCGCGATGGATCTGGCCTCAGCAGAAGAAGTCCTTGTGGTCGTGGACCGCTGGATTGTGCGACTGAGTGAACGTGATCGGCTCGCTGACTCGATCGGGACAGCCATGACCGAGGGTGAAGGCGAGGTCGTGATCGTCAATGCAACGAGCGGTGACGTGCGCCGCTTCACGGACGGGTTTCGTTGTCCCGATCATCCCGAGATCCGGTTTCAGGATCCAGCGCCGCGCCTCTTCTCGTTCAACAACCCGTACGGATCGTGCCCGGCGTGCACGGGCTTCGGTGCAACACTCGAGTACGATCCGGCGCTGATCGTGCCGAATCCTGCGCGCTCACTGGATGAGGGTGCTGTCGACCCGTGGGAGAAGCCGCGCTACAGCCGCTGGCGGCGCAAGTTGCTGAAGTTTGCGAAGGAGAAGGGCATCGACATCGAAGCGCCGTGGCACAGTCTGGCGCAACGATTTCGGACGAGCGTCCTCGAAGGTGTGCGCGGATTCACCGGCGTGATTCCCTTTCTGCGCTCGCGCGAACCGAAAAAGTACAAGCAGTACATCCGCGTGTTTCTGCGGCGATACCAGACTGCTGTCGAATGTCCGGAGTGTGCTGGGCGGAAACTGCGCCGCGAGGCGCTGTGGGTGCGTGTGGGCGGTCTGACCATCGCGCAAGCGAGCAATCTGCCGATTCGCGATTTGCGTGGCTGGATCGAGACACTGGACGCGCAGGATGTGCGGGCATCCCAGGACGCGCAACGGCCGTGCGACGCGGACTTCTCTTCCCCAAAGGGTGTACGGACCGGTGCAGCGGCCGGGCCGCCTCTCACGACCCAGGAGCGCGGCATCGCGGCTTCGATCCTGCGCGAACTGCGGGCGAGACTGCGCTTTCTTGATGATGTCGGTGTCGGCTACCTGACCTTGCAGCGCCAGGCTCGCACGTTGTCCGGCGGGGAAGCGCAGCGCATCGCGCTGGCCAACTCGCTCGGCTCGAACCTCGTCGATACGCTGTACGTTCTCGACGAGCCGACCGTGGGGCTGCACCCCCGCGATACGGACCGGTTGCTGCGCCTGCTGGCACAACTGAAGGAGGCCGGCAACACGGTCGTTGTCGTCGAGCACGATGCAGCGGCCATTCGCGCCGCCGACCACATCGTCGAACTCGGTCCGGGCAGTGGCGAGAAAGGCGGCGCGATCGTGTTCCAGGGCACGTTCGACGAACTCGTCCGGGCCGACACCGCGACGGGCAGGTTCCTCAACGAAACGGCGCCGCCGCCAGCCGCCAGACGACCTGTCTACCAGCCGCGAATGGTGCGCCTGCGTGGTGCGCGCCTGCACAATCTGCACGGCATCGATATCGAGATTCCGGTCGGCCTGCTGACCGTGGTCACCGGCGTGAGCGGCTCCGGCAAGAGCACACTCATCCACGATGTCTTCTTCCGTGCCATCGAACGTGTGCTCGCCGAAGGCGAGACGACCGCGAAACGACATCTCGGTGAAGAAGTCGGCGAATACGATGATATCGAGGGCGCTGGCGAATTCGATGCCGCCGTGCTGGTCGATCAGGCGCCGATTGGCAAGACCTTCCGTTCGAATCCCGTCACGTATATCAAGGCGTTCGATCACATCCGCGAAGTGTTCGCTGCTCAGCCGCTCGCGCGCAAGCGCGGTTACAAATCAGGCCACTTCTCGTTCAACGTGAAGGGCGGACGCTGCGAGGCGTGCCAGGGCGAGGGCTGGGTCCAGATCGAGATGGTGTTCCTGGCCGACGTGTACGTGCCGTGCGAGATCTGCGCCGGCAAACGGTACCGCCCTGAGACGCTTGAAGTCACGTACAAGGACAGGAACATTCGCGAAGTTCTCGACCTGACCGTTGACGAAGCGATTCGCTTCTTCATTCGCGAGGATCGCCTCGGCCAGATGTTGTGGCAATTGCAACAGGTCGGCCTTGGCTACCTGCGCATCGGACAGCCGGCGCCAACCCTTTCCGGCGGCGAAGCACAACGTCTCAAGATCGCTCGCGAGTTGATCGGCGCCGGCAAGCGACAGGGCCGTCGCCTCTACATCATGGATGAGCCGACCACCGGCCTCTCGGGCGCCGAGGTCCGCAAACTCCTCGCCGTCCTGCGCCGACTCACCGACGTAGGCCACACCATTGTCGTCATCGAACACAACCTCGATGTGATCCGCGCAGCCGACTGGATCATCGACCTCGGTCCCGATGCAGGCGATGCCGGCGGCCGCGTCGTCGCCATGGGCCACCCGCTCGACATTGCAGACATCGAGGAGAGTCACACGGCGCGCTATCTGCGCAGCACGCTCGGTCGCCCGACGGCCGACACCGCTGGTCGCTGATTACGCATCCGTAGTTGGATCCCGGCGCGATCCCGTTGCGCGCGCGGCCCTGCCCGTCTTTGAGGACGCCGCTTCGTCCGCGCCTGTGGACGTTCTTGGGGAACGCCGGAGCTTCGCGGTTCGCTGTCCCCCCGAGGTCCTGCCCGATAACTGATTGTCTTCTGGCGGGTTGAACGTGAGGGGCCGTGCAACGGGAACCTTCTGGCCTCATCTTTGTAACGGCGGTCGATGGACCCCGATCCGGGACGGCAACAATGCAGCGCTTCCGATTCGTTCTGGCCCTCGCCTTCCTGCCTGTTACCGCATGTCACTGGGACGCATTCGGCATCGATGGCCGCGATTTCGAGGGCGTCTATTCTCTCGCCGGCACAGTCGATGGCGAACTCGGCGACGCGATCGTCGGCACGATCACCGTGACGCGGCAACGCGGCGGGCGTGCCGACGTGACGGTTGACTGGTCCTACCTGGACCGCGGTGTCGAGATCATCCACATCACGACCGACACACCCGCAGAAGCGGATCTCGACAGTGATGGCGATATCGACTTCGAGTTCTTCGGCGATCTCCTCATCGATGGCGAGTACTGGGGCTTCCAGCTGACGCATGAAGGGCGGCTGCGCGGCGGCACCATGCATGGGTTCTGGCGCCTGACGACGGATCTTCCCACAGACGATTCGGGATCCTTCACAGCGGATCGATACTGAAGCCGGAGTCTGGGCAGCCTGGCGCCCGTTCGATAGAATCACCGGGTGAATGAACCGTCAACGGCCCCACGGCGTCGTCACGAAAGCAAGCAGGCGCAAGGCACATCGCCTCGGCCACGGGGGTCGGCGGATCGGTTGCGCGACCCCCGCGTTTCGATCCTGCTGCCGTGTCGGAACGCAGACGCATACCTGAGTGATGCCATCGCTTCACTCGAAGAGCAGACGTTCGGCGATTTCGAGGTGATCGCTGTCGATGACGGCTCCACGGACGACACCGCGAACATCCTCAATGCATGGGCGACGCGGGACGGACGCGTTCGCGTTTCTCATATGCCGCCACGCGGCATTGTCCGCGCGCTTCAGGTCGCGGCTGGTGCATCGCGTGCGCCACTTCTCGCACGCATGGATGCCGATGATATTGCAAGCCCCGATCGACTGAAACGGCAGATCGCTTATCTCGACGCACGACCCGACGTTGTCGCGTGTGGCACGCGCATCCGCTACATTCCCCGCTCGGCTGTGAAAGATGGTGCTCGGCGCTACGAACTCTGGATCAATTCGCTGTCCGAGCCAGCCCTGCTCGAGCGCGATCTGTTCGTCGAATGTCCGATCGCGCATCCCACGCTGCTCGTGCGGCGGGCCGCATTCGAACGGGCCGGCGGTTACCGCGAGACCGCGTGGCCAGAAGACTACGATCTCGTGTTTCGCCTGTGGCGCGCGGGTGGCCGGCTTGCCAACGTGCCGGAGGTGCTGCTCGACTGGCGAGAAAGCCAGACTCGGCTGTCGCGCACGGACGCGCGCTACACCGAGGACGCATTAAGGCGTTGCAAGGTCCACCACCTCGCCGCCAGTCTTCTCGATGGGGTGGATCGTGTGATCGTGTGGGGTGCCGGTCCTGTCGGCAAGGCGTTCGCACGAATGGTCGCGGAGACCGGCAGACGAATGGCCGCGTTTGTCGATGTCGATCCGCGCAAGATCGGCCAGACCGTATACGCTGCGCCGGTCATCGCGCCAGCCGGATTGAATGCGTTCCGCGGCGTGTTCGTGCTCGCTGCGGTCTCGGGCGCTGGACCCAGAGCCGAGATTCGCGCTGCCCTCGACGCCGCAGATTGGCGCGAGATGCGAGACTACTGCGCTGTGGCGTGATAGCGCCATCAACCTGTTCCCGGAGAGTTGCGATGCCACGAATGCCCTTGTTGCCTGCCTCGGCGGCACTGTTCCTCGCCGCGTGCGCCACCGCAAACTCGTCGGCGCCACCGGCGTCACCGCCGCCAGTGCGCGTTGATGTCGAGCAGCCGCAGGAGCCGTTTCCATCGACGTACGCGCCTTCGCCGTCGGGCGTCACATTGATTCGCAACGCGACCGTGCTGACGGCCGCCGGGCCTCGCCTCGACAACGCTTCCGTTCTGCTACAGGGTGGCAAGGTGGCGGCGGTCGGGCCGAATCTGACTGCGCCCGCCGGTGCAAGCGTCATCGATGGCACTGGCAAATGGGTGACGCCGGGCGTTATCGACAGCCACTCGCACCTCGGCGTTTATCCGGCGCCCAGCGTCGATGCTGTTTCCGATGGCAATGAAATGACGGACCCGAACACGGCGGAGGTGTGGGCCGAACACTCGATCTGGCCACAGGATCCGCAATTCGGCCTGGCCATTGCGGGCGGCGTGACGGCTATGCAGATCCTGCCAGGTTCTGCGAACCTGTTCGGTGGACGCGGCGTAACGGTAAAGAACGTTCCATCGCGAACGTACCAGGGCATGAAGTTTCCCGATGCGCCACACGGTCTCAAGATGGCGTGCGGCGAGAATCCGAAGCGCGTGTACGGACGGGACAAGGGTCGCGCGCCTTCGACCCGCATGGGCAACGTCGCTGGTTACCGTCAAGCATGGATCCGCGCCCAGAAATATCGCGAGCAGTGGGATCGCTGGCAGCGCGGTGGCGCTGATCCCGCAACACGGCCAGATCGAGATCTCGAGCTGGAAACACTCGCCGGCGTGCTGCGCGGCGAAATCCTCGTCCAGAACCACTGCTACCGGGCCGATGAGATGGCGACCATGATCGACATTGCAAAGGAGTTTGGCTACAGAATCGCGAGCTTCCATCACGGCGTTGAAGCGTACAAGATCCGCGACATGCTCGCGGCAGAAGGCATCTGCGCCAGCCTGTGGGCCGACTGGTGGGGCTTCAAGCTCGAAGCATATGACGGCATTGTCGAGAACATTGCGCTCGTCGATGACGCCGGTGCCTGCGCGATCGTCCATTCCGACGATGCACAGGGCATGCAACGCCTGAACCAGGAGGCCGCAAAGGCAATCGCGGCCGGCCGTCGTGCCGGGATGGACGTCACGTACGAGAAAGCGGTGCGCTGGTTTACGATCAATCCCGCAAAAGCTCTCGGCATCGATGACGTCACCGGTTCCCTCGAACCCGGAAAGAACGCAGACGTCGTGATCTGGAGCGCCGATCCTTTCTCTGTCTATGCGAAGGCCGAGAAAGTCTTTATCGATGGTGCGCTCCTGTACGATCGATCCGATCCATCGACGCATCGCGTGGCTGACGTCATGTTGGGACAGCCCGGGACCGAGGTGCGGAAATGAGTATCGAGAACGTATGTCGAAACGCTGGATCGAACATCGAGAGCCTGGATGAGATGTCCTCGAAGCACAATTCTTCGGCATCCGCTCGGACAGTGTCCCGGCTACGGTGGCATGCTCGCGTGGCGAGCGTGATCGCAGCCGGTTTCATCGTCATCGCCGCGAGCACTGCTCGAGCGCAGACGGTCGCCATCACGAACGCCCGGATCCACACTATCGCGGGGCCAGCCCTTGAACGTGGGACGATTGTGGTACGCGACGGGCGCATTGAAGCTGTCGGCGCGAGTGTCAGTCCGCCTGCGGGCATTCGCGTCATTGACGGGAACGGCCTGACCGTCACGCCCGGTTTCCTCGACAGTTATACGTCCCTCGGCATCGTCGAAATCGGAGCCGTCGATGGGACCAATGATGCCGCCACCACGCTGGACCGATTCACGGCCGCGTTCAACGTCATGGACGCCATCAATCCCCTGGCTTCCACGATCCCCGTCACGCGTGTCGCAGGCATTACTCGTGCGATCGTCGCACCGGGTAACGGCAGTTCGCTCATCGCCGGCCAGAGTGTACTCATCAGCCTCGCTGGCCAGCGCGTCACGGACATGGTTTTGCGCAGTCCCACGGCGGTCCACGTCACGTTGGGCGAGGCTGGTTCCGCGATGGCCGGCGGTTCGCGGGCGGCAGCAATCATGGAGTTGCGTGAAGCGTTCGCCGATGCGCGCGATTTCCAACAGAACCGGGAAGCATGGCAGGAAAATCGCCATCGCGATTATGTGCTTAGTCGTCTCGATCTCGAAGCACTTCAACCCGTTCTCACCGGTGATGTCCCGCTTGCGGTCACTGTTCATCGCGCAAGCGATATCCTCACGACATTGCGCCTCGCAGAGGAAGTCGGGATCCGTGTCATCCTCGTCGGTGCCTCGGAGGCCTGGATGGTGGCCGATGCCATCGCGGCCGCCAGCGTTCCGGTGATCATCAATCCTCTCACGAACATCCCCGGGTTCCAGAGCATGGGCATCACGTTTGAGAATGCGGCGCGCCTGCACGCGGCCGGCGTGACCGTCGTCTTTGCATCGTTCGATGCTCACAACGCGCGCAACCTGAAACAGTTTGCTGGCAACGCCGTCTCGTACGGGTTGCCGTACGATGCCGCGCTTGCAGCCGTCACGACGAATCCGGCTCGTGTATGGGGCATCGATTCCACCTACGGCACAATCGAACCCGGAATGGATGCCGATCTCGTCGTCTGGTCCGGCGATCCGTTCGAGCTGCTGACCGAGGTCGTTCACGTGTTCATTCGCGGCGAGGAAGTCGACCCGCATACACGGCAGACGGAGCTGCTCGAGAAGTATCGCACCATCCGCTGATACGCATTGCCGTGAACGTAAATTCGATCGTTCCGGTGGGAATGAGATCTGGTTCCGCACGGGTGGTCGCCGGTCGCCGGGGGCCAGGCAGGGGTGCATCGCGGCGGAGCAGTTATTGAAGCGTGGTGGTGCTCGGACCTGTTGGGGCGGGGGCCGGGATAACCACCCGACGCGACGTATGATTGTGTTTGAAGGAACTGTTGAAGCGCAGGCAGGGAGACCACGGGTCACGGAATGAGGCGTCGCCCTCGGAACGTGTAGCACCGTGTTTGGAGGAACTGTTGGGTGTGTTTGAAGGAACTGTTGAGGGTGTCTGTCGAGTCGCGAACGTTCCTTGCTGGGTCACGTCCCGGCGAAAGCGGGTCTCGCGCAGGACGTGAAGCCAGGACGGTCACGTCCGGACGCGCGGGATCACGCG